>NZ_JARGYC010000100.1 GCF_029168335.1 Psychromarinibacter sediminicola
TTCTCGCAAACCTCGGCTTGTTGTTCCGCGGGTCGAACATGTGCCATTCACCAGCGAGAAACACCTCCATCCACGCGGCAAAATCCCCGGGTGGACGAGGGAGAGGCTCCCCGATTTCGCTCAGGTATCCGGTGCAGTAGCGGGCCGGAATGTTCATGCATCGGCACAGGGCGATGGCGAGATTGGCAAAGTCGCGGCAGACACCCTGCCCCTCGGCGAGGGTCTGCGACGCGGTGCGCGTTGCCTCTGCCTGCATATAGTCGAAGCGGACATGTCCATGCACGAAATCGCAGATCGCCTGGACGCGTGACCATCCGGCGTCCGTGGTCTCGAATAGGCGCCACGCCTCCTCCGATAGAAGGTCGGTGTCGCAATACCGGCTGCCCTGCAGAAACACGAGCGTCTCGAAAGGTGTCACCCTCATCTTCCAAGGACGCACGCCCCGTCGGAGAGCCGGAAGCCTCGATTGCAGCTCCAGCGGTTGCCGGACTGGTCGAGATAGGCGTTCTCTGGCAGATCGATGACGACGCAGGCGCCATTCAGCACCTCGTATCCGCGCTCGCAGCTCCAGCCCGGTCCATAGGATGCCTCGTCCAGATAGGCATTCGATGGCACGACAACCGCGTCGCATCGGTCGTCGATTCTGACGAAGCCTCTCTCACAAGCCCAGGCGGCGCCGTAGTCCGCGTTGGTCAGATACGCGTTCTCTGGCACGGCAATCGGCGAACATGTCCCTGCAAGAGCCTCATAGCCACGATCACAGGTCCATCCAGTCCCCGAGTGATCGTCTGTCAGGTAGGCACGCTCGGGGAGTACGATGGGCACGCATGCCTCGTCCTCCCGCCGGAACCCGCGTTCGCATTGCCAATCGTAACCGGAAGACCGGAGGAAGGCATTGGCGGGCACCGGGATGGGATTGCACGACGTCCCGTCCACCTCCTCGTACCCTCGGTCGCACTCCCACCCTGTCCCGTAGGAGCGCCCGGTTGGATAAGCATGCTCAGGGATATCGAGAGGCAGGCATTCGGCGCCCTCCACACGGAAACCTAGATCGCAGACCCATCCGCCGCCATAGCTGCGCGGCTGGGCGTTCTCCGGCATTGGGCCGGTTCCATCCTGCGCAAGCACGGGAAAGGCGAAAGAGGCGATCACACCGGCTATGGCTGCCGTCCTCGCGATCAGCCTCGCCAAGGGATGTCTCATCGCAACTTGTTCCTTGGCGGACCAGAGCCCGCCGGTTGCCGCGCGAGTCCTCGATAGCCCAAGCGTGAGCGTTCCGGTCAGCCGTCGAGTGGGCGCGGCCGGTAGCGGGGAGGCTCTGGAATTCGGTCTCGTTCGCATGCCTTCGTTCTCAGCCACCTGGATTGCGAAGCCCGGCGGGACTGTCGGATGTTTACTGACGGTCATCATGGCGACAAGTTGACCAGCGCCGCGGCCGCAAGGGCATGTTCCTTCTGGTGATAGTCGCCGTGAAACTTGCCATCGACTCGCACCTCCCAGATGCCATTTCTTTCGCGCACCTGAACCCCACCTCGCTGGGCTGGCCAGTTCGTGGAAGACCCCTGTTCCCCTCTGCTTTTCGGCGGCACGGGTTTCATGTCGGTCATTTCCGGCTCCTTCGCCTTTGGCACGCGCGCTTCTCCGAGGAGCATCACAGCGCGAATGAATTCTGCCGCGTAGTCGTCGGTTTCGCGGTGGTCGTGTTCGTGCCTGGCCATACTCATCGGCTCGACGAAGCGTTCTCGAAGGTGGTCCACGAAACGCGGCTCGGTACGGGCCATGTAGGCGATAAGAGCTTGCAGGATCCGTTCATGAGCCAGCACACGCCGTTCGAGGTCGGTGGTCTCGGGGGAAGCTATCGGCATGGCGCGGTTCATCCTTCATCGACCGCGCTTTCCGGGCGCTCCGGCAACGAGTCAACATCAAGGGCTGCGAGGCAGGCCTGCGCGATATCGCGGTTCGGAGCATCTGTTCCGGGCACCGTCGCCCAGCCCGCCTCCATCAGGGCATCGCGCCGCTGATAGGTCGACGCGGCCCGGATCGTTTCAAGCTTTTCGGCCCGTGCTGGGTCGGTCTGTGCCATCTCAAGGCAAACCGGCACCATGGAGGCGACGACATCGTCTTGGGACATCGCCATTGCCCTGTCATTCGCGGTTCCGCCGGTCACCCAGCCGCCCCAGGTAAAACCGACCACGCCGACGAAAACCGCACCGATCACGGCACCATAAATGCCGGGTTTGAGCCATTCGGGAGCATTCATTTCAAGTCCTCCTGCGGAGAAAGCGCCGCCTCGCTGTGATTGTTTTTCTCAGTCGCTCCCCGATCCCGGCTCAGCGCCTCTTTCAGGTCGCTGTCGGAAATCGCCCGTAACCCTGTACGTCCCGCATGACCGCCCCTTCCGCGCACCGTCAAGTAGGTCGCCGTCCGGCGATACGCCTCGAAGCTCAGCCCCTGAAGAAGCTCCTCTTCGACAAGAACCTCGTAGTCGCCCGCGGGCAGATCGCCCGGGTATCCAGGCAAGGTGAACGGGTTCGCAAACGTCACCGTCGATCTGGTCGACCGCATGTTCATCTTTGGTCTCCGCGATGTTGGCAGATCCGTCGCTCACCACTGTTGATGGTCCATTGGAGTGCGGGACGGACCAGTCGAACGATTGAGTGTCTTGTACCTCGGGATCGTTCGGCTGGCGCTGACGCATGTTAGCCCCGGGCACCAAACCGGCTGCGAACTTCCTGAGGGCAGTCGCTCGTACTGATCTGTGTAAGGGCGGCGAGACCGACCTGCGCGTATCCTTTGGGAAACAGGGATGATCTGCATTCCTGCAAACCTTGAAAGGATTGGCGATGGCCGACCCCAGTGTTCTCAACCCGCACCCGCCCGAGTTCGATCGGTTTCTCCAAGCGTCGGTCGGCGCAGATCAAAACGGATACACCGTGACGGTCCTCTCGACTCTCGCGCGGCTAGGCCTCGATCCATGGAAAGAAACCGCTGAACTGGTCACGCTTGGGCGCGACGACGCGCGAGCGCGATTGGGGGCACTGCTTGCCCGGTTTCGTGACGTTCCTGCGCTCGCCAGCGATCACGGCAGGGTCGCACGAGACTTGAGCCAGCTGCTCCCCGAAGGCCGGGCGTCGGGTAGTCTGAAGCGAGCTGTCTCGACTGAGGCCGGCGGCCGCCCGGGAACAAGCGGAGCGATCTGGGCGGTACTCGCGATCGTCTTTGTACTGTTTCAGATGTTCATCGTTGGCGGATCGGGGTCAGGCGAATGACCGTCTCAACCGGGACCGCAAGGACACCGCCCCATGCGGCACACAAGTCCGGCACGCTATCGCCGCGCGAACAGGGCGCTCTGTGGGACATGGAGGAACACTTCTGGACCAGTGGCACCGACAGTGCCCGGGCGACGACAGCGACCAACGCTGTCATGGTTTTCCCCTATCCGCCCGGCATCCTCCAGGGTGACCAGATCTGGACCCATCTTCGACAGAGAACCGGCTGGCGGTCCGTCTCGATGGCCGAACGGCGCGTCACGCGGTGTCGTGACATCGCCATTCTCACCTATCGCGTCTCGGCAGAGAAACCCGATGTGCCGATCTACAAGGCCCTCTGTGCTTCGACCTATCTTAACGACGACGACAAATGGCTGAGGATTTCTCATCAGCAAACAGCGGTGACTTGAGAAGCAGAGAGGCATTCGACCTTCCGCAGGCGCCGGGGCTAACCTGCGTCAGTGCGGCGGGGCGCCGACTCCGTTTAGATGAGACGTGCCGCCGAACATTCGGTGGTGCATTTTTCCAAGTATCCGAGAAGCGTGTGGGCGTGTCGTTGCCCAAAAGGTCGGCATGTCGGCACGCTTCTTATTCTCGGAGCGTCCAGAAAGGACAAGTCCAATGACCCCCGAACAGAACAAGACTGCCGAGAAGATGAAGTCCGTGCAAGCCGCGTGGGACAAGGCGCCCTCCGGCCCGAAGAAAGATGCGGCGCTGAAGCATTACCAGGCAGCCGAGAAGGCGAACACGGCCAAGAACGACGCCGAGACCAACAAGGAACTCGATGCGGCGACGCACGCCCTCGCGTGACTTCCGGCGTCTGAAGTGATCACCGGGGCCGCCTGCCGAGCAAGAGGGCGGCCCTCTCACTTCAGGAGCGGCCCGGTCTGGTCCAGATATGCCGGATCGAACTCGGCAAGGTTCACCAGTCCGCCATAGTCGTGAAACGTCACGCGGCCGTCCCGAAAGGTCACCAGTCCGCTCTCGCGAAGCTGCCGCAGGACGCGGTTCACGTGGACCGCGCTCAAGCCCAGCGTATCGGCGAGGTGGTATTGCGTCAGAGGGCAGTCGAAACCTTCCCTGCTGCCGAGGCCGACCAGCGAAAGCCTCGATCCCAGTTCCAGCAGGAAATGCGCCATGCGGGCGTCCGCATCACGTCGACCGATCCCGACGAGATGCTCCACGACCATCGCCTCGTCCCGTGACGCTGCCCAGAGTATGGCGGTCGCAAGGCGCGGCGTCCGCGCGAAGGCATCGAGAAGATCGCTCGCCAGCACTTCGGAGGCCTCGATGTCGACGATAGGTTCGAAGCTGTGATCCGACGTGCGCAACAGGACGCTGCGCAGTCCCAGAAAATCCCCCGGCACCTGGAAATCCACGATCTGCCGCGTCCCGTCGGCCTGGAGCTTGTAGGAACAGACCCAACCCGACGACAGAATGTACGCGGCCTGAGCCGACTGGCCCTGATGCACCATGTCACGCCCCGCGATGAATGAGCGGCGACGCTGGTGCAGTCGCTCAAGCACGGCCAGCTCGACCTCCGACAGAGCGACGAAGGCCGAGAGCTTGCGGGTCAGGGGGCTGTGTTCGGCTGATATCATGAAGGCTCCCGACGTGCCGTAACCCAGGTGTGGAAATCGGCCCGGACACTGCTTTGGATCAGTCCAGCATAGAGCACTTCCTGCGAGAAGTACGGATGTATCTGAAACTCGCCTTCCACGGGGATCACGATGCCAAGGAAGGGACGCCAGATGTCGACCGCGAGCGAACATGCAGGCCAGGCCGCCCTGTCAATCTGCGAGGCGCTCCTGCTTGCCTTGCACGATCGCGGGGTGCTGCCGGAGCACGAGATCGTGGGAGTTCTTCGCGACGCCGCGGCAACCCATGAGAATGCCGTTGGCACCGAACTCGAAATGGAAAGGCACCGGACCGTCGCAGAAATGATCAATTCGATCATCGCTGGCGGGAACTCTGTTCGACGCCCGTGATGCAATACCGCGGCGGTCTGATCCGCAATCTCGAAGAATTGCCCCACCAGGTTGTCGCCGCCTTGCGCGCATCGAAGCCGGGCATTCGAACAAGGCACTTACGCCCGACAATCCTCGACAAGGAGCACGTCGATGTCATTCACTCCCCTCCACGACCGGGTCCTCGTTCGCCGCATTGAAGGCGACGAGACGACCAAGGGCGGCCTCATCATTCCAGATACCGCCAAGGAGAAGCCTCAAGAAGGCGAAGTTGTCTCCGTCGGTGCTGGGGGAAGGCGCGAGGACGGCGAGCGCATCCCGATGGACGTCAAAGCCGGCGACCGGATCCTGTTCGGAAAATGGTCCGGCTCAGAGATCAAACTCGATGGCGAAGACCCTCTGATCATGAAGGAGAGCGACATTCTCGGCGTGATCGCCTGAGCCCGAATCCTTTCACATCAATCCCAGTCTCAGGAACTCACACCATGTCCGTCAAGGAAGTTCGCTTCAGTACCGATGCCCGCGACCAAATGCTGAAAGGCATCAACACGCTGGCAAATGCCGTCAAGATCACCCTCGGCCCGAAGGGCCGAAACGTCATTCTCGATAAATCCTGGGGTGCGCCCCGCATAACCAAGGACGGTGTGACCGTCGCCAAGGAGATCGAGCTTTCGGACCATCTCGAGAATATGGGCGCCCAGATGGTCAAGGAGGTCGCGCAGCGCACGAACGACGAGGCTGGCGACGGAACCACCACGGCAACCGTACTCGCCCATGCGATTGTCCGGGAAGGTATGAAGTCGGTCGCGGCCGGCATGAACCCGATGGATCTCAAACGCGGAATCGACAGGGCGGTGGCCGCAGTCGTGGCCGAGATCAAGACCATGTCCAGACCGGTCGGTGATAGCGACGAGATCGCCAAGATCGGGTCCATCTCGGCCAACGGAGAAGTCGATATCGGTCGGCAGATCGCCGACGCGATGGCCAAGGTCGGCAAGGAAGGGGTCATCACCGTTGAGGAAAACAAAGGGTTGGAGACCGAGACCGAAGTGGTTGAAGGCATGCAGTTCGACCGCGGCTATCTGAGCCCCTATTTCGTCACGAATGCTCAGAAAATGGTCATCGAGCTGGATGACTGCGTCGTCCTGCTTCACGAGAAGAAGCTGACCTCTCTCATATCCATGGTGCCGTTGCTGGAGGCTGTGATTCAGGCCGAGAAGCAACTGCTGATCGTGGCCGAGGATGTCGAGGGCGAGGCGCTGGCGACGCTGGTCGTCAACAAGCTGCGCGGCGGATTGAAGGTGGCGACCGTCAAGGCACCAGGTTTCGGGGATCGCCGCAAGGCGATGATGGAAGACATCGCCGTGCTGACGGGCGGTCAGGTGATTTCCGTGGAAATGGGCACCAAGCTGGAGAATGTCACCATGGACATGCTCGGGTCCGCCAGAAAGGTCATGATCACCAAGGATGACACGACGATTATCGACGGTGCCGGCGACAAAGGCGCGATCGCGGCGCGCGTGACGCAGATCCGGGCGCAGATCGAGGACACCACCTCGGACTACGACAAGGAGAAGCTGCAGGAACGGCTCGCCAAGCTTGCCGGTGGCATTGCCGTAATCCGGGTAGGTGGAGCAACCGAGATCGAGGTGAAGGAGCGCAAGGACCGCGTCGACGACGCGCTGAACGCCACCCGCGCTGCGGTTCAGGAAGGTGTCGTGCCCGGCGGCGGCGTGGCCTTGGTTCATGCCGGCAAAGTTCTGGCATCGCTGAAGGGCGAGAACAGCGATCAGGATGCCGGCATCAAAATTGTTCGGCGCGCGATCCAGGCACCGCTGCGCCAGATTGCCGGAAATGCCGGGGTCGACGGATCGGTCGTTGTTGGCAAGGTCATCGAAAACGACAGCCGGAGCTTCGGTTTCGACGCACAGGCCGAAGAATACGGCGACATGCTGAAGGCCGGTGTCATCGATCCGACGAAAGTCGTTCGGATCGCCCTGGAAAACGCCGCGTCCATTGCCGGGCTATTGATCACGACCGAGGCGATGGTCGCGCAAAAGCCCAAGGAGGCTGCTGCCGGTAGCGAAATGTCCGACATGGGTGGAATGATGTGAATGGACGCGCCCTTTCATCAGGAGTCTCGGAACGAGAAATCACATTCCTGAAGGATGTGAACGCCGATCTGTTCAGAAAAATAATTCACAATCAGGAGAAACGGAAATGACCAAAGGCAACAAGCAACGCGGCAACCGTGAAGCGAAGAAGCCTAAGAAGGTGAAGGAAAAGGTCGTTGCAACAGCCGACTTCACGAAGGGCAAAACCTTGACCAATCTAGGCGAGCACAAGAAGAAATAGGTAGAGGGCCAAGTCATTGGCTATCACTGAATACGGAGCCTGATGGCGGCGGGAGACGACGCGCATAACACTTGGCAGAGCTTCCGCTGCGCAAGGCTGCACCTATGAGACGAGAAGCACCGGAGATTTCTTTCATTCGCGGGGGGCCCGGACGCTTGCCGCCTGAGCCGTACGCGACGCGGCTGAGGCGCCGGCAACTGCTTCTCGTGGTCAACGCATCCGCGTTGCGATGGCACAACCTATCACGACCCGCTAAGGTATGCTTCTCCAGTGATCGATTCTAATCAAGGCCTGCCCCATGAGGCCGCCGACAGCATAACGAAACCATTCGCACGCTTCCTGAAGATCGAAGCGGCAGCTGGTGGGCTCCTGCTCCTAGCTGTACTGGTGGCTTTGGGGCTGGCCAACTCACCGTGGCAAGAAGGCTTTCTGAGCTTCTGGGAGACCCCCATCGGTCTCACATTCGGCTCGTTGGATTTCACCCGCTCTCTGCGGCACTGGATCAACGACGGTCTGATGACCCTTTTCTTCTTCGTGCTTTCTCTGGAACTCAAGCGCGAGTTGGTTCTGGGCGAATTGCGAAACCCTCGACAGGCCGCCCTGCCGTTCGCAGGCGCCTTGGGTGGCATGGTCGTGCCAGTCTCTCTGTATCTTGTGTTGATGTCCGGGCAACCTGGCATGCACGGCTGGGGAACCGTGATGGCGACCGATACGGCCTTCGTGATCGGGTGCCTCGCGCTCTTCGGAAGCCGGATCCCGCCCACCTTGCGTTTGTTCCTGCTGTCTTTGGCCATCTTTGACGACGTCGGTGCAATCCTTGTAGTCGCCTTCGGTTACGGTGAGGCGTTGAACTGGTCGGCTCTCGGATTGGGCTTTCTGGGGATTTGTATCGTCGCAGGCGTATCGCGACTCGGGATCAGAAGCGTACCGGTCTATTTCCTTCTGGGAGCGGCAGTCTGGTTATGCTTCGACGCTTCTGGCGTCCACGCGACCATTGCAGGTGTCATTCTGGGCTTGATGACGCCAACGCGCATATGGGTGAGCGATGCCCGCCTGCGTGCAATCCTTGGGCGGGTACTCGCCGTTCCGGCCGGCGATCGTCGACATGGAGATGCCGCAAGCCACCGCGACCTGCGTCAAGCCGGCAGAGCGGTCACTGAGTCGCTCTCACCAGTCGAACGGCTCGAGATGATGCTGCACCCCTGGGTCGGCTTTGCAATCATGCCGATCTTCGCACTGGCAAATGCCGGCATCACGATTCAGGGTGTCGATTTCGTACAACCGGTCTCGCTGGCGATCATTGTCGGCCTGGTGTTGGGAAAACCGATCGGCGTCTTCGTGTTCGGCTGGATTGCCGTACGATCCGGCCTAGCGGCACTCGCGCCGGGCTTGTCGTGGCCTTTCATTCTGGCTGGCTCTTTTCTGACTGGGATCGGTTTCACGATGTCATTGTTCATCGCAGGCCTCGCATTCGACAGTTCCGTCCTGAATGCGGCAAAGTTGGGTATTCTCGGCGGATCGGCGCTCTCGGCGATACTCGGCATCTCGCTTCTGATTTGGCTCACATTGCGAATGAGGTGACGAAAACACACAGCCGATGCGCTGCGCGACCTCGTTCATGTACCCTTACTGTCCATCGTCGGTTGCATTTGCGGTGGTTCTCGCTGCTGTCGGTGTCGCGGTTCTTATCTATTTCATCCATCATATCGCGACATCAATCCGCATCGAAACGCTGCTCGCGCAACTGGCCGCCGACGGGTGCGCCTCCGTGGATCGGCTCTTTCCGGAACGGCTCGGCCATGGTCCCCTGCATTTCGAGAACGAGCCGGCTGCGCATCGGCTCCCAAACGACTTTGATGCCGGCTCCGGGCGGGTCAGTCCCGATGCGAGCGGATACGTGCAGAATATTGGTATGGACGCTCTCATGAAAATTGCCACAGAACATGATCTTGTCTTGCGGATCGACACCCCGCCCGGTCGTTTTGTGACCGACGGTGACTGCATGATCACGGCATATCCGTGTGATCGGGTGTCGGATGAGATCGCCGACAGCCTGCGCGGCGTGCTTGTCATCGGCCGGGATCGATCAGTCAGTCAGGATCTCGAATTCGCGATCCGGCGTATTGTCGAACTGGCCCAGCGATCCTTGTCGCCCGGCATTAACGACCCCACCACCGCGCTTTACTGCATCGATCGGCTCGGAGAGGTGTTCGATCGATTGTCCGGCCGGGATCTCCCATCGCCGATCCGCTACGACGAGACCGGGCAGTTGCGTATCCTGACTGAAGTCATAGCCATTGAGGAACTGGCATGTAATGCCTTTTCAGCGATCGCCCGCTACGGGACCGCGGACGTCGATGTGGTCAGGCGGCTGGTGGACACGATGGGCAAGTTGAGCCGATCATTTTCGCCCGCAGCGCGTGAAGCCATCATGACGCTGAATGAACAGGTTCTCATCGCAAGCGAGAACAACGCTTCTCTGGGTTTTGATCGGAAAGCGCTTCAAGAATTGCTGCGGAGTCAGAGAAAGTAACGCGCGAAAGTTGGTGATGCCCTGAGGGGCGGCATATCATGGCGGTGTTCAGACGCCGTCAATTCTCAGCCGAGAAAGGGATATGCCACCTGTCAGAAGATACCATCACCCAGCTGGCCGATCCATCGGGAATTGGCTCCGACCCATTCACCGACGTCCTCCGCGACGGCGCGCGCAAGCTGATCGAACAGGCGATCCACGCGGAGTTGGCGGTGCTGATGGCGGCCTTTTCGGGAGAGAAGCTCGATGACGGTCGTGCGCGGCTGGTGCGCCATGGTCACTTGCCGGAACGCGAAGTGATGACCGGGATCGGGCCGGTCGCAGTGAAGGTGCCGCGTGTCCGTGATCGAAAGCCTCGCGCCAACAAGATCACGTTCACTCCCAGTATCCTGCCGCGATACTTGCGCAAGGCGAAGTCGATTGAAGAGTTGCTGCCGTGGCTTTACCTGAAGGACGTGTCCACCGGCGATTTCAGCGAGGCGCTGGCCGCCCTGCTGGGGCTGCTCTGACCCCCGACTTTCATCCAGCTGAAGCCGGAGTCGGCGCTTCACTTTGGCGCTGCTGCGCCGATGGAGCAATGGACGGCCGGCGGAGCGTCTCCGCTTCGCGGAGCCGGCCGTCCATTGCGGTGAGCCGGGCCGCAAAGGCTGCCGGCGTCCCGTAGCCGAGCGCGGAATGCGGCCGGCTATGGTTGTAGTCGGTGACCCAGTTCGCGACCTTGTGGCGGGCCTGCTCGAGGCTGAAGAACAGCGTCTCGTTTAGGAGCTCGTCCCGCATCCGCCCGTTGAAGGCTTCGCAGATGCCGTTCTGCATCGGCTTGCCCGGCGCGATGAAATGCCAGGCGACGCCGGCGGCCTCGGTCCAGGCGAGCATGGCGTTCGAGGTGAACTCGGTGCCGTGGTCGCTGACGATCACCCCGGGCTTGCCGCGCATGGCGACCAGCGCGCTCAGCTCGCGCGCCACCCGCTTGCCCGAGATCGATGTGTCGACGACGGCGGCCAGGCATTCCTTGGTCACGTCGTCGACCACATTGAGGATGCGCAGCCGCCGTCCCGTGACGAGCTGGTCGTGCACGAAGTCCACCGACCAACGCGCGTTCGGGGTCGCCGCCGTCAGGATCGGCGCGCGCGATCCGGTCGCCCGCTTGCGGCCGCGTCGTCGGCGCACCGACAGGCCCTCCTCGCGGTAGAGCCGCTGGGTCTTCTTGCGGTTCACGGTCCAACCCTCCTGGCGCAAGAGAACGTGCAGGCGCCGATAGCCGAAGCGCCGTCGCGCGCCCGCCAGGTCGCGCAGCCGCTCGCGGAGATCGGCATCGTCGGGACGACGGCTGCGGTACCGGATCGTCGTCCGGTCCGCGCCAACGAGAGAGCACGCCCGCCGCTCGCTCACCCCGTGCGCCTGCACAAGGTGGGCGACAGCTTTCCGCTTGGCGGCGGGCGCTACCACTTTCGCGACAGGAGATCCTTTAGAGCGTTTTCCGATCAATCTGCATCGTATCCGCAGGCGGCGAAGTAGTTTTCGCATTCCTGGTGCGTGAAGCAGTCGATGAGTTCGCCGA
>NZ_JARGYC010000101.1 GCF_029168335.1 Psychromarinibacter sediminicola
CTCGCCGACCCTGCCGCAGACGTGGTTCTGGAAGGACGAGTAAGGCGACTTCCGCGGCGCCGCCCCTGCAGCGGCGCCGCGACACCGATCCGGGGCCGGGCCCGTGTCCATCGCCCGCGCGATCACACCGAACTCGGCGATCTCATCGCCGACGAGGCGACCTCGGCCCCGGACGCGAGCCTTCGGGTGCCGATCCTCGACGAGCTCCACATCAGAGCCGGAAGGCCCCGGCACTTCGGCGGAGACCGCTCGATCGGACCGGACAAGACGCCACGGAGGAGACGGGACTCCACCGTGGATGGGATATGCCGGGCGCCTGCTATGCGCAGCCGCGCGATACCGGATCAGGCGGGGCGCTTCCCTGGACGCTCATCGCACAGGCCCAGCGGTTCAAACGTTCTCCTCCATGAACTTCCGGATCCGCCCGAGCACGAGCTCGCTCTTCTCGATATGGACCGGGTGGTTGGCCCCCTCGACTTCCATCAGTTCGGCGCCGGGGATGCTCTGGGCGATCAGGCGCGATTCTCCCGGCGGGCAGATCCAGTCGTTGAGCCCTACCACGACGAATGTCGGAACGGTGATCGTGGAAAGCTTGTCCCGCACGTCGTAGTACTTGTCGTTCCTGAAGAGCTCGCGATGCGTCTCGGCGTGAATGTGCAGCTCGCGCAGCTCCGCCAGGGCCGCATCCGGGTCGAAATCCTCGTAATAGAGCGGTTGCGACGCGAACAGGATCAGCCGCAATTCCAGATCGTCCTCGCAGCCGTCCCGGATCATCTTGCGGATCATGTCTTCCGACGCGCTCGGCGCCTTGTGCAGCCGGTCCTTGAGGTGGGCGAAGACCGCATCCTGGAAATGATAGCTGGGCGTCGTGCCGCGCAGGATCAGGTGGGACAGGCCCGCCTGGTACTTCACCGCGTAGGTCAAGGCGATCATACCGCCGAAGGAGCCGCCGATCAGGGTGATCTTCTTGCCGCCGCAGACCTCCTTGCGGAAGGCTTCGAGATCGTCGGCGAACTGCGCGAAGGTGTAGGGCGGCGTCAGGCTCGAAAGGCCGCAGCCGCGCTGATCGTAGGCGAGGACCTGGTAGCTGTCCGCGAGCGGACGGAAGGCCTCGAAGTCGCGCCGGTGATCGCCCTGGCCGCGACCGCCGTGAAGAACGACGATCGCATGCTCATGCGCGTCGCCCGCGCTGTCGTAGACGAATTCGGCCCCGTTGAGTTCGACTTTCTTCACTTGGTTTCCTTTCGGTCATTGGGTCGTTCGCGAGCGTGGCGGCATGCGCGGCCGCCCACGTTGCGGGCTGTTTCTAGGGTCTGCCGCCGGACCGCGCGCACGGAGCCATGTCTCTCCCGAGCGGCACCGCGTGTCGTCCGCCTCAAGTCCGGTCGCCGTCTCTGGAGGAGTGTCGGGGGGAACCTCTGGGATTGCTAGACGGAAACAAGGTGCTCGCGACGCCCAATTTGTGATCCTGATAGGCGATCGGGTGCGTTTCTCTATCAGGATGCGCAACATTCGCACGGGCACCGGTTCTGTCTCTCGCGGACGAAAAAGGTCGGCGGATAAACCGTCAAGGGGACGAAGTGGTGTGTTGTCTAGAGGAAATGGCAGCCGAAAGCGGCAAGAGAGCACGCTTGCACCGAGCGATGTGACGCCAAGTCCGCCCTCCACCTCCATTTCATCGCCGCGACCGCCAACTTGGCTGGATCGGCGATCGCCGCACAAGTAAAAGGACTCACCAGAACCGGATCTCGCGCCCGCCCCACCGCACGTGAAAAAGAACGACGAATTCGCAAACGACGGTGAAAAACTAACAGCGATGTGGGCGCAAGAGGAGAGATTCAGTGTTTATGATTGATCTGCATCTTTCTAAAGTTCTGTTTGCCAAAAAGAAACCACCGTGCCTGGCCGGACTGAGGCCAGCGCATGGTCAACAGGAGAGGGAATTGCATGCGTAGACACGCCAAACCGCCGCTGGGCCGGTTATCCGACGCGAAAACCGGGCTCGCGATGGCCGTGATGATGGGGGTCGCCTCCGCGGGAGGTCTCCACGCCCAGGAGACGTATTCCGAAGCGCCGGCTCTTGCAGAGATGTCGGCCTCCGGCGCATTGCCGCCGGTGGAGGAGAGGGTCAGCGACGAACCGCTGGTCATCGAGCCGCTGGACAGCATCGGCAGCTATGGGGGGCAGTTGCGTTTCGGTCTGCGCGGCAGCTCCGACCACAACCACAGGGCCTGGTGCGCTGGAACACGGAATACACCGAGATCGTGCCGCATCTGGCCACCAGCTTCGAGGTCGACGACAACGGGCGCCAGTTCACCTTTCACCTGCGCAAGGGCGTGCGCTGGTCGGATGGAGAGCCGTTCACCGTCGAGGACGTCGCCTTCAACGTCGAGAACCTGCTCCTGGACGAAGACTTCGCACCGGTCCCGACGAGCTACATGACCGGGGGCGTTCCGGTCGTCTACGAGACGGTCGACGAGGATACCGTCCGGTTCACCTTCGAAGAGCCCAACGGAGACTTCCTGGCGCTTCTGGGCGGGCCGCTGGGGCAGCATCCGGTGCTGTATCCCAAACACTACTGCTCGCAGTTCCATCCCGACTTCAACCCGGAGATCGACCAGCTGATCGAGGAGAACCAGGCCTCCGACTGGCAGAACCTGTTCCTGCAGAAGTGCGGCGCCACCGAGCTGCCGGCGCGGTGGGGCAACCCCGACAAGCCGACGCTCGATCCGTGGGTCATTACCGAGCCTTACGACGGCGGGGCCACGCGGGTGGTTCTGGAGCGGAACCCCTATTTCTGGCAGGTCGACACCGAGGGTAACCAGCTGCCGTACCTGGACAAGCTCAGCGCGTCGGTCTCCCAGGACGTCGAGAGCTTGATCCTCGCGATCATCGGCGGCGACATCGATTTCGGCCTTCGGCACATCGATTCCCCGGCCGACCGCCCGGTGCTGGCGGCGAACCGGGAGAAGGGCGACTATCGGATGTTCGCGGCGGTCGTGAGCGGCTTCAACATCATGATGATCGACCTCAACCTGACCCACAAGGATCCGGAGCTTCGCGAGATCTTCAACCAGAAGGACTTCCGCGTCGCGCTCTCGCTCGGCATGGACCGGCAGGAGATCATCGATACCGTGCTTCTGGGCGTGGGCGAGCCGTGGCAGCAGGGGCCGTTCGAGGAAGACAACCCCTACTATCACGAGCAGTTCTCAACCCAGTATATCGAGTACGACCCCGAACGCGCGAACGAGCTGCTCGACGGGATGGGCCTCGACAAGCGCGGCCCGGACGGCATGCGCCTGATGCCCAACGGCGAGCCTCTGTCGTTCCAGATCGACGCCATTCCGACTTTTCGCCCGGAATGGGTGGACACGCTGGAAATGGTGCGCATGCAGTGGGCCGAGATCGGCGTGGACATGAGCGTGAACGCCGTCGAGCGCACCTTCTTCTACGAGCGCACGTCGAACAGCAACGAACACGACGCGGCGGTTTGGGTCGGCGGGGCGCCCTGGATCCCCGGCAGCGACCCGCACCAGATGATCCCGATCAACCACGACGCCCGGTGGGGCATCGCCTGGCGGGACTGGTACGAGAGCGACGGCGAAGAAGGCATGGAGCCGCCGGAAAGCATCAAGGAGCGGTTCCGCCTTTACGACGAGGTCCGGTCGACCACGGATCCCGAGGAGCGCCTGGCGCTGGTGCGGCAGGCCATCCAGATCGCCGCCGACGAGTTCGAGGTGTTCGGCGTCTCGAAGGCCATGCCGACCTACGGGATCGTCAAGAACGACCTGAAGAACGTCCCGGAGAGCATGCTGAACTGGTGGGATCTGGCGACGCCGGCGCATACCCATCCCCAGACCTGGTACTGGGCCGACGAATGAACTGAGACACAGGCGGCGGGCTGTCACGGCCCGCCGCCATGGCCCTCCGCCACTGTCCTCGGCGGCCCCCTCACTCACTCAACAATTCCACAACACGCAGATACCGGGGTGTGCATGTCCTCCGTTCCTCCTTCCCGTATCCGACGGCTGACCTCCGCGATGGCGACGCAAGACCTGGATGCGATGGTCGTCTTCAAGCCGCAGAACAGTTTCTACATGAGCGGGTTCAACCCGATCATCTACAGCCATCCGGTCGTCGCGGTGCTTTGCCGGGACGGCGAAAGCGCGCTTCTCGTCCATGCGCTGCGGGACGATCACGCCCGCGCCGCGAGCTTCGTCGACGACATCCGCCTCTATGGCGCATGGTCGAGCAAGGTGACGATGGGCCCGAGCTGGAAGAGCGCGCTGGCCACGATCCTCGAAGAGAAGGGTGTGGCGAAGGGCCGGATCGGCCTGGATATGGACTTTCTTTCGGTCGCGCGGTTCCGCGAGCTCGAAGAGGTGCTGCCCGATGCCCGGCTTGCCGACGCCTCGGAGGCGATCATGCAGTGCCGGTATGTCAAGGATCCCGACGAGATAGAGAACGCCCGCGCCGCCGCCCGCATGGCCGATATCGGCATGGACGCCGCCATCGCGGAGCTTCGCCGCGGCGGCAACGAACGGGAGATCGCGAGCGCCGCCATGGCGGCCATGAACCGCGCGTGGACCGATGATCATCCCGACAAGGAGGTGGCGGATTTCGGCAACCTGGAGCACGGCGTCCAGAATGGACTGTTCGCCTGGGTTCTGTCCGGCGAGCGCATGTTCCTCAACAGCGACAACCCGACAGTCCGGGTGCCGCGCCGGGGCGAAACCGCGTCATTGTTCATCTGGAGCGTTCTCGACGGGATTCACATCGAGAACGAGCGCACCGTGATGATCGGCGACGTGGCGCCGGAGAAGAAGCAGGCCCTGGAGGCCATCCTGGACATCCGCGCCGAGGTCTTCGCGCGCATTCGTCCGGGCACGCCGATCTCGGATCTGTTCGACTGTTCGAAGGCCGGCCTGGAGGCGAGGGGCTACGGCAAGTACATTCCCGGCAGGATCGGCCATTCCATGGGATTGGGCGCGCATGAACTGCCCTCGATCGACGCGGCGACGCAGGTGCCGCTTCAGCCGGGCATGCTTCTGGCGATCGAGCCGAACATCCGCATCCCCGGCGAGGTCGCGACCCAGATCTCCGACACGGTGCTCGTGACCGAGACGGGCATGGAACAGCTGACCCGCTCGGAAGGCGGGCTGCTGCGGGTGTGACATCCGCAGGCCCGCCTGGCGAGACGGCCCTACACGAGCGGTATCGGGCGCTGTTCCTCGATTGCCTCCATCGCGAAATAGGAGGTGACGGTCTCGAGCTCGACGCCCTTGATCAGACGTTGGTACACGCTGTCATAGGTGGACATGTCCACGGTGACGATCTTGAGCAGGTAGTCGTACTCGCCCCCGATCCGGAAAAAGTCGACCACCTCCGGAATCGCGGAGACATGCCTGCGAAACTGGCGCAGCCAATCCTCGGAATGGTGGCGCGTCTTGACCAGCGAAAAGACGACGAGACCCAGGCCGAGTTTCGCCCGGTCGAAGATGACGGTGTTGCGGCTGATGATGCCGGAGGCCTCCAGCGTCTTGAGGCGTCGCCAGCAGGCATTCTGAGACAGGCCGACCTTGTCGGCGATGGTGCGCTGCGATTGCGAGGAATCCCGCTGCAGCTCCTGCAGGATGCGTAGATCGATGTTGTCCATGACACGGCCTTCTTCGTTCAAAATACCCACGAACTGTAAGAAAGAAGATAAAAGAAGTGAAGAAATTTGCCGGATTGTTGGTCATTGTTCCATCGACATCGGGATAGCGCGCTTAAAGGAGAAACCATGTCACCGCTAGACAAGTTCGCCCGGGTTCTGGGCGGCGACGGCGTCCCCGAGAGGGTCCGTGCGGCGCTGATCGGCGACACGGCCCGGATCGACGGACCGTTCGGCCCCAAGCCGCTGATCTATGCGGACTACGTGGCGTCGGGCCGTGCGCTGTCTTTTGTCGAGGATTTCGTGCGGGACGACATACTTCCCTATTATTCGAACACGCATACCCAGGCGTCCTATTGCGGTGCGTACATGACGCGGCTGCGCGAAGCAGCGCGCGCCGAGATCGCGCGCCTTGTCGGTGCCGACGAGGCCACCAGCGTCGTGTTTTCCGGGGCGGGCACGACCGCGGGCCTCAACCGGCTGGTGTCGCTTCTGGGCGTTCCGGAGGCCGTGGCGCGCGGCGAGCGCGTCGTCGTGCTGATCGGGCCTTACGAGCATCACTCCAACATCCTGCCGTGGCGCGAATCGGGCGCCGAGGTCATCGAGATCGAGGAGGCGGCCACGGGCGGCGTGAACCTGTCCCATCTCGAGTCGGTGCTCGCGGGCCTCCGCGACGGGCCCGCGGATCTGCTCGTCGGCTCCTTCTCGGCGGCGTCCAACGTGACCGGCATCAAGGTCGACGTGGACGCCGTCACACGGATGCTGCGCCGCTACGGCGCGGTTGCGCTCTGGGACTACGGCTGCGCCGCGCCCTATACCGAGATGGATATGCGAGCGGGAACCGATGCACAGAAGGACGCCATCGTGTTCTCGCCGCACAAGTTCCCGGGCGGGCCGGGCGCCTCGGGCGTTGCCGTCATCCGCGACGCCATCGTCAGGCGCACGACGCCCACGAAATCCGGCGGCGGCACGGTGTCCTTCGTGTCGCCCTGGACGCATGTCTATTCCAGGCGGCTGGCCGACCGCGAAGAGGCCGGGACGCCGAATTCCATCGGCGACATCCGGGCCTGCCTGGTGATGCTGGTCAAGGAGGCACTCGGGCAGCGATGGCTGGACGAGCGCCAAGGGGCGCTTCGCAGGATGGCGATGGACGTCTGGTCCGCCAATCCGGCGATCAGGTTGCTCGGCGTCGCGACGGAGGATGCGCTTCCGATCTTTTCGTTTCAGATCCGCGACGGCCGCGGCGGATACGTGCATCATCAGCTCTTCACGCGGATGCTGAGCGACCTTCACGGCGTACAGGCGCGCGGCGGGTGTTCCTGTGCCGGACCCTACGGCCATCGGCTTCTGGACATAAGCCAGGCGGAATCGGCCGCGATCGCCGGGGCCATCGCGCGCGGCGAGGAAACCGAAAAACCGGGATGGGTGCGCCTGAACCTCTCGCCGCTGCTGAGCGACGAGAAGGCCCGGACCATCGTTCAGGCCGTCGACAGCCTCGCCCGCGAGGCGCCGCGCCGCCGGGCGGACTATACGGTGAACACCTCGACCGCCCAGTTCCAGCATGTCGGAGAACGGCAGACGGACGAAGAGCAGGAAACCCTCTGACGATGACCCGACACGCGCCGGCGAGGCACCGCCCTCGCTCCGAACACACCGAGATGGGAACCGCATCATGACACCTTCAGCCTCATCATCCGTCGTAGACTCTCAGGGCCTGGCGCGGCTTGAGGCGCAGGTGCAGGACGCGCTCGGGCTGCTGTGCTACCCGGGCAAGCCCTGGATCCCCCAGAGAGAGGGCGTCACCGACGTGGTGATCGTGGGCGGCGGGATGTGCGGCATGCTCGCCTGGTTCGCGCTGACGGGCGCCGGCATCACGAATATCCGCATTCTGGACCGCAACCCGGCCGGCCTGGAGGGGCCGTGGCTCAACTATGCCAGGATGGAAACGCTCCGCTCGCCGAAAGAGCTGACGGGGCCGTCATACGGCCAAGCCTATCTGACATTCCAAGCCTGGTATCGCGCCCAGTACGGCGCCGAGGCCTGGCGTGACCTCGACAAGATCCCGAGACCGATGTGGATGGAGTATCTTCGATGGTACCGCCGCGTCCTGAACGTTCCCGTGGAGAACGGCGTGTCCGTCGACAGGATCGGCCCGGAAGACGAACTGATCCGGGTGCAGCATTCCGGGGCGCAAACCGGCAGCTTTCTGGCGCGCAAGGTGATCTTCGCCACCGGGCGCGACGGCACCGGCCAGCCCAGCATCCCCGATTTCGTCGGGGATCTGCCAAGGACGTATTGGGCGCATACCGCGGACGATATCGACTTTCCCGCGCTCGCGGGAAAGAAGGTTGCCGTCATCGGCGTCGGCGCCTCCGCCGTCGACAACGCGGCCGAGGCCCTGGAGCACGGCGCCGCGGAAGTCCGTCACCTGATCCGGCGAAAGCAGATGCCCACGATCAACAAGATGACCGGGATCGGCAGCCCCGGCTTCACCGCGGGTTTCGCCGCGCTGCCCGACGAATGGCGCTGGCGTTTCATGCGGTATTCCTTCGCCACGCAGACGCCGCCGCCGCACGGCTCCACCCTGCGGGTCAGTCGCCACGCCAATGCGCATTTCCATTTCGGCAAGGCGGTCGCGGCGCTTCGCGAAGACCGGGGCCGGGTCCGGATCGAACTCGCGGACGGCGACCGATACGTCGCGGATTTCGTCATCCTCGGCACCGGCTTCACCGTCGATCCGCTCGCGCGATCCGAGTTCGGGCCGGCCGCGGAAGAGATCAGGCTGTGGAAGGACGCCTACCAGCCCCCCGAGGGCGAGGCGTCGCGGGATCTGGGCGCCTTTCCCTATCTGAACCCGGATTTCACCTTCTCCGAGAAACGGCCCGGCACCGCGCCGTGGATCGGCAACGTCTATTGCTTCAACTACGGCGCGACGGCCAGCCTCGGCAAGGTGAGCGGCGATATCCCGGGCGTTTCGGACGGGGCGGCCTGGCTTGCGCGGGCGCTCTGCGCGACGCTGTACCGGGAGGATGTCCTGCACCACTGGCAAAGGATCCAGGAGTACGACGAGCCCGAGCTCGACGGCAGCGAATGGACACCGACAGATCTGCCGGTCGGTCAGGAGAAGGGAGCCGTCGCGTGAGCCTGCCCGACACCACCGCCATCGCGCAGGCAGACATCGCGACGGGCTCCGACCTGGAGCGCACCCTGTCCGGGCGGCTGGAGATCTTCGAGATGACGCAGGCCGCCGAAGAGGCCGTCCTGCGCCCCGGGGAGGTCGGCGCGTGGCCGCACGACCTGCGCGCCGCCTGCGCCGCAAGGATCGCGGCGCTCAACGGGGACATGGCCCTTCGCGACCGGTATCTGGCCGGCGCCGGGGCGGCCGCCGACCTGGCCGACCCCTCGTCGGACGGCAGCGACCGGGAGATGCAGGCGGTGCTCGCCTTCATGGACAAGGTCGCCGCCGACACCAGAGCCGTCGAGAAAGCCGATATCGACGCCCTGAAAGAGGCCGGCGTCGCGGATGCCGATATCGTCAGGCTGGCGGAACTCAATGCATTCGTCTCCTACCAGATCCGGGTCATCGCCGGTCTGCGCCTCATGAAGCGGTCACGCCCATGACGACGGTCCTGAAGAAGTTCACACGGACCGTTCCGCACTGGCAGCCCCGCGTCCGGCCCGTCGATCTTGCGCAGGCCACCGAGGCGCAGCTGGACGCGCTGCAGGTCACCCCCTCGAATACGAAGGTCTCGGAATACGTTCTGACCCTGGCGCACGATGTCGAATCCCTGAAGGTCCGCTCGCCGCTGTTCAACGCCATCATGTACGGAAAAGGCGGAATGAACCGCGCCGAGCGCGAGCTGGGCGCCATCAGCGCATCCCTCGTCAACGGCTGTATCTACTGCGCCGCGGTCCACGCCGCCCGCCACGCGCAGATCGAGAAGTCGACAGAGGTGACCGACAGCCTCTTCAGGGACGGCGCCGAGGCCGATCTGTCGCCCCGCGATCGCGCCATCTTCGATTTCGCGAGGGCGCTTTCGGCCTGCCCGAGCGAGGCCACGGAGGACCAGACGGCCAGGCTGCGCGAGGCCGGCCTGACCGAGCTCGAAATCCTGGACCTGATCCTCTCCACCGCTCTCTTCGGCTGGGCCAATCGTCTGATGCACGTCCTGGGCGATCCCGTCCGCCCCGACGGGCAGGACAGATAGGGGCGACATCGATGCGAAGGATCGTTTTTCTCGAACGTCAGACGATGGGCCCCTCCATCGAATGCTGCGGCCCGGATTTCGCGCATGTATGGACGGCCTACAAGACGACGCGTGCGTCGCAGGTCGTGGACCGGCTGGCGGATGCGGAGATCGCCGTCGTGAACAAGACCCGTATCGGCCGGGCGGAACTGGAACGTCTCCCCGAACTCCGGTTCATCGCGATCGCGGCGACGGGCCATGACAACGTCGATCTGCAAGCCTGCGAGGCGCGGGGCGTCACCGTGTCGAATGTGCGCGACTATGCCGCGAGCACGGTTCCCGAGCATGTTTTCGCACTGTTGCTCGCGCTGTCCAAGAACCTGGTCGGGTATAAGGAAGGCGTCGCCGCCGGGACGTGGCAAGGCTCCGGTCAGTTCTGTTACTTCGACCGCGATATCAGATCGCTCAAGGGGACGAGACTGGCGATTTTCGGCGGCGGGACCATCGGCCGCGCTGTGGCCGCCATCGCTGCGGCGTTCGAGATGGATGTCGTTTTTGCCGCGCGCAAGGGAGACGCCTCTGTTCCCAAGGCACCTTACGTGTCGTTCGACGAAGCGCTGGAAACGGCCGATGTCCTGACGATGCACGCGCCTCTGACCGCCGAGACCCGGGGGCTTATCGGTCACGACGAATTCGCCCGAATGAAGCGGCGCCCGATTGTGATAAACTGCGGAAGAGGCGGCCTTATCGACGAAACGGCGGCGGCGCGGGCTCTCGAAAGCGCCCGGATTTCGGCCATCGGCGTGGATGTCTTGTCCACCGAACCGCCGGAGCCCGACAACGCGCTGCTCAAGCTCGCCGGGAGGCCCGATGTCATCGTGACACCTCACATCGCCTGGGCCGCGCCCGAAGCGCGCCGAGAGGTATGGAGGCAAGTCATTGAATCTATCGAGGCATATGCTGCCGGCGCCCCCGTCAGAACGCTTACGGGTGCCCTCCGGGACTCCGCCGCTTCGTGAAGGAATGGACTGATGCCGATATTCTCCCAGACAGCGCGTGCCCCGCGCACGCCCCAGCCACACCGGACCGCGCCAGGTTCCAATCAGGATAACCGGGCGCGAGTCCTCGGCCATTGCGGTCTAGATCGAGCGGGGATTATCTGATGTTGATGGTTTATATAGCGCGTCGCGTTTTGTGGGCGATCCCGTTTTTGTTTGCGGTTTCGCTGATTGCGTTTGCGCTGATCAGCGCGCCGCCGGGGGACTATCTGACGAC
>NZ_JARGYC010000102.1 GCF_029168335.1 Psychromarinibacter sediminicola
GAGTGCGCCAGCACTCCGAAACCAGACCCCTCAGACATAGGAATGCACCGGGTCATGTCGCTTTCCTCGGAACGGTGTGGTCTCCAGCCGGTCGCCCTCGGCCACGCCGATCTCCGCGCCGGTCAGGTAGCAGGCCGGATCCTCGGCCCAGGGGTCGCCGGTCAGCTGCAGCGCCCGGATGCGCGTGTTGCCGCCGCAGACGTCGCGCAGGCTGCACGCCCCGCAGCGCCCTTTCAGCGGCCGCGGCCGGGTGCGCAGCGTCGCCAGCATCGGGTCGTCACCGGTCCAGATTCGCGAAAACGGCCTCTCCTTCACGTTGCCCACCGTGTAGCCCGACCAGTAGGTGTCCGGATGCACGTTGCCGAGGAAGTCGATATTCGCCACCCCGAGCCCCGAGGCATTGCCGCCCCAGGCCGCCAGGTGCCCGCGCACATGCGCCGCGCGGTCCTCGTCGAAGTTCCGCCGCACCCAGCGCAGGAAATACCCCGCGTCGGCGTCGTTGTTGCCGGTCACGATGTCCAGCGGCATGTCCTCGGCCACGGCCACCCAGGCCCGGTCCATCAGCAGATCCAGCGCCGCCCGCGTCCGCAGGTGCGCCGCGTCCTCGCCGCGGTTCTTGTCGCCCCGGCCGGCATAGACCAGGTGCGAGAGATAGAACTTGTCCACCCCCTCGTCGTCGCACAGCTGCAGCAGGTCCGGCAGGCAGCGGTGGTTGCCCTCGGTCAGGGTAAAGCGCAGCCCCACCTTGATGCCGCGCGCCTTGCATTCGCGCACCCCGCGCAGCGCCTCGACAAAGGCGCCGTCGACACCGCGGAACCAGTCGTTCGTCGCGCCGATCCCGTCGATCGAGATGCCCACATAGTCGAAGCCGATCTCCGCCACCCGGTCCGCCGTCTCGCCGTGGATCCGCGTGCCGTTCGTCGACAGCGCCAGCATCCGCGCCTTGCCGCGCGCCCGCGCCGCGATGTCGAAGAAATCCTTGCGCGCCAGCGGCTCGCCGCCCGACAGGATCAGGCCCAGGACGCCGTACTCGCCCAGGTCGTCCAGCACGTCGAAGGCCTGCGCCGTGTCCAGCTCGCCGGGGAAATCCACGTCGGCCGAGACGGTATAGCAGTGCCGGCACTTCAGGTTGCAGCGGCGCGTCAGGTTCCAGATCACCACCGGCTTCACCGGCCCGGCGCGCGGGCGCACCGGGGTCGGCGCCACCAGTTGCCGCATGTACTCCGTCAGGCGAAACATCACCCCTCCTTCCGGCGGAGCCGCAGCCCCGTCTTCTTCAGAATCCGCGTCGAATACAGGATGTCGTGGCCCCGGCAGGCGTCGCCCAGCAGCCCGGCGATCCGCCGCCGCTTGGCCTCCACCTCCTCGCGCGAGGCGCCGTGGACCATGGCGAACAGGTTGTAGGGCCAGTCCGGCAGGGCCCGCGGCCGCTCGTAGCAATGCGTCACGAAGGGCAGCGCGCCGACCTGCGCGCCCAGCGCCGCGACCCGGTCGTCGGCCACGTCCCAGACGGTCATCCCGTTGGCGACCATCCCCAGCCGGTAGTGGTTCGGCGCCACCCCGACCCGCCGGATCGTGCCGCTGTCCCGCATCGCCCGCAGCCGCGCCAGCAGCTCGTCCTCGCCGATGCCCAGCCCGTGCGCCACGGCCGCGTAGGGCTCGGCCACCATCGGCAGCCCGCCCTGCACCGCGCTCACGATATCCCTGTCCGTCACGGTCATGCCGCCACCCGGAAGCCGATGAAGAATTCCTGCAGTTTCGGGAAGCGCAGCACGTCCAGCCCCGTCTCCCGCTCGATCGCCCCGGCCGCCTCCGCGATCCCCTCCGGCGTTTCCGTCGCCAGCACGAACCACATGTTCAGCCGATGGTCGCGCTCATAGTTATGCGCCACCTCCGGCATCGCATTGACTTTGGTCAGGACCGCCTCGAACGCCTCCGCCGGCACGGCCATCGCGCACAGGCAGAACGCCCCGCCCATCGCCGCCGCGTCGAAGAACGGGCCGAAGCGCGTGACGACGCCGGCCGCCTTCATCCGGCGCAGCCGCGCCAGCACCTCCTCGACGGACAGCCCAAGCTCCGCCGCGATCCCGGCAAAGGGCGCGGGCGCCAGCGGCAGCCCTTCCTGCAGCCGGTTGATCAGCGCCCGGTCCAGAGCATCCAGCGTCATGCCCGCTCTCCTTCCCGGTCCGCGATCAGCGCGCCGGTCTGCTTGAAGCAGCGGGTCGAGAACAGCACCTTGTGCCGCGCCCCCTTCAGCCCGGGCAGCGCCCGCACCCGGGCCAGCGCCTCCTTCGCCTCGGTCCGGCTGCGCGCGTGGATCATGTTGTAAAGCCGGTAGGGCCAGACGCCTTCCACCGGCCGCCGCTCGTAGCACAGCGTCACGCCCGGCAGCGCCGCCAGCGTCGGCCCGACCTCGCCCGCCACCGCGTGGCTCACGTCCCAGACGCACATCGCGTTCGACCGCCAGCCCAGCGCCCGGTGCCGCACGATCACGCCCAGCCGCGCGATCACGCCCGCCGCCTGCAGCGCGATCACCCGCTCCATCACCGCCGCCTCGGGCCGCATCAGCTCGCGCCCCAGCGCCGCCCAGGGATGCGGCTCCAGCGACAGCCCGCGCGTCAGCCGCTGCAGCAGCTCCCGGTCGCCCGGCCGCATCGCCGTGGCGTCGACGGCGCGCGCCGCCGGCGGCTTGCCGCCGCCCCCGGCCATGCGAAAGCCGAGATCCACGTTGAACGGCCGCACCAGCCGCAGGTCCAGCACCGGCCGTTCGGCGTTGCGCGAGATCCGCGCCAGCGCCCGGTTCACGTGCCGCCGGTCCGGCCCGGTCGCCACGAACCACAGGTTCCAGGCGTCCTCGCGCAGGTAGGAATGGTTCACGCCGGCCTCGGCGCCCACGACCCCCGCGATCCGCTCGACCTCCTGCGGGGCCGCCTGGATCGCGGCCAGGGTGCTGGCCGACACGGTGTTCGGCGCACAGGTCGCCCCCACCCGCGTGATCCGCCCGGCCGCCTGCATCCGCGCCAGCCGGTCCAGCACCTCGGCCTCGCAGACCCCCGCCTGCGCCGCCAGCACGGCGAAGGGCCGCGCCTCGACCGGGAAATCGCGCTGCCAGTCGTCCAGCAGCGCACGGTCCACGGGGTCGGCGACGTTCTTCATCACAGCCCCGTCCGATGCGCGCGGGCGGTGAAGAAGATGCCCGAGGGGCTGTCGGCCGCGATCTCGCCCAGCTTCTCGAAGGTCTGCGTGTCGTAGACCAGCACCTTCCCGGCGTCGCGGACCGAGATCCAGACCTCGTGCCCCCGCGCCGTAAACTCCATGTGCAGCACGGCCGGCCCCGGCTGGAAGCTGTGAACCACCTCCTTGGTCACCGTGTCGATCACCTGCACCGTGTCGTTCAACGGATGCGCGAAGTTGACCCAGACCTGCCGCCCGTCCGGCCGCGCCATGGCAAAGACCGGCTGGCCGTGGGTCTGGGTGCGCGCCGTTTCGGTGAAGTCCCGCGCATCGACCCACAGCACCTCGTGCCGGCCGACGGCGGGCAGCACGAATTCCTCGCCCGCCAGCGCCCAGCCCTCCAGGTGCGGCATCTTGTAGACCGGCAAAGGCGCCTCGCCGCGGCCGTATCCCGGCAGCACGCCCATCGGCTCGGGCGTGTCGTCCCACAGGTCCAGCGCGGTCAGCCCGTCCTCGCCGAAGAGCCCGGCGATATAGGTCCGCCCGTTCCCCGTCACCAGCGCGTCATAGGGGTTCTCGCCCACGCCGGCGATCTTGGTGATCTCCGGCGCACCGCCGGACATGTCCGCGATCCAGGTCTCGCCCGCGTCCCACAGGCTGAACACGAACCGCCGCCCCGGCGCGTCCACCAGCCCGATGGTCTTCGAGCCCGTGGGAATGTCCGCCACCATCTCCAGCGTGTCGGCATCGAAGATGCGCACCCCGCCGGGCTCGTAGTTCGACACGGCCACGAGTTCCCCGTCGTCCGAGATCGCCCCGCCGATGGCGTTGCCCGCCTGCACGACCCGCGCGGCGATCTCGCGTTCGACAAGGTCCACCTTGGTCAGCCCGCCGTCGCGGCCGAAGACATAGGCAAAGCGCTCGTCCGGCGAATAGACCAGCGAGGCGTGGGACAAGTCCCCCAGCCCCTCGATCCGCTCCAGCGCGGCGCGCTCCGACTGGTCGATCAGCAGGACCGATCCGGTGGCGCGCTCGATCACCAGCCCCAGGTCGCCAGTGGCGACCGTATCCGCCAGCGCCGCGGTGCCGGACAGCATCAGCGCCGCCAGCGCGCCGCGCAGAGTCCTTGCCCCGCGTGTTTCCGAACGCGCGAGCCAAGCCGCATCGAAACGGCTTGCGCCGGCCCGGCCGATTGCCCCCCGTCTCATTCGCTCTCTCCTTCCAGCAGGTAGTCCGCGATCCAGCCGGCCTCTTCCTCGGTCATCAGCGGCGACCAGGGCGGCATCGGGGTGCCGGGGATGCCGTTCAGGATGACGAAGGCCAGCCCCTCGCGGTCGTAATGCGCCACGCTCTCGGCGCGCAGGTCCGGGCCCAGGCCGCCCTTCAGCGTCATGCCGTGGCACGAGCCGCAGTCCTGCCGCACCAGCCGCTCCAGCGCGTCCGCGTCCACGTCCACATCTCCGCCGGCGACGTCGGTCGCCAGAAGGATCAGCAGGAACACCAGCAGGCTACGCATGGGCCGCCGCCATGGCCCGCGCGGCCACGGCCCCCGGTATCCCGGCCTCGGCATAGAGCGCCACGACCCGGCCGATCACGAACAGCACCGGCGCGCGCAGCTCCGCGTCGCGCACGTCCCGTCCGACCGCGTCCAGCCGCGACACCAGCCGCCGCTCGTGCCGGGTGGTGGCCTGCGCCACCGCCAGCACCGGCGTGGCCGGATCCAGCCCCTCGGTCATCAGCCCGATGGCGATCTGGCCGATATTGGCCACCCCCATGTAGACCACCAGGGTGGTGTCCGGGTC
Organism: Psychromarinibacter sediminicola; assembly: GCF_029168335.1. Lineage (GTDB taxonomy): Bacteria > Pseudomonadota > Alphaproteobacteria > Rhodobacterales > Rhodobacteraceae > Psychromarinibacter > Psychromarinibacter sediminicola. Next base: position 4,977 of record NZ_JARGYC010000102.1, read on the forward strand.
GGCCAGCCGCTTCCAGTCCAGGTCCAGCACCTGGCCCGCCTGCCGGTGGCCGGTGACATACTGCACCGACCCGGCCAGCCCGCGATGGGTCAGCGGCACGCCCGTGGCGCTCGCCGCCGCCTGCGCCGCGGTGATGCCGGGCGCATAGGCCACCTCGACCCCGTGGGCGCGCAGATGCGCCGCCTCTTCCGAGCCGCGCCCGAAGACCAGCGGGTCGCCGCCCTTCAGCCGCGCCACGACGCGGCCGCGGAGCGCATGGTGCAGCAGCAGCTCGTTGATCCGCTCCTGCGGGACGGGATGGCATTTCGGCGCCTTGCCGACGGGAATTCGCGTCGCCCGGCGCGGACAGAAGGCGAGGATCTCCGGCGATACGAGCCGGTCGTACAGCACGACATCCGCCTCGGACAGCATGCGCATGGCGCGGAAGGTCAGCAGTTCCGGGTCGCCCGGCCCGGCCCCGATCAGATACACTTTGCCCAAAGCTTCCATGCTGCATTCCCCGTCTGGCGTCCGGCTCGATAGGATGGGACCGGCGGGCGGGGGGTCGCCCCCGCCCGCCGCGTTGGCTCAGTAGATGTCGTTGCGGGTGTTGAAGACGTTGAACTTGCCGGTCGGCGTGATCAGGCGCTCGTCCTTGATCACCGACTTCAGCTCCAGCGTCCGGTCATCCACGACGACGATGGCGCTTTCCATGTCCTTGCCGTTCCAGACCGAGAACCAGATCTCGTCGCCCGCCTTGTTGAACTCGCCCTGCACGACGCGCGGCTGGCCTTCGGTAACTCCGGCCCATTCCACGATCGGCAGAACCTCGTATTCCGGCTCTTCCTGGTCCATCTCGTCGATCTTGAAGACGGCGATGGAGCCCGAGACCTCGGCGTCGGGGTTCAGCGGCGCGTCCACGTAGAGGTGGTTCGACGTCGGGTGCGTCTTGACGAACAGCGACCCGCCGCCCATCGCCCACAGCGTCTGCACCACCTTCCAGGCGTGCTCGGGATGGCCTTCGGGGTCGGTCCCGATCAGCACGACGCTCTCGTCGCCCAGGTGCGAGGTCGCCCAGACCGGGCCATAGACCGGGTGGTCGATATTGGCGCCGCGGCCCGGGTGCGGGGTCATCCCGCCGGTCTCGACCAGGTCGACCAGCTTGCCTTCCTTGGTGTCCACCACCGCGATCTTGCCGCGGGCGTTCGCCGCCACCAGGAAATACCGCTTGGTCGAGTCGAACCCGCCGTCGTGCAGGAAGCGCTCGGCCTCGATCTCGGTGACCTGGAGGTTCTCGATGTCCTCGTAGTTCACCAGGAGGATCTTGCCGGTCTCCTTCACGTTCACGATGAATTCGGGCCGATAGTGCGACGCGACGATCGCGGCGACGCGCGGCTCGGGGTGGTAGGTCTGCTCGTCATAGATCATGCCGCGGGTCGACTTGATCTTGATCGGCTCCAGCGTGTCGCCGTCCATGATCACGTATTGCGGCGGCCAGTAGGTGCCGGCGATGGCGTACTTGTCCTCCCAGCCCTCCATCTTCGAGGTCTCGATCGAGCGCGCCTCCTGGCCCAGCTTGATCTGCGCCACGGTCGTCGGCTCTTCCATCCACAGGTCGATCATGTTGACCAGCGCGTCGCGCCCGATGGTGAACAGGTAGCGGCCCGAGGCGGACATCCGCGAGATGTGCACCGCATAGCCGGTGTCGATAATCTTCTCGATCTCGTAGGACGACCCGTTGATCAGCGCCACCTGCCCGGAATCGCGCAGCGTCACCGAGAACAGGTTGTCGATGTTCAGGTCGTTCATCTTCTCGGTCGGCCGCGCCTCCGGCGGCACCATCAGGTTCCAGCTCTCGCGCATGTCGGCCAGGCCGTATTCCGGCGGCTGCGCCGGCTCCAGCAGCAGGTAGCGCGACATGATGCCGATCTCTTCCTCGGTCATCTCGCCCGAGGTGCCCCAGTTCGGCATCCCGGCGGGCGAGCCGTAGGTGATGAACGCCTCCAGATGCTCGTAGCCCAGGTCGCGGGTAATGTCGGTCGTCAGCGGCTTGCCCGTCGCCCCCTTGCGCAGCACCCCGTGGCAGCCGGCGCAGCGCTGAAAGTAGATCTGGTTGGCGATGTTGTATTCTTCCTGGGTCATCACCGGATCGCCGGGCTTGAAGCCGGGGATCTCCAGGTTCAACTCGCCCAGCGTGTCCAGCTCGGCGGTGTAGGATCCGGCGGGGCTGTCGTCGTGGACCTTTTCGGGGTCGTCCTGGGCCGCGGCGCTTCCCGCGGCGGCCAACGCCAGCGCGGCGCTGGTCAGCAGCAGTCGGCTACGTATGGCTTTGATACTTTGCATGACGGTGTCTCCGTGAAGCTGGTGAGGCCACCGCCTGTCTTGCACCCCGCCCCGGACCCCTCCTTGACTTTCGTTAAGGAGCGACAGACGTGCCGGAGATACATCTTTCCCCATGAAACGCGCGCTTGAAGTCGAACCGTTCGCGGTGCTGTGCCTCCTCGTGGCCGCGCTCCTCTGCGCGGTCCCGGCGGCGGCACAGCCCCGCCTCGGCTCCGAGACGCGCATCGCCCCCGCCGAACCCGACGCCGCGCTCGCCGCCGCCCTGTTCGGGGTGCCCGGCCCCGTCACCCTGGTGCGCACCGAAACCCCGGTGCCCGGCTGGCAGGTCGCCGCCGCCGACGGCACGCCGCTCGGCCGCATCGGGTCGAGCTGGGAGATCGCGACCTCCGTCGGCTATTCCGGCCGCCCGATCGACATGCTGGTCGCCGTGACCCCGCAGGCGCGCATCGCCGGCGCGCGGCTGATGCAGCACTCCGAACCGATCCTGACGCTGGGGCTGACCGACGCCGACATCGCCCGCTTCGTCGCGGGCTTCGCGGGGCTCGACCTGACCGCCCCCGGCCAGGCCGATGCGCTGCGCTTCATCTCGCGCGCGACGGTCACCACCGCCGTGATCCGCGACACGATCCTGCGCACCGGCCGCACCCTGGCGCTGGCCGACGGCGGCGCGGGCGGCGGCCGGATCGACCGGCTGACCTACGAGCCCCACGACTGGGCCGGCCTGGCGCAGATCGGCGCGGTGCAATCGGCCACCATGACCATGGCAGAGGCCGCCGCGGCGCTGGCCGGCGCCGACCGCGTGCCCGAGCCGGGCGAGGGCCATTTCCTCGACCTCCACGTCGCCCTGCTCGACCCGCCCGAGATCGGCCGCAACCTCCTCGGCCGGCGCACCTATTCCGGCGCCATGGGCGATCTGCCGGCCGACCGCGTCGCGCTGTTCGTCGCCTCGCGCGGGCTGCACTCGCATCGCGGGCTGGCCTGGCGCCGCACCGGCACCTTCGACCGCGTCGCGGTGATCCAGGACGGCCGCCGCTTCCCCGTCACCGACACGGGCTACCTGCGCCTCGACGAGTTGGCCGCCGAGGGGGCGCCGCAGTTCCGCGAACGCAGCCTGTTCCGCATCGGCGGCGACGGCTTCGACCCGGCCGCGCCGTTCCGCGTCGCCGTCACCGCCACCCGCGACGGCGCCACCGGCCCGGTCACCGCAACCCTCGCCGTCGACTACGCCCTGCCCGAGCGCTTCCTGCTGCCGCCGCCCCCCGAGGACACGCCGCTCTGGCAGGAGATGTGGCAGTCCAAGCGCCCCGCGATCCTCGGCGTCGCGGCGATGCTGACGGTGCTGACCGGCATCCTGTTCGTCCAGGACTCCATCGTCCGCCGCCCGATGCTCTGGCGCCGCCTGCGGCTGACCTTCCTGGCGGTCACGCTGGTCTGGCTGGGCTGGACGGTGAACGCGCAGCTCTCGGTCGTGCAGGTCGTGGCCTTCGTGCAGTCGCTGCTGTCGGGCTTCCGCTGGGAGACCTTCCTCGTCGAGCCGCTGATCTTCCTGTTGTGGAGCTTCGTGGCGCTCGGTCTGCTGTTCTGGGGCCGCGGCGTGTTCTGCGGCTGGCTCTGCCCGTTCGGCGCGCTGCAGGAACTGACGAACGAGGCCGCGCAGAAACTCGGCGTGAAACAGATCCAGGTCCCCCACGCGCTGCACCAGCGGCTCTGGGTCATCAAGTACACCCTGTTCCTCGCGATCCTCGCGCTGTCCTTCTACTCGATGAAAGACGCGCTGATCCTGGCCGAGGCAGAGCCGTTCAAGACCGCGATCTCGATGCGCATGATGCGCGCCTGGCCCTTCGTCGCCTTCGTGCTCGTCGTGCTGGCGGCGGGGCTGTTCATCGAGCGCTTCTACTGCCGCTACCTCTGCCCGCTGGGCGCCGCGCTGGCGATCCCGGCGAAGCTGAAGATCTTCGACTGGCTGCGCCGGCGGCCGCAATGCGGGCGCGAATGCCGCCTGTGCGAACCCAAATGCACGGTGGGGGCCATCGACCCCATCGGCCGGATCAACCCCAACGAGTGTGTCCTATGTCTGAGATGTCAGGTGATCTACCACGACCCGAAAACCTGCCCCACGCTGAAGCGCCGCGCGCGGTCGGCCGCATGACCGCCGCGCTGCGCCGCGTCCTGTCCGAGGGCTTCCGCGTCTTCTTCCTGTGCGCCGGGCTGTTCGGCGTGTTCGCCGGCGTCGCCTGGGGGCTATACCTCGGCGTCCACACCATGGGCGGGCTGATCACCGAGCTGCCCTATTCCATGGCGCCGCATTACTGGCACGGGCACGAGATGATCTTCGGCTTCGCCTCGGCGGCCATCGGCGGCTTCCTCCTGACGGCGGTGCCGAACTGGACCGGCGGCACGCTGGCGAAGCCGCTGTTCATCGGCACCGTCGCCGCGCTCTGGCTCGCCGGGCGGCTGGCGATGTGGTATTCGGCGTCGCTGCCCGGCGCGCTGGTGGCAGCGGCCGACCTGTCCTTCGTGCCGGTCATCATGGCGCAGGTCGCCTGGCAGCTGACGAAACGGCCGAAGCCGCAGAACGTGATGTTCCTGCTGTTCCTCACCCTGTTCTGGACCGGCAACCTGCTGACCCATCTCGACTGGCTGGGGGTCTCGGGCTACACGCTGGAACAGGGGCTCTACGGCGGCCTGCTGGCGGTCTGCGCGATGATCTCGGTGCTGGGCGGCCGCGTGACGCCCGCCTTCACCCGCAACGCCATGCGCCGCGAGGACGCGCCCGAGGCCGCCTGGCCCGTCAGCCGCCCCTGGCTGGAACGCGCCGCGGTGCCGCTGGCGCTGCTCCTGCCGGTGCCGGTGCTGGCCGGCGCCTTCGCCTGGGCCGCGCCGCTGGCGCTGGCACTGGGCGCGGTGCAGATCGTCCGGCTGACCGGCTGGCGCCCGGGCTGGGCGCTGCGCCAGCCGATCCTGATCGCGCTGCATAGCGGTCTGGCAATGCTGGGCCTCGGCCTGATCCTCTGGGGCGCGGCCGTGTTCGGCTACGGCTCCGAAGTCGCGGCGCTGCATGTCCTGGGCATCGGCGCGGTCGGCGGCATGACGCTGGCGGTGATGAGCCGCGCCGCGCTCGGCCATTCCGGCCGCGACCTCGTGGCGCCGGGGCCGGTGGCGCTGGCCTACGCGCTGATCCCGCTGGCCACCCTCCTGCGCTGGCTGGGCTCGGCGCTGTCGGGCGGGTGGTACTTCCCCACCGTGCTCGCCTCCGCCGCGCTCTGGAGCCTCGCCTTCGCGCTGTTCACCGCCGCCCTCTGGCCGGCGCTGACCGGCCCGCGCCGCAAGGACTGACACGCTGCGGCAAGGCGTTTGCAAACGCCTTGCGAGGCGCCTCCGACGGCCGGGGCAATGTCGCCGGATGGCGACCCCGGCCGCGGGACGGGCGGGCAGCGCCCGCGGCGGATCCGGCGTCGGCCAGGGTAGGCGTCCGCTCACGCTACACGACACTGCTTCCTCGGCATTGCCGAATAGCGGCCCCGGTCGAGCGGAACGCCGTGCAGCGCCGACCCGCCGGGGCGCGGTCGAGCTTTGCGATGCCGGAGACATAAGCATGTATGTCGAACACTTGGCACCGTCCTCGCCAGT
>NZ_JARGYC010000103.1 GCF_029168335.1 Psychromarinibacter sediminicola
GCGCCGCCTCTCGGCGATTGCTCTGCAATCGCCTGTCGGCAGGGCATTGCATAGCAATGCCCGAGAGACGCGCCCCAACGCGGCGGCGCTGTGGTGGACGTTATCGCAGAGCTCGGAGGTCGCCCGGATCTGGCAGCCATAAAGTGCGCCGCTCGACAGTCGGAGCGCCGCCGCGCGCGTCGGCCCTTGCGCGGCTCCGCCCTGTTGATCAGATGTCTTCAGACGCCATGCGTGCGGTCGTAGGCGTTTCGCGGCGGCGGGGACCAGCCGTCCAGAGCACCGTCTTCCGGCGCGAACACCTCCACCTTCAATGGATAGCACGCCGCGGCGTCCGAGGAATGTTCCGCCGAGCAGTCGCCGCCCGGGCAGGCCGACAGGGCGCCCAGCAGGTCGATCTCGGCGAAGCATTCGAGGTAGTCGCCGGGGCGGACCGGGCTGGCCTTCATGAAGTATTGCCCGGTCTCGCGGGTGAACCCGGTACACATGAAGACGTTCAGGACATCGTGGACATGGGGCTCGGCCCGGGCCAGCGGCAGGCCGGTTTCGGCGGCGAGCGCGCGGGTGAGGTTGGAGTGGCAGCAATGGTGATAGTCGCCACCCGCGAGCAGGCGGTGGGTGTAGGGGTCGCAGCGCGTCCCGATGACATCGTGGACCCGTCCGCCATAGGCGTCGGCGCCGTACCAGTCCAGCGTGTCGGTCGTCACGGTGGCCATCGGGCGCAGATAGGGGAACGAGGACCAGAGCCGGTCGCCGGTGCTGACATGGGTGCCGTGCAGGGCGCGGGTCTTGCCGGAGAAGAACCGCTCGGACAGGTCGCCCGCGGCCCAGAGGTTGAGGTCGCCGACCTGCGGGCCCTCGATGCTGGCGATCCGGAAGAAATGGCCGGCCGGCACGTGAAAGCAGGCGGCGTCGCGGGGGCGGATGACGACTTCGGCGGTCTTGCGCGCGGTCTCCCGCGCCCTTGCGTAGAGCGGCAGGTCGGCGGGCGGCAGGCTGTCTTCGGGATACGCGATGACCGGGGCCACGGCGCGGCGGCGGTCGGCGTCTTCGGGCGGCTGGGTCATGCGGGCTCCGGTTCGGTCGGGTCGGCAGGGTCCGGGCCGATCAGACACGACTGCGCCGCGCGGGTCCAGCCGGTCATGGGGCGCCCCGGGGGACGCTGTCCGCCTCGTCCGTTGCGCCTGCCCCATGGCGCAGAAAGACCCACCCGCCTTATGCGTATTTTTCAACGAGAAGAAGCAGGGTGCGGTCTTCAGGCGTCTTCCGGCACGCGGCAGGGGGCGGGGCGGCCATAGACCGGGGTGGGAATGCCCAGTTGCCGGGCCTTGAGCTGCAGCGCGACGAAGCGGGAATAGAAGCGCGACAGCGCCAGGTTGCCGCCGTGGAACCACAGCCCCTCGTGCGCGGTGGGTTTCCACATGTTGCGCAGCTCGCCCAGCCACGGCCCCGGGTCGCCGCGGATGCCGGAGCCGAGTCCCCAGCAGGGGCCGACCATGTCGGCGGCCGCGCGGCTGACGATGGGGGCGACGGCCTCGTTCATCGACTGGTAGCCGGTGCAGGCGACGATGACATCGGCCTGTTCCTCGCGGCCGGAGGCGAAGCGGATGCCCTCCGGGGTGAGGCACTCGATCTCGTCGTTGCCGATCACGCCGATCTCGCCCTCGGCGATCAGGGTCGAGGCGCCGACGTCGATGTAATAGCCCGACGCGGTGCGCAGGGCGCGCATCATCAGGCCGCTGTCGTCCTCGCCGAAGTCATAGGCGAAGCCGGCGCGGTCGAGCTTGGCGTAGAAGTCGGCGTCGCGGGCGATGATCGTCTTGTAGAGCGCCTGTTGCTTGGCCGTGAACAGCGCGTAGGGCGTGGACGCGGCCAGCATGTCGGCCCTGTCCGCCGTCAGGCCGCGGTCGGCGGCGTCCTGCGAGTAGATGTCGAAGCCCAGCTCCATCAGCGTCTTGGAGCGCACGACGATGGAGGGGCGGCGCTGGAACATGGTGACGTTCGCGCCGGCCTCCCAGAGGTCCACCGCCACGTCGTGCGCCGAGGAGCCGGCGCCGATGACCAGCGCGCGCTTGCCCCTGAAGGGCGCGCCCTCGTGGTATTGCGAGGAGTGCAGCAGCGTGCCCCGGTAGTCGGACTGGCCGGGGAAATCCGGCAGGTTGGGCGGGCCGTAGGCGCCGGTGCAGAAGACCAGCTGTTTCGGCGTCAGGGTGATTTCCTCGCCGTCTTTCGTGACCGTGGCCGTCCAGCGCTGGGCGTCCGCGTCCCATTGCGCGCTGTCGCAGGAGGTGGAGGTCCAGGCGTCCAGCTCGAAGATCAGCGCGTAGGCTTCCAGCCAGTCGCCGATCTTGTCCTTGGGGCAGAAGACGGGCCAGGTCTCGGGGAACGGCAGGTACGGCAGGTGGTCGTACCAGACGGGATCGTGCAGGACGAGGCTGCGGTATCGGTTGCGCCAGCTGTCGCCGATGCGCGGGTTCTTCTCGACGATCAGCGCCGGGACGCCGAACTGCTTGAGCCGCGCCGCGAGCGCGACGCCGCCCTGCCCGCCGCCGACGATCAGCACCTCGGGCTGGTCCTCGCGGCCGATGCGGGCCTGTTCCTTCGCGCGGGCCTCGGACCAGGTCTCGCGGTGGCGGTCGGCCTTGTGGACGATGCCCATGGGACGGTTGTGGCCGACGGGTTCCTCGTGGCCGACGATGTCCTTCATCGCGGTGAACAGGATGTGGGCGCGGCCGTCGCGGACAGTGACGCGGCCCTCGGCTGTCGCGACGGCGGTGCGGAAGGCGATCCAGGCGGCGGTGCCGTCCTCGGTCTCTTCGGCGTCGGTGGTGCGGTGCCAACCGGAGGGCGCGGTGCCGGCGAGGCAGGCCTTGAGCATGTCGCGGATCGCGGGGCGGCCTTCGGCCGTGTGGATGTTCCAGGTGAAGGCCAGGAGGTCGCGCCAGTAGCCGCCGGGTTCGAACAGCTCTGCGACGGCATTCGCGTCGCCGGAGCTCAGCGCGGTGTCGAAGCGGGCGAGCCAGTCGTCGATGACGTCGTTCATGGGGTCCCCTCCTGTCGTCAGTCGCCCAGCGGCTCCAGCCCGTCGGCGGGCCGGGTGTCGAGCATGTTGAACTTGATGCGGCGCAGGCTTTCGCGGGCCGTCGGGCCGAGCCGGTAGCCGGTGGCGGCGGCCACCACGTCGAGGATCGCGAGGAAGGCGAAGCGCGAGGCGGTGGGGGTCAGCGCGTCGGGGTATTCGCCGATCTCGGCGGTCAGGGCGATCTGCGCGACGTCGGCCAGCGGGCTGCCGGGGCGGGTGATCGCGATGCTGCCGGCGCCGTAGCGGTTGGCGATCTCGACCGCCTCGATCACTTCGGGCGTGCGGCCGGTGGCGGAGATCACGAGCATCTGGTCGCCGGGCTTCAGCGTCGCGGCGGTCATGCGCGCGACATAGGGCTCGCTGCAGACATCGACGGCGAGGCCATAGCGGAACAGGCGCACCTGCGCCTCCAGCGCGAGCGCGGCCGACGAGCCGCCGACGCCGAAGGTGGCGATGCGGGCGGCGGCGGCGAGGGCGCGGGCGGCGTCGAGGACGTCGTCGGGCGAGACCTGGCGCTCGACCTCGCGGATGGCGGCGCGGGCCTCGCCGAGGACGGAGGTCCAGAAGGGGGGCAGTTCGCCCGGCGCGACCTCGGTCTCGTCCTGGGCCAGAAACGCCTCGCCCACGGCGAGCGACTGGGCCAGCTGCAGCTTGAAGTCGCGCACGCCCTCGCAGCCGATGGAGCGGCAGAAGCGGGTGACGGTGGGCTGGCTGACTCCGGCGCGCGCGGCGATGTCGCCGTTGGAGGCGCGCACCGCCTCGCGTACGTCGGCGAGGACGGCGTCGGCCACCGCCTGCTCGGCCGGGCGCAGGCCGGAATAGCGGTCCTTGATCTCGCCGATGATGTCGGGGCGCGCGGGCGCATGAGGGGCGGGGCCCTCGTCGATCCCGGGCGCGACGCTCATGCCCGGGCCCTTTTCGGGATGCCGGAAATGTATGCATTGTGTAAGTTACTTACAAACATTGGGCACTCATTTATCTGAAACATATAGCGCACCTGTCGGCCGCCCATCTTTCTTGACAGAAATGTAAGTGAGTTACACAGTTGACGCAAGCGAGTCATTCCGGGGTGCGAAGGGGCCTTCATGGCGGCGGAGGTGAAGCTGGCAGTGCGTGGCGCGGGCAAGCGCTATGGCGAGATGGACGCGCTGAAGGACTGTTCGCTGGACGTGGCGCCGAACAGCATCGTGTCCATCGTCGGACCGTCGGGCTGCGGCAAGACCACGCTTCTGTGGTCGATGTCGGGGCTGCACGGGCTGACCAGCGGCGAGGTGCTGCTGGACGGCAGGCGCATCACCGGGCCGCATCCCGATATCGGGCTGGTGTTCCAGGAGGCGAACCTGCTGCCCTGGCGCAACCTGATGGACAACATCCTGTTTCCCTTCGAGGTGAAGCACCAGAAGCCGGATCACGGCTGGATCGCGCATCTGCTGGAGCGTGTCGGCCTGACCGGGTTCGAGAAGAATTTCCCCAACGAGCTGTCGGGCGGGATGCAGCAGCGCGCGTCGATCGTGCGGGCGCTGTCGCTGCGCCCCTCGGTCCTGCTGATGGACGAGCCGTTCGGGGCGCTGGACGCCTTCACGCGGGAGGAGATGAACCAGCTTGTCGAGGAAATCTGGATGGAGACGCATACGACCATCGTCTTCATCACCCACTCCATCGAGGAGGCGCTGTTCCTGTCCGACAAGGTGGTGGTGCTGACGCCGCGGCCGGGGCGGGTGCTGAACACCTACGAGGTGCCGTTCGAGCGGCCGCGGACGATGGAGATCATGGCGGGCAAGGAGGTCTACGACCTGACCTACCGGATCAAGGCGGACATCTACGGACAGAGCCGAATGCAAGCGAGGGCGGCCGAATGACGGACACGGCGACGCGCGACAGCGAGGTGGTCGGCGGCAGGGTCGGCAAGGGGCTGCAATCGCTTTCCAGCTTCTCGTCGGGGCAGACGAAGCTGGAGATCCTGGCGATCATCGCGACGGCGGTGGTGGTGATCGGCGGGATGGAGCTGGCGCTTCTGTGGTTCGAGGTGCCGCAATACGTGCTGCCGCGGCCGTCCGAGATCGTCGTGGCGCTGGTGGGCGACTTTCACCTGATCCTGCCGCATCTGGGGCATACGCTGGTCGTGCTGTTCTCGGGCTTCGCCATCGGGGCGGGGATCGGCATCGTGCTGGCCGCCGTCATCACGCAGTTCCCCTTCGCCGAGAAGATCATCGCGCCCTATATCCTGATCCTCGTCACCACGCCGATGCTGGCCTTGGTGCCGCTTCTGATCCTGCGCTTCGGCTTCGGCTACGAGCCGCGGATCATCGCGGTGGCGCTGGCGAGCGGGCCGATGGTGATGATCAACTCGGCCACCGGGTTCCGTCGGGTGGATGCCAACAAGATCGCGCTGGCGCGGTCCTACGGCGCCTCGACGTTGCAGATCTTCTGGAAGATCCGGGCGCCGATGGCGCTGCCGATGATCCTGGTGGGGCTGATGATCGGGGCGATCTTCGGCCTGCTGACGGCGGTCGGCGCCGGGATGGTCGGCGGCGGCTTCGGGCTTGGCAACCGGCTGACGACCTATTCCTCGATGATCCAGATGCCGCAGTTCTTCGGGGTCGTGCTGATCCTGTCGATCCTGGGCATCCTGATCTACGTCACCTTTTATCTCATCGGCAAGAAATGGGCGAGCTGGGAGGCGTGAGGCCGCCCCCGGCACAACGAATACACAGGGAGTAAGACAATGAAGAACGCACTGATTCCGGGGCTGTCGCGGCGGCAGTTCCTGCAGGTGACCGCCGGCGGCGTGGTGGTGTCGAGCCTTGGCGCCGGCCGCGGCCTGGCGCAGGGCTACGAGGACACCTTCACCTGGATTTCCCCGCGCGGGACGCTGGAGGTGCTGGACGACTACGGCTTCTGGATCGGCAAGAAGATGGGGTATTTCGACGGTCTCGACGTCGAGATGCAGCCCGGACCCTCGGACGGCACCGCGACGGTGAAGTTCGTGGACGTGGGACAGGCCGATATGGGCTTTCCCAGCCCCGGCGTGTTCTCCTTCGCCATCGAGAACGGGATGGACCTGAAGTCGGTGTTCCACATGGGCGCGCTGGACACGTTCAGCCTGGCCTTCCGGGCCGGCGAAGGGCCCGAAGATATCAAGGGCGTGGAGGGGATGACGATCCTGCTGGGCTCGGCCGCGTGGCAGCCGATCGTCGACCCGATGCTGGCGGCGCAGGGCGTCGACATCTCGACCATCAACTATGTCGAGGCCGGCTGGCCGACCTGGGGCACGGCGCTGGCCGCCGGCCAGGGCGACGCGGCGCTGTCCTGGGAAGGGCTGCGGGCCGAGTGGATCAGCACCGGGCTGGAATTCGAGTACTGGCTGGGCGTGCAGAACTCGCCACTGCCGGCGAACACCTTCGTGGTGCGCGCGTCGGACCTGGAAGACCCCGAGAAGGTGGCCTTCCTGGAGCAGTACCTGCGCGGCTGGGCCAAGGGGCTGGAATTCGCACAGCACAACCCGGCCGCCGCCGTCGAGGCAGTGTTCGACCAGTTCCCGACGCTGGCCTCGAACCTGGGGCCCGAGCTGGGGCTGATGTCGATCATCCAGCAGATGAACGTGTTCCGGGGCGACATGTCCCAGCGCGAGGGCTGGGGCTGGCACGACATGTCGAGCTGGCAGACCTTCTTCGACCTGTCCGCCGAGATCGGCCAGAACTCGGAAGCGATCCAGGCGACCGAGGTCTGCACCAACGAGCTGGTCGGGCCGGCGAACGACTTCGACCACGCGGCGGTCAAGGCCGAGGCCGAGGCGACCGAGGTGTCGGACGAGCTGGCCGCGGTGGATGTCGAGGCGCTGAAGGCGTCGATGTTCGACCAGGCGATCTGAGACCCGAGGGATCAGCACACGGCCGGGCGGTGCGCATCGCCCGGCCCATGAAGGAAGGGAGGACAGGGCCATGGCCGATCCGGTACGCATTCTCGTCGTGGGCGTGGGCAACATGGGTGCAAGCCACGCCAGCGCCTATCACCGCATGGACGGGTTCGAGATCGTGGGGCTCTGCGCCCGGTCGATCAAGGACAAGGCGCTGCCCGAGGCGCTGCAGGGCTATCCGCAGTTCACCGACTACAAGGCGGCGCTGGCCGAGCTGAAGCCCGACGCGGTGTCGATCAACACCTACCCCAACACCCATGCCGAATTCGCCATCGCGGCGATGGAGGCGGGCTGTCACGTGTTCATGGAAAAGCCGATCGGGACGACGAACGAGGAGGCCCGCGCGGTCGTCGACAAGGCGAAGGAGACCGGGCGCAAGCTGGTGCTGGGCTATATCCTGCGGGTGCATCCCAGCTGGATCAAGTTCATCGAGCTGGGGCAGACGCTGGGCAAGCCCCTGGTGATGCGGCTGAACCTGAACCAGCAGTCCTCGGGCGATGCCTGGTTCTGGCACAAGAACCTGATGGACAGCCTGACGCCCATCGTGGATTGCGGCGTGCACTACGTGGACGTGATGTGCCAGCTGACCGGCGCCAAGCCAGTGCGCGTGCACGGCATCGGCGCGGGCCTGTGGGCCGAGGCGGCCAAGCAGAATTACGGGCACCTGCACGTGACCTTCGACGACGGGTCCGTCGGCTGGTACGAGGCCGGCTGGGGGCCGATGATGTCGGAGACGGCGTTCTTCGTGAAGGATATCGTGGGGCCGAAGGGGTCGGTGTCGCTGGTGCCGAACGAGGAGGCGCGCGGCGAGTCCGAGGATCTGTCGGACAGCGCCGATATCGACAAGCACACCAAGACCGACGCGATCCGCCTGCACCATGCCGAGGTCGGGCCGGACAAGCATTTCGTGAAGCCCGACGACCTGATGTCGATGGAGGACGAGCCCGGCCACCAGGAGCTGTGCGACCGCGAGCAGGAGCTCTTCCTGAGGGCGATCCGCGAGAACCTGGACCTGACCGAGTCGATGGAGGCGGCGGTCGACAGCCTGCGCATCGTGCTGGCGGCGGATCAGAGCATCCGGGAAGAGCGGGCGATCACGCTCGACTAGGCATGGGGGATATCGACACACTCTACCGCGGCTCCGACGCCGTGGGGCTGGCCGGGCACGTCGCCTCGGGCGACGTGCGCGCGGCCGAACTGGTCGAGGCGGCGGTCCGCGCCATCGAGGAGATTAACCCGGCGCTGAACGCCGTCATCCACAAGCTCTACGACATCGGCCGCGCGGGCGCCGCGCGGGTCGCGCCGGGGTCGAGCCCGCTGGCGGGCGCGCCGTTCCTGCTGAAGGAGCTGGCCTCGCAGTGGGAGGGCGCGCCGCTGACCAACGCATCGCGCTACCTCAAGGACCTGGTCGCCCCGGCGGACAGCGAGATCAGCCGCCGGCTGCGCGCCGGGGGGCTGTGCCTGATGGGCAAGTCGAACGCGCCGGAGAACGGCTGGTCGATCTCGACCGAGCCGGTGCTGTACGGCGCGACGGTGAACCCGTGGGACGCATCGGTCACGGCGGGCGGGTCGTCGGGCGGATCGGCTGCGGCGGTGGCCACGGGCATGATCCCGGTCGCCGAGGCGAGCGACGGGGCCGGGTCGATCCGGGTGCCCGCCTCGTGCTGCGGCGTGGTGGGGATGAAGCCGTCGCGGGGGCGCGTGACGCTGTTTCCGTTCGCGGACTACTGGGCCGGCGGGGCGTATTTCCTGTGCAACTCGCGGACCGTGCGCGACACCGCCGCGTGGCTGGACGTGGTGCAGGGCGCGCTGCCGGGCGACCCGTACTGGATCGCGCCGCCGCAACAGCCGTACATGACGGCCGTGTCCCGGGCGCCGGAACGCCTGCGCGTCGGGTTCACCGTGACGCCGCCGGACGGCCGGGCCATCGACGCCGAGATCGCGGCGGCGGTGCGCCAGGTGGCGACGACGCTGGAGGATATGGGGCACGACGTGTCCGAGCACGACATGGCGCTGGACGCGGACGCGGCGTGGCAGACCTATACCGACATGACCTGCGTCGAGACGGCGGGCATGTTCGACGCGCTGGCCGAGTTCGTCGGGCGTCCGGCCACGGCGGAGGATGTCGAGCCGGTGACCTGGGCGATCATCCAGCGCGGCCACGCCACGCGCGGCACCGAGCATGCCGGGCGCGTCGAGCAGGTGCGCCAGATCGGCCGCGAAGTGGCGCGCGAGCTGGACCCGTTCGACATCTTCGTGACGCCCGCGCTGACGCAGCCGCCGCGGCCGGTGGGCTACTACGACATGAGCCTGACCGACCTCGACGCCTACAACGCGCTGTGGACGGACGCGGTGTTCCAGTTCCCGTTCAACATGTCGGGCCAGCCGGCGATCTCGCTGCCGCTCGGCACGGCGAAGGGCCTGCCCGCCGGCGTGCAGCTGGTGGCGCGGCGCGGCGACGAGGCCGGGCTTCTGGCCGTCTCCGCGGCGCTGGAGCAGGCGATGCCCTGGGCGGACCGCCGCCCGCAAGTGGCCTGAGGAGCGGCGCGATGACCCATGATCTGGTGCTGACAGGCGGCCGGGTGATCGACCCGGACAGCGGGCTGGACCGCGTCACCGACCTGGCCTTCGCGGACGGCTGCGTGGCGGCGATCGGCGACGGGCTGGACGGGGCCGACATGCGGGACGTGTCCGGCGCGCTGGTGGTGCCCGGGCTGATCGACCTGCACACCCATGTCTACTGGGGCGGCACGTCGCTGTCGGTGGAGGCCGACGACTACGCCCGCCGCTGCGCCGCGACGACGCTGGTGGACACGGGCAGCGCCGGGCCCGGGAATTTCCCCGGCTTCCGGGCGCATGTGATGGCGCCGGCGGAGGTGCGGATCCTGTCCTTCCTGCACATCTCCTTTGCCGGCATCTACGCCTTCTCGCCCACGGTGATGGTGGGCGAGAGCCTGGACATGCGGCTGATGGCCTCGAAAGATGTGGTGGCGGTCGCGCGGGACAACCCCGACACCGTGGTCGGCATCAAGGTGCGGGTGGGGCGGAACACCTCCGGGCCGAACGGGATCGCGCCGCTCGACCTGGCGCTGGAGGCCGCGGACCGCTGCGGGCTGCCGGTGATGGCGCATATCGACCTGGCGCCGCCGACCTATGCCGAGGTCTGCGAGAAGCTGCGGCCCGGCGACGTGCTGACCCATTGCTTCCGCCCGTTCCCGAACGGCCCGGTGGACGCGGCGGGCGCGGTGCATGACGCCGCGCTGCGGGCGCGGGACCGCGGCGTTCTGTTCGACATCGGCCACGGCATGGGCGCGTTTTCCTGGGAGTCGGCCCGGGCGGCGATGGCGGCGGGCTTCATGCCCGACACGATCTCGTCCGACGTGCACGTCCTGTGCATCGACGGGCCGGCCTGGGATCTTCTGCGGACGATGACCAAGCTGATGGCGCTGGGAATGTCGCTGGAGCAGGTGATCGCGGCGGCGACGCTGACCCCGGCGCGGGCGATGCGGCGGGACGACCTGGGGCGGCTGGCCGTGGGCGGCGTCGGCGAGGCCAGCGTGATCGCGGTGGAGGACGGTCCGGTGGAGCTGGAGGACGTGCTGGGCGAGACGGTGGCCTACGACCGGAGCCTCCGGGCGCGCGGCATGGTGATCGGCGGACGGTTCGTGGAGGCGGCAGGGCAGCGGCCTTAGGGCGCGGGAGCACGATTTTCTAGAAAATCGTGCGAAATCAAAATCTTCTAGAGCCTCGTGCGGAAAACCAGAGTCGGGGATTCCCATAAGGAAGGGTTTGTGATTCACTATATGTGGAGGTGGATCATGGGAAGACCGCTAT
>NZ_JARGYC010000104.1 GCF_029168335.1 Psychromarinibacter sediminicola
ATCGGCGAACTCATCGACTGCTTCACGCACCAGGAATGCGAAAACTACTTCGCCGCCTGCGGATACGATGCAGATTGATCGGAAAACGCTCTAAAATCAGATCGCAGAAGCGTATCGAGTTTCACGGTAGGATGACCCGCTTCATCTTTGGGAAGCGCGTTGAAATGGGCCTTGTGCAGAATCCTTCCGGGTACCGGCTCTCTGACAGACTCGAACCAGCCTTGGTGTAGATGCCAAGCAAGGCCGTAGTTGCTCGCAGCTCGTGGAACGTAGTCACTGTCCACGTCGAGAAGCTGGGAGATGTCATAGTCCTTGGGATCAGCCATCCAGTCGAAGACATCAATGTACTGTAGGAGCGTGCCTGCGACGGACACCTTCTCCGCACCGACAACTTCCAGAACAGCGCGCATGTGGGCAGAAGCGGTTGCCCAAGCTTCCTGCCAGCGCGTGTATTCGAGGCAGTTTACGAAGATCGAGTTGCCTTCACAGCGCAGCCGCCAAGCGAGATCCCCGTTCGGCTTGATCCGTTCGAATGAAATACCTGGACCGCCGGGCAATGTGATTGCCTGCTGGACGCCTTCGCCGATCATCACCTGTTGGACTTCGTGCCGGGCCAGCCGTGGCAGGGCTTCTTTCCAGTGGCCATGGTTTTGGGCGAGCTTCTCGATTTCAGTCGAGTGCCACGGACGCGACAACTGGAAACCGAACACGACCTCTACGATGGCGTGCTCCCCACTTTTCGCGACAAATGCCAATGCCCGTCTCCCTGTGCCGCAACCGACTGTCACCACGACATGTAAAAGTCCGGTGAACTCGCCACGCGGCGCAACCGTTTTCAAGATATAGTCACGGCCACCCAGGCGTTGCAAGACTCGCTGTGCCTTTAGCCGATTGCCGGGTGTTCAACGCCAGATTGCGGGCCGTCGCTCAGCACAACACTTGCGTCATCGGAGGGAAGCTCCACGGCTGAGCCGACATTTGGGCACACCGCAGCGAACGGCAGCTCTCCCCCAAACCCACCACCCCACCCGTCCGGACACAGCGTCCGGACGGGCTCCAGTTAGCGCTATCTGTAACAAAAACAGAGACTTGGACCCCCGTCCCACCTCGGACACCCTCGGACGCCCGCCTCAAACGGCCTCTTCCGCGCCCACCCGAGCGCCCTCCGGGATCGTCCGCGGCGCCGCGTTCAGCCGGTCCTTCGCGAAGCCCGCCGCCTCCTGGTAGGCCCGCATGAACGCCGCCCGCTCCGCCGCCGGGATCACCTGCTCGATATCCTCGAACGCGCCCCCGCACCGCTCGTCCACCAGGTTGAGAAGCCCGAACGGCCCCGCCCCCCGGTTGCGCAGCACCACCTCCGAGATCGGCCCGCAGAGCGTCTCGTCATAGGCCGCCAGCGCCGCCGCGCTCACCCCGTGCTCCAGCAGGCAGGCGCCCATCACCCGCGCGTCGATCACCGCCTGGCTCGCCCCGTTCGACCCCGTCGGATACATCGCATGCGCCGCATCCCCCGTCAGCGCCACCGCCCCGTCGCGCCAGGTCGGCACCGGGTCGCGGTCGATCATCGGGTTCTCGTAGGCCACGTCCGCGCCCCTGAGCAGCGCCGGCACGTCCAGCCAGTCCCACGACCAGCCCTCGAAGTGATGGACGAAGTCCCCGATCTCCACCGGCTTGAACCACCCGCTGTCGCGCTTGTCGGTCTCGTCATAGGTCACCTCGGCGATCCAGTTGACCATCGCCAGCCCGGTCTCCGGGTCCGGGTGCGAGATCGGGTAGATCACCATCCGCTGCCGGTGCGTGCCCAGCCCGACGAAGGACGACCCCGTCCGGATCGGCTTCGCCAGCGTCGTGCCCCGCCACATCACCGCGCCGCCCCAGTGGATCGGCGGCTGCTCGGGATGCATTTGCGCCCGGATCGCCGAATGGATGCCGTCGGCGCCGATCAGCAGCGTGCCGGTCTGCTCCACCCGGCTACCATCCGCCCGCTCGATCAGCGCGGTCACCGTCCCGTCCGCCTCGTGCCGATACCCGATCACCCGATGCCCCAGCTTCACCGCGTCTGCCCCGGCCCGCGCCAGATAGGTCTCGTAGAGCAACACGTGCAGCCTGCCGCGATGGACCGCGTATTGCGGCCAGTCGTAGCCCGCGAGCGTCCCCCGCGGCTCGGAATAGATGTCGTTGCCGTTCAGCCCGACGAGCGCCCATTCCTTCGCCGGCAGCCCGACGGTATCCAGCGCCTCCGGGCCGATCCCGAGATCGTAGAGCTCGCGCACCGCGTTGGGCTGCAGGTTGATCCCCACGCCCAGCGGCTTCAGCTCGCGCACCGCCTCGAACACGACGCAGTCGACGCCGATCTGCTCCAGCGTCAGCGCCGTCGCCAGCCCGCCGATGCCGCCGCCGGCGATCATGACAAGGGGTTTGCTCATTCTCTGTCCCTCCCGCAACGTCAGGCGGTCATAGCAGCCCGGCCGGTAGGATCAATCGCGGATTCCCGCTTGCAAGTCCGCCCCGTTTGACACCGATCATGCGTCTTGCACACGCCATCTGCTAGCCTGCGCGCAACCGCCCCTAGGAGGCCTGCCTTGCCCGTCGCCTTCACCACCCGCGACCTGACCAAGACCTACGGCGAAGGCCGTTCGGCCGTGCATGCCCTGCGCGGCGTCGATGTCGAGATCCCGGCGGGCGAGATCGTCGTGATGCTCGGCGCCTCGGGCAGCGGCAAGTCCACGCTGCTGAACATCCTCGGCGGGCTGGACCGGCCCAGCTCGGGCACGGTGCATTTCCGCGACCTCTGCCTGACCGACCTGAACGACGCCCGCCTCACCCGGTTCCGGCGGCAGCATGTCGGATTCGTCTTCCAGTTCTACAACCTGATGCCCAGCCTGACCGCCCGCGAGAACGTGGAACTGGTCACCGAGATCGCCGAGAACCCGATGGCGCCGGAGGAGGCGCTGGAGGTGGTGGGGCTGAAGCAGCGGGTGGACCACTTCCCCAGCCAGCTTTCGGGCGGCGAGCAGCAGCGGGTGGCCATCGCGCGGGCCATCGCCAAGCAGCCCGAGGTGCTGTTCTGCGACGAGCCCACCGGCGCGCTCGACAGCGCCACGGGCCGCGCCGTGCTGGAGGTGCTGCACGAGGTCAACGCCCGGCTCGGCGCCACGGTGCTGATGGTGACGCATGCCGCCAACATCGCCGGCATGGCGCATCGCGTCATCCGGCTGGCGGACGGGCAGATCCGCGAGGTCGAGGTCAACGCGACCCGGATCGCCCCGGCGGAGGTCGTCTGGTGAGCCCGCTCGACCGCAAGCTCCTGCGCGACCTGGGCCGCATCAAGGGGCAGGTGATCGCCATCATGCTCGTGATCGGCGTGGGCGTGATGCTGCAGGTGATGATGTCGGGCCTCGTCGCCTCGCTCAGCGAGACGCAGCGCGCCTATTACGAGCGCAACCGCATGGCCGATGTCTTCGCCCCCGTCACCCGCGCGCCGCAAAGCCAGCTGGCCCGCCTGTCTCAGATCCCGGACGTGGCGCGGGTGGAGGGGCGCGTGACCGGCGGCGCCCTGTTCGACCTGCCGGGTGAGCCGATCCCGATCCGCGGCAAGGCGGTGTCGCTGCCGGATCAGGGCGAGGCCGCGTTCAACGCCGTCTACCTGGTCGAGGGCGCCCTGCCCGCCCCCGGTGCGCGCGACGAGATCCTGCTGCTGGCGGGGTTCGCCGAGGCGAACGGCTACGGGCTGGGCGACCGGATCGACGTCACCATGAACGGCACGCGGCGGACGCTGCGCATCGTCGGGCTGGCCGAGGCGCCCGACCTTCTGTTCGTCGCCGCCCCGGGCGAGATGGTGCCCGACCCGGCCCGCTTCGGCGTGATCTGGATGCGACGCAACGCCCTGTCGGCGATCTACGACATGGACGGCGCGTTCAACGAGGCGCTGTTCTCGCTGTCGCGCCTGGCGGTCGAGGCCGAGGTGCTCGACCGGATCGACGCGGTGCTGGACCCCTGGGGCGGCACCGGCGCCTACGGCCGCGACGACCTGGTCTCCGACCGCTTCGTGCAGGAGGAGATCGGCGGGCTGGCCACCATGTCGCGGGCCGTGCCGCCGCTGTTCCTCGCCATCGCGGCCTTTCTTCTCTACATCGTCGTCAGCCGGATCGTGCAGGGCGAGCGCGAGGAGATCGGGCTTCTGAAGGCGTTCGGCTACACCGGCGCCGAGGTCGGCGCGCATTACTTCAAGATGGTGCTGATCGTCGCCGTGGGCGGCGCGGCGCTCGGCTGCGCGCTGGGCATCCTGTCGGGCCGGGCGATGATCCCGGTCTACACGCAGTTCTACAACTTCCCGTTCCTCGTCTTCCGGCCCGACCCGGCCTCCTTCGTCATCGGCGTGAGCGCCAGCATCGCCGCCGCCTCCGCCGGCGGCGTCTTCGTGCTGCGCCGGGTCTTCGCGCTGGAGCCGGCCGAGGCGATGCGCCCGCCCGCGCCGGCGGATTACAGCCGGACGATCACCTTCACCGGCCGCTTCGGCCGGATGCTGGATCAGCCGACGCGCATGGTCCTGCGCTCCATCGCGCGGCAACCCCTGCGCGCGGCGGCTCTGGCGGCGGGGATCATGGGCGGCATGGCGCTGGCCTCGGCGATGACCACGATCTACGGCGCGTTCGACCGGATGATGGCGCTGAGCTTCTCGGTCATCGACCGCTCCGACGCGACGGTCTACTTCACCCGCCCGCTGGGCGAGAAGGCGGCGCTGGAGCTTGCGCGCATCCCCGGCGTGATCGCGGTGGAGCCGATGCGCAACGTCTCGGCCGTCCTGCGCAACGGGCTGAAGACCCATCGCGGCGCCGTCAGCGGCATGATCGCCAACCCCGAGATGACCCGCGCCATCGACGCCGACCACGCCCCGATTCCGCTGCCGGCGGAGGGGATCGTGCTGGGCCAGGCGCTGGCCGACATCCTGGAGATCGGCCCGGGCGAGACGCTGACGGTCGAGGTGCGCGAGGGCCGGCAGCCGGTGCTGGAGGTGCCGGTCGCCCGCGTCGCCTCCAGCCTGCTGGGCGCGCCGGCCTATATGCGGCTCGACGCGCTGAACCGGGCGATGCGGGAGCCCGGCCGGATATCCGGCGCGCATCTGCAGGTCGATGGCAACCGGGCCGACGAAATCTACCGCACGCTCAAGGACATGCCCAGCGTCGCTGGCGTCAGCGTGGCCGAGACCGCGCGCGAGTCTTTGCAGAAGCTGATGGATCAGGGCGCCGGCTCGGCCCGCTACATCATGGGCGCGGTGGCCTTCATCATCACCTTCGGCATCGTCTACAACGCCGCCCGCATCGCCCAGGCGGAACGCGGCCGCGACCTCGCCTCGCTCCGGGTGATGGGCTTTTCCAAGGGCGAAGCCGGCTTCGTCCTGCTGGGCGAGCTGGCGGTCATCACGCTGGTGGCGATCCCGTTGGGCTCGGCGCTGGGATACGCGCTGAGCTTCGCCATCGCGGCGGGGTTTTCCAGCGAGCTCTACCAGATACCGGCCACCTTCGACCCGTTCAGCCACGGCTTCGCCGCCAGCTTCGTGCTGGGCGCGGCGGTGGTCTCGGGGCTGCTGGTGAAACGTGATATCGACCGGACCGAGCTGATCACGGTCCTGAAATCGAGGGAATAGACCATGGCGCGCAAGAAACTGTCCCGCCCCATCCTGATCCTCGCGACGCTGGTCGTGGTGGGCGGCGGGCTGGCGCTGGCCTTCTGGCCGCGCCCGGTGATGGTGGATATCGGCGAGGTGACGCGCGGCGCCATGCGGCTGACCATCGACGAGGAGGGGCGGACGCGGGTGGCCGAGGACTACGTCGTCTCGACCCCGGTGAACGGGCGGCTGCTGCGGGTGGAGGTCGATCCCGGCGACCCGGTGGAGAAGGACAAGACCGTCGTCGCCCGGATGCGACCGGCGAACCCCGCCGCGCTGGACGTGCGCACGCGCGAACAGGCCTCGGCGGCGGTGGAGGCGGCGCAGGCCGCGCTGCTGGTGGCGATGGCCAACCTGCGCGCGGCCCAGGCCGACGACGAGCTGGCCCAGTCCGACCTGGAGCGCACCGCGCGGCTGGCCGAGAGCGGCACCGCCAGCGCGGCCGCTCTGGAGCGCGCCGAGGGCGCGGCGGAGGCGGCGGAGGCGCGGCTGCTGACCGCGCAGGCCGCCATCGCCCAGCGCAAGGCCGAGCTGCAAAGCGCGCAGGCGCAGCTGATCGGCTTCGACGACCGCGGCCTGCGCGAGGCGCTGGACGAGCAGCTCGGCGACGAGATGCCGATCCATGCCCCGACCGACGGGGTGATCCTGCGGGTGATCAACGCGGGCGAGACGACGCTGCCCGCCGGCGCGCCGATCCTGGAGGTCGGCGACATCCGCAATGCGCTGGAGGTCGTGGTCGAGCTGATCTCGGCCGATGCGGTCCAGGTGTCGGCCGGCGACCCGGTGATCATCGACAACTGGGGCGGCCCGGAGACGTTGGCCGGGGTCGTGGAGCGGATCGAGCCGTTCGGAGAGACCAAGGTCTCGGCCCTGGGCGTGGAGGAGCAGCGGGTGACGATCGTCGTGCGCCTGACCAGCCCGCCGGAGGAGCGCGCGGGGCTGGGCCACGGCTTTCGCGTGGAGGCGCGGATCGTCGTCTGGCAGGCCGAGGACGCGATCATCGTTCCCTCCAGCGCCCTGTTCCGGGAAGACGGCGGCTGGGCGGTGCTGGCCGTGCGCGATGCGGTGGCGGCGCTGCAGCCGGTCGAGGTCGGGCGCGACAACGGGATCCGGGCGCAGGTGCTGGACGGGCTGGCGCCCGGCGACCGCGTCGTGCTGTACCCGCCCGCGACGCTCGCGCCGGGATCGGCCGTGGAGCAGCGGGTGGTCGAGTAGTCTCGGATCGCTGGCGCGATCCGACCGAGGTGGGGGGACGCTGTCCCCCGGACCCCTTACTTTTTTCAATCGCTCAACTCGGCGGTGTCCGTATTGCGTCCATTTCGTGCAGGATATTCTGCCGATCCTGAAACGGTAACTGCCGCCTCCCCGCACTGAGGGGGCCCTAAGATACAGGCTTGAGGAGAAATACGGGCTTGAGGAAGAATACAGGGCGGTACACCGATCGTGGCTGACACCGCAAAAGCCGAGACCAACGCGGCTCCCAGCATCCCGTGGAACGACACTGCCTCGACACGCGCGCCGGAACCAGGCCTCAATCTTTTGTCTGCACCTCGCGAGGGCGCGCCTGTCGTACATGTGCGCCAGATAGGCTCGGGTAGCTGGATCTGTTCGCCCGCCGGGTTCGGCCAGCGCTCGCGCTGCTACGGCAACTGATTACCTCCGGATGGTGCTTTCCTGGCGATTGTCTGACGTCTACGCATGCCGGACAGATGACGCGCGGCCGCGTCGGACAGGTATGCACTGCCCATCGATGAACTACTTCAGATTGCATTGACGACGCAGGAACACGTTCTACGTTATTAGATCAGGAACGCACATCTGCGATTAGTCAGTTCGGGCAGGAGTATCCTGCCGACGGCGAGGAGGCGCCTTGAGCCAGCAGAATACCATCAAAACGGTCGTCGCCGTGCTCATCGTCCTTGCGATTAGCTATTACATCATGGGGGTGAGCATCACTGGCTAGGCGGCCAGGCCTATGCACGGTGCGACCCGCGGCAGCGCGCTCACCAAGCAGCCATTGGCCGCATGCCCGACGGAAACACCGACGTCCGAATGACGGTCTGGTTTGCTGGATCCAACAGCTACGTCATTTCTTGGCTGGAGTGCGATTGGAGAACGGCATCAGATCAAACCATAGCTGGTGGCCATGGTGGCCGCATGCGTGCTGGTCTTGGCGTTCAGCTTCGATTTCGCGTTCTTCAGGCGCTGCTTTACCGCGCCTTCGCTCACGCCAAGCAGGCCTGCAATCTCCTTCATCAGAAGGCCGTTCTTGATCATTCCGAGCGCTTCGAGTTCTGCCCGAGTGAGATTTGTGGGCGGAATGAACGAATCGTGCAAGCCCTGCAGCGCGCGTTGAAGCGCTGCGATCTCAGCGTCCTCAAACTCGCGGTCGGCCCGGGCGAAGGAGCCGAAACTGCGCTGGCCATGGGAATCACGGTCGATGCAGGAGACCGCCGCTCCGAAAAGCAGCCCAAATTCTGCCGCATGGTCCAGGACGCCGCGCGGGTCGGGGATGTTGATCTCACTCCAGCGTATCGCCCCTGTGGAGACGTACAGCCAGTTCATGACCGGGTCGGCCATCACGTAGCCGCGCTTGCCAAAGGTCTCTACCCAGTCCGGAGGAAACAGGTTCTGCTCGAACATCGGGAGGGCAAAGCTGATACGGATGGCGATGAAGTACCCGGACGGCGAGAGTTCCGCGAACAGGTTCGTGTCTAGGTCGGCCCCCAACTCGATGCCCATATGCTGTAGCATTTTGCCTCTTCCAATCGGTTTCACGGCGCATTCCTGGGAATGACACGCGGGTACTTCGGATGTTCAGCAGGCAGAAATATGCAGAGAATGCAACTTTTCCGCGAATTGACCGTGTCAGCCGCCTTTCGGCCAGGAAGGTGACCCGCAGGGCGATGTAGACGGCCTTGTCCTTGACCATGCGACCGTAGGCGTCGCGGTTCCTCCCTCCAGCGCCTCGTAGATCACGGTGAGATAAATCCGGCCGAACGCCCGGTGCTGTCATTCGCGGACCTTTTCCTGCACGGCGCCGACCATTCTTGAGATGAATCGCGCGAGCGACCGGCTTTGCACGCGGCAGCGGCCGCGAAATGTCCGGCCCCTCCCGAAAGGCAGCAACAGGAACTGGCCCTGACGGGTCCATGCGCCATGACACACGCCAGCCACATGAGACGCGCGCGCCATGGCGCTCGGCCGTTCCACCGGCACGGCCGCGTGGCCGGTTCTATTAGCGACGCGGTTTACGGAAACCACGCGCGTAACTCGTAGCCTGGCAATCCGCGATCAGCCCGGGTGCTCCGGTCAACCGATCCTATAGCGGCGACTGGACGAACGCCGGCATAGAGCGTTCCGCCTTCAGTGCGTCGAGATAGGTCGATGCGGTGGTCAACGCTTCTGCGATGCACTGATCCATGTCGATGTAGCGGTATGTGCCGAGTCTTCCGATAAAAGTAACCCCGTCGACCGTCCCGGCCAGAGACAGGTAATCGCGCAGCAGCGCCTTTTCGTTGGCAAGCCGCACCGGATAATAGGGAATATCCGTCGGCCCTGCGGCCCTGCTATGCTCTTGCGTGCAGATCGTCTGCGGATGGTCTTCCCAATAGGCGAAATGCTTGTGTTCGGTGATGCGCGTGTAGGGCACGTCGGGATCGGCATAGTTCATCACCGGGCACCCCTGGTAATCTCCCTCGGCGCGAAAATGCTCGAAATCCAGCGTCCGATAGGGCAGCCGTCCAAGCCGGAAGTCGAAATACTCGTCCAGCGGCCCGGACCAGAAGACGTGGCCATGTCCGGTTGCGGCTTCCCGCGCAAAGCTTGTCCGGAGCCGCAGGTCGATCAGTGGATGTTCCAGGATCCTTTCGACGAGCCGCGAATAGCCTTCTCGGGGAATGCCCTGAAACCGGTGCGAAAAATACCGGCCGTCATAGCGGAACCGCAGCGGCAAGCGGTTGAAGACAGAGGCGGGCAGCTCTTTCGGAGACCGCCCCCATTGCTTTTGCGTGTAGCCCTTGAAGAACGCCTCATAGAGGCGGACACCGACAGTGCTGCGGGCCTGTTCCTCGAAATTCGCCGGCGCAGGAATTGGATCGGCCTCGGCGGCGATGAATGCCCTTGCCTCGTCGGGGCGCATCGCGGTCCCGTAGAATTGGTTGATGGTCAGCAGATCAATGGGCAACGAATAGACCCTTGTCCCGACGGTTGTCCTGACGCGATGCTCGTAGGGCATGAAGTCGGCGAACCGCGTGACGTAGGCCCACACCTCGGCCGCATCCGTGTGGAAAATGTGCGGCCCATAGACGTGAGTCAGCACGTCCGTCACTGGATCTCGCTCGGTGTGGCAGTTGCCGGCGACGTGGGAGCGGGCGTCGATGACCGTGGAGGGCAGACCTGCATCGGCGAGGCTCCGCGCCAGTACCGCGCCGGCGAAGCCGGCCCCAACGATCAGAACCGGCTTCAGTTCTGCCGACGCGCTCAAGGTGGTACCGCTCGCCACGGCAGGCCCGAGAGGCGGCCTGCACTCATTGAAGCGGCAGTTTCGGGACGCGATCGAGCAAAGCGAATCTCTCCGCGACGGTCGTATCAGCCGCCGGAACCGCGATCGCGGCGGCGCGCTAGAATCAGAAGTCCGGCGAACACGGCCAGGGCAAATACCAGCGCGATGGTCAGTGGTGAACCGGGGCCGCTGCCCGGCACGGCGGCCACGTCTGCGGGCGTCGGTGTCGGGGTGGCCGTCGTCGGGGCAGGTGTCGGCGTCGCGGTCGGCGGAGCCGGCGTGGGCGTCGCGGTGGGCGGAACCGGCGTCGGCGTCGCAGTCGGCGGAACCGGCGTCGGCGTCGCAGTCGGCGGAACCGGCGTCGGCGTCGCGGTGGGCGGAACCGGCGTCGGCGTCGCAGTCGGCGGAACCGGCGT
>NZ_JARGYC010000105.1 GCF_029168335.1 Psychromarinibacter sediminicola
CAACTGTGCCTCAATGTCTACTCCGTCCCGCACTGCCGACCTCGAGACGTTGATTGTTCTGCGGCAGGGATGAAAGGCCGCTTCGGTGACGCTGCGGCGCCGCACAGGCGGTCGCGCCCAACGGCAGCTCAGGGCCGGAAGCGACGGTCTCGCAGCTGCCGCCAGGCGTGTGGGGCGCTGCGTTGCCGCAGGTCGGCTTCGCGTCCTTTTACGAGATTCATGTCGCGCTATCCGGCGCACCCCACGCAGCGGGAAATGTGCGGAACGAGGTCCCGGTGTTCCCGCCAGACCCAATTTCCACAAAGGCATCGTTTGAAGAATCTCCGGTCGGCGGCCCCGCGGAGTAATTGGCGGAAGCTTCCCGCGAGAGGATCGGCTCCTCCGACGGGCGCGGCATATTGCGACCCGGCATATTCTGTCGGCTCTTCCTCGCCGTCACCTCACGAGCAGGATCGGGACCTTGCAGGTGCGGAGCATCTCGAGGCTTGTTGAGCCGACGAAGAGGGACCGAAGCCGGGAATGCCCGGAGGCGCCCATGACGAGGTGATCGAATTCATCCGCCTCGATGAGCTTGCCAAGAGCCTCTTCCGGCTGGCCGGGCAGAATGCCGGTTTCCGCGTCCAGTCCCGCAGCCGACAGCATGGCTTTCGCATCCTCGAGTCCATTCTTCGCGACCTCCGTCGCAGACCCGACAGTGACGATCCTGATGCCGAGACCCGCATAGATCGGGGAGCGGGCAACGTAGTCGATCGCGCGCATGGCGCTTGCACTGCCGTCGTAAGCAATCAGAATCTTCCCGATCGGCCGGAATGCCCTTGAGGCGATGAAGAGCGGCTTCGAGGAGGCGCGCATGACACGCTCCAGATTCGATCCCAGATGCCCTTTGGCAAAGTTGGCGGCCTCGCCACGTTTGCCGATCAGGATCATCTCGGCTTCGCCCTCCTTCTCGGAAATCGCTTCGATGAGATCCCCATGCCGCAGATGCTCGGTGGTCCGGATCCCCGTCTCGCCGAGAAGTGCCTTGGCGTCCTCGAGGATGGCGCGGCCGCGTGTGAGGGACAGTTTCGCGCGCTGCTCGTCGAGACTGGAAAGTTCCTCGAGCAAAGCGCTGCGGGCGCCCAGGGAAATCGCTCCGGAAAGGTCCGACCCTGCGCCGCCCTCACGCCGGCCAAGCACATGCATCAACTCGACGGCGTAGTCGCCGCGCCTGGCGATCCAGCTGGCATGGTCGCAGACGCTCTTCGAATAGGTGGAGCCATCCACCAAGGCGATGATCTTCATGATCATTTTTTCCCTCCCTCAATGAGACATCAGCTTGTCCATCGCGCCGGGCTCGTCGTGGACAGCGAGCCTGTCGACGATGGTCTTCGATGCTTCGTTCATGCCGACGATCTCGACCTCGGACCCGTCCCTGCGGAACTTGAGTACGGCCATGTCGAGAGCCGCAATCGAGGAGATGTCCCAGATATGCGCTTGGCTTACGTCGATCACCACGCGGTCGGCAGCTTCCTTGAAGTCAAATGCGTCCATGAAGTCCTCCGCCGAGGCGAAGAAGAGCTGTCCCTCGACATGATAAGTGCGCACGCGCCCGTCATCGGACAGGGACGAGGTGACCCGGAAGAGCTGCGCGATCTTGCCTGCGAAGAACAGGCCCGAAAGCAGCACGCCCACCAGCACCCCGATGGCGAGATTGTGAGTGTAGACCACCACCGCCACCGTCGCGAGCATCACGATAGAAGAGGACCGCGGATGCGTTCTCAGCTGCTTGATCGAGGACCAGGAGAAGGTGCCGATTGATACCATGATCATGATTGCCACGAGGGCGGCCATCGGGATCTGCGCCACGAGGTCGCCGAGCACGACAACCATGAACAGCAGGAAGACACCGGCCGCGAAGCAGGACAGCCGCCCCCGGCCGCCGGATTTGATGTTGATGATCGACTGGCCGATCATGGCGCAGCCTGCCATCCCGCCGATGAAACCGGTTGCGGTGTTGGCAAGGCCCTGACCGATGCACTCTTGGTTCCGGTCCGATTTGGTATCGGTCAGGTCATCGACGATGTTCTCCGTCATCAGGCTTTCGAGCAATCCCACAACGGCCACGGCGGCAGCATATGGAAAGATGATTGCCAGAGTCTCGAGGTTGAGCGGAATGTCCGGGATCAGGAAGACCGGCAGCGTATCGGGAAGCGCACCCATGTCGCCAACGGTGCGCACGTCCCAGCCCATGGCAACCACCACTATCGTCAGGACGATGATCGTCACCAGCGGCGACGGCACGGCCCGCGTCAGGCGGGGAAAGAGGTAGATGATCGCGAGTCCGGCCGCAACGAGTGGATAGGTCAGCCAGGGGACGCCCGTCAGTTCCGGTATCTGCGCCATGAAGATCAGGATGGCGAGCGCGTTGACGAAGCCGGTCATCACCGAGCGCGAGACAAAGCGCATCAGGTGCCCCAGCCGCGCGAAGCCGGCGGCGATCTGGAGAAGGCCGGCGAGCACCGTGGTCGCCAGAAGGTATTCGAGGCCGTGGTCAGCAACCAGCGTAACCATGAGCACGGCGGTCGCTGCCGTTGCGGCAGAGATCATGCCGGGCCGTCCACCGGCGACGGCAGTGACAACTGCAATGGAAAATGAAGCGTAGAGACCCACCTTGGGGTCCACTCCCGCAATGATCGAAAAGGCAATCGCTTCGGGAATGAGGGCGAGCGCAACGACAAGGCCGGATAGCAGATCGCCGCGCACGTTACCGAGCCATTGGCGCCGGTAGGCGTTAAAGTTCATGTTTGGGATGTCCCGTTCCTGTGCAGTCCGGCGGCGACGCCGCGCCGGTCATCTTTTTAGATAGTCTTGGTTGGCCCGGCGGATCGGCGGCCGGGAGAGCCACCCGGGGAATTGCACCCCAGGTCCAGATGATGAGCGTTCCGATAGCCGCCCCAAAAAGGAATCGCAAGGCTGTGGCCTTCGGGCCTGGTCCAGTTTTCCTCGGAAACGCTTGCGCGTGCCGCAGAAACCTCTCAA
The DNA here is from genome assembly GCF_029168335.1 of Psychromarinibacter sediminicola. Classification (GTDB taxonomy): domain Bacteria; phylum Pseudomonadota; class Alphaproteobacteria; order Rhodobacterales; family Rhodobacteraceae; genus Psychromarinibacter; species Psychromarinibacter sediminicola. The sequence continues at coordinate 3,019 of NZ_JARGYC010000105.1, forward strand.
CTACACAGGCATTCCACGCATGGTGTGCGTTTCGCGAGGGGCAGGAATGTCCCGCATTCGGACCTCGCCCTCGTGAATGATGCTGCACGGTGCCACGAAGGACCGCTTCCGGGAATGCGGTGCAGCGAGGAGCATCCCGACGAGAGTCCGCTCAGGGCCGTCCTACGCAAGCAGCGTCGCGTCTTTGCAACGGTGGAAAATCCGTCACTGAACAGACACCGGTTGTAGCATTTCGTCAGTGTCAAGGTTGAGCGCGCTGCGCCAGAGTGGAGACTTGAACACATGACACACGTGCTTGCCGGCGCTGTCCTCCCGGGTCTCAATCAACAATCCCGCCCATTCGAGCGGCCGCAGCACGCAAGATGAGAACGCGGCCATCTCTCGCCACCCCGCGGTATCCCAATCCTGTGTCTCGCCGTAGAACGTTTCGAACAAGGTAGCCTCGGTCGTTCCATGATCGGCCTCTACGTTGATCACGTTCATCCAGACGTCCCATTTTCCGAAGGGACGGTCGTCGAAGCGCGCATAGGAAGCGTGATCGATCTGGAACAAAAAATATGGGATCAGTTCGGCAAACAAATGGCCAGGGGCTTGCGCCAGCTCTGCTCCACGCTTGGTCAGTCGAAACTCACCCTTTCGGTGACGTCCAAGGCGCAGGGACATTAGCAGGAAATGCAGAACCTCGAGCGGGGGAAACTCATACTCGTTGATCACCTTGTTGTAGCGGAACATCTCCTCTGTGCTTTTTCCCGGCCACTCGAAATGCTCAACGGCCCAATGGACGAAAACTCGCTTGAAGGCCTTTGTTTTGGTTAGACCAATTGACCCGTGATTCTGAGAATATTGCAGGGTCAGGAGAGCGCCCCGAAGCAGCGGAGAATGCGCGAGGTCGGGATGGTCATCGGCGAGAGCGCGGAATTCGATCATGTCAGGATGTTGCCACAGACCGCGGTGTGGTTCCATGATGTCCGCATTGCCAGCCTTCACCCGAACCTGCATTGTGCAAGTGCAGCGAAGGTCAGGGCTCGCGGGCCGCACCGCGGCGAAGCAGGACAAGGGTCAATGGTAGCACTGGGCCGGGCCCGACGCCGAGCTTGAAACAACCAAGGACGCGAGCTGGCTCTCGCTGCAGGCAGGACCTAATCGCGCCAATCGGATCCGACGATCAGTCGCCAGCCTCCGACGCAGCAGAGAACACCGCCTCCAATCGCGATGCCGAGGCCGATCATCGGCGGGTAAACCGCCGACAGTGTTGCGCCGCCCCCGGCCAGCATCATGCCGAAAACAAGGACCACCGCCCAGACGTTCAAACGTCCTCGCGTGCGCTCATCGATTTGCCCCCTTTGACGTTGCACCATGCGCACAATTGCAGGAACCAGAAGTATGAAGCCCGCCAGGATGGCCAGGAGCCCGAAGAGGAGCCGGGTCGAACTCAGCGCCGTACCTGTAGCAACCAGTGTTGCGGCCACCACGACGAGGGGCAGGAGATCTGGATCGTCGTTGTCCTGAGCCATTGTTGTGCCGTGACATATGACCGGACCGAGTCGCAATTCCGCTCGGCTCGTTGTTGGTTGCTCTCCCAAGGGCCAATGACCCGGACCTCTGACGCATCAATCACTTCGCAAGTAGACCTGCACGACAGGTCCGATCCGGTCGATGATCTCGTCCGCGGTCATGTCGACCAGGGGCGGCAGCTTGAGGATGTAGCGGCAGAGCGCCATCCCGAAGAGCTGGCTGACGATGAGGCCCGCGCGAGTCTCCGCGTCCTCGGCAGACGTGAGACGGAGAAGATGCCTATTTCAGCGGATATTGAGACTCTGGGCCGTCGGCTCGCCGACACCCACCACGGTACCTGGCGCGAGGACGTGGCTGAGGCGATGACCTATGCCCTCAGCCGCACTGCCTGGTGGGAGGACTGGGGCCATCTCTACCCCGACGGAACCAGCATCGAGGAAGCGGAGAAGAACCTGCACGCGGCCCTCGTCGTCGCGAACATGTGATGGGTACCCGTCTCCCTGACAAGATCCTGAGCCTCGCCCCCGGCGAGGTCATGATCCTCCCGGACCCGAACCGGAACCTGGACCGGGCCCTCATCACACTGCGGACCAAGTCACCCCGACTTGCTGACGTTCAATTCACTGCTTCCCGTGTCCGATACATCGAAGGCGACTGGCTCGCCCCCGGGATCAAGATCGAAAGGATATCCTGATGGGATGGACATTCATGTACCCGCCTCGCGACGAGAAGGCGGAAATCCTTCGGCTCCATGAGCTGGTGCCTGACGCGCCCTACACCTGCGAGGTGCTGCGCATCCCGAGGGTCAACACGATCTGGTACTGCGCTGTCCGCTACGCCGGCGACCTGAAGGACTCACTGGTCTCCGGGTACACCCTGGACCCTGATGGCTCCGTCGTCTGGTGCTCGATCTTCCTGACGAAGCGGGACCGCGGCGAGTGGGGCTACAAGGGGATCACCGAGGACATGGCCCCGGCCCCGCAGCACTGCAAATGCCCGGCCGGCGTGCTCAAGCTCCTGAGCCCGACGACGAACGAGCACGCGCTCGACTTCCGCCGCCGGTCCCTTCGCTGGAACAGCCGCCCCCGGCCTAAAGTCGGAGATCGTATCCGCACCGCGGTCGAGGTGTCCGGCTACGGCCGCACCTTCACGAAGCGGAACCTGGGCCGGAGCGTCTACGAGTCCGAGAAGACTGGCCAGCTTGTCCGCCTCAGCGGCTACTGGCTCGATGGAATGGAGATCATCTGACATGGGATACACACACTACTGGACGCACCGCCGGCGGTTCACGAACGCCGAGTGGACCGAGATCAAGGACGACATCGTCGCCATCGTCGGCACGACCGACGTCATCATTGGCACCTCGCATGGGGACTCGCCGATCCCGACCCCGGGCGCGGTCTGCATGGATAAGGAAATCCTGATTAACGGCGTCGAAGAGGACAGCCATGAGACGTTCGTGATCTACCAGGACCGGGCGCCGAAACCCGAATGGCAGACCATGCCCCGCGGCTGGGACTTCTGCAAGACGGCGCGCAAGCCCTACGACGAGGTCGTGACGGCCTGTCTCTGTTACCTGGAGAGCCAGTACCCGAACAAGTTCACGGCCAGTTCCGACGGCTTCGAGCATGAGTGGTAGGACGGCCTCGCCCTGGCCAAGCGTGCCCTGCCGCGCCTCGACAACGTTGTCCATGTCCCGTTCGACGTGCGCTGGGACTCACAGTTCGTGTTCCGGTCCGACCTCTACTGGGTGCGCAGCGACACCTACTACTGCAACCAGCGCAAGGACGGGGTTGTCCTGCTTGGGAAGAATTCCGACCCCTACAATCCGCTCGGCCATGTTCCGGCAGACAAGGCCGAGGACTTCATCGCTGCCGCGCTCCAGCGGTTCGAGAGCGTGCCTCGCTCCTGCTTCGGCAAAGAGGATTGCCGGCGGATGGAACGCAAGCAGGACGCCGCGATGCGCGACCTGATCTCGGGGCCGCACGTCGCCGATTGCCGGCAATCGGGCTTCCACTGGGTCTGATATCCAGCTATCCCAAACCTGTATCCGATGGAGGATCACATGAAACAACGAGCTTCTGCTCTTCTTGAGCAGGCACACACGGCCGCCGTCCGTGAGATCGAGGCGGCGGCCGCGGACCTGATCCGCGAGCGCGACGACATCGTGCAGATCGTCGACCTGGGGATGGGGGCCGTCCCCATGGTTGTCTACACCAACGGCAACTATGGGTTCTGCGACGATGATGAGGATCTCTGGCCCCTCGAACAGAAGTGCGTGGAGCTCGCGGAGACGTTTCGCAGCGGCGTCGGCTTCGACGTGCGCCGGGACAACCTCCCCGAGCCCGAGAGCTTCGCGAAGTTCGCGAAGGACCACGGCCTCAAGATCGACGACGCAAAGCCGATCCCGAGCGACGATGACAAGTTCATCATGTGGCACGTCCGCGTCGTCACGAAGTACGGCCACGTCTTCTTCGACAACAAGTTCGGCACCGGCCTCGGTTATGTCGTGCCGTGGGCCAGATCCGGTATCGGTACACTGCGTGTCCTCGTCTCCCGCATGGATAACCCGCAGAGGCCGCGCACGGTCTATGACGTCGGCATCTTCGAGGACCTGAAGCAGCGCTACCACCGCGCCGCGCCGATCAATCTCGAGGAGCTGCTCGAGATCGTGCAGCTGGAGTGCTCGCACTGGGAGGAGACCTTCGAGGAATGGTGCTCCTCCATCGGTGAGAACCCGGACAGCCGCAAGGCCGAGGGCATCTACCACGCCCAACAAACGATGGCAAAGCAAGCCCGTGCCGCGATCGGCCACGACGAATTCGAACGCTTTCTGGAGATCGAAGCATGAACTGGAACCCCCGAAAGGATCACCCCACCCACAACGCCTACGTCGTCGCCGATTTGGAGAGCGAAGAGACGAACGGTCAACATTAAGTTGACAGAGAACAAGGCGCCTGGTGCCGTTGCGCGGTCCTCGAAGACGATAGCCGAAAGGAAAGAAGAGCGTGTGCCGCGGCATTCAGCAGATTCCCTACCAAGGAGGGGCTCTCGAGAGCCTCCTCGCCCGAACCCGACGCCGTCACAAGATCCTGAAGGCCCAACTGAGAGATGTGGAGGCACTCCTCAATGCGTATTGAAACCCTCGCCCGTCGTCTGGCCCAGAAGACGAACGAACCCCTGATCGAGAAGCTGGTCCTGGGCGAGATCGAGGTCACCGATCTGCCGATGGAGCACATCATCTGGACCGGCAACGCGGATGGAGGGACGAACACCCATCGGTCGAAGATGGAGAGAGACTACGGCAATCTCCCGTACAAGACTGTGGTGCGAGACAAGAAGCGCCCGGTCATCAAGTGGCAGGGCAAGCGTATCGGCGTGGCCAGGCTGCTCTTCCAGATCGCGACCAAACCCAACTTCGAGTTCCGCCTGAAGTCCCTCTGCGGCGAAGACATGTGCGTGAACCCCCTCCACCGGACGGTCGAGCAGATCAACGGCCAATTCGCGCCACCGCCGCCGGAGGAAGCCCCAGACATCGGCAATCGCGGGGACGACGACTGGACCTTCGAGGAGGGGGTCGAGATCGCCGAGATGATGCTGACGGAGAACACCCCCACTTGCTGGGACGAAGTCGTTGCCCTTCCGATCACGGAGGGCATGCCCGAAGACCTTCTCCGGGAGGTTCTGATCCACCTGAACAAGGAGCACCTGACACGATGATCCAACTCGGCAATTTCCACGGCGTGGTCGCCGCCGGCCTGGGAGAGAACGCGATCAGCGTCATCGACCGGGACGGCTGCGAATACCTGATCCCGGTCATTCCGGCCGTCGACTGGGTGCAGGGGGCCCGCGTTCCGATCTCGATCGAGGGCGAGTTCGGCGAATTCGAGGCCAAAGGGAGCCAGCGGCTTCCTGGCGTCACACTGTCGAACGTCACCAGCGTGGACATCATCCACGACTACTACGACGAGGAGTTCGCCTACGACGCACGCGACCTCATCGTCCACATGAAAGGAGGGGAAGGCGTCAGCTGGCGTCTGATCTGTGATGCTGCATGAAACCACGATCGACATCGACACCGACTGGGGCTTCCTCGAGGACGTCCCCGCGGTGTTCCACGTCGACATCAACTCCACCCTGGACGTGGTCAGGTCGATCAAGCTTAAGACCGCAGCCGGCCTGGACCGAGATGTCTGGGTGACCCTCGCGGGCTACGGCGAGATCAAAGGCATCGAGAACTTTCTGGAAGAGAACTTCTTCGACCTCGCCGCCTAATAACCACCCCTATCCGAGCGGATACTATGGACAGATACGAAGTCGCGCGGCAGTTCGCCGCGACGCGGTTCGAGCAGAGATTGCGCCTCGCCAAACCTGGGAAAGTTCAACCTGCCAGCCATACGGTTGAACCGCTCCCAACACATCGAGCCCGAAGCCCTCGGAAACTTCATTCAGAAATTTAAGGCGGAACTGGCATGGCAGTCCTCCACACGGATAAGTGTGGGCGGGTCTACACCCGTTCGCGATCGAAGCTCCTCTGGATCCGTTTCGAAGGGCGGGACGGACGCGAAATTCGCAAATCTGCTCGTACTGTAGACCTGGAAGAGGCGATCCAGAAGCTGCACCAGGAGCATCGACATGCACACAGCCTTACGTTCCGTGAGGCCGCGGTCGACTTCTTCGAGGTGACGGACATGAAGCGCTCGAGCCTCCTCAGCTACACGCGCCGGCTGAAGTTTCTCGACCCGTACTTCGGCAGCCTGACCCTGTCCGAGATCGACCGGGAGAAGCTCAAGGCGTTCGTGGCCGCCCGCCGGCGGCAGGTGAAGGGAGGCACGATCCGGCGCGACCTAGCTGTGCTGTCCTCGATCTTCAACCACGCGATCAACCACATGCCCGGGGCACCGGAGGTCAACCCGGTCCACAGCTTCTCGAAGGTGGACCTGAAGCTGGTCAGCCGGGACCGGTTCCTGACCGAGGACGAGTACCAGCGGCTGCTGGAGGCCTGCTGGGAAGACATGCACCAGTACATCATCACGGTCGCCTGCCACACCGGCATGCGCTCCGCGGAGCTGAAGGCGCTACGCAAGCCGATGCTACACCTGGACCGTCGGGAGGTGCTCCTTCCAGGCAAGCTGACCAAGAACGGGAAGTCCCGGGTGGTCCCCCTGACCGCCCATGCCGTCCGCACACTCGAAAAGGTGTGCGAGACAGCCCCGGACGACCTCGTCTTCTGGCACAGACTGACCGCTCGCAGAGAGCCCGCACCCTACCGATCTTTCGACGGGTTCTTTCAGAATGTCCGGGAACGCGCTGGCCTAGAAGACCTGCGTTTTCATGACCTTAGGCACACCTTCGCCTCCTGGTGGGTGCAGTCCGGAGGTGACCTCTACACCCTGAAAAGCATCCTCGGTCACAGCTCCTACCGCATGGTCGAAAGGTACGCTCACCTGGACACCAAGTCGGCTCATAACGCCGTGCGGAGCATCAACCTTCCGCACACTTTCCGCACAATCGAGGAAGAGTAGTTCGCACACCATGGCATAAGTTTCTGATATCTAAGGGCAATCGAAAAATGTCCGATGAGTCTCCAACTAATAGTGCATGTCCTCGATCTGGTGATGCCCGTGCAGCTGGTTCAGGAAGAACCCGCCGTAGCGCGACAGCCGCGGGGCGTAGGTCTCGAACCCGGCGCGGCCGTCGAG
>NZ_JARGYC010000106.1 GCF_029168335.1 Psychromarinibacter sediminicola
TAGCGGTTTTCCCATGATCCACCTCCACATATAGTGAATCACAAACCCTTCCTTATGGGAATCCCCGACTCTGGTTTTCCGCACGAGGCTCTAGAAAATCCTGACGGGCACGATCTTCTGGAAGATCGTGTTGGCCGCGGCTACCACATCCGCGCTTTGGCGTGGTCCGGATAGCCGGCGTCGTAGCCTTCCGCATCGAACCCCGCATCCGCCTCGCGGATCATCTCGCCCGCCGTCGGCACCGCGCCGCTGTCGTCCGTGCCCGACCACAGGTCGGCGCGCATCACCGCCTTGGCGCACTGAAAGTAGACCTCGGCAATCCCGACCACGATGACCGCGCGGGGATGCCGGCCCCGCTGCTCGAAGCGGCCGGTCATCGCCGGGTCGGCGGTCAGCCGGGCGCGGCCGTTCACGCGGACCACGTTCTTCGAGCCGCGCACCAGGAACATCAGGCTGACGCGCCCGTCGCGGACGATGTTGCGCAAGGAGTCGATGCGGTTGTTGCCGCGCCAGTCCGGCAGGGCCAGCGTCTGCGGGTCCAGCTCCGCCACCACCGGCCCGTCGTCGCCGCGCGGGCTGGCGTCGGTGCCCTCCGGGCCGACCGTCGTCAGGATGCAGAACCGCGAGGCCATGATCCAGCGGCGGTAGAGCGGGGTGAGCCGCGGGGCCACCTTGTCCAGCGATGTCTGCACCGGCGGCTCGGGATAGATGGCCTCCAGCGCCGCCACGTCCGCGATCCAGGTCATCGCCGGTCCTCCACTTGAAACCCCGCCTCTGCCATCAGCGCGTTCGAGCGCGTCTCGACCTCCTGCTCCAGCCGCGCCATGAAGGCGTGCTGGTCCAGTCCCGCGGAGATCCGCGGCAGGAACTCCAGCACGGCCAGCCCCGGCCGCCGGTAGATCCCGTGGCGCGGCCAGAACACGCCCACATTCGTCGCCGCCGGCACGCAGTCCTGTCCGAGCTCTCGGTAGAGCACGGCGCTGCCCACCTTGAAGGGCTTCGCCACCCCGGGGGCGACCCGGGTGCCCTGCGGGTAGATGATCAGCTGACCCGGCAGCGCCCGGCCCTTCGCGACATCGTCGAGCATCTTGGCGATCGCCGCGCCGCGCTTGCCGCGGTCGACCGGCACGCAGCCCATGCGCAGCGCGAACCAGCCGAGGATCGGGGCCCAGACGAGTTCCTTCTTCATGATGAACTTGGGCCGGGGCAGGACGCTGCACAGAAGGATGATGTCGAGGAAGGACTGATGCTTGGAGGCGATCAGCACCTCGTCGGTCGGCACCTCGCCGCGCACCTCGGTCTTCAGCCCGACCATCCAGCGCGCCGACAGCCGCACCCAGCGGCAATAGGCGTGCACCCCGGCATAGGCGCCGCGGGGCGAGATCACGGCGGGGACGATGTAGACCAGCGCCAGCACCGCCATGGCCAGATACATCTGGACGATGAACAGAAGGGAACGGAGCCACTGCATCACATCAACTCCCGAAGCGAGCGGAAGGCGGCGATGCGGGTCGACCAGAAGGCGACGATGGCCGCCAGGGGCGGGATCGCCAGCGGCCAGAGCCAGTGCAGCCCCTGAAAGCCGAGCCCGGTCAGGAACCCGCCCTCGGCGCTGGCCCGCGGCAGCAGCGCGATGGCGACGGCGCCCAGCACCGTGCCGACGGCCGCGCCGCTTAGCGCGCGCAGGGTGAAGCGGCGCACGAAGGCGCGGGCGATGTAGACGTCGCGTGCCCCCACCAGCCGCAGCACCCGGATCACCTGCGCGTTGGCGGCGAGCGAGGCCTGCGCGGCCAGCGTGATCATCGCCGCCGTCGCCAGTCCGATCAGCAGGATCGAGACAACGCCCAGCGTGCGCAGCCGGCTCGCCGCCTCGACCAGCGGGCGGCGCCAGCGGGTGTGGTCGTCCAGCACTGCGCCGGGGGCCTCGGCCGTCAGGCGCAGGCGCAGGCCCTCGGCGTCGTAGCCCGCGTCGTCCTCGATCACGTCGATCATCCGCGGGATCGGCAGCGCGTCGATCGGCAGGTCGGGGCCGAACCACGGCTCCAGCAGCGCGCGCTGTTCCGAGTCCTCCAGCACGCGGGCCGAGGCGATGCCGGGCGTCTCCTCCAGCACCCGCAGCGCGGCGCGCAGCTGCGCCTCCTCCTGCCCCGCGGGCGCGGAGATGCGCACGGTGGCGGAGCGGGCGAGTTCCGACGACCAGCGCTCGGCCAGCCGGTCGGTGGCCAGCGACAGCGCCAGCGCGAAGACGGCGAGGAAAGCCATCGCGCCGGAGGTGAACAGCGTCAGCCAGGCCGTGTGGCCGGTGGGCGGCACGACGCGGTCGGCCTGCGGATCGCCGCGCAGGACGTTCAGGATATCGGCCGCAACGCTCACAGGTCGGCCCCCGCCAGCTGCAGGTCGCGGTTGCGGATGCGCAGGACGCGGGCCTGCACCTGCTGTTTCGCGGTGCGGATCAGGTTCAGGTCGTGGGTCGCGATCAGGATCGTCTTGCCCATCCGGTTCAGCTCTACCAGCAGGGTCAGCAGGCGCAGCGACATCTCCCAGTCGATGTTCCCGGTAGGCTCGTCGGCGATGATGATCTCGGGCGCCATGATGACCGCACGGGCCAGCGCCGCGCGCTGGCGTTCGCCGCCCGACAGCTCCGGCGGGAAGGACCGCGCCTGCGCCGACAGGCCGACCCAGGCCAGAAGCTCGTTCAGGTTCGCCTCCTCGCCCTGCGGGTCGCGGCCCGAGACGGTGAGCGGCAGGGCGACGTTGTCCTCCACCGACAGGTGGTCGAGGAAGGCGCAGTCCTGGTGGACGACCCCGACGCGGCGGCGCAGCCGGGCGATGTCGTCGCGGTCCATGTCGCGCATGTCCTTGCCGAAGGCCGAGACGCGGCCGCCCGTCGGCAGCAGGTCGCCGTAGCAGAGCTTGAGGAAGGTCGTCTTGCCGGCGCCCGACGGCCCGGTCAGGAAGTGGAACGATCCCGGCGGCAAGGTCAGGCTGATCCCGCTGAGAAGCTCGCCGCCGCCGTAATTGTAGGACACGTCGTCGAGCTCGATCACGAATGGCCCCGGTTCTGTTTGATTACTGCGGCTCTTTTGCCGAAAATGCGGAGATGTTGCAATCGCGCCCGAGCCAAAAGCTATGATTTGCTGCAGGGGGCTGGTACAACCTGTGGAAAAGGGGCATGGATTGCACTCAAGACGTTGTGTGATCCGCTAGGGGGCGACATGAGGTTGATCTGCCCGAACTGCGGCGCGACCTACGAGGTCGATGCCAGCCTGATCCCGCCGGAGGGCCGGGATGTGCAGTGTTCGAATTGCGGTCACGGTTGGTTCCAGGCCCCGGACGGGGAGGCGGACGCCGAGGCAGAGGCGCAGGCGGCGCTCGTCGACGAGGGCGATGCCGAGCGGGCGGACGAGAACGCGCCGGAGGCCGCGGAAGAAGAGACCGCCCGGCGCCGGCGCGAGCTGGAGCCCGGGATCGCCGATATCCTGCGCGAGGAGGCCGAGCGCGAGGCCGCGGCGCGGCGGGCGGAGCAATCCGCCACGCTGGAAAGCCAGCCCGACCTGGGTCTCGACGAGGCGCCGGCGGAGGAAGAGCGCGACAGAAGTGCGGCGGCGCGCGCCCGCATGGCGCGGCTGCGCGGCATGGAAGACGGCGACGGCGACGCCGAGGATCGGCACGGGGCCCGCAAAGAGGTTCTGCCCGACGTGGACGAGATCAACTCCACCCTGCGCGGTCAGGAGGAACGCGGCGAGATGCCCGAGCCCGCCCCCGCCCATGAGCCCAAGGGGCGCGGCGGTTTCCGGTTCGGTTTTTTGTTGGTGGTGCTGCTCTGCGCGATCCTGGTGGGCGTCTACGCGCTGGCGCCGCGGATCGCCGAGATGTTCCCCGGGCTGACCCCCACGCTGACGGCCTATGTGGACTGGGTGAACATGATGCGCGGGCAGGTCAACGCCCTGGTCGAGAGCGGCGTCGCCTGGGTCCAGGGCATGCTCGGCTAGAGCGCCGCCTCAGGCCGCCAGCCCCTGCGCGCCCATCGACAGGAATTTCGACCGGCGCTCCTTGATCAGCGTCTCGCGGTCCTTCTCCGACAGGTCCGACAATAGCCCGTCCAGCGCCTTGCGCACGTTCTCGATCACCACCGCCGGCGCGCGATGCGCGCCGCCCAGCGGTTCCGGGACGATCCGGTCGATGACGCCGAGCTTCGACAGGTCCTGCGCGGTCAGCCGCAGTGCCTCGGCCGCCTCGCGCATCTTCTCGGCGTCCTTCCACAAGATCGAGGCGCAGCCCTCGGGCGAGATCACCGAGTAGACGGAGTGTTCCAGCATCGCCACCCGGTTCGCCGTGGCGAAGGCCACCGCGCCGCCCGAGCCGCCCTCGCCGATGATGATCGAGACCAGCGGCACGCCGAGCTGCAGGCATTTCTGCGTGGACCGCGCGATCGCCTCGGACTGGCCGCGCTCTTCCGCGCCCTTGCCGGGATAGGCGCCGGGGGTGTCGACCAGCGTGACGACGGGCAGGCCGAAGCGGTCGGCCAGGTCCATCAGCCGGATTGCCTTGCGGTAGCCCTCGGGGCGGGCCATGCCGAAGTTGCGCTCGATCCGGGTGCGCGTGTCGTTGCCCTTCTCGTGGCCGATCACCATGACGGCGCGGTCGCCGAACCGGGCCAGCCCGCCCATCACCGCATGGTCGTCGGCGAAGTTGCGGTCGCCGGCGAGCGGCGTGTACTCGGTGAACAGCGCCTCGATATAGTGCTTGCAGTGCGGCCGGTCGGGATGGCGGGCGACCTGGCATTTGCGCCAGGGCGTCAGGCCCTTGTAGAGGTCGGCCAGCATCGCCGCGGCCTTCTTGTCGAGCGCGGCGGCCTCGCCCTCGACGTCCATCTCCTCGTTCGTGCGCGCCAGGGCGCGCAGTTCCTCGGCCTTGCCTTCGATCTCGGCCAGAGGTTTCTCGAATTCGAGGTAGTGGGTCATGCGCACCTCTGCTGCTGCGGTTGCGGGGACATATGCCCCCCGCAACGCGGTAATGCAATGACCCGGCGCGTCAGACCCCGCGCGACAGGCCGCCGTCGATCCGGAGGTTCTGGCCGGTGACATAGCCGCCGTCCGGCCCCGCGAGATAGGAGACCAGCCCCGACACCTCGGCCACCGTGCCGGCGCGGCCCAGCGGCACCGGCGCCAGGCGGTCGGCATCGTGCGGGCGGCTGTCGATGAAGCCGGGCAGGATGTTGTTCACGCGGATGTTGTCGGGCCCGTGCTTGTCGGCCAAAAGCTTGGTGAAATTGCCGAGCGCGGCCCGGAACGCGCCCGAGGTCGGAAAGCGCGGGTCGGGCTCGTAGGCGGCGAAGGTCGAGATGTTGATGATCGCGCCGCCGCCGCCCTGCGCCATGATCGGCACCACCAGCCGGCAGGGCCGGATCACGTTCAGCAGGTACGCCTCCATCCCGCGGTGCCAGTCTTCGTCCGAGATATCCAGCACGCCGCCCTTCGGCCCGTCGCCGGCGGAGTTCACCAGCACGTCGATCCGGCCCCATTCGGCCATCGCCTTGTCGACCAGCGCCTGGTGCGTCTCGGGCTCCTGGTTCGAGCCGGTGACGCCGACGCCGCCCAACTCCTTCGCCAGCGCCTCGCCCTTGCCCGACGAGGACATGATGGCGACGCGGAAGCCGTCGGCGGCCAGCCGGCGCGCGGCCTCCGCCCCCATGCCGGAGCCCCCGGCGGTGATCAGGGCTACTTTGTTCTCGGCCATGCGCGTCCTCCCGTTCTGCGTCGGCGCGACAGTCGCACCCGGCCGGCCGGAGGGCAAGCGGGCGAGGCTCAGCCGCCGGCGATCATCTCGGCCTGCCGCACGATGCCCTCGGCCTGCTTGATCGAGGCGATGTCCACCAGCCGGCCCTTGTAGACGGTCGCGCCGGCGCCGGACGCCTTGGCCTCCTCCATCGCGGCGAGGATCTCGCGCGCCTCGGCCACGGCCTCGTCGGAGGGGGTGAAGACCTTGTTGGCCAGCGCCACCTGTTTCGGGTGGATGGCCCATTTGCCGACCATGCCCAGCGTGGCCGACCGACGCGCCTGGGCGATGAAGCCGTCGTCGTCGGAGAAGTCGCCGAACGGGCCGTCCACCGGCAGGACGCCATGGGTGCGGCAGGCGGCGACGATGGCGGCCTGGGCCCAGTGCCACGGGTCGGGCCAGTATTTCTGCCCCTCGTGGATCATGTAGTAGTTCTCCTGCGTGCCGCCGATGCCGGTGGTGGCCATGCCCATCGAGGCCGCGAAATCGGCCGCGCCGAGGCTCATCGCCTCCAGCCGCGGCGAGCCGGCGGCGATCTCCTCGACATGGGCGATGCCGGCGGCGCTCTCGATGATGACCTCGAACTTCAGCGGCCTGTCGCGGCCCGTTTCCCGCTCCATCGCCGTGACCAGCGCGTCGACGGCGTAGAGATCGGCGGCGCAGCCCACCTTGGGGATCATGATCATGTCGAGCCGGTCGGAGGCGCCCTCCAGCAACTCGACCACGTCGCGGTGCCAGTAGGGCGTGTCCAGCCCGTTGATCCGCACCGAGAGCGTCTTCTTTCCCCAGTCGACGTCGCCGATGGCCTGCACGATGTTGCGGCGCGCCTCGGCCTTGTCGTCTGGCGCGACGCTGTCCTCGAGGTCGAGATTGATGACGTCCGCGTCGCCGGCGGCCATCTTTTCGAAGATCGAGGGGCGCGAGCCGGGGCCGAACAGCTGGCAGCGGTTCGGACGGGACGGCGCAGTGGGCTGGAGACGGAAGGACATCGTGGCAACTTTCTTTCGTTTCGCGTTGCCTTCTGGGTAGGTTGTTGCGCGGTGCTGTGCAAGCCCTTCCCGCAGGCGGACTGTCGCCCTCCGGGCTTGGCGGGGCGCCTTCGCGGGGCGATACTGCCGCCATTGGATCGGAGGAATTGCAATGCGGATAACGGTCATGGGCGCGCTTCTGGCGCTGGCGGGCGGCGCGGCGGCCGCCGACGAGGTGGGCGTGCCGGCGGGCTGCGCGGTGACGGCGACGCTGGTGAAGCCCGATTGCGAGATGCATCAGGTACTGGCCTGCGAGGCCGCCGGGCCGACGCGGGTGGACGTCTACAAGGACGGTGTCTTCCTGGGCGAGGAGGCTTATGCGGCGACGACGCGGGTGCGCTGGCGGCGAGGCAACCTGCTACAGGAGCTGGAGGTGCTGGACGGCGGGTTCGACGCAGTGCCGGCGATGCCCGCCGAAGACGTGGTCGAGGTGGCGACGCGCCGGGTGCGCAAGCAGCTCGGGTCCGACATGGCGCCGATGACGGAGGAGTTCGACTACCGGATCGAGGCGTTAGGTCCGGCCATGCGGCGACTCGACGACGGCGGCGCGCGAGAGGTGCGCCGCTATCGCGTGACCACCCGCAGCCCGAGCCACGAAGCCTCGGATGTCACGGTGGACTACGACCCGGCGCTGGGCCTGCCGATCTGGGTCACCGGCGAGGTCGTGGCCCATGACGGCAGCCCGCGCGAGATCACCCTGGGTACGGCCGCCGTCTTGATGCCGGGCGAGCCGGGCTACATGTCCGACACGGCGCCGGACGGGGCGGCCTGTCCCCCGAGCTGAGCCCGGCCGGCCGCGGCCTTTCTGCGCAGGCGTGGGAAAGTTTTGTGCAATCCGTGGGTTTTGCGGGCGGAAATTCGACCGTTCTCTGCGATATGCCATGGATTCCGGCACGACTTGCCGCGCCCTGTGCCGATACTCGGCGGAACGACAAGGAGAGATTCGCGATGATCGAGACCCCGTATCTTCTGTTCCTCGGCGACGCGCCGGACCAGCTTGCCGCCAAGGTGGCGCAGGGCATCAAGGACTGGCGCCCCGAGCATGCCGTGGGCCAGTTCCGGCTGGAGGGCTGCAAGGCCGACCTTGGGCTGAAGGACATGGACCTTGCCGCCGCCAAGGCCGCGGGCGCGCGCACGCTGGTGATCGGCGTGGCGAACCGGGGCGGCGTGATCTCGCAGGCCTGGAAGAAGGTGCTGGTCGCGGCGCTGGAAGAGGGGTTCGACTTGGCCTCGGGGCTGCACAACCTGTTGCGCGACGAGCCGGAGCTGGTGGCGGTGGCCGAGGCCTGCGGCCGCAGCCTGCACGACGTACGGGTGCCCGAGGTCGACTATCCGATCGCCAACGGCAAGAAACGGTCGGGCAAGCGATGCCTGGCGGTGGGGACCGATTGCTCGGTGGGCAAGATGTACACCTCGCTGGCGATGGACAAGGAGATGAAGGCGCGGGGGCTGAAGTCGTCCTTCCGCGCCACGGGGCAGACGGGCATCCTGATCACCGGGGACGGGGTGCCCCTGGATGCCGTGGTGGCGGACTTCATGGCCGGCTCGATCGAGTGGCTGACGCCCGACAACGACGCCGACCACTGGGACATGATCGAGGGGCAGGGGAGCCTGTTCCACGTCTCCTATTCCGGCGTGACGATGGCGCTGATCCATGGCGGGCAGCCGGATGCGCTGATCCTGAGCCACGAGCCGACGCGGACGCATATGCGCGGGCTGCCGGACTATGCCCTGCCGTCGCTGGAGCAGCTGCGCGACACGGCGCTGCCCTTGGCGCGGATCGCGAACCCGGACTGCCAGGTCGTCGGCATCTCGGTGAACACCGCCGCGATGGGCGAGGACGAGGCGATGGCCTGCCTGGACGAGATCGAAAAGCGGATGGGGCTGCCGGCGGCGGATCCGTTCCGGCAGGGCGCCGGGAAACTGGTGGACGCGCTGGCGGCGATGTGAGCGTCGCCTCCGGCGGGAGTATTTTTGCCAAGATGAAGCGGAGGGGCGCATGAAGCTGAGCGTGCGGGCCGAAGAGTTCCGGCTGGCGGAGGCGTTCACGATCTCCCGCGGGTCACGGACCGAGGCGAAGGTGCTGACGGTGACCGTGGCCGATGGCGGCGCGGCCGGGTGGGGCGAATGTGTGCCCTATGCCCGGTACGACGAGACGCTGGAGAGCGTGACCGCCGAGATCGAGCGGCTGCCGGAGCGGTTGTCCCGGTCGGAGCTGCAGGAATTGCTGCCGGCCGGGGCGGCGCGGAATGCGGTGGATTGCGCCTTGTGGGATCTGGAGGCGAAGGCGGCCGGGAAACGCGCGTGGGAGCTGGCGGGGCTGGCGGCGCCGGGGCCGGTGGTGACGGCCTATACCTTGTCGCTGGGCGCGCCCGACGCGATGTGGGCGGCGGCGGCGAAGAATGCGTGGCGGCCGCTTCTGAAGGTGAAGCTGGGGACGGAGGCGGACATGCCTCGTCTGGAGGCCGTCAGGGAGGGCGCGCCGGACAGCCGGATCATCGTGGATGCGAACGAGGGGTGGTCGGCCGAGGTCTATTCCGAGCTGGCGCCGCATCTGGTGCGGCTGGGGGTGGAGCTGGTGGAACAGCCCTTGCCGGCCGGGGATGACGGGATGCTGGCCGAGATCGCGCGGCCGATCCCGGTCTGTGCCGACGAGAGCGCGCATGATCGGGCGACGCTGGACGGGCTGAAAGGCAAGTATGACATCGTGAACGTGAAGCTGGACAAGACCGGCGGGCTGACCGAGGCGCTGGCAATGAAGGCCGCGGCGGAGGCGGCCGGGTTCGGGGTGTTCGTCGGCTGCATGGTCGGGTCGAGCCTGGCGATGGCGCCGGCGGTTCTGGTGGCTCAGGGGGCGCAGGTGGTCGACCTGGACGCGCCGATGCTGCTGGCGGAGGATCGGGACGTGCCGCTGGTTTACGACGACCGGGGGGTCTGGCCGCCGGAGGCGGGGCTGTGGGGGTGAGGGCCGGTCCGGCGCAGCCGGTGGAAGGTCCGGTGGACCTTCCAAGGGGCGAACGCGCGGAGCGCCGGACGGGTGTCCGAGGTTGGACGGGGGTTCAAGTGTTTGGTTTTGCTGGAGTTAGCGGTAACAGGGGCCGCGGACGTCCGGGGTGTCCGAGGGGTGGTTTGGATGGGTGGGTTCGCTTTGCACTTATAAGGAGGGTACGTGAAATTACCCATACTACGCTCGCTAGGCTGAGAAGCCGACCTTTCTCAGCATGTCAAACACGAGCATGTTTCTGACGCCAAGGTCATCACATACGTCCGGAATTTTCACACGTTTCTTAGAGCGTTTGCCCACCGACATGAATCGATTGGGGATTCCCATTCGGCCGAGGGACTGATTCACTGACCCTGGGGCAGATACTGGGGGCAGC
>NZ_JARGYC010000107.1 GCF_029168335.1 Psychromarinibacter sediminicola
GCCGCCGCTCTCGCCGAGTGGCGCGGTCTCTGCGCGGCATAAGGGACAGCGTCACTGTCCAAGCTGAGACTAGTTAGAATTCCTCTGCCAGCACCTGTGAAACTGACGACCGGCCTCCGCTCCCGGCCAACCGACCGATGACATAGGACGCACGGCAACTTGAATCCGAACAGGGCTCTCTCGTAAAGCCGGTAGTCCCGCGCAGGATCTGGGACCGCACCACGCGTGGTATTCGCCTCTACCTGGCAACGCCACGGCTGCGCGGGCTTCTGGCGCTGAATCTTGCTGTCGCCGCGGCCGGCGCCATGGTGATCGTGAACACGGTGGTGATCGTGCAGGCCGGTCTGGGCCTTGGGCAGTCGCAGGTGGCATTGGCGCTGGCGGCCTTCGGGGGCGGGTCGATGCTGGCCGCGCTGATCCTGCCGCGCCTGCTCGATCGCGTGCCCGACCGGCCGGTGATGCTGGCGGGGGCCGCGGTGCTGGCGGCGGGACTGATTGCCGGGCCATTCCTGACCACTGCTGGTCTTCCTGCATTGATGGCCCTGTGGGTCACACTGGGTCTTGGCCATTCCGTCGTGCAGACTCCCTCAGGTCGGCTCTTGCGCCGCTCAGCATTGGCGGAGGACCGCCCGGCGGTGTTTGCCCCGCAGTTCGCGTTGTCGCACGGCTGCTGGCTGATCACTTACCCGCTGGCGGGCTGGCTCGGCGCGCGCCTGGGCATGGGGCCGACATTCGCCGTCCTGGCGCTGATCTCGGCCGCTTCGGTCGCTTTGGCCCTGGCGGTCTGGCCGGCGGCCGAAGAAGAACCCATCCCACATCGCCATGACGATCTTCCGCCCGACCATCCGCATTTGCGCGAGGGGAGTATGGATCGAGGCCACGCCCATCCCGCCATCGTCGACGATCTGCATCCGCAGTGGTCGCGGCTGGCCTGACAACCCGGTCCTGACAAACCAGGCAGAGGACTGGCCGGCTGAATCAGTCCTTCATGAACAGGCCGAAATGAAACCGCTGCACCCTGTTCCAGGGCGCATGGTGATCGTGAAGCAACGACTTCATCAGCTGGTAGCCGGGACCCAACCGTTCCGCGAGCAGAGCCGCGTCATAACGGGTAACCGGCAGTCCGCTGCAGTTTACCGGACCATCCAGCGCGAAGGTGCCGATGATTGCATGGCCGCCGGAGACAAGGGCACGGTCCATGACCCGCAGATAGGCCTCCTGATCGGCAGCGTCGGTCAGGAAATGGAACGCCGCCCGGTCATGCCAGACATCGAAGCGGCTGGACGGTTGCCAGTCGAGAACGTTCGCCACGACCCATTCGACGGGCGCATCGTCGGGCAGCCGGGCGCGGGCCTTCGCCAGCGCGGTGTCCGACAGGTCGAGCACGGTTATCCGGTGGAAGCCCTGATCCAGCAGGCAATCCACCAGCCGCGACGCCCCCGCGCCGACATCGACGATGGCGGCGTCGCTGGTTGCCCCGGTCGCCGCGATCAGGTCGAGTGAAACCTGCGGGCGTTCCTCGAACCAGCTCGTCTCCGACTCTGCCTTGCTCTGGTAGACGCCTTCCCAGCGGTTCGGGTCTTCATCCATCGCCACCCCCTCACAGATCGACTCGCCGCAGCCGCAGCGCGTTCGTGATTACTGACACCGACGACAGGCTCATGGCCGCCGCAGCGATCATGGGCGAGAGCAGGAGGCCGGTCAGGGGATAGAGCACGCCCGCGGCGACGGGCACGCCCGCGGCGTTGTAGACGAAGGCGAAGAAAAGGTTCTGCTTGATGTTCCTGAGCGTGGCGACGGCCAGTTTCCGCGCGCGGACAAGCCCCACGAGATCGCCGCGCATGAGCGTGATTCCGGCGCTTTCCACCGCCACGTCGGCCCCGGTGCTCATGGCAATGCCGACATCGGCCGCGGCCAGTGCGGGGGCGTCGTTCACGCCGTCGCCGGCCATCGCGACCGACTTGCCTTTCGCGCGCAACTCCTCAACCAGCTTCTGCTTGTCCTCCGGCAGGACGCCCGCGCGGACCTCGTCGATGCCGAGCTTTGCCGCCACCGCCTCGGCGGTGCGGCGGTTGTCGCCGGTTGCCATGATGATGGTGAGACCCAGCGCATGCAGGTCGCGGATCGCCGCTTCGGTCGTCTCCTTGATCGGATCGGCCACGGCGACGATCCCGGCGAGCTTTCCATCCACGGCCACGAACATCGCGGTCTTTCCATCCGCGCGCAGGATGTCGGCCTGCGCCTCGGCCTCGTCTGTCGAAAACCCGAGATCCGTCATCATTGCCGCATTGCCGAGCGCGACCCTGCGGCCCGAGACAGTGCCGTGAACCCCTTTGCCGGTGACAGCCTCGAAGTCCTCCGCAGTCCCGAGCGACAGGCCGCGGTCCTTCGCCCCGGCCACGATCGCTTCGGCCAGCGGATGCTCGGACCCGCGCTCGAGCGCGGCGGCAAGGCCCAGCACCTCCGCCTCGTCGCCATAAAGCGCCACCACATCGGTCAGTCGCGGCTTGCCCTCGGTCAACGTGCCGGTCTTGTCGACGATCACCGTATCGACGCGCGCCATGCGCTCCAGCGCCTCGGCATCCTTGATGAGCACGCCGGCCTGCGCGCCCCGGCCGGCGGCCGTGGTGATGGAGATCGGCGTGGCGAGCCCCAGCGCGCAGGGGCAGGCGATGATCAGGACCGACACGGCCGAGGCGATCGCGAAGGCCAGCACCGGTTCGGGCCCAGCCCAGAGCCAAACGCCGAAGGAGATGATGGCTATCAGAACGACGGTCGGCACAAAGACCGAGGAGACCTTGTCCGCGAGTCCCTGGATCGGCGCCCGCGACCGCCGCGCACCCGCGACCATCTCGACGATCTGCGACAGCACTGTGTCCGCGCCGACCTGCGTCGCGCGCACCGCCAGCGTCCCGTTCTTGTTGATCGTGCCGCCGGTGACGCGGTCGCCCTCGACCTTCTCCACCGGCACCGGCTCGCCCGTGATCATGCTTTCGTCGACCGATGACCGGCCCTCGACCACCTCGCCATCGACCGGAACGCTGTCGCCGGGCCGCACCCTCAGCAGGTCGCCCTCGACGATGTTCTCGAGCGGCGCGTCGTATTCCGATCCGTCTGGCAGGATGCGCCGCGCGGTCTTGGGCGCGAGGTCGAGCAGCGCCCGGATCGCGTCGCCCGTGCGTTCCCGCGCGCGCAGCTCCAGCACCTGGCCCACGAAGATCAGAGCGACGATGACGACGGCAGCCTCGAAATAGGTGCCCACCCCGTGGCCCATCCGGTATTCGGCCGGAAACACGCCCGGCGCGAAGGTCGCGACCAGCGAGTAGAGATACGCGG
This sequence comes from Psychromarinibacter sediminicola, assembly GCF_029168335.1. Taxonomy (GTDB): domain Bacteria; phylum Pseudomonadota; class Alphaproteobacteria; order Rhodobacterales; family Rhodobacteraceae; genus Psychromarinibacter; species Psychromarinibacter sediminicola. Next base: position 3,337 of record NZ_JARGYC010000107.1, read on the forward strand.
CACCGACCCCGAGCGAAATCAGCGTCCACATGTTCGGTGAGACATTGCGGATCGAGTCGACCCCGCGCCGGAAGAATGGCAGCGCGGCCCAGAGGATGATGGGCGTGGCCAGGACGAATTCAGCGTAGACCGCGAGGCGGTGCCCCATCCACCCACGCACGTCGAGCCCGACAAGCTCGCCCATGGTGATGATGACGAGCGGCACCGCCGCCGCCGCCGAGATCCACATGCGCCGCGTGAAATCGACCAGCTCATGGCTCGGCTCGTCCGATGGCACCATGGGCTCCAGCGCCATGCCGCAGATCGGGCAGTTCCCCGGTTGGTCGCGGACGATCTCCGGATGCATCGGGCAGGTATATTGCGTGCCGGGCTGGGCCCTCTGTCCGGCCTTCTTGGCGTTGCCGGAGGCATAGAAGTGCGGATCGGCGTCGAATTTCTCCTGGCACCCTGCGGAGCAGAAGTGGAACGTCTCGCCGCCGTAGTCGCGCGTCCGCGCGCCCTCCTTGATCTCGACCTGCATCCCGCAGACCGGATCGGTCGCGGTCTTGGCGCCCGGTTTGATGTCGGAGGCAGCGTGATGGTGATGATGGGTGGCCATGGATTGTCGTCCTTTCTGTCCCGGTGTGCGGCCTCCAGTGGTTGGAAGGTCAAGAGGTGGGCTCGTGCCTTTCTTCTTGTGCGGAATGGTGGCTGCCATGCGCCGGTTCGCGCGATGGCGGGTTGAGCGCGAGGAAGACGCGCTCGAACAGGAAAACGCCGGTCATTCCGGCGAGCGCGATGACGACGATCAGCGGGTCGCTCTGCCATTTGAGTGCGGCGAAAGCTGCGAGAACCACCGCATCCAGTCCGATCGCCGTCAGCAGGACCCATCCACGCGCGCCAATCTCCTGCCGCAGGCTCCGCCAGACACCCCAGTGGATCAGGATGTCCATCACGAGGTAGAAGAAGGCCCCAAGCGAGGCGATCCGGCTGAGGTCGAAGAAGATCGTCAGCGCCCCGGCGATCACCACCGTGTAGGCGAGCGTATGGTCGCGGATCGTGCCCGGCATGCCGAAATGGCTGTGCGGGATCAGCTTCATGTCGGTCAGCATGGCGAGCATCCGCGACACCGCGAAAATGCTGGCGATCACGCCCGAGGCGGTCGCGACCAGTGCGAGCGTGACGGTCAGGTAGAAGCCGATCCGCCCGAGGGCGGGTTCTGCCGCTTCGGCGAGCGCATAGTCCTTTGCGGCCACTATCCGATCGAGCGGCAGGCTGGAGCCGACGGCGAAGGCGACGAGAAGGTAGACAACGACACAGATCGCGATGGAGATGACAATCGCGCGCCCGACGTTGCGGTGCGGGTCGGTGACCCCGGCGCCGCTGTTGGTGATCGTCGTGAAGCCCTTGAAGGCCAGGATCGCGAGCGCCACAGAGGCAAGGAAGCCCGCGGCCGCGCCGCCATCCGCGCCTTCCGCCGCCTCGAACGAGAAGCCGCCGGCCCAGAGCCCGGCGATGCCGAAGGCCGCGATGCCGCCCACCTTGAGCACCGCCATGAGCTGCGACAGAAGACCCACGGAGCGGTTGCCTGCCGCATTCACGAGGTAGGCAAAGACAATGAGACCCACGCCGATGGCAGGGACCAGCCAGCCCTGGGGCTCCAGATCGAGTCCCCGCAGCAGGTAGGTCGCAAACGTCCGCGCCACGAGGCTTTCGTTGATCACCATCGATAGCGCCATCAGCAGCGCGGCACCGGCCGCGACCGTCGTGGGACCGTAGGCCTTGGTGAGGATCATCCCGATCCCGCCCGCAGACGGCCAGGCGTTGGACATCTTGATGTAAGTATAGGCGCTGAAACCCGTCACCACGGCGCCAGCGACGAAGGCCATGGGGAACAAGGGACCCGCAAGTTCGGCGATCTGGCCGGTCAGTGCGAGAATGCCCGCACCGATCATCACGCCGGTTCCCATTGCCACTGTGTCGAAGAGCGACAGGCTGTTCTTCTGGTATTGCTCGGCCATCACCTCTTCCTTTCCGCCTTTCCGCGCGTCGCGGCCCAGATCAGCGGCAGCCCGGTCACGAGGCCGAAACCGAGAACCGCCCATGTGGCCCGGCCAAGGTCACCGCTCACCGCCTCGCCGCCGAAATGCGCCAGCAGGAAGCTCGCCGGGATGATGCCGGCCAGCGTCGCCAGTGCGAACCGCCAGGCATGCAGGCGGCTCAGTCCGGCGGCGTAGCTGATCATGTCGAAGGACACGAAGGGCATGAGGCGGCTCGCAAAGACTGTCGCCGTCAACGCGGTCTGCGAGCCGAGCAGCCCGGCATCGACCGAGGTGCCGAACACGCGCCGCAGGGCGTCATGTCCCAGAACACGTGCAAGACCGAAGGCGATCAGCGCGCCAAGCTCGGCGCCGATCACGACCTGAACCGTGCCCCAGACATGTCCGTAGGCCGCACCAGCCGCCAGCGCGATCGGTGCGCTCGGGATCGGGCTGGCCACGACCGCGATGGTCATGAGCGTTACGATCAGAACCGGCCCCCAAATGCCCGCGCGCGCGACCAGCGTCTCCAGTCGCTCGGGCTCGAACCATTCCCGCACCTCGGCAAGGACCGAAGGGGCAATGAGCCACACCCCGAACAGGACGATCCCGAGGATCGCCAGACCAATGAGAATGCCGGCGCGCAGGCTCATCTCAAACCGCCGCGACGGCCTTCGCCAGCAGATCGCGGACCTGGCCTGCAACGGTGTGCAGCTCGGCGTTCTCGATCGCCTGCATGGACGCTACCGGGTCGATGGCGCCGACCTCCACGCCGGCCTCGACCTCGCGCAGGATAACGTTGCAGGGTAGCATCGCGCCCACCCGCGGCTCCATCCCGATGGCCTGCCAGGCCATCTTCGGATTGCAGGCGCGAGGATGCGATAGCTTGGCATCTCGACGTCGAGCTTCTTTTTCATCGTCGCCTTGACGTCGATCTCGGTCAGAACGCCAAAACCGTGATCCGCCAGCGCCTTTCGCGCCCGAGCGTCGACTTCGTCGATACTAGCGCCGGGGACCATTCGATTGATCGTGTAAGTCATTACGAAGTCCTTTCTCCTATTTCCGAAGATACTTGATCAGCGCTGCTATGGCCAAAACCAGCAGAACAAGGATCAGCAGGCCGAACAGCCAGCCAAACCCCATACCGAAACCCATTCCGGCGCCCATGTCGTTCCAGTTCATGATGTCGTCCTCCTATTTTCTGGGCTGCGAGAGGCCCGACTCTGCGGACCTCGCGAGAAGGTCGCGGAGCGCACCACCACGGCGGTCGGGGCGCTCGAAGCGAACGCCCCGCCTGCGGTCAGACCGAAGCCGAGACCGCGAACTCGGTCATCATGCCGGTCGCCAGGTGCGGCATGTGATGGCAATGGAGCATCCAGCGCGCGGCTTCGCCCGCGTCCAGCGCCACGTCGACCATCGACATCGGCGGCACGTAGACCGTGTCGCGCAGTGCGCCGGTAACGGGGCGCCCGTTGATGCTGACGACCTGGAACGCATGGCCGTGCAGATGTATCGGGTGCCCCATCATCGACATGTTGTGGAATGACAGCACGGCTCGCTCGCCACTGCGTGCGATGATAGGCTGGTGCTGGCCCCAGACCGCTCCGTTGATTGTCCAGACATAGGGCTGCATCGAGCCGCTCAACATCAGCATCTGGCTGCGATCCACAGGGCGCTGCGGCAGGGCGTCCACTGCGATCAGCCGTGCTTCCTGCGCCAGATCGGTGTCGAACGCGGGCGCTTCAGCCTCCGCCACGGCATCAACGCGCCGCACCTCGGCACCGGGCGTGGCGAGGATCAGACCGGTGCGCTCCCGCGCGCCTTCGCGCAGCGCGAGGATTGGCCAGGCGCTGCTTTCGCTCGGCAGCTCGATCTCGAGATCGAGCCGCTGTCCCATTGCGAGCCCGAACCGGTTGCCCGGCAGCGGCTGTATCGCATGACCGTCCACCGCGACGAGGCGCGCCTCTGCCGCCCCGGTGTCGATCCAGAACACCGTGGCCGCCGCAGCGTTGATGACGCGAAGCCGGATACGACCGCCGCGCTCGACCTGCACCACCTCGGGATCCGATAGCGTCCGGTCGTTGGCGAGGTAGGCGTCCCAGTCGTAGTCGTTCAGGTCCATGGCCATTCCGCCCATCTGGCCGCCCATGCCCATCATCCCGCCCATGCCCGACATCTGGCCCATCGGCATGCCGCCCATGGCGCCGTGATCCATGCCCGGCATGGCGCCCGTGCCGCCCATGAGCGTTCCCTGCATAGGTTGAGCGCCGCCGTGATGCGCATGCGCGCCGTGACCGCCGCCCGCGTGACCGCCGCTGATCTCGGCCAGAACCTCTTCTGGGGCCTTGAACGAGAAGTCGTGCAGGAACATCACGACTTCTTGCCTGTCGGCGGCGATGTCCTCGGCCGAACGCACGATCAGCGGCGCCGCGAGCAGCTGCATCTCCTGGACCGGGACATGGCTGTGCATCCAGTGCGTGCCGGGCCGTGTCTCGAAGTCAAAGGATCGGGTTTCGCCCGGCGCGAGCAGGGGCATCGGCATGTCGGGCACGCCGTCCTGCGCATTTGGCGGGATCTGGCCGTGCCAGTGTATGATGGTGCCGACATCGAGATCGTTGGTCAGGTCCACCCGGAACCTCTGGCCGGGGTCGAGGATCAGTCCCTGACCGCCGGGGCCGGCAAGGCCAAAGACCGTTGCCGCGCGCCCGTTGATATCGAGGGTCCTGGTCGCGGCGGCGAGGCTGATCGGTGCCGCCCCTTGCGCGAAGGCGATGCGGGGCATTTGTGCAGCGCAAATTGCGGCAGCACTTGCGGCAAGAAAGCCGCGGCGTGAAAGCATGTTCATTGTCGTCTCCTCAGGACATCCCGTCCCGTTCATCAAGGCAGATGGGACGCCTCGGGCGTCCGCCCGGGCGCGATCAGAGGAGACGGAGTTTGGGAGGGCGTTCGTTCAGTCCCGGCGCACGGCTGACGTCGATCGCCTCGGCGGGGAAGTCATGGTCGGCAGAACCGAACGCCTGTCCGGCTCCCACACCCGGCATCGTAAGGACGACCGACAGACCTGCGCAGACGAACTTGCATATTGCGGCGTCCGACGATCCAAAATAACCGCTGCCGTCACAGGAGAGATCAGCGTCGGCTGACGCTTGCATCATCTCGCTCATATGGACTGCGTGATCCGATGGCATGCTATCCATGCGCGCAGCATGCGCTGCGCTGATCGTCGTGACCACGGCGATCGCGAGGATGGAAAGCATAGAGAGGACGCGCGCGAACATGCCGAAAACATAGGCATTGCTCACGAGAATGTCCATTGTCCCACGAGGCGCATGTCTGGCACAAAATCACCTCGGCGTGAACGAAACAAAGCTCTACAATCATTCGGGACGGCCTCTTGAAGAAGTTCCTCTGGCAAATTGCAGCGAGCGGTCTGGCCGTCGGAGGCTTGATCCCCGCGGTCTTTGCCAGTTGGCACTATGCGGGTGCCGAGGCCACTTCCCGGGTGTCTGCGGATGTCATCTCGCAAGGCAGGCAGATCTATGCCGATCAGTGCGCCGCCTGCCACGGCGCGGATCTGGAGGGTCAGCCCGAATGGCGCTCGCCGCTTCCGTCCGGCCGATTGCCCGCACCGCCGCATGGTGCCAGCGGCCACACCTGGCACCATCCCGACGATGTGCTGTTCCGCATCGTGAAGGAAGGCACGGCCGCCATCGTCGGTGGCGGCTACGAGAGCGACATGCCGGGCTTCGCCGACGTGCTGAGCGACCCGGAAATCCGCGCCGTTCTCGACTACATCAAGAGCACATGGCCAGAGCGCGAGCGGAGCTATCAGGAACGCGTGTCACAGGGAGACTGAAGCATCCAATCAGAGCTGATGCGCGGCATGGCTGCTGAGTCAGTGGTGAACGGCCGTCTTATTTAAATTGTTCAAAACCAATGCCTTAAGGTGGAGAAGGTTGGATATCAGGCCCATTCCCTCCGCCATTTGCCCCTGCGAAATCATTCTCCCGATCCGGCTGCGGCCGGATTTTTTCGTTATTTTAGAGCGCTTACCTACCGACCTGAATCGATTGGGGGTTCCCATTCGTGCGTAGGGCTGATTCACTGACCCTGAGGCAGATTTTGGGGGCAGCGATGGGTAAACCACTCTCCATAGACCTGAGGGAACGGGTGATAGAGGCGATCGACGACGGCATGAGCCGACTGAACCGCCCCGGGTTTACCGGAGAGCGTTTGGTTCAAATTTCAGGCGGCAGTATCGCAGACAGTCATGGTCGCAAGGAAGGCCTCCTCTGCTTG
>NZ_JARGYC010000108.1 GCF_029168335.1 Psychromarinibacter sediminicola
GGGGCTCTGCCCCCAGACCCCCGGCGTATTTGCAACGAGAAGAAGAGGCGGGCGGGGCTGCCGTACGGACCGCCGGAAGAAAAGGGAGGCGAACGATGACCGACTATTCGCTGCTCGGGACCGGGCGCGGGGGGTGCGCGTGACGGATGAGCCGATTTTCGAGCCGGGGGCCTGGGGGCTGACGGCGCAGCAGGCCGCGCTGGGCGAGCAGGCGCGGGCGCTGGCGGCGGAGCGCTTCGCGCCGCGGGCCGCCGAGTACGACCGCGAGGCGACCTTCCCGACGGAGAATTACCGCGATCTCGCCGAGAGCGGGTTGCTGGCGATCTGCATTCCGGAGGAGGAAGGCGGGCTGGGCGCCGATCTGAAGACCTACATGCTGACCGCGGCCGAGATCGGGCGGTATTGCGGGGCCACGGCGCTGACCTTCAACATGCATGTCTGTTCCTGCCTGTGGACCGGGCCGCTGCTGGACCAGCTGGAACTGGCGCCCGACGTGCGGGCGCAGCATCACGCGATGCGCAAGCTGCACTATCGGCGGATCATCGACGAGGGGAAGGTCTATGCGCAGCCCTTCTCCGAGGGCGGCGCGGCCGCGGCCGGGTTCAAGGCGTTCGGGACCACGGCGCTGAAGGTCGAGGGCGGCTGGCGGATCACCGGCAAGAAGATCTTCGCCTCGCTGGCGGGGCACGCGGATTACTACGGCGCGCTCTGCACCGCGCTGCAGAGCCCCGACGACGAGCCGTCCCGGCGCAACACCATGTATATCGCGGTGCCGTCGGATGCCGAGGGCGTGTCGGTGGTGGGCGACTGGGACCCGCTGGGGATGCGGGGGACCGTGTCGCGCACGCTGCTCTTCGAGGACGTCTTCGTGCCGGACGAGGCGCAGCTGATGCCGCAGGGCGTCTATGCCGAGAGCGCGCGGCACTGGCCGCACATGTTCATGACGCTGACGCCGACCTATATGGGGATCGCGCAGGCCTGCTACGATTTCACCGTGGCCTATCTGCGCGGCGAGGTGCCGGGGACACCGCCGGTAAAGCGGCGGATGTATCCCACCAAGCAGATCGCCGTGGCGCAGATGCGGGTGATGCTGGAGCAGACCAAGGCGCTGTGGTTCCAGGCCGTGTCTGAGGCGCGGCCCGATCCGTCGAAGGACAGCCTGATGCGGGCCTGGGCGGCGCAGCACACGGTGATGGAGAATGCCAACGAGCTGGCGCAGCTGGCGATCCGCACCTGCGGCGGGCAGTCGATGCTGAAGACGCTGCCGCTGGAGCGGATGTATCGCGACAGCCGCTGCGGCTCGCTGATGCTGCCCTGGACCGCCGAGCTGACGCTGGACATGCTGGGCAAGGGGGCGCTCTACGAGCCCGGGGAGACGGATGACGATTGACCGCTGGATCGCCGAGGCGGCGGCGCGGCATCCGGAGAAGCCGGCGCTGGTCTTCGACGGCGATGTCCTGGACTATGCCGGCTTTGCGGCGCGGATCGCGCTGCGCGAGGCGGAGCTGCGCGGCGCGGGCGTGGGCCGCGGCGACCGGGTGGCGTGGTACGGGCTGAACCACCCGGAGGTCTTCGTGCTGCTCTTCGCCTGCGCGCGGATCGGGGCGATCCTGGTGCCGCTGAACTGGCGGCTGGCCGAGGCGGAAGTGGCCGCGATCGTGGCGAACTGCGCGCCGGAGGTGGTGGTCCATGACGACGATTTCGCCGCACCGGCCCGGCGGCTGGGCGTGCCGGCGGTGCATGTCTCGCAGCCCGTGCCGGGCGTGGACCGCGAGTTGCCCGTCGACCCGGAGGCGCCCGGGCTGCCGCGGGCCGCGCCGCCGGATCGCGGGCCGGACCAGCCTTCGGCGGATGCCGGGGCCGAGACCGATCCGGTGCTGCTGGTCTACACCTCGGGCGCCACGGGGCGGCCGAAGGGCGCGGTGCTGACGCAGGCGGCGCTGGCGGCCAATGCCGAGATGTCGGTGCAGTGCCACGCGATGACGGCCGAGGATTCCGTGCTGAACGTGCTGCCGCTGTTCCATGTCGGCGGGCTGAACATCATCCCGACGCCGGCCTTCTCGCTGGGGGCGACGGTGCATCTGCACGCGCGCTTCGACCCGGCGGCGATGGTGCGCGACCTGCAGAAGGTGCACTGCGCGATCACCGTGCCCACGGTGTTGCAGGCGGTGCTGGCCGATCCGGGCTGGGCGGCGGCGGACCTGTCGGGGCTGAGGGTGCTGTCGATCGGCTCGACGGACGTGCCGGTCGATCTGATCGAGCGGGCCCAGGCGCGGGGGGTGCCCGTCTGCCAGGTCTACGGCGCGACCGAGACCGGGCCCTTCGCGATCTATCAGACGGTCGACGAGGCGATGGCGACGACCGGCAGCCTCGGGCGGGTCGGTCGCCCCTGCGCGGTGCGGCTGGTGTCGGACGGGCGCGACGTGGCGCCGGGCGAGCCGGGCGAGATCTGGGTGAAAGGGCCGAACGTGCTGCGGGAGTACTGGGGCGACCCGGAGCTGACGGCGGCGATGCTGCGCGACGGCTGGTTCCGGACCGGGGATGTGGCGGTGCGGGACGAGCGCGGGCTCTACTGGTTCACCGACCGGATCAAGCATGTGGTGATCTCGGGCGGCGAGAACATCTATCCGGCCGAGATCGAGCGGGTGCTCAGGACGCATCCCGGCGTGCGCGAGGTGGCCGTCGTGGGGCAGCCGGACCCGAAATGGGGCGAGATCCCGGTGGCCGTGATCGCGGGCGAGCCGTTGACGCTGGACGAGGTGCGGGCGTTCCTGGAGGGCCGGATCGCGCGCTACAAGCTGCCGCGCGCGGTGCGCCTGGTCGAGGCGCTGCCGCGCAACGCGATGGGCAAGGTGGTGGCGGCCGAGGTGCGCGCGATGCTGGCGGACGATCCGACATGCGGCGGCGGCGCGTGAGGCGGCACAAGCGGAGCGGGAAACCGGCGGTTTGCGTGACGCGACGCTTGATTTTTGCCCCCAGTCCGGTCACTGAATCGTTTGCGCGGAAACTTTCCGACCGCCTTTGGGAGAGGGCGGCGTCCGTTCACAAGGGAGGACACATGAAACACTTCATCAAGACCGCCGCGGCGGTGTCGGCGCTGGCCCTGTCGGCTGCTGCCGCCCACGCGCAGGATGTCACGCTGACCATCTCGTCCTGGGCGCCGCCCACGCATGGCATGAACGCGATCGCCTGGCCGGCGATCATCGACGAGATCGAGGCGGCGACCGACGGCCGCGTCACGGCCGAGATCAAGTACGGCCTCGCCCCGCCGCCGGCGCAATACGACCTGATCCTGGACGGCGTGGCGGATATCGCGTGGATCTTCCACGGCTACACGCCGGGCCGCTTCGTGGCGACGAAGATGATCGAGCTGCCGGGCTACGACGGCAATGCCGAGGCGGCGTCGGTCGCCTACTGGCGTGCGCACGAGAAGTTCTTCGAGGACGCGAACGAGCATCGGGGCGTCGAGCTGATCGGGCTGATGACCCACGGGCCGGGCGTGCTGCACACCAATGCCGACGTGACACGGCTGGACGACATCGCGTCGATGAAGCTGCGGCTGGGCGGCGGTGTCGCCAATGCCGTCGGCGAGGCGCTGGGCGCCACCGGCATCAACGTGCCGGCGCCGAAGGTCTACGAGACGCTGGCCTCGAACGCCGCCGACGGGGTGATGATGCCGATGGAGGGCAAGGCCTCGTTCAAGCTGTTCGAGGTGGCCAAGAACACCTACACCGTGCCGGGCGGCTTCTATCGCGGGTCCTTCGCGATGATCATGTCGCCCTACGCGATGGACCGCATGTCCGACGAGGACGCGGCGGCCGTAGAGGAGCTCTTTGGCGAGCAGCTCAGCCGGATCGCCGGCGCGATGTGGGACACGATCGACGAAAAGGGCATGGAGGCGCTGGAATCCAACGCCGACAACTCGCTGCGCGAGGCGACGCCGGAAGACGCCGCCAAGTGGGAGGAAATGTCCAAGCCGATCATCGACTCGGTCCTGCAGGAGGTGAACGACATCGGCATCGACGCCGAGGCGGCCCGCGCCTTCATCGCCGAGGAGATGGCGAACTACTGATGCGCCCGCAGACGGCGTGACGGCAGGGCCCCGGATGCGGGCCCTGTCTTTTCGGGGGAGGGAGCATGGCGCCGGAGCCGGAAACAGACCTGAACCAAGAGCTGGAGCCGCTGCGCCAGCCGAGCGTCTGGCATTACATCGCGGTCTTGCCCACCTGGATCGCGGCGGCGGTGCTGTTCGTGCTGATGTTCATGACCTTCGCCGACGTGATCCTGCGCTCGGCGCTCGACAACCCCATCGAATATGCCAGCGAGCTGACCCGCATCTTCCTGGCGATCATCGTCTTCGCCTCGCTGCCGCTGGTCTCCTGGAAGGGCGGGCATATCGTGGTCGACCTGATGGACCCGCTGTTCTCGCGCCGGATGGGACAGCTGCGCGACATCGTCATCGACCTCGTCTGCGGCGTGATCCTGTTCTGGCCGGCGAAACGGGTGCTGGACCTGGCGGAGCGGGCGCGCGACTTCGGCGACGTGACCGAGTACATGGGGTTCCCGCAATTCATCATCGGCTGGTTCATCGCCGCCTTCACGGCGCTGACCGCCGTCGTCTTCGTTCTGCGCGGGCTGGCGCGGATCTTCTACCCTGACAAGGTGCGCGGCTGATGCTTGCCTCGATCATCGGCCTCGGCGCCGTTCTCGTCCTGGTTTTCCTGCGGATGCCCATCGCCATCGCGATGGGGATCGTCGGCTTCGTCGGCTACATGGACGAGCGCGGCTTCCGCGCTTCGATCTCCATGGTCGGCCGGCTGGTCATCGACACGGCGCAGAACTATGGCCTGTCGGTCGTGCCGCTGTTCATCCTGATGGGCCTGTTCGTGTCGCGCGGCGGGCTGGCGCGCGAGCTCTATCAGGTCTCCTATGCCTTTCTCGGGCATCTGCGCGGCGGGCTGGCGATGGCGACGATCTGCGCCTGCGCCGGGTTCTCGGCGATCTGCGGGTCGTCGCTGGCCACCGCCGCCACGATGTCGAAGGTGTCGATGCCGCAGATGCGGAAATACGGCTATTCCGACCGGCTCTCCACCGCCTCGATCGCGGCGGGCGGCACGCTGGGCATTCTGATCCCGCCATCGGTGATCCTGGTGATCTACGGGCTGCTGACCGAAACCTCGATCGGCAAGCTGTTCATCGCGGGCGTGGTGCCCGGGGTGCTGGGCGTGGTGCTGTACCTCGTCGCGGTCAAGTACACGATCACCGTGGATTCCAAGGCCGGCCCGGCGGGCGAGAAATCCACCTGGTCGGACCGCTTCGCGGCGCTGCGCGGCGTCTGGGCCGTGCTGTTGCTGTTCTTCCTGGTGATCGGCGGGCTTTACGGCGTGCTGGACGTCTGGCCGATCTACCTGACCTTCTCGCCCACGGAAGCCGCGGGCATGGGCGCGGCGGGCGCCTTCCTGATCGCCCTGTCGCGCGGCTCGCTGAACTTCCGCATCGTCGTGCATGTGCTGGTGGAGGCGGCGCAGACCACGGCGGCGCTGTTCACCGTGCTGATCGGGGCCTGGATCTTCTCCAACTTCGTCAACCTCGCCGGGCTGCCCGAGGCGCTGCGCACCATGGTGCAGTCGGCCGGCGTGGCGCCGATGGCCGTGATGCTGATGATCCTGCTGATCTACGTGGTGCTGGGTTGCGTGTTCGAAAGCCTGTCGATGCTGCTTCTGACGGTGCCGATCTTCTTTCCGCTGGTCATCTCGCTCGACCTCGGGATGACGCCGGACGAGATCGCCGTGTGGTTCGGGATCGTGGTGGTCGTGGTAACCGAGATCTCGCTGATCACGCCGCCTGTGGGGCTGAACGTCTTCGTGCTGAAAGGGGTGATCGGGGACGTGTCGACGGCCACGATCTTCCGCGGGGTCACGCCGTTCTGGCTGGTGGATATCATCCGCCTGGCGCTGCTCGTCCTGATCCCGTCGCTGGTGCTGTTCCTGCCGAACTCGATGTAGGGGCGTCAGGCCACGCGCTCGACGAACCAGAAGGCGCCGATGGCCGCGATCAGGACCGAGGCCGGGATGGCGATGCGGCTGCGATACCATGGCCGGCCGCCGAACCAGTAGCCGACGGTCAGGAAGGCGGCCGCGATCACCGTCAGCTGCCCGAGCTCCACGCCGATGTTGAAGCCGATCAGGCGGGCGAGGAAATTGGCGCTGCCGCCGCCCAGCTCGCCCAGCACGCTGGCAAAGCCGAGCCCGTGCAGGAGGCCGAAGAAGAAGACCACCACCGTTCGGAACGGTCCAAGCTGCGGGCGGAACAGGTTTTCCACCGCGACGAAGACGATGGAGGCGGCGATCAGCGGCTCCACGATGCTGCCCGGGATGCGGACGAGGCCGAGCGCCGCGAGCGCCAGCGTGACCGTGTGGGCCAGCGTAAAGGCCGTCACCTGCACCAGCAGCGGGCGGATATGCAGCGAGAAGAAGAACAGCCCCAGCACGAAGACGATGTGGTCCAGGCCCTTCGGGATGATGTGTTCGAACCCCTGCACGATGAAGCGTGGAAAGACCTGCCAGGCGGTTTCCGTCGCCACGCCGGTGCGCGGCAACGGTTCGCTGACGGCGCCGTCCTCCAGCAGGGCGGAATAGGCGTCGTCGCCGCCCTCGCGCTGGCGCACGACGAGCGGGCCATAGGCGGCGTCCCAGCCCACCGTCACCGGGGAGCCATCGGGCGGCAGGTCGGCCCCGATCAGCAGGCGGCTGTCGCGGGGCAGGGCGAGGTCGCCGGCGGGCGGGATCTCCAGCCGCAGGATCTCGGGCGTGAGCCCCGTGTCGCCGGCGGCGAGCTCGAAGCCCTCGCGGATGTCGGGCCAGTCGTCGCGGAACGCGGTCTGCAGGTCTTCGGGCGGCAGGGCGCGCAGGGTGTCGTAGCGGTCGGCCTGCGGCGCATTGTCGGTGTCGTCGAGCCCCTGCAGGTCGATGCCGGCGACCAAAGGCTCCAGCGTGAGCACGATGTGCATCTGCACGCGGTCGGCCTCGACCAGCACGTCGGAGATCGCGGGGCGTATTTCATGGGCGCGGGCCGAGGGGGCAAACGCCGCGAGCATCACGATGGCGAGGGCGAGGAGCGGCGCGCTTGACAGGCGTGGCCGGCATGCCAGCTTGCCTGTGGCCGAGGAAGAGGGGTCCGTCATGCGTTTCCTGCCCGTTCTGTTATCCGCGCTGCTGGCCGCGGCGCCGCTCGCTGCCCACGAATTCTGGATCTCGCCGGAGGACTATACGGTGGAGACCGGGGGGGAGATCAAAGCGGAAATCCGCGTGGGCCAGAATTTCAGGGGCGCGGGGTATCCCTACATCCCGAAGAACTTCGAGCGGTTCGATCTGGTGACGCAGGACGCGACGGTGCCGGTGGAGGGCCGGATCGGCGACCGCCCGGCGCTGTCGATGTCGGCGCCGGGCGAGGGGCTGGTGACGGTGGTGCATCGCACGCGCGCCTACCTTTTGACCTACGACGACTGGGCGACCTTCGAGCAGTTCGTGACGCACAAGGATTTCCCCTGGGCGCTCGCGCGGCACCTGGAGCGGGGCTATTCGAAGGACCGGGTGCGGGAGCGCTATATCCGCTTTGCCAAGAGCCTAGTGGCCGTCGGAGACGGGGCCGGGCAGGACCGCGAGGTCGGCCTGCTGACCGAGATCGTGGCATTGGCGAACCCCTATACGGATGCGCTGGACGAAGGTCTGCCGGTGCGCGTGCTGTTCGAGGGCGAGCCGCGGCGCGACGTGCAGGTCGAGGTCTTCGCGAAGGCGCCCGACGGCGACGTCACGGTAGAGACCTACAGAACGGACGACGCGGGCGAGGCGGTCATCGGCATCGAGCCGGGGGTGGAATACCTGGTGGATTCGGTCGTGATGCGCGAGCTGGAGACGGGCGAGGCGGAGGGTCCGAAATGGGAATCGCTCTGGGCCTCGCTGACCTTCCGCGTTCCGGAATAGGCCCCGACCCGTGTCATTCCCGCGTCATCCCCCGCGTCATCCCCGCATCATCGCCGTGTCTTGACCTTGGGGCACGCGGCGCGGTAACCCATTCTGCAGCGCAGAAACCGCGCTAGTCGAGACCAGGCGCCCCGCCGGGCGCGGAGGGGCAGCATGGCCGGACGAGTTCTGACGATCGCGCAGCAGAAGGGCGGCTCCGGCAAGACGACGCTGGCGATCAACCTGTCGGTCCATTTCGCGGCGCAGGGGCAGCGCGTGGCGCTGCTGGACACCGATCCGCAGGGCAGCCTCGGCCGCTGGTTCATGACCCGGCGCGAGCGGACCGACGGCGAGGCCGGGCTGGAATTCGGCACGGCCAGCGCCTGGGGCGTGTCCTATGAATGCGAAAAGCTGCGGCGGGATCACGACCTCGTCGTCATCGACACCCCGCCGAAGATCGACGCCGACCTGCGCCCGGCGCTGCGCGAGGCCAATCTGGTGCTGATCCCGGTCGCCACCAGCCAGGTGGACCTGTGGGCCATCGACAGCCTGTCCGACCTGATGCGGCGCGAGCATCGCGATGCGCTGGTGGTGATGAACAGGGTGCCGCCGCGCGCCCGGCTGACCGCCGAGATCACGCGCGACATAGATGCCTCGGGCCTGGACCGGGCGGCCGCGACCCTGGGCAACCGGGTGTCCTATGCCGAGGCGATGGGCCGGGGGCTGGGCGCGGCCGAACTGTCGCGGAGCGGCCGGGCGGCGCAGGAAGTGGCGGCCTTGTGCGAGGAAGTGGCGGCGCGGCTGGACTGAGCCGGGCTCAGCCGTCGCGGTCGAGGACGCGGCCTTCGAGGAACGACAGGCCGGAGCGGAGCTTCGTCGCGATCTCCTGCGAGACCGGGTCCATCCGCATGACGCGCGCCGCGGCGCGTTCCAGGACGTTCCCGTCGCGCATTTCCGCAAGCCGGGCCTCGTAGCCGGACGTGCCGATATCCGCGGCGACGACGAGGCGGATCAGCAGCGCCAGGTAGATGAAGAAGATGAAGTGCCAGAGCGGCAGATGGCGGCTCCGGTTCTTCACCCGGGCGACCTCCAGCCCGTCGTGGTTGAAGCTCAGGACCGCAGAGCTATTCCGGTAGCCATCCGCGACCTTGCGGCGAAAAAGACCCAAGGATGAGAGGAGTCGCACGGCGTCTCTCCAATTCCAAACAGCAAATAGCGCTTTATCAGGCTGCTGAAGAAGTCGGGTTGGAAGGACGTTATTCCTGTCGCCGGGGCTGGAAGGCGGGTCGCTCGCAGATGCGAACGTCGGGTCC
>NZ_JARGYC010000109.1 GCF_029168335.1 Psychromarinibacter sediminicola
CGCCGCGCCCGGTGCCCCTACGGAATTACTGGGTGCCGCTTTCGATATAGTCCAGCACGGTCTGGCTGATCTCGGCGTCGATGTCGCGCAGCGACGCGATGAGCGCCTCCATATCCGCCGCGGGCGTGTAGGTGGGCGCCATGCCGGAGACCTTGCGCGCCTCCTCGCGGAAGGCGGGATCGTTATAGGTCTCCTCGAAGCTGGTCCGTAGAAGCTCCAGCGTCTCGGGGTCCGTCCCGGCCGGCACGCCGATGAACCAGGTCACGCCCGCCATGCCCTCGTTGAGCCACTGGACCGCGTCCCAGGCCGGCCCGGAGGGCGCCTCTCCGGTGATCTCCTCGGCCACCTCGGTGAAGGTCGGGATGTCGCCGAAGCTGTCCTCGGCCACGATGGTCCCGTCCGCATCGGTCAACGGGTAGTACCACAGCGGCAGGCCGGTGCCCTCCTCGACGACATTGGCCTCGATGCCGCCGAAGTAGTTGGCGGCCGGCGTCACGTGAAAGTTCACCTCGTCCCGCTGGAGCGCGGCGACGATGTTCGACCCGCCGCGGAAGCCCGTGGTGTAGCCGTACTCGATCCCCAGGATGTCGAGCGACATCCGCGCCGTCAGGTCCAGGTAGGAGCCCGGCCGGTAGCCGCCGATATGCACGCCCTCGGCCCCGGCCAGGTCGGCGGCGGACGAGATGCCGTCGCCGATGTCCCGGCGTCCGTAGGCCATCGACGGCACGCCCATTCCGGCGATCACGTCGAATTCGGACCAGTCCACGTTCTGGCTGGCCGGGCCAATGGCGCGGGTCGGGCCCGACCAGGCGACCCAGGCGACGGTCAGCCCGTCGGGCCGCGCATTGCGCGCCTCGATGATCCCCTTCATCTGGCCGCCGCCGGTCACCGGCTGGATCACGAAATCGGGGTTGCCCGCGATATGCTCCTTCCAGTGATTGGCGAAGTTCTGCGCCATCACGCCGGTCGAGCCGCCCGCGCTGAGATTGATGATGACGCGGACCGTCTCGCCCTCGTAGTCCTGCTGCGCGGCGGCCGGCCCCGCAAGCGCAAGTGCCGCGCTTGTCGCGGCGATCAGTTGTTTCATCATGGTCTCCTCCTCCTCTGTTGGCCTCCCGCGCCGCAGGGTGGATCCTGTCAGCGTGTCATGGTCTTGCTCAGCGTCTCCTGGGGCAGGTAGCAGCCGGCGTCGCGCAGGGACGTGCAGAGCGTCTCGGTATCGAGGTCGCAGCCCGGCTGGCCGGTCTTAATTGATTGCCAGGCCGCGGTGGCCGCGGCCTGGCCCATCATGTAGGCGGCCGACTGGGCCCGGATCGAGCCATGCACGGAATGCCCGCTGGAATGGCAGCGGCCGGCGACCCAGAGGTTCTCCCAGCCCTTCGGCACGAGGATGGAATACGGGATGCCGACGGAGGCGCCCTTGGGCAGCTTGCCCTGACCCTCGAACTGCTTCTTGAAGCGCTCGAATTCCTCCTTGGAGGTGTTCGTCGGGTGGTTGTCCGGCGGGCGATTGTAGACGCAGACCTGGTCGGGAAACTGCCGGCGCGCTTCGTAATCCTCGATGGTGAGCGTGAACTCGCCCACAATCCGCCGGGTGTCGCGCACGCCCATGACCGGGGCGGTGGTGACATGCTCGATGTTCTCGCAGCCCGGCACGTACTTGCGGTAGAACTCGGTGAACTCGACCGCCACCTGGCGCCCCTTGATCATGCCGTCCGACAGGCTCTTGCTGTCCAGCCCGTCCAGCCCGTAGATGTGGCCCGCATTCACGTTGGCGATGCTCTCGCCGATCTTGTTCATGCCCGGCATGAACCGGTATTCCTCAGAGAAGTGGCCCTCTTCGACGGCCTGGGGCAGAAGCTCCTTGCGGGTGCGCAGCTTCACGGCGTCCAGCCCGGCATAGTCGTCGCCATAGGCGGGGTCGTTCCAGTCGATATTGGCATAGAGCGAGCACAACGTGCCCGGCGCCGTGTCGGGCCAGTCGACCCCCGCCACCTTGCACTCGGCCCCGGCCAGCGCCGACAGCGTGGCGTCGCCGGTGCAGTCGACGAACGCCTTCGCACGGATGAACCTGTAGCCCTCGACATTGGAGATCACGGCGCCCAGCACCCGGGTGCCGTCGGTCTCGGCGTCGATCACCTTGGTGAAGAAGCGGACATCGACGCCCGACTCCATGGCCTTCTCGTCGAGCAGGCGCTTCAGGCCCTCGGGGTGGAACGGGATCCAGCGATTGTAGTGCTTGGCCCAGAAATCCGGCGTGACCCCGGGCCCGAGAAAGCCGCGCTGGTGCATATTCTCCACCATCTCGCGGCAGAATCCGCCAACAAGGGGGCGTTCGCCGTCGCCCATCGGGCCGAAGGTCGTCACGAAGGACGACGTCCCCATGCCGCCCATGCAGCCCGTGGCCTCGACCAGCAGCACCCTCGCGCCCAGACGCGCGGCGCATATCGCCGCCGCCGCGCCCGCCGGGCCGCCGCCCGCGACCAGGATGTCGTAGCTGTCGTCGACGGGGATGTCGCGAACCAGGCGGTGGGTCTCTGACGCGGTCATTCCTGGCCTGTCCTTGCCATGCTCGGTGTCGTTGCCGGCGTTTGCGGGGCGGCATGCGGCGCGGACGGGGCGCGTCGCATCAGGCTGTCCAACGCGGCGTCGAGGCCGCCCGCGCCGTAGGGCACGCCCGCCTCGCACAGCCCCATCTCGACGCCGGCCAGGGCCGCGATCAGCGAGAGGTCGTTGAAATCGCCCAGATGCCCGATCCGGAACACCCGGTCGGCGAGTTTCGACAGCCCGTTGCCCAGCGACATGTCGAACCGCTCCAGGACCAGCGCCCTGAAGGCGTCGGCCGAATGGCCCTCGGGCATGCGGACCGCGGTCAGGGAGTTCGACGCCTGCGCCGGGTCGGCGCATTGCGTCTCCAGCCCCCAGGCCGCGACGGCGGCGCGCGTCGCCGCGCCGTGGCGGGCGTGCCGTTCGAAGACCGCCTCCAGCCCTTCCTCGGCCAGCATGTCCAGCGCCTCGGCCAGCCCGTAGAGCAGGTTGGTCGCCGGCGTGTACGGGAAGACGCCGCCTTCGTTGGCCTCGATCACCGCGTCCCAGTCCCAGTAGGCGCGGGGCAGGGCGGCGTGCCGCGCGGCCTCCAGCGCCTTGGCACTCACGGCGTTGAAGCTCAGCCCCGGCGGCAGCATCAGCCCCTTCTGCGAGCCGCCCACCGTGACGTCGACGCCCCAGGCCTCCGCATCGTAGGGCATCGAGCCCAGCGACGAGATCGTGTCGACCATCAACAGCGCGGAATGGCCCGCCGCATCCATCGCGTCGCGGATCTCGGGGATCGCCGAGACACAGCCCGTCGATGTCTCGTTATGCACGGCGCAGACGGCGCGGAACCCGCCGCCGTCAGGGGCGCTCAGCCGCGCCCGGATCGCCTCCGCGTCGGCGCCATGCCGCCAGTCGCCGGGCAGGAGTTCCGGCCGCAGGCCCAGCCGCTCGGCGATCCTGGCCCACTGCACCGCGAAATGCCCCGTCTCGCACATCAGCATGCGGTCGCCGGGAGACATCGTGTTGACCAACGCCGCCTCCCACGCGCCGCTGCCCGAGCCGGGGAATATCACGACGGGGCCGCTGCAGCCGAAGACCCGGCGCAGCCCGGGCCAGAGCCGCTCGGTCAGGGCGCGGAAGGCCGGCCCCCGGTGGTCGATGACCGGTCGATCCATCGCCCGCAATACCCGGTCGGGCAGGTTGGTCGGCCCGGGGATCTGCAAAAGATGCCGGCCGGCGCGGCGCGTCGGGGCCGCTTGGGTCATGGTGGCTCCTCCGCGGCCGGGGCCGCTTTCCTCCCACTGGGATTCGTGTATAATGAATTTTGTATGCAAATTCAAATCCGACGTGCCATCGGGTGCAAATTGTGATGGAGTCGTTCCAATGGAGAGTCTGCAGCCGATCAAACGTGCCAGCCTGCACGGGACCGTCGTGGAGCGCTTGCGCGACCTGATCACCGAGGGGCACGTCCCGCCCGGCGAGAAGATCAACGAAAAAGCGCTATGCGAGGCCTACGGGGTCTCCAGAACCCCGCTGCGCGAGGCCCTGAAGGTGCTTGCGTCGGAGGGTCTGGTGACGCTGACGCCGAACCGCGGGGCGACCGTGGCCGAGATCACCGAGCGCGATCTCGACGAGGTCTTTCCGATCCTGATGGCGCTGGAGGGGCTGGCCGGCGAAGCGGCCTGCGCGCGGATGTCGGATGCCGCCATCCGGCAGCTTCGGGTGCTGCAGGACGAGATGGAAGGCCATTACGAGGCGGGCGACCGGGCGGCGTATTTCCAGACCAACCAGGCGATCCACGAGGCCATTCTCGAAGGCTGCGAGAACCAGACGCTGATCGCCACGCACCGGGCCCTGGCCGGGCGCGTCCGACGGGCACGCTATCTTGCCAACATGTCGCCGGCGCGCTGGAAGCAGGCCGTGGAGGAACATGCCGCCATCCTCTGGGCCATCGAGGCCCGGGACGGGGCGCGCACGGCTCAGTTGCTCCGGGAGCATCTCTCGAACAAGCGCGAGACGCTGCGGGGTTAAGCCATTTGCGCCCCCGCGCTGGCCGCGACGACCCCGGCCATGTCGGACGGCTCCGCCATGGGAGACGTCACGCCTGCGCCGAGAACGCCAGCACGTCGAAGGCGCGAACGGGCGGCAGCGTGACGACGGCGGCGCCGGCCTCCGTGCCGTCGGAGACCGGCAGGGTATCGCCGCTCACCAGTGACACGCAGCGCATCCCGGCGGCGCCCCGGACGGTAAGGCTCAGGTCGTGAATCGGCACGGGCGGCAGGCAGCCGTCGCCGGACACCCCCGAGTAATTGACGACATGGACCAGCAGGTCGCCCGTGGTCGTCTGGCGTTGAACCGTCAGCTCGGTATGGCCGGTCGTCGAAAGGGCCGCGGGCATCTCGCCCGCAAGCTCGCGTGTCAGCTGCGCGAGAAGCTCGCGATGCGGCGTCAGCCGGAAGTCATGGTACAGCTTCGCCGCGTCCCACGGGATGAACACGACCTTGCCGGCGCCGTGGTCGCCCGTCACCACGCCGGGCAGGTCGCTGTCGCTGTCCGGCTCCGGATAGCACAGCTCCGGCGGTCCGAACCGCTGCGGGAGCTCGATCCTGTGCGTGCCGGTCGTGCCGGCCTTCTGGCGGAGCTCGACGTAGGGGCCGTCCAGAAGCACGACATCCGTGTCCGCCTTGAGCGGCTTGTCGGTGTCCAGCCTGAGATAGCCGCCGCGCAGGCTCTCGCGCGTCGAGACGGGGCCGGTGACGGGCAGGCTCTGCAGCTGCAGGCTGTCCTGGGCCGTGCCGGTCTCGTCGTGCGATCCCGCATCGCCGATGACGAGCAGCGCGCCGCCGGCGTTCACGTAGGCGTCCAGGCTCGCGGCCTCTTCCGCGCTGATGCAGGAGGCCCCAGCCAGGACGATGACATCGTACCGGCCGTGCCAGTCCACGAAGTCCGCATCCGTCGCGCGGCTGTCATGGACGATATCGAACGGCAGGCCCGAGTCGATCAGCGCCTTGTACGCCCCGCGAAACGCGGCCGTCTCGGTGCCGTTGCCGTAACGGGCGGATTTGGCGGACTGGTAGAGCGCGATAGTGGCCACGGAGTCGAGGTCGGCGTAGCGCGCCACATGCGCCGCATGCATCCGGAAGATCGCGTCGACCTCCTGCATCGGTTCCCGGTCGCGCTGCTCGGGCAGTCCCATGAAATAGTAATGCGGATCGGCCCCGTTCGCGAGCTGTTGGGCCAGGCGCAGCGCCTGTTGCGCCCCGGATTCCGAGGCATAGCGCCACGGGTAGTCGACGAAATGCGTCACCGCGCTGGAATAGCGGATGCGATTGGCGCCGATCGACCGGAAAGAGCGGGCCTGCTCGCCCGACATATGCTCCCACTCGTTGGCGCGGTCGAGGCGGCGGTTGATCTCGCCGCGGAAGAAGTCGCTGCTCTTGCCGGTGTTCGACACCGCGATGTCCGGTCTGATCTGCTTGGCCAGCTGCCGGAACTCCTCGCGCAGCGCGGTGCTGGTGCTGTCCTGGAAGCGAAGATAGGCGCGGAGCGCGGGTTCGGACGGATCGTAGGAGCGGGGCAGGTCCATCCCGGCGAAATCGCGAAACGCGGATTGGCAGCCCTTGCAGTGGCACACGCCAAGGCGGCGATAGCTGTAGTCGTTGCGCTGATACCCGAACATGTTGAAGAACAGGCCGTCCAGCGCGTAGCGCGACAGCGTCTCCTTCAGAACCTCGGGGGACTGCGCGCGATACCAGCCGCCGTTCACGCAGGCCTGGTAGGTCCCGTTGTATTCGAACGGCACGCCGTCGACGTCGTGACAGAACCAGTCCGGGTTCTGGTCGTAGGCCGGCTTCGTCGCCTTGGACAGGTCGTAGCGCCCGATCACCCGGATATCGGCGGCATGCGCCGCCTCTATCATGTCCGCCACGAGGTCGCGGTCCAGGAAGGGGTTGGCCGCCTGCAGCGGAAGCTCGGACGGATACCACGAGAAGATGCCGCCGACATTGAACAGCATCGCGGTCGCGCCGAACTCCCGAAGGCTTTGCGCGACGGCGGCGGGATCGAGGTCGGCGTCCGTCAGGCGTAGGTTCGTCTGTACGATGCGTTGCGGCGTCTTCCACCATTCGGTCATGTCGTATTCACTCTTCCGATTTCGGGCGAAGGCTTTTCCGCAACCGCGATTTTTTTGTGGGTAATGATTGTCAGATAATGTACTATTTTGTCAATCGGCTTTCGGATATGATCCAGTCAGCCGTTTTTGGTATCGCGTTCGGCGCGCTCTCGTGCCAGCGTGGCAAGATTGTAAACCTCGATCGATAAGACGGGATAACAGTGGCGATGAAGTCGACGACAGAAGCCAGAACTGCCGCGTCCGGAGGCGGCAGGCAGAAGGACGCTCCCAGGAAGCCCGGCTACAGCCGGCTGGCGCAACACCTGCGCGAGGAGATCCTGGAAGGACGCATATCGGCCGGGACACGGCTGAAGGTCGCGGATATCGCCGAGCGGTTCAAGACCAGCACGAACCCGGCGCGAGAAGCGCTGCAGATACTCGAAGGCGAGGGGCTCGTCACGATCACGCCCAATCGCGGCGCCAGCGTGCGGGAGATCAGCGAAGACCTGGTCCACAATATCTTCGATATTAAGGTTCTGTTCGCCGGATATTTCGTCCGGTCCTTCGCCGAGAGCGCCACGCCCGCGGAGGTCGCGGAACTGAGAGCGTTGCAGGAGGACTGCGAGGAAACGGTCAATAACGGCGACTACGAGCAGTACCACGTGCGCAACCTGCGCTTTCACGAATGCATCGAGAACCATCACTTCAACAAAGAAGCGCTGGGGATCATGAAGCGCTACGACAGCTGGCTGCAGGCGCTTTCGAAGAAGAAGCCGCTGAGCCTGGCCCAGATGCGGCGCTCGAATGCCGATCACTGGCGCATCGTCGAGGCCATCGAGGGCGGCGATCCCGATGCGGCGGTCCGCGCCATGAAAGAGCATCTGGACAACGCGCATTCCGTCTTCCTCGACCGAATCCGGCGCCAGCGCAGCCTCGTCGCCGAGTGATCCGTCGCCGGCGAATGCGGAGGATGCCAGGCTGAAATCAGGCTGAAATAAAGAATTCTTCATATTCAGGCGCTTGCTCGAATGCCGGCGTGGGGGATGCTTTTCAGGTTGCAGATTATACATTATCGTGTACGTTTTGTGTGTCAGATTGAGCGTATGACTGGGGCGACGGAGGACAGCCCAAGGCACTTCGACGACAGCGCGTCTTACTGACAGTCACATCAAGGGAGGAATAAATGGACATCCTGAAGAGATCGGTCGTTTCCAGGCGGAGCCTTCTGCTCATGACCGCACTGGGAGCCTTTTCATTCAATGGCGTGCTGACGCCCGCGAAGGCCGGCGAAGCGCCGGATCTCGCCGCAATGGTGGAAAGCGGCGACCTTGCGCCCCTGGAAGAGCGGCTGCCGGAGAACCCGCTGGTCGTGGAGCCCGTGGACCGCGTGGGCGATTACGGCGGCCTGTGGCGCATGGCGCTGCTGGGCGGGTCGGACGATTCGTGGATCCGGCGCACCGTGGCCTACGAGAACTTCATGCGCTGGACCCCGGACTGGAGCGGCGTGGTGCCGAACATCGCCGAGTCGGTCGACGTGAACGACGACGCGACGGAGTTCACCTTCCACCTGCGCGAAGGCATGAAATGGTCGGACGGCGCGCCGTTCACCGCGGCCGACATCCAATTCTGGCACAACGACCTGCTGCTGAACAAGGAATTCACCCCGACGCCGGCGGAGCCGTTTATCAATGCCGACGGCTCGCCCGTCGCGTTCGAGATGATCGACGACTACACGTTCACCTTCACCTTCAAGGAGCCGAAGGGCCTGTTCCTGCAGTACCTCGCGACGGCGCGGACGCTCGACAACGCGGCCGTCCGCTACCCGCGTCACTACCTGGAGCAGTACCACCCGGACTATAACGACGATGTGCAGGCCGAGATCGACGCCGCCGGCGAAAGCAACTGGGTCGGCCTGATGGTGAACAAGTCGGAGTTCTACTCGAACACCGAAGTGCCCACCCTGAACGGCTGGATCTTCACGCAAGGCTACGGCAGCGGCAACGCGACCGCCGCGGTCGCCGAACGGAACCCGTACTACTGGAAGGTCGACACCGAGGGGAACCAGCTGCCCTATATCGACACGGTGCGCTACGACATCCTGTCCGATGTCGAGGTTCTCGTGACCAAGACGCTGGCCGGCGAGATCGAATTCCAGGACCGTCACCTTGCCGTGCCGGCGAACAAGCCGGTGCTCTACGAGGGGCGCGAAGAGGGCAACTTCGAGTTCTTCGAGGAGACGCCGTCGGCGCCGAACACGATGGTGATGATGTTCAACCTGAACCATCGTGACGACGCCATGCGGGAGATCTTCCAGAGCAAGGATTTCCGCATCGGTCTGTCGCACGCTAGAGCATTTCGGGGCAACCCTGAGTCGCGGGGGATTCCCTTGTGGGACTGTTTGTGATTCATCCTGTTCAGGAGGATGTTTCATGTCAGCA
>NZ_JARGYC010000010.1 GCF_029168335.1 Psychromarinibacter sediminicola
CGGAGCGCGCGGGGCGCTCCGGCCGGCGGGCAGCTTACTGCCAGGACTCGATGAGTTCTTCGTACCGCACGGTGACCGGTTCCGGATCCTCGTTGTCGAGTTCCGGCTTGGGCGCACCCGGCTCGTTGAGCCAGTATTCGGGGTCGCGCTCCTCGTTCAGCTCCGGCCCGAGATCGCCCTGGACCCCGGCCCGCTCAAGCCGCTCGAGAACGCTCTCCTGGTCCTCGCACAGCGCGTCGAGGGCTTCCTGCGGGGTCTTGGCACCGGACATGGCGTCGCCGATGTTCTGCCACCACAGCTGCGCCAGCTTCGGGTAGTCGGGAATGTTGGTCCCGGTCGGCGACCACCGCACGCGCGCCGGCGAGCGGTAGAACTCGACCAGCCCGCCCAGCTCCGGGGCCCGCTCGGTGAAGCTCTCGTGGTTGATCGTGGACTCGCGGATGAAGGTCAGGCCCTCGTGGCTCTTCTTCACGTCCACCGTCATCGAGGTGACGAACTGGGCATAGAGCCAGGCCGCCTTGGCACGGTCGACCGGGGTCGATTTCATCAGCGTCCAGGAGCCGGCGTCCTGGTAGCCGACCTTCATGCCCTCTTCCCAGTAGGCACCGTGCGGGCTCGGCGCCATGCGCCAGCGCGGGGTGCCGTCCTCGTAGAGCACGGCATCGGCGCCCTCGCCCACCATGTCGGCGGTGAAGGCCGTGTACCAGAACATCTGCTGGGCGATATTGCCCTGTGCGGGCACCGGGCCGGCCTCCGAGAAGGTCATGCCGGCCGCGGCCGGCGGAGAGTATTTCTCCAGCCACTCGATCGCCTTTTCGACGGCATAGACCGCCGCGGGGCCGTTGGTCGCGCCGCCGCGATCCACGCAGGAGCCGACGGGCTGCGAGTTCTCGTTCACGCGGATGCCCCATTCGTCGACCGGCAGGCCGTTGGGCTCGCCCACGTCGCCCATGCCGGCCATGGACATCCAGGCGTCGGTGTAGCGCCAGCCGAGGCTGGGGTCCTTCTTGCCGTAGTCCATGTTGCCGAAGACCCCCTCCTCGGGGCCGCCGACATAGGACATGTCGCGCCCGGTGAAGAATGCGGCGATGTCCTCGTAGGCCGACCAGTTCTGCGGCACGCCCAGCTCGTAGCCGTATTCCTCTTCGAAATCGGCCATGGTCTGGGGATCGGTGAACCAGTCGTGGCGGAACCAGTAGAGGTTCGCGAACTGCTGGTCGGGCAGCTGGTAGAGCTTGCCGTCCGGCCCTGTCGTGAACTCCAGCCCGATGAAATCGTCGAGGTTCAGGTTGGGGTTGGTGACATCGGCCCCCTCGCCCGCGATCCAGTCGGTCAGGTTGCGGGCCTGCTGATAGCGCCAGTGGGTTCCGATCAGGTCGGAGTCGTTGATGTAGGCGTCATAGACGTTCTGGCCGGTCTGCATCTGGGTCTGCAGCTTCTCGACCACGTCGCCCTCGCCGATCAGGTCGTGGGTCACCTCGATGCCGGTGATCGCGGTGAAGGCCGGGGCGAGAACCTGGCTTTCGTATTCATGGGTGGTGATCGTCTCGGAGACGACCGTGATCTCCATGCCCCGGAAGGGCTCGGCGGCGTCGATGAACCACTGCATCTCGGCCTCCTGCTCGGCCCGGGTCAGCGCCGACAGCTCGCCGATCTCCTCGTCGAGGAAGGCGATCGCGTCTTCCATGTCGGCCATCGCCGGGCCTGCGAGCGCGAAGAGCGCGGCCGTCGCGGTGGTCAGTTTCAGCTTGCGGTTCATATGATATCCTCCCTTTGAACCATCGTGCGAGGGGGTCTTGTTGCGTGGCCGGCCCCCTCCTTTTCCGGCCGTGTCAGCGCCTGCCTAGACCCAGCGGAAAACCGCGAGGGCGTAGGCGAGGCAGACGATGAGGGCATAGGGTTGCTGTGCCCCCACGATCCCGAGCCAGGCCAAGTTGATGAAGGCCGAGCCCACGAGCGTGATGAAAAGCCGGTCACCGCGTGTCGTCTCGATCCGCAGGATGCCGCGGCGCGGGGTCTCCGGGAACTTGATCGCGAGCACCGAGAAGGTGATCAGCAGCCCGGCAATGACTATGAAGAAGATCGCCGTCGGCCAGGTCCATGCCATCCAGTCCATTGGAAGTCCTCCCCTTTTCGGCTTACACGCGGCCCAGGGCGAAGCCCTTGGCGATGTAGTTGCGGACGAAGTAGATCACGAGCGCGCCGGGCAGGATGGTCAGCACCCCGGCCGCGGCGAGGACGCCCCAGTCGATCCCGCTGGCGCCCTGGGTGCGGGTCATGATCGCCGCGATGGGCTTGGCGTTGACGGTGGTCAGCGTCCGGCTCAGCAGAAGCTCCACCCAGGAGAACATGAAGCAGAAGAAGGCCGCGACGCCGATGCCGCTGGCGATCAGGGGCATGAAGATCTTCACGAAGAAGCGCCCGAAGCCGTAGCCGTCGATATAGGCGGTCTCGTCGATCTCCTTGGGCACGCCGCGCATGAAGCCTTCCAGGATCCAGACCGCCAGCGGGACGTTGAACAGCGTGTGCGCCAGCGCGACCGCGATATGCGTGTCGAAGAGCCCGACCGAGCTGTAGAGCTGGAAGAAGGGCAGCGCGAAGACCGCGGGCGGGGCCATGCGGTTGGTCAGCAGCCAGAAGAACAGGTGCTTGTCGCCCATGAAGTGATAGCGCGAGAAGGCGTAGGCCGCCGGCAGCGCCACCGCCAGGCTGATCACCGTGTTCAGGGTGACGTAGATGATCGAGTTGACATAGCCCATGTACCAGGCCGGGTCGGTCAGGATCGTGGCGTAGTTGGCGAAGGTCAGATCGCGCGGCCACAGGGTGAAGGTGTTCAGGATCTCCGCGTTGGTCTTCAGGCTCATGTTCAGCAGCCAGTAGATCGGCAGCATCAGGAACACGAGGTAGAGGCCCATCACCACGATGCGGCTGTTGATCCGGGGCAGGCCCCGCGGGCGGATGTCCGGCTGGGTCGCGGTCATGTCGGCCATGGGTCAGCCCTCCTGCTTATCGAGGTTGGTCATCACGGTGTAGAACACCCACGAGACGAGAAGGATCACGAGGAAATACATGATCGAGAACGCCGCCGCGGGGCCGAGGTCGAACTGCCCCAGCGCCATCTTCACGAGGTCGATGGACAGCAGCGTGGTGGCGTTGCCCGGTCCGCCGCCGGTGACGACGAAGGGCTCGGTGTAGATCTTGAAGCTGTCCATGAAGCGCAGCAGGATCGCGATGGTCAGCACGCCGCTCATCTTGGGCAGCTCGATGTAGCGGAACACCTTCCAGCGGCTCGCCTGGTCGATCTTGGCCGCCTGGTAGTAGGCGTCGGGGATCGACTTGAGCCCGGCGAAGGCCAGAAGCGCCACCAGCGACGTCCAGTGCCAGACGTCCATGACGATCAGCGTCACCCAGGCATCCAGCGTGTCCTGCGTGTAGTTGTATTCCAGCCCGAGCGCGTCGAGCGTGTAGCCGAGAAGACCGATATCGACGCGGCCGAAGATCTGCCAGATGGTGCCGACCACGTTCCACGGGATCAGCAGCGGCAGCGACATCAGCACCAGGCAAACCGTGGACCAGGCGCCGCTTTTGGGCATGTTCAGCGCGACGAAGATGCCCAGCGGCACCTGGATCACCAGAATGATCCCCGAGAACATCATCTGGCGCCACAGCGCGTTCCACATCCGCTCGGAGGCGAGCATCTCCTCGAACCACGCCAGCCCGGCCCAGAAGAACTGGTTCTGACCGAAGGTGTCCTGCACCGAGTAGTTGACCACGGTCATCAGCGGGATCACCGCCGAGAAGGCGACCAGCAGCAGAACCGGAAGAACCAGGAACCAGGCCTTTTGATTGACGGTCTTGTTCATCACGCGGCCTCCCCGGCAGGTGTGGTGCGCTCCGACGGGGCGACCCGCCAGTCGTCGGCGTAGACGTTGACGTGGTCCGCGTCGAAGGTGACGCGGTTCATGTCGGCGCCGACATGGTCGTCCTCGCCGGCTATGATGTTGATGTCGTGGCCGAAAAAGTCGGCCCGGACGACCTTGTGCCGGCCGACATCCTCGACCCGGCGCACCTTTACCGGCAGGCCCTCGGCCTGCGACAGCCGCGCGTATTCCGGGCGCACGCCGATCTCGAGCTTGCCCTCCTGCGGCCGGTAGGCGTGGCCCAGTTCGATCTCTGTGCCGTTGACGATGGCCTTGTCGCCCTCGATCCTGGCCGGGATCACGTTCATGCCCGGCGAGCCGATGAAATAGCCCACGAAGGTATGCTCGGGCTGCTCGAACAGCTCTTCGGGCGTGCCGATCTGCACCACGCGCCCGTCATGCATCACGACGACCTTGTCGGCGAAGGTCAGCGCCTCGGTCTGGTCGTGGGTGACGTAGATCATGGTGTGGCCGAAGTCGCGGTGCAGGCTCTTGAGCTGGGTGCGCAGCTCCCACTTCATGTGCGGGTCGATCACCGTCAGCGGCTCGTCGAAGAGCAGCGCGTTGACGTCCTGGCGCACCATGCCGCGGCCGAGGCTGATCTTCTGCTTGGCGTCGGCGGTCAGCCCGCGCGCCTTGCGGCGCAGCATGTCCTCCATGCCGATCATGCGCGCGATCTCCTGCACGCGCTCGGCGACATAGGCCTCGTCCCGGCCGCGGTTGCGCAGCGGGAAGGCCAGGTTGTCGCGGACGGTCATGGTGTCGTAGACGACCGGGAACTGGAACACCTGGGCGATGTTGCGTTCCGTTGTGGGCGCATGGGTCACGTCGTGCCCGTCGAACAGGATACGCCCCTGGCTGGGCTGCAACAGCCCCGAGATGATGTTGAGAAGGGTCGACTTGCCGCAGCCCGACGCCCCCAGCAGGGCATAGGCCGCCCCGTCCTGCCAGTCGTGGTTGAGCTCCTTGAGCGCGTAGTCCTCCTCGGATGCCGGGTTGGGCAGGTAGGAATGCGCGAGATTGTCGAGCGTGATCTTGGCCATCGGTTCCTCCCTCAGGCGGCCAGCGCGTAGGCGGCAGGGGCGACGAGCCCGCCATCCTCGGCGAAGACGTAGACATGGCGCGGATCCAGCCAGACGCTCAGCTCTTCGCCCAGCGTCAGGTCGTGTATCCCGTGGATCAGGCCGACCCAGCGCTCGCCGTGGTGGTCCAGGTGCACGAAGGTCTCGGACCCGGTCAGTTCGGTGACGTTGAGCGTGGCGCGGAACCGCATCGCGTCGGCGGTGTGCCGGTCGATCTCCAGGTGGTTGGGCCGGAACCCGGCCGTGTAGCGCCCGTCGGCCAGCTCGGCCAGCTTGCCCGCGGCCGGGGCGCTCTGGCCCTCGCCGAACATGATGCGGTCGCCGGTCTTGGAGATCGGCAGGAAGTTCATCGGCGGATCGCTGAAGACCCGCGCCGTCGTCGCGTCGACCGGCTGGCGATAGACTTCGGGGGTGGGGCCGAACTGGGTGATGGCCCCCTCCCATAGGGTGGCGACGTTGCCGCCCAGCAGCAGCGCCTCCTCCGGCTCGGTGGTGGCATAGACGAAGATCGAGCCCGCCGCCTCGAAGATCTTGGGGATCTCGACGCGCAGTTCCTCGCGCAGCTTGTAGTCCAGGTTGGCCAGGGGCTCGTCGAGCAGCACCAGGCCCGCGTCCTTGACCAGCGCCCGCGCCAGAGCGCAGCGCTGCTGCTGGCCCCCCGACAGTTCGAGCGGCTTGCGCTCCAGCAACGGGGTCAGCTGCATCAGCTCGGCGCTTTCGCGGACGCGGCGGTCGATCTCGGCGCGGTCGAGGCCCAGCAGCCGCATCGGCGAGGCGATGTTCTCGAAGACGGTCATCGAGGGATAGTTGATGAACTGCTGGTAGACCATGGCGACCTTGCGGTCCTGCACCCGCATCCCGGTCACGTCCTCGCCGCGCCAGTAGACGCGGCCGCTGTTGGGGACGTCCAGCCCGGCCATGAGCCGCATCAGCGAGGTCTTGCCCGACAGCGTCGGCCCGAGGAGCACGTTCATCGTGCCCTTCTCCAGCGTCAGGTCCGTGGGATGGATGTGCACCTGGCCCTCCACGCTCTTGGTCACCCCTTTCAGTTCAAGCGTCATCCCGGTCTCCTCCTCATTCCGCGGCGTCGGCGCGGCTGCCGGTCTCGGCCATCCAGTCTTCCAGCGTCGCGACCTGGGCCGGGTCCAGCCTCAGGCCGAGCTTGTTGCGGCGCCAGATCACGTCCTCGGCGCGGCGCGCGAATTCGCGGGACATCAGCCAGCGAAGCTCGGCCTCGGTCAGGGTCGCGCCGAAGTCGCGGCCGAGGTCGCCGGCGTTCGCCGCGTCGCCCAGGATCGCGCGGGCCTCGGTGCCGTAGGCGCGCACGAGCCGCAGTGCCCAGTCGTGGGACAAGAACGGGTAGTCGCGGCGCAGGCCGGCCATCAGATCCGCCACGCCATCGACGGGAAAGTCGCCGCCCGGCAGCGGCACGCCGGCCGTCCAGGGCCCGCGGGACACGGGCAGGTGGTCGCCGATCCGGCGCAGGGCGCTTTCGGCCAGCCGCCGGTAGGTCGTGATCTTGCCCCCGAACACGTTGAGCACCGGCGCCCCGCCGTCGGTCTCGACCTTGAGCGTGTAGTCGCGCGTGGCCGCCGTCGCGCTGCTCGCCCCGTCGTCGTAAAGCGGGCGCACGCCGGAATAGGTCCAGACGATATCCGCCTCGCCCAGCTGCCGTTCGAAGTAATGGTTCGCGAAATCAAGCAGATAGCGGCGTTCGGCGGGCGTGCATTCGGGCTTTTTCGACGGATCGTCGTGTTCGGCGTCCGTGGTGCCGATCAGGGTGAAGTCGCGCTCGTAGGGAATGGTAAAGATGATCCGGCCGTCGGTGCCCTGCAGGAAGTAGCACTTGTCGTGATCATAGAGCTTGCGGGTCACGATATGGCTGCCGCGGACCAGGCGCACCCCGTCGCCGGAATTCAGCCGGACCTTGGACTGGATCACGTCGCCCACCCAGGGCCCGGCGGCGTTGACCAGCATCCGGGCGCGGTGGCTGGCGGTGTCGCCGGTTTCCGTGTCGCGGGTCTCGATGCGCCAGATGTCGCCCTCGCGGCGGGCGCCGACCATCTGCCGGCGGGTCAGGATTTGCGCGCCGCGCGCCGCGGCGTCGCGGGCGTTCAGCACGACCAGGCGCGAATCCTCGACCCAGCAGTCGGAGTACTCGTAGGCCTTGGCGAAACGCTCCTGCAGCGGCGCGCCCTCTGGGGCGTCTCTGAGGTCGAGCGTCGTCGTGCCCGGCAGGATCTTGCGCCCGCCCAGGGTGTCGTAAAGGAACAGGCCCAGCCGGATCAGCCATGCCGGGCGCCGCCCCTTCGTCCAGGGCATCGCGACGGAGAGCAGCTTCGAGGTCGGCGTCTCCGCATCGAAGCGCATGTCCGCGTGGTACGGCAGCACGAACCGCATGGGCCAGCTGATATGCGGCATGGCGCGCAGCAGGGTCTCGCGTTCGACCAGAGCCTCGCGGACCAGCCGGAACTCGAAATATTCCAGATAGCGCAGCCCGCCATGGAACAGCTTCGTCGAGGCCGAGGACGTGGCCGAGGCAAGGTCGTTCATCTCGACGAGCGTCACCGAGAGCCCGCGGCCCGCCGCGTCACGGGCGATGCCGCAGCCGTTGATGCCGCCACCGACGATAAAAAGATCGCTGATCCCGGTATCCGAACGGTTCGCCACGCGGCCCTCCTCCATGCGCGTCCTGCCACGAAACTGTGACGAAGAACGAAAAAACGCAAGTTGTTTGTTTTCGTAAATGTTCGAAACGGATTTTTGTGAAGGTTTTCCGGGCCTTGTGGGGCGCTACGGACCGAACCGCCGCCGCCGGACGGGCCAAACCCAATTCGCTGTTGCCATTTTCGCCCATGTGTTGATTCTGTTGACAGCCGTTCCGTTGGGCGCGGCGCCGGGCCGAAACGAACGCGAACGAAAATGTCACAGACCCTCCGCCACCCCGAGATCCTGGAGATCGCCCGCCGCGACGGGAAGGTCACGGTCGAGCGGCTGGCCGCGCATTTCGGCGTCACGCTGCAGACCATCCGCCGCGACCTGACCGACCTGGCCGAGGCCGGCCGGCTGGACCGCGTGCATGGCGGCGCGGTCCTGCCGTCGGGGACCAGCAATATCGGCTACGAGGAGCGCCGCGCTCTCAATGCCGACACCAAGCGCGCCATTGCCCGGGCCTGCGCCGCCGACATCCCCGACGGCATCTCGCTGTTTCTCAACATCGGCACCACCACCGAGGCCGTCGCCCGGGAGCTGCTGCACCACCGCGATCTGCTGGTCGTCACCAACAACATGAACGTCGCCAACATCCTTGCGGCCAACACCGATTGCGAGATCGTGGTGACCGGCGGCCAGCTGCGCCGCGCCGACGGCGGGCTGGTGGGCCCGCTGGCCACCGGGACGATCCGCCAGTTCAAGTTCGACTGCGCGGTGATCGGGTGCTCGGCACTGGATGCCGACGGCGACCTGCTGGATTTCGACATCCAGGAGGTCAGCGTCAGCCAGGCCATCCTGCGCCAGTCCCGCCGCACGGTCCTGGTGGCCGACCACACCAAGCTGTCGCGAACCGCCCCGGTCCGCATCGCCTCGCTCGCCGACCTGGACGCGATGTATTCCGACGCCGACCTGCCCGAGAAGCTGGCGGCGGACTGCGAGGGATGGGCCACGGAAGTGGTCCGCTCCTGGGTCGTCGATGACGCAGGACCATCGTGGCAGGAGCCTGGGTGAGCCATTGCCCGGCTGCGAGGGGCTGCGACGGGTTTCCGATGGGGCGACCGGCCGCGCCGATCTCCTTCGCGCTTTACTGATCCTCTGAGGACGTCCAGAGCCGCCTTCCTGCCGCGGGTCTTCGCGAAGCTGTCGAGGCGCGCGCCCTCGGGGTCGGCGGCCCTGCCCGCCAGATACGCCGACATCTTGCCCTCCGACGATGTGGTCGAATATCTGAACGGATTAAGTCAAGGTATGTCCGACCTTCCCTCCGGTGCCGGCATGAGTCGTGCCGCCGGGTGAGCCTCCGGAAGGAACGAAGCCGCCGGTACGGCGCCGGCGGCCGCCCAGCCTGGAGCCGCATTGCGCATGAAGATTGCCAAGACCGACATCGTGTTCATCGCCCTCGCCCTTGTCACCGGAACGCTGTGCCTGCTGCTCAAGGGGCCGCCCGCCGTGCTGGAGGCGCTGAGCCATGCCGGCTTGCTGCTTCTGGGGATCCTGCCGCAGCTGGCGGCGGGTCTGCTGATCGGCGGGCTGGTGACGCGGCTGGTCAGCAAGGAGCGCGTCGCCGGGATGCTCGGCGCCGGGTCGGGGGCGCGCGGGCTGGCGCTGGCCACGCTGGCCGGAGCGCTGACGCCGGGCGGGCCGTTCACCTCGTTCCCGCTGGTCTACGCGCTGTGGACGGCGGGGGCGGATGCGGGCGCGCTGATCGCCTACATAGCCGCCTGGTCGCTTTTGGGGTTCAACCGCCTGATCGTCTGGGAACTGCCGCTGATGGGGGCGGAGTTCACCTGGATCCGCCTCGTCGCCTGCCTGCCGCTGCCGATGCTCGCGGGCCTGCTGGCGCGCTACATCTCGCGGCTGCGCGCCTTCGAACTGGCGAAGGCGCCCGCGGAATGATCGCCGCCGTCGTCTTCATTTGGCTCGCCGTCTTCGTCCTTGCCGCCTTCGTCTGGCGGCGCGAGGGGCGACAGGGCCTCGTCCATGCCGGGGACACGGCGCTCGGAACCGCGAAGACGCTGATGCTGCGGCTGCCCTTCGCGCTGCTCGCGGCGTCCTTTCTGGTGCAGATCGTCCCGGTCGCCGTGCTCAGCGACCTGATCGGCGCCGAGTCCGGCGTCCTGGGCATCCTGCTGGCCTCCGGCATCGGCGGGTTGCTGCCGGGCGGACCGATGACCTCGTTCCCCATCGCCATCGTCTTCATGCAGGGCGGCGCCGGCCTGCCGCAGCTGGTCGCGCTGATCGCCGGCTGGTCCGTCTTCGCCCTGCACCGCCTGCTCGCCTACGAGGCGCCGATCATGGGCTGGCGCTTCGTCGCGCTGCGCATGGCGTCCTGCGCCGCGCTGCCGCTTCTCGCCGGGCTGTTCGCCGAGGTGCTGGTCGTGCTGGCCGGCATCGACTGACCGGATACACAAGGAGACCGCAATGACCCCGGACCGCTTCGAAGACCACGCCTGGAAGGACATCGTCCCCGACGACCTCCTGCAGATCTATTCCGCCTACACGCGCGAAACCTTCGTCGGCCCGAGCCCGGCGCTCTTGCTGATCGACCTCTACAACCTCGCCTACCGGGGCGGGGCGAAACCGCCGGTGGAGTTGCAGGACGACTATCCCAGCAGCTGCGGGATCCATGCCCACGAGGCGATCGAACCGACCAGGCGCCTGATCGCCGCCGCCCGCGCGGCAGGCGTTCCGATCTTCTACTGCACCAGCGACTTCCGTCCGATGAACGCGCCCAGGGGCGTCGGCCCCACGCGGCGGAACATGCGCCCGACGACCGCCGAGGATTTCGAGATCTGGCCGGACTTCGCGCCGGAAGAGGGCGACGTCGTCATCAAGAAGCAGCGCGCCAGCATCTTCGCGGGCACGCCGCTGATCTCGCACCTGAACATACTGGGGGTGCAAAGCGTCATCGTCTGCGGCGAGACCACTTCGGGCTGCGTAAGGGCCTCCTGCGTCGACGCCTATTCGAACGGCCTGCACGTCTCGCTGGTCGAGGAATGCACGTTCGACCGGCACGACCTGATCCATAAGGTCAATCTCTTCGACCTGCACCACAAATACGCGGACGTGATGCATGTCGACGAGGTGGTGGATCACCTTGACGCCGCGAAGGACACGCGGGCGGCCGAGTGAACGGAATGCGCGACGAGATCGCCCGGCACGAGGACGCACCGCTCCTGCGGGGGGCGGGCCGCTACACCGACGACACCCGCCCGGACGGCTGCGCCGAGATGGTGTTCCTGCGCAGCGATGTGGCCGCCGGCCGGATCGCGCGGCTGGACGTGGCCGCGGCCCGCGCGATGCCTGGCGTTCGGGCCGTGCTCGGAGCGGCGGAGATGGCGGCCGCCGGGGTCGGTCATCTCGGCCCGTCGCGTCTGCCCGCCACGTCCGACGGTCAGGCCGTTCATGTACCGCCCTACCCGCCCCTGGCGGACGGGGCGGTGCACTATGCGGGCCAGCCGATCCTCGCAATCGTCGCGGACAGCCGGGTGCAGGCGCTCGACGCCGCCGAGGCGGTGGAGATCGACGTGCCTTGCGCCACGCGGCCGACGAGGTTCTGGATCGGCTGACCGACGCCGCCGCCGCCCATTTCGGGGTGCCGCGCGCGGAGGTGAGTTTCTCCGACGGCCTGTTCCGGGCGCCCGACACGAACCGCGCGATCAGCGTCGCAGAGCTCGTCCACGCCCGGCAACTCGACCTGTCGGCCGGGAAGGGCAGAGCCATTGTCCGAACCGAAACCGGGTCTCATAGCTCTGACAGCTCCGGTCGTGATCGCCCGCGCCTGGGCGCACCAAGCCGGACCCGCCGCCTTTCCCTACGGCTCCTCGACCCCCTGGCGCGCCGCCCAGTCGACGGGATAGAGCGCGTAGAAATACTCCGCCCGCCCCTCGGCGATATAGCGCAGCGACGTGCCCTTCGGCAGCCAGACGATGTCGCCCGGCGCGCAGTCGTGGCGGGTGCCGTCGAACTCGACCGTGAGCCGGCCCGAGTGGATGAACAGCACCTCGTCATAGGTGACGGTCCAGTCGATCGTCACGCCATCCAGCACCTCAATGCCCGCGCCCATGTGACGGCTGAGCGGCGTGCCGATCTCGCGCGCGATCATCGTCGTGCCCGTCTCGGTGACGGCGGGTTTCAGGTGGCGGTCGGCGGCGTGGAACACCTGCGCTCCGGTCATGGCTGATCCTCCTTGATGTTGGCCTTCGACGGCGTGACGCCCGAGGGCGCGAGCCCTGCCAGCACCCGCCAGGGGGCCGCGGGCCGGCGACCCGATTGTTCCGCCCGGTCCTGCGCCCGGACCGCGTGGCGCACGACATGCGCGCCGAGAAACCGGAACGGCTCGGGCGGGAAGCCCCGCCGGATCGGCCGCACCAGCGGCGTGCCCATCAGCGGGGTGTCGCGCTCCAGGATCATGTCGGCGATCAGCCGGCCGCCCAGGCAGGTCATGCCGATCCCGTTGCCCGAGAAGCCGTAGCCGTAGAGAATGCGCGGATTGCCCGCGAACCGCCCGAAGAGCGGCAGGCCCGAGGCCGTCCGGTCGATGGCGCCGCGCCACGCCGTTGCCAGCGGGAAGTCCGCCAGCGCAGGGTGGCCGAACCGCAGCGCGGCGCGGATGGCCTCGACCCGCGGCGAGGGCGCGTCGAAGCGCCGGTCCACCCGCCCGCCGAAGCCGATGGCGCCGCCGGTGACGCCGGCGTTCAGCCGGCCGTCCCGGGTGACCCGCCAGCCCGCGACGAAAACGCGGCTGTCGATCATCAGCGGCCCGCGCGTGTAGCCGGCGCTCTCCAGGGTCTCGGGCATCGGCTCGGAGGCGCAATCGTCGGAGGCGATGTTGAAGATCGCCGGGGCGAGTTCCGGGATGCCCGCGGAATGCGCGTTGATCGCAAGGACGAGATGCCCCGCCCGGACGGTGCCCCCGGCTGTAGTCACGACCGGCTCCCCCTGCCGGGTAAAGCCGGTCATCGCGCTACGCTCGTGGATGCGCACGCCTCGCCGCAGCGCCGCCGCCCGCAGCCCCCGCGCCAGAAAGCCGGGATGCACCGTCGCCGCCGTCGCGTCGAACACGCCGGATACCATCGCCCGGCTGCCCGTCATCGCCGCGATCTCCTCTCCGCTCACCCGGCGGGCGGGCGGCGGGGCGCCGAGCCTGTCGTGGCGGTCCAGCGCGTCGGTCCAGGCGCCGTCCTGCGCCGCGCAGGTCGCGCCCCAGACCCAGCCGACCGGATCGAACCAGCAGTCGATCCCCTCCTCGGCGCAGAAATCGCGGATCTCGCCGATCATCTCGGTGGAGGCGCGGATGACCTCCAATGCCGCCGCACCGGTCCCGTGCGCGGCGAGCGCCCCGATTTTCGACCAGGCCGACAGCAGCATGCCCGAGTTCCGCCCGCTCGGCCCGCCGCCGCAGATATCGCGTTCCAGCAGCACAACGGACCGCCCCGCATCGGCCAGCCGGATCGCGGTCCACAACCCCATGTAGCCGCCCCCGACGACGCAGACATCCGCCTGCACCGTGCCGTCGAGCGGCGGCTCAAGGGCGCGATCTTCGGCCAGCGCCTGTCGCAGCCAGTGCGACGGGCGCGCCGCCACGTCGGCATCGCTCAGACGCATCCCGTCCTCCGCTCCACCAGGCGCACCCAGAGCGCCGCGCCGATCGTCAGCAGGCGGTCGTTGAAGTCGAAGCGCGGGTCGTGGCAGACCGCGCGATGGTCGTCGTCGCCCTGGCCGAGCAGGAAACAGCAGCCGGGGCGCTCGGCCAGCATGAAGCCGAAATCCTCCGACCCCATCTCGGGCGGAGGATCGACGGTGACGGCCGCCGCGCCGAAAAGGTCGCGGGCGGCGGCGATGACGTGATCGGCCTCCGCGTCGCTGTTGCGGGTGACGGCGAAGGGCGAGGCATAGTCGAGCCGGGCCGTCAGCCCCTCCGCCTCGGCCTGCGCGGCGACATGGCGGCGCAGCGCGGCTTCGAGCGTGGCGCGGGCCTGCTCGTCCAGGGCGCGAATGGTGCCGGCCAGGCGCACGCGGTCGGGGATGGCGTTGAAGGCCTCGCCGCCGCGGATCGCGCCGACGGTCAGCACGGCGGGCCGGCGGGCGTCGGTGACGCGGGCCGGCAGGCTTTCCAGCGCCAGCAGCAGCCGCGCGGCGGCGGGGAGCGGGTTCTGCGCGCGGTGCGGCTCCGCCCCGTGTCCGCCCTGCCCCTCCAGCACGATCTCGAACCGGTCGGCCGCGGCAGCCATCGGGCCGTGATGAACGATCACCTGCCCCAGCGGCGCATCGCAGTTGTGGGCGGCATAGATCTCGTCGCAGGGGAAGCGGTCGAAAAGGCCGTCCGCCAGCATCGCCCGCGCCCCGCCCAGCCCTTCCTCGGCCGGCTGAAAGATGAAACGCACGGTGCCCGCAATGTCCGGCGCCGCCGCCAACGCCCGCGCCGCGCCCAGGAGCATCGCCATGTGGCCGTCATGCCCGCAGGCATGGCTGATCCCGTCGCGGCCCGAGCACCAGTCGCGCCCCGAAGCCTCCTGCATCGGCAGCGCGTCCAGCTCCGCCCGCAACCCGATGGCGCGCCCGTCCCCGCGCGTGCCGCGCAGGGTGGCGACGACGCCCGTGCCGCCCACCCCTTCGGTCACCTCCAGCCCGAAACCGCGGCAGAGCGCCGCCACCCGTGCCGCCGTCCCGCTTTCCTCGAAGCCGAGCTCGGGCGCGGCGTGAAAGGCCCGGCGCCATTCGGTCATCTCGGCCTCCGCCGCCCTGACGGCGTCCATCCGGTTCATCTCCCCCGCCTCCGTCCGCGCGACTGGAGCCAGCCGAGCAGCGCCAGCAGCAGCGCCGAGAAGGTCATCAGCACCACCGAGACCGCCGCCACCGCCGGGCTCACGCTTTCGCGCACGCCCGAGAAGATCATCCGCGGCAGCGTCCGGTCGGCGCCGACCGAGAGGAAGCTGGCCACCACCACCTCGTCGAAGGAGATGATGAAGGCGATGATCGCCCCCGCCGCCACCCCCGGCGCGATCAGCGGCAGCAAGATCTCGAAAAAGCCCCGCAACGTGCCCGCCCCGAGGGACGCGGAGGCGCGCAGCAGGTTGCGGTCGAAGGTGGTGAGCGAGGCCGCGACGGTCGACACGACCACCGGCAACGCGATGGCGGCATGGATCAGCGCGATCGAGACGCGGTCGCCGACCAGCCCGATGCGCGAGAAGAAGAAATAGGCCGCGACGCCGACGATCACGATCGGCGTGACGATCGGCGCGGCGAGGATGGCGGAGACGATGCGCTTGCCGGGGAAGCGGCCCCAGGCCAGCGCGATGGCGGCCGGAATACCCAGCGTCAGCGCCAGCAGGGTCGACAGCGCGCCGACGATCATCGAGACCTTCAGCGCCGCCAGCCAGCGCCCGTCGGCGATCAGCTCCTCGTACCACCGCAGCGAATAGCCGCGCACCGGGAACTGAAGCGTGTTGCCCGAGGTCAGCGACATCGGGAAGACCAGCAGGAGCGGCGCCAGCATGTAGCACAGGATCAGCGCCGCCAGGGCGTACATCGCGACGGAGCGGAGGCGCGCCGCGCTCATGCCGGCACGCTCCGCCGCGCGAGCGCACGCAGCGCCAGCCCGGTCAGCGTCATCGCCGCAAGCAGGGCCAGGACCTGCACCGACAGCGCCGCCGCCAGCCCCCAGTTCAGCGTCCGGTTGGTGTAGAAGGCGATCATCGACGAGATCATCTGGTCGCCCGGCCCGCCGACCAGCAGCGGCGTCACGTAATAGCCGATGGCGAAGACGAAGACGATGGCGCTGCCCGCCATCAGGCCCGGCAGGATCAGCGGCAGCTGCACCGTCCGCCAGGCGGTGAACCACGGCGCCCCCAGCGACAGCGCCGCCTTCATGTAGCTCGGCGGCACCCGGCGCATGACCGAGACGACCGAAAGGACCATCAGCGGCAACAGCACCTGGATCATCGCGAGGTAGAGCGAGAAGCGCGTGTAGATCAGGGTCATCGGCGCGTCGGTCAGCCCGGTCGCCACCAGCGCGGCGTTCACCGGCCCGTTGCGTTGCAGGACGATGATCCAGATCACCGTGCGCACCAGCAGCGACGACCAGAGCGGAAAGAGCACGAGGGCGAAGAGCACGCGGCTCCAGCCCGGCGGCGCGGCGGTGATGGCGCTCGCCAGCGGCAGGGCGAGCAGCGCGCAGGCGGCGGTGACGACGACCGAGATCCAGACGGTGCGGCCGAGCAGCTGGCGGAAGAGCGTCGCCTCGGGCGGCGCCTGCGCGATGTCGCCGGCGGCGTCGCGGCGCAGGTCGAGCGCGGCCAGCAGGTGGTAATCGGTCAGCCGCCCGCCATTCGCGGCGATGGTCCGCCAGATCTCAGGGTCCGCCCAGTCCGGGTGCGCCGCCAGCACCGCGGGCTTGAAGGGCGCCGCGAACTCGCCCCGCGCCGCGTCGCGGGCGGTCTTGATGACGAGGAACCGGGTGCCGACCATCCGCTGGTTCAGCGCCTGCGCGATCAGCGCGTCCTGCTGCGCCGTGCGCGCCGCCGCCAAGTCCGCGACGAGCGCGGCGAAGGCGGCCTCGCCGGGCACCTCGCCCTCGGCCGGCGGTTCGGCGTCTAGAGCGGCCACGGTTCTCGACAGCCCCAGCCCCAGCTCGGCATTGTCGACCGCCAGCGACAGGAACCGCGCGACCGGCACCACGAAGACCGCCAGCACGAAGACGAGTGCCGGCAGCACGAGAAGGGCGAGCAGACGCTCGCCCCTCCGCCCGGATACGCCGACAGCCGGCGTCACTGCCCGAGCCAGGCCTTGAAGCGGGCTTCGAGTGCTTCCTTGTTCTCGACCCAGAAATCGGTGTCGTACTCGACGCCGTGCGGCGCGTGCGCCGGCGAGGACGGCAGGTGTTCGAGCTGCTCGGCCGAGACGAACTCCGCCGCCTCCCTGCGCCCGGTGCCGTAGGCGTAGAGCCTGGAGAACCCGGCCTGGTGCTCGGGCTCGGAGAACCATTTCACCAGCTCGATCGCCGCCTCCTCGTTCGGGGCGCCGGCCACCACGGCCCACATGTCGGTACCGTAGAAGAACCCGGCCTCCCACGCGATACCCCAGTTCTTGCCTTCGTTCTGCACCTCGTTGGTGACCCGCGCGTTGTATAGGTCGGTCATGACCACCTCGCCCGAGCTGAGGTTCTGCACCGCCTGGGTCGTCGTGTTCCACCACACGATATGGTCGCGGATCGAGTCGAGCTTCGCAAAGGCCCGGTCCACGCCTTCGGGCGTCGACAGCACCTCGTAGACCTCGTCCGCCGGCACCCCGTCGCCCATCAGGGCGTTCTCGAGCGTGTATTGCGCCTGCGCGAGCACGCCGCGCTTGCCCGGGATCGCCTCGACATCGAAATAGTCGGCCCAGCTCGTCGGTTCGGTCCCGCCGACCGCGTCCTTGTCATAGGCCAGCACCGTGGCCCAGGTGTCCGACGCCACGCCGCATTCGTGCAGCGTGCCGGGAAGATAGCTGTCGGCCGGGCCGGTGATCTCTTCGCTCAGCGGAACGAAGAGCCCCTCGGCGCAGCCGATCTCGACCGAGGGCGCCTCGGCGGCGACGAGGTCGTAGGTGATGTTGCCCGACTGGACCTGCGCCCGGACCTTGGCGAGCTCGCCCGCCCATTCCTCCATGACGATGGTGTGGTCGGTCTCTCCCTCGAAAACGTCCCAGACGCCTTCCTTGTAGGCCTCGTCCCAGGTGCCGCCCCAGCCGACCACCGTGATCTCGGCCGCATGGGCCGGCACGGACAGTGCTGCGAGGACGGCAGTAAGCGCCGCAAGGCGCGGTGTGGTCGTCATCATCTTCGGTGCTCCCCGTTTTGTTTATTTGATCAAATTAGAGCATGATTCCTGCTTGCGGCGCAAGAGCCAACGTGCAAGCCTATATTTAATGGACGATCCGATAGGGAATTTTTTGATCCAATGTCGCAGGAACCGGCCCCCGCATTGCTGAATTCCGGCCTCGAATCGGCGCTGGAGGATGCCCGCGCCCGCCTGGCCGCGGCGCATCCGCAAAGCCTGGCGCGGCACCGGGCGGCGGCGGCGGCCCTGCCCGGCGGCAACACCCGGGCCGTGCTGTATTACGACCCCTTCCCGCTCACCTTCACCGGCGGGGCGGGCTGCCGCGTCACCACGCTGGACGGGGTCGAGATGGTCGACTTGGTGTCGGAATACTCCGCCGGGCTCTACGGCCATTCCGATCCGGTGATCGCCGCGGCGCTCAAGACCGCGGTGGACGGCGGCATCGCGCTCGGGGCGCCGAACATCGTCGAGGCGCGCTATGCCGCGGCGCTGGTCGACCGGTTTCCGGGCTTCGAACGGGTGCGCTTCTGCAACTCCGGCACCGAGGCCAACATCATGGCGCTCTCGACCGCCCGCGCCGTCACCGGACGCGGCACGATCATCGCCATGGCCGAAGGCTATCACGGCGGGGTGCTGACCTTCGCGCATGGCGGCTCGGAGCTGAACCTGCCCTTCCCCTTCGCCTTCGCGACCTACAACGACATCGCGGCCACCCGCGCCCTGATCCGCGAGCGCGCCGACGACCTGGCCGCGGTGATCCTGGAGCCGATGATGGGCGGCGGCGGCTGCATCCCGGCCGACCGCGAGTTCCTCGCGATGATCCGTGAAGAAACCCGGGCGGCGGGGGCGCTGATGATCCTGGACGAGGTCATGACCTCGCGCCTCGACTATCGCGGGCTGCACGGCGCGCACGGGATCGCGCCGGATCTCTTGACGATGGGCAAGTACCTCGGCGGCGGGGCCAGCTTCGGCGTCTTCGGCGGCCGCGCCGAGATCATCGACCGGTTCGATCCGTCCCGGCCCGGCGCCTTCTCGCACGGGGGGACGTTCAACAACAACGTGCTGTCCATGTCGGCCGGCTATGCCGGTTTCATGAACGTGCTGACCGAACCCGCCGTCGCCGCGATGAACGACACCGGCGAGAGGCTGCGCGAGGGGATCGCGGCGGCGCTCGACCGGCACGGGCTGGCGGCCTGCGTCACGGGACGCGGCTCGCTGATGAACATCCATTTCGTTCCCGGTCCGATCACGACGCCCGCGCCGCTGGATGCGGCCGATCCCCGGCACCTGTCCCTGCTGCATGCCGAGCTTCTGCTGGCGGGGTTCCACATCGCGCCGCGGGGGATGATCGCCCTCTCGCTGCCCTTCGGCGACGGGGACGCGGCGGAGTTCCTGGCCGCGCTCGACACCATCCTCGCCGATCACGCCCGCCACCTGCCCCGGAGACCCTGACGTGTCCGATCCCGCCGACCTGACCGCCGCGCCCCATGTCACCGCGCAGACCCATGTCTACAACGCGCTGCGCCGAATGCTGATGGACGGCCGCGTGGAACCCGGCGAGCGCCTCGTCGTGCGCGACCTGGCGGAGCGCTTCGAAACCAGCGCCATGCCGGTGCGCGAGGCGCTGCGGCGGCTGGTGGCGGAGGATGCCGTCACCGACACCCCGAACCGCGGGGTCGTGGTCCCCCAGGTCACGGTCGAGGCGGTGACGGACCTGGTGCGCATCCGCTGCATGATCGAGGGCAGCGCGGCGGAATGGGCCGCGGCGACGATGACCGGCCGAGAGGTGGCGGCGGTGGTCGCGATCAACGACGAGATGGAGGCGCGGATCGAGCAGGGGCTGACCGAAAGCTACCTCGCGCTGAACCGCGACTTCCACTTCGCCATCTACCGCGCCGCGCGGTCGGACACGCTGATACAGATCATCGAACGGCTCTGGCTGCGCGCCGGGCCCTGGCTGAACGTGATGCGCGAGGATGCGACCATCCGCTTCGGCTTCGAGCATCACCGCGACATCCTGGCCGCCCTGCGCGCCGGCGACGGGCCGCGGGCCCGCCAGGCGGTAGCGCTCGACCTGTCCGACGCGGGCGAGGTCATCCTGCGCCGGGTGGCCAAGGCGGCCGCACCGGCACCGTCGCGGAAAAGCCCGCAATGATGA
Source organism: Psychromarinibacter sediminicola (assembly GCF_029168335.1). Classification (GTDB taxonomy): domain Bacteria; phylum Pseudomonadota; class Alphaproteobacteria; order Rhodobacterales; family Rhodobacteraceae; genus Psychromarinibacter; species Psychromarinibacter sediminicola. The sequence goes on from NZ_JARGYC010000010.1 coordinate 19,688, forward strand.
GCGACACGTCCGTGCAGGGCGAAGACCATGTGGTCTTTCGCGAGGTCAGCAAGAGCTACGGCGCGGATGCGCTCGCGGTGAACCGACTCGACCTGGCCGTCCGGCGCGGCGAGTTCCTGACACTGCTCGGCCCGTCGGGTTCGGGCAAGACGACGGCGCTGATGATGCTCGCGGGGTTCGAACAGCCGACCGCGGGCGAGATCGAGATCGACGGTCGCCGCATCGACCGCGTCCCGGCCAACAAGCGCGACATCGGTCTGGTCTTCCAGAACTACGCGCTGTTCCCGCACATGACCGTGGCGCAGAACCTCGCCTACCCCCTGCGCGTCCGCAGGACGCCGCGCGACGAGATCGACCGCCGCGTGGACGCCATGCTGGACCTCGTGCAGCTGCCCGGCCTTCGCGACCGCCGGCCCGATCAGCTGTCAGGCGGTCAGCAGCAGCGCGTCGCCGTGGCGCGGGCGCTGATCTTCGAACCCTCGCTGGTGCTGATGGACGAGCCGCTCGGCGCGCTCGACAAGCAGCTGCGCGAACAGATGCAGTTCGAGCTCAAGGCGATCCACGACCGGCTCGGGGTCACGTTCGTCTACGTCACCCACGACCAGACCGAGGCGCTGACCATGTCCGACCGGGTCGCGGTGTTCTGCGACGGCGAGGTCCAGCAGGTCGCCGAACCCCGCGCGCTCTACGACCGGCCCGAGACCAGCTTCGTCGCCGGCTTCATCGGCGAGAACAACCGCCTGCCGGGCGTGCTGTCCGCCCGGGGCCGGGTGACGCTGGATCTCGGCCAGGAGATCGCGGTCGACGCGGTCGAGGGCATCGCACCCGGCGAGCGCGTCGTCGTTTCGGTCCGGCCCGAGCGGATCAGGCTGCTGGACCCGCAGGGCCGCGCGGAAGTCGAGCTTTCCGCCACCCTGCGCGAGGCGATCTATGTCGGCGACCACCTGCGCCTCGTCCTCCGGCCCGACCAAGGCGATCCCATCGTCGTGAAGGCGCCGGCCGAGACCGGCCGCGCCGAACGTGACGCCGGCACGGAGGTGCGGCTGGGCTGGGCCGCCCGTGACGGCCGCGCCCTGAAGCCCTGAGGAGGAAAACCGAATGTCCGGAAAGGTCATCATCACCTGCGCCGTCACCGGCTCGATCCACACGCCGACGATGAGCCCGCACCTGCCGGTCACGCCCGACGAGATCACCGAGGCGGCCGTCGGCGCGGCCGAGGCGGGCGCGGCGATCGTCCACCTGCACGCCCGCGATCCGGAAACCGGCAAGCCCTCGCCCGATCCGCGCCTGTTCATGCAGTTCCTGCCGCGGATCAGGCAGCAGTCGGACGCGGTGATGAACATCTCCACCGGCGGTGGGCTGAAGATGAGCCTGGACGAGCGGCTGGAGGCGGCGCACGCGGCCCGGCCCGAACTCTGCTCGCTCAACATGGGGTCGATGAACATCGGCCTGTTCCACATCACGCAGAAGTATCCCGAGTGGCAGCACGACTGGGAAAAGGACTATCTCGAAGCCACCCGCGCCGGGATCGTGTCCAATACCTTCGAGCAGATCGAGCGGGTGATCCGCGAGGTCGGCAACGCCTACGGCACGCGGTTCGAATTCGAATGCTACGACATCGGCCATCTCTACACCCTGGCGCATTTCCTGGAGCGCGGCCTGGTGAAACCGCCGCTCTTCGTGCAGACGATCTTCGGCCTGCTCGGCGGGCTGGGCCCGGACCCCGAAGACCTGATGCACATGAAGCGCACTGCCGACCGGCTGTTCGGCGACGCTTACCGGTGGTCGATCCTTGCCGCGGGCCGGCACCAGATGAACCTCTGCACCATCGGCGCGATCATGGGGGGCAACGTGCGCGTGGGGCTGGAGGACTCGCTCTACCTGTCGAAGGGCGAAATGGCACCCACCAACGCGGCGCAGGTCGCCAAGATCCGCCGCATCCTCGAAGAACTGTCGCTGGAGATCGCGAGCCCCGACGAGGCGCGCGACATGCTCGACCTGAAGGGCGGCGCCGAGGTGGCGTTCTGATGGGGCGCGCGACGCTCCTCTCCGTCGCCCAGCCGTGGCAGTGCGACCAGATGGGCCACATGAACGTGCGGCACTACGCCGGGCTGTTCGACGACGCCTCCTTTCAGTTCCTCGGCCACCTGGCCGGGCCGGACCCGGACGAGGGCCTGGGCTGGGCGGATGTGCGGATCGAGACCGATTTCTGCGACGAGACGGCGGCGGGCACGCTGCTGACGGTGACGACGCGGGTCGAGAAGGTCGGCCGCAGCTCCGTCACCTACCGCCACGCGATGACCGACAGCCAGACCGGCGCGCTCAAGGCCGAGGCGCGGGTGACGACCGTCCGCTTCGACCTCGCGAAGCGTCGCTCCGCCCCGCTGGAGGACGGCGCCCGCGCCCGCGCGGAGGCGCTGATCGCGGCATGACCTATCCCGACGCGATCGAAACGGTCGAGATGCACACCGGAGGCGAGCCGCTGCGGATCGTCACCGCGGGCTGGCCCGAGGTGAAGGGCGCCACGATTCTGGACAAGCGCCGCTATGCCGCGGAGCATCTAGATCACCTGCGCCGTTTCATCATCCACGAGCCGCGGGGCCATGACGGGATGTACGCCGCGGTCTTCGTGGAACCCGATCTGCCCGGCGCCGACCTCGCCGTCCTTTTCCTGCACAACGCGGGCTATTCGACGATGTGCGGTCATGCCGTGATCGCCCTGGGACGCTACGCGGTCGACCACGGCCTTGTCGAAGCGCGGACGCCGAAGACCGAGGTCAGGATGCAGCTGCCCTGCGGGCGGGTGACGGCGACCGTCGAGGTGACGCGCACCGGCGACGGGCTCCGCAGCGGCGATGTCAGCTTTGTCTCCGTGCCGGCCTTCGCGGAGGCGCTCGACATCGACGTGCCCCTGCCGGGTCACGGGACGGTCAGGCTGGACGTGGCCTATGGCGGCGCCTATTACGCGATCCTGCCCGCCGGGCGCCTGGGTCTGGACCTGCGGACGACTCCCCTGTCCGTGCTGGTGGAGCGTGCCGCCGCGATCAGCGCGGCGGTGAGCGGGGCCGTGTCGCTCGACCATCCCGACGATCCCGACCTCGGGTTCATCTACGGCACCATCCTGACCGATGGTGGCACGGGGCGCGACGGCACCAGCCGGAACCTGTGCGTCTTCGCCGGCCGTCAGGTCGACCGCTGCCCGACCGGGTCGGGCGTTACCGCGCGCGTCGCCCTGGCGGCGGCACGCGGCGAGGCGAGTACCGGCGACAGCTACCTGTTCCAGAGCGTCTTAGGGTCGGAGTTCACCGCAACTCTCGAAGCGCTCGACTCCACAGGGACGTCGCCCGTCTCCCGCGTTCGGGTCGCCGGACGGGCGGCCTATTGCGGCACCGCCCGGTTCACGCGCGAGCAAGGCGACGAACTTGGCCGCGGGTTCTCCCTCGACCGGTCTCACCTAGCCGGGACGGCGGCGACGTAAGGCGGCCGGTCGCGACCGAGCCCCGGCTCAGGCCATGTCCCGTGACGCCCGTCAGGCCACCTTGTCGCCGCCGATGCCCGAGATCGCCTGGATCAGGCTGTCCTCCGTCACTTCCTCGGACGTGAACTCGCGCATGACGCGGCCGGAATACATCGCCACGATCCGGTCGGAGACATGCAGCACCTCGGGCATCTCGGAAGAGATCACGATGACGGCATAGCCCTGCGCCGCGAGATCGCGGATCAGGTTGTGGATCTCGGACTTCGAGCCGACGTCGATCCCGCGCGTCGGTTCGTCCACGATCAGCACCTCGGGCCGCATCGACAGCCATTTGCCGATGACGATCTTCTGCTGGTTGCCGCCCGACAGGTTGCCGACCATCTGCCGCCAGCCGGGCGTGCGGATGTCCAGCTTGTCGCGGTACTGATCGAAGATCGCCACCTCGGCGCCGTCGCTGACGAACGGCCCGGCGGTCATGTCGTCGACCTGCGGCAGGGTCATGTTGTCGCGACAGTTCATGCCGAGGATCAGGCCCTGCCCCTTGCGGTCCTCGGGCACCAGCGAGATGCCGCGCCGGATCGCGTCCTGCGGCGAGTGGATGCGCACCTCTTCCCCGTTGAGCAGGATCTGCCCGCCCGAGGGATCGCGCAGGCCGAAGATCGTCTCGGCGATCTCGGTCCGCCCAGCCCCGACGAGGCCGTAGAAGCCCACGACCTCGCCACGGCGGACCGTGAAGCTGACATCGCGGAACAGGTCGCCGCAGCTGAGGTTGCGGACCTCCAGTGCGACATCGCCCATCTCGTGATGGCTTTCGTTCCGGCTGAGGTCGAGCTTGCGGCCGATCATCAGCTGCGTGACCTCTTCCTCGTCGGTCTCGGCGGTGTTCAGGGTGCCGCGATACTGCCCGTCGCGCAGCACGCTGATCCGGTCGGTGATCTTGAAGATCTCCTCCATCCGGTGAGAGATGTAGATCACGCCCACGCCGCGCGACTGCAGGTCCGCGATCACCTCGAACAGCACGACCTTCTCGGCGTCGGTCAGCGAGGCGGTCGGCTCGTCGAAGATCACCGCGCGCGGATCGACCGTCAGGGCGCGGGCGATCTCGACCATCTGCTGGTTGGCGATGGACAGATCGCCCACGCGCGTCCGGGCGTCGAAGCCGACATTGAGCGTCTTCAGGATCCGGTCGGTATTGCCGTAGAGGGTCTGCCAGTCGACCCGGCCGAGGCTCTTGCGCGGCAACTCGCCCAGGAAGATGTTCTCGGCCACGGTCAGCTCGTCGGCGAGGCTGAGTTCCTGATGGATGAAGACCACGCCTTCGCGCTTGGCCTGCTGGGGCGAGGTCATCACCACCGGCGTCTCGGCGATGTAGATGGTCCCCGCGTCCGGCTGGTGGATGCCGCCCAGCACCTTCATCAGGGTCGACTTGCCGGCGCCGTTCTCGCCCATCAGGGCGTGGACCTCGCCGGGCAGAAGCTCCAGCGACACCCCGTCGAGGGCGCGCACGCCGGGAAAGGTCTTGACGATCCCGTCGAGGCGCAGGGCCGGTGTGGTATCGGTCATGTCTTCAGGTCCTCCCTGCCCTTGCGGTTCAGTTGCCGGTCGAGAAACAGCACCGAGATCAGGATCAGCCCGATGACGAGGTTCACCGTCTCGGTATCGGCCCCGATATGGCCGAGTCCCTTGCGCAGGAGCTGGATCGCGATGACCCCGCCGAGGGTCGAGACGATCGAGCCGTAGCCGCCGGCCAGCTTGGTGCCGCCCAGCACCACCGCGGTGATCGCCCAGAGCTCGTAGAGCATCCCGTCATTGGGGTTCACCGAGCCGCTCTCGGAGTAGAACACCACGGCCGACAGCGCGGCCAGGAACCCGATGAGCATGAAGTTGATCAGGAAATGCGGACCGACCCGGATCCCCGCGTTCACCGCCGCCTCGCGGTTGTTGCCGATGGCATAGGCATTGCGGCCGTGGACCGTGCGGGTCATCACCAGCCAGAGGATCAGCGCCGTGCCCAAGAGGAACCACGTGGCGGTGTGCAGCCCGAGGAACTGCGCCTCGGCGAAGTCCACCAGCGTCCAGTTGAGATGGCTCGTCGGCTGCTCGCCGTTATACATGAAGACAAGGCCGCGGTAGCCCAGCATCGAGCCCAGCGTGACGATGAAGGCGTCGACGCCGGTCTTCCAAACGATCAGCCCGTTGATCGCCCCCAGCACCACGCCGGTCAGCAGCGCGAAGCCCCAGGCCAGCGGGATCGCCCAGTCGCCAAGGGCCTGCATGAAGGGCCAGCTCATGCTGTCCAGCAGGACGACGGCGGCGAGCGCGAAAGTGGCGCCGACGCTGAGGTCGATATTGCCGTTGATCATGATGATCGTCATGCCCAGCGCGATGATCCCGATGGGCGCCGACTGCTTGAGCAGCAGCAGCATGTTGTCGAAATCCATGAAGGCCGTGTCGGTGACCGACAGGAACTCTCCCGCGATGGAGAAGAACGCGAGCTCCACCACGATGAAGGCCCAGATGGCGCCCTGCTTGATCAGGTTGGCGCGGGAGTCCTTTTTCATCGTCTTTTCTCCCTCACGCGATGGGCGACCAGAGGCGGCCGCGCTTGGCGGCGATGTCGAGCCAGACCGCGAGAATGATGATCACCCAGGTCACGACATACTGCGCGTAGAACGCGAGCCCCATCAGCAGCAGGCCGTTCTGGATGAACCCCAGGATCAGCACGCCGATGACGGTCTTGAACACGGTGCCGGCGCCGCCGAGCAGCGACGCGCCGCCAAGGATGACCGCGGCCAGTACTTCGAGCTCCAGCCCCTGCCCCACGGTGTTCTGGCTGCCCATGCTGCGGCTGGCCTGGATCAGCCCCGCCGTCGCAACGCAGAAGGCCGAGACGAGGTACGTCATGAACACGACCCGCGCGCGCGGGATGCCCGAGAAGGTCGCCGCCGTGCCGTTGCCGCCCACGGCATAGACCTTCCGCCCGAACGGCGTGCGCGACAGGATCACGCCCAGCACCAGGGCAAGCAGCGCGAAGATCACGATGGGCGAGGGAACGCCCGCCACATAGCCCTGCCCGAACACGCCGAACCAGGTGGCGTCCTTGTCGGCGATGTCCATGTTCTTGCCGCCCGACCAGGTCAGCGTCAGCCCGTGGATCGCGGAGAGCATCCCCAGCGTCACGATCAGCGAGTTGAGCTTCAGGTATCCCACGAGGAAACCGATGAACGCGCCGAGGCAGAGCGTCAGCCCGAACATCGCCGGGATCGCCAGCGCCGGCCCCAGCTTGTCGTGCAGGTCGAGCACCACGATCGTCGAGAACGACATCATCGAGCCGACCGACAGGTCGAGATTGCCGCCGATCACCACGAACGTCACCCCGAGCGCCATGACGCCGAGGATCGCCGACGACCGGACCACGCCCGCGATGTTGTCGATGTCGATGAACCGCGGCGTCGCCAGCGCGAACACGATCATGAAGACCACGAAGGCGACAAGGATACCCTGCCGCGCGAAAAACCGGCCAAGCCCCTGCTTCGTCAACTCCGCCATTTGCTCCTCCCCATGTGGGCATCGGCGCCGGTCAGACCAGCGTCATGCCTCCGTCGATCATGACGATCTGCCCCGTCATGTAATCGCTGTCGCGCGCGGCCAGGAACGTCGTGGTGCCGGTGACGTCGCCCGGCGTCGCCACCCGACCCTTCAGTATCTCGGCCGAGAATTCCTCCATCGCCTGTCCGGGACGGTCGGCGGCGCCGATCTGCATCAGGTCGTTGTCGACCTGCTCCCACATCTCGGTCGCGACCACGCCCGGCGCGAACCCCGTCACCGTGATACCATGCTTGGCCAGGTCGCGAGCGCCGGATTGGGTTAGCGAGACCACGGCCCACTTGCTGGCGCAGTAGGGCGCCACGTTGTCGAAGCCCTGGCGGCTGGCGATGGAGGCGGTGTTGATGATCTTGCCCGCCATGCCGCTGTCGTCGCGGCCCTGGGCGATCATCTGCCGCGCGGCTTCCTGCATTCCGATCAGGCAGCCAAGCCCGTTCACGCCCATGATGAAGGTCCAGTTCTCCTCGGTCACGTCGAGGAAGTTCATCGGCCGGTTCACGCCCGCATTGTTGAACTTCACGTCCAGCCGGCCGAATTGCGCGACCGTGTGGGCGATCATCGCCCGGACCTGCTCGCGGTCGGTCACGTCGACCGCGGCATGGGTAACCTTCGCCTTCGCCCGCGCCGCGCGGTCCGCGTTCTCCTCGGCCACCGCGGCGGCCTTGGCCCCGTTGATGTCGGCGAAGCAGACATGCGCGCCTTCGTCCAGCAGCGCCTCGCCGATGGCGCGTCCGATGCCCTGCGCGGCACCGGTGACGATGCACGACCGTCCCGAGACACGAGCCATGGTGCCGCCCTTTCGTCAGCTTGTTCCTGGTGCGTTGAGGGAACGCGCGAGGCGGCAGGACCCGCCCCGCGCATCCAGGGAGGTGATCAGAAGACGGGCTTGTCGAACTCGTCCATGTTGTCCTGGGTGATCTTCGGCGTGTCGAAGTAGTTCAGGAACGGCACGTCCTCGCCGTTGAGCACGTCGATGGCGGTCTGAAGCGCGGCCTCGGCGTCGTCTACCGGCGACTGGTAGATCGAGCCCCAGTAATCGCCGTCCGCCATCGCGTCGTAGCCCACGGCGAAGTTGGTCGCGCCGACGAAGACGATGTCCTCGGCCCGGCCCGCGGCGCGGGCGGCGTTCAGCGCGCCGACGCCCATGTTGTCGTCACCGGCGTAGACACCGTCGATGTCGTCGTACTTGACGAGGAAGGCTTCCATCACCTGCTGCGACTTCTCGCGGTTCCAGTCGCCGGGCTGGGTCTCCACCAGGGTTACGTTCGGGCAGACCTCGGGCAGACGGTCCTCGAAGCCCTTCGCCCGCTCGATGGCCGTGGTATAGCCGGGCTGGCCGCTGATCTGCACGATCCGGGCCTCGTCCTCGATGCCGAGCTCCTTGAAGCGGTCGCACATGATCTCGGCGGAGCGCGCGCCCTGGGTGATGTTGTCGGGCCCCGAGAAGGAGGCGACGAAGTCGAAGCCCTGCTCGGCGATGTTGGAGTTGGTCACGATGACCGGAATATCCGCTTGGTACGCTTTGCGGACGGCGGGGATCACTGCTTCGCCGTTGGTCGGCCAGATGATGATGGCGTCGACTTGCTGCTGGATCAGGTCTTCCATCTGGGCGATCTGGCGGGCGACGTCGCCGCCGGCGTCCAGCACTACCACCTCGACGTTCTCGTTGGCCTCGGCGGCGGCGATGAACGCCTGTTCATAGGTCGTCTGGTAGCTGTCGACGCCGACATTGTTCTGCGTGATGCCGATGGTCATGGTGTCGGCGGCGGCAGCGGAGCCGAGCAGCGCGGTCGTGCAGACGAGCGCGAACCTGGTCGAAATCTTCATTGGGTATCCTCCCTTTGGGTCGTCCCTGTGGGTCTTCGGTTCTTGACTGCGGCTGTCCTCCCAGCCGGGGCGGACCGGCCCCTTCAGCAATCTTCCCCTATCCAGCGCGATTCTGCCGCGTTTCGAACGTCCCGAATTATCCATTTTGGACTTTCACGTATCCAGATTGGATCAGATCGCGATATTTGAATCGTATCAATCTGAACATCCTGGACCGAGGCATCATGACCCGCTCCCGCAAACACGCTGACAGACCCCAACGCTCCGGTGACATGCAACAGACCGCCGCCACAAATATTCATTCCGGACAGGTCGTGCCGGAGGTCGCGGCCGGCGAGGTCGCGACGGCGAATCCCGAGGTCGAGCGCGTCGTCCGCTTCCTGAACGACATCTTCATCGAAATCGACAATTCGATCGACCCGACCACGCCGAACCCGCACATGAACATGCTGCTGCACCTGCTGCAGTGTCATTTCGACGGGCGGCTCGTGTCGCCCTCGGCCATGATCGCGGCGTCCGGCGTGCCCTATGCCACGGGCACCCGCAAGCTGGCCGAGATCCAGTCGGCCGGACTGGTCGTGCAGCGCCCGCGCACGAAATCGGGCAAGAGCTTCTCGCTGCACCCCAGCCCGCAGCTGTTGCAATCCTTCAACCAGCTGGCGGACCGGATCAACAGGATCGGCCGCGGCGCCTTCGGCGGCGCGCAGCGTCCCGACCGCACCAACGACTACTATTTCGGCGGCTCCTACCAGCCCGGACAGGCGACGATCCCGCCGCCCAGCGCGCTGCCGCAGGCGCTGAAGCTGCCCGGCGGCATCCGCATACTCGTCCACGGCGACCCGACCTTCATGGTCATGGAGACCCTCAAGCGGCAGTTCGAGCAGATCATCGGCACCGATATCAGCCAGCGCGCCTTCTCGATCGACCGGCTCCGCGAAGAGGGGCTGCGCAATGCCACCCTGGCGCGCAGCCGCTACGACCTGATCGCCGTCGATCTGCCCTGGCTGGGCGAGTTCGTCGCCAAGGGCGTCATCCGCCCCCTGCCCGAGATCATGGACATCGCGCGCCTGGACCCCAGCGACTTTCACACTGCCGGCTGGCGTGCCGCCCATTGGGACGGCGTCCCCTATGGCGTGCCCAGCCAGACCACGCCCGAGCTGATGTTCTACCGCAAGGACTGGTTCGCCGAGGCCGGCCTGGAGCCGCCCGCCACCACCGACGCGGTCATCGCGGCGGCGCGGCATTTCCACGATCCCCGCCGCGGCCGCTATGGCGTGGCCTGGAACGCGGCCCGCGGCACGGCGCTCGGGCACACCTTCATGATGACCTGCGCCGATTTCGGCCAACCGGTCATCGACATCCCCGAGATCGCCGGCGCCTTCGACGCCGACCACCTGGCGCGCGACGATGTCCGGCCGATGCTCGACAGCGACCGCGCCCTCGCGGCGGCGGAATACCTGATGGACCTGCTGGCGTATTCGCCGCCCGACATCCTGTCGATGTCCTGGTACGAGCGGGTCAGGCCCTATGCCGCCGGCAAGGTGGCGATGGCCTACGGCTATACCCTTCTCGCCCCGTATTTCGAGCTGGACAGCGCCTGCCCGGCCCATGGCCGAACCGGATACCTGCCGCACCCGCACGGCCCCGACGGAATGCCCATCGCGCCGGTGGGGGGCTATGTTCTGTGCGTCCCGGCGAACCTCGCGGAGGACCGCGTGCCGGATACCGTGCAGGCGCTGGTCTCCTTCACCTCGCCCGCCGCGCAGAAGCTCTATGCCCAGAACGGCAGCCGCACGGCGCCGCGCTACTCGGTGGGCTCCGACCCCGAGGTCAGGCGCCTGTCGCCGATCTTCGAGACGGTCGACCAGATGTCCTGGCGCGACGAGCTGCAATTCTGGCCACGCCCGCCGATCCCGCAGATCTCGGAGCTCTTCACGATCTGCGGCCACGAACTGCACGACATGCTTCGCGGCTTCGTCACACCGTCCGAAGCCCTGGCGCGCGCCCAGGCGCGGGCCGAAGAAGCCCTGCGAAGACCGGTCACATAGGGAGGATCACATGGACCCGAAACGCCTTGACGGCAAGAACATCCTGATCACGGGCGCCGCCCGCGGCATGGGCGCGGCCAATGCCGAGGTCTTCGCCGCCCAGGGCGCCAATGTCTGCGTCGGCGATCTCGACGGCGACGAGGCCAAAAAGACGGCCGAGCGGATCAACGCCGCCGGCAACGGCAAGGCCATCGCCGTGCGGATGGACGTGACCGAGCGCGCGGACAACGCCGCCGCCGTCGCCGCCACGGTCGACGCCTTCGGGTCCATCAATGTCGGCCTGTTCAATGCCGGCCTGAACAAGCCCCGGTTCTTCATGGATATCGACGAAGACAACTGGGACATGATCATGAACGTCAACACCAAGGCGATGTGGCTGGGCATGCAGGAGGTGGCCCGCCAGATGATCGCGCAGGGCCCGATGGAGGATCACCCCTACAAGCTGATCAACGTGGGCTCCATCGCCAGCCGCAAGCCGCTGGTGGACGTGACCGTGTACTGCACCTCGAAATACGGCTGCCTCGCCCTGACCCATTGCGGCGCGATCGGCCTGTCCGAGCACAACATCACCGTCAACGGCTATGCCCCCGGCGTCGTCGTCACGCCGCTCTGGGAGCAACTCGACAAGGATCTCGTCGATATCGGCTTCAAGGACCGCGAGGGGCAGGCCTACGAGGACATCGTCCGCGACGCGCTGCAGATCAAGCGGGTCAGTTATCCCGACGACATCACCGGCACCGCGTCGTTCCTGGCCAGCGACGACAGCGACTACATGACCGGCCAGATGATCCACATCGACGGCGGCTGGTGCATCCAGTGACGCTGTCGGGTGCGTGATTTCACGCACCTTCCCATCCCATCCAACAAGAAACGGAGCGTGCGAGCACGCACCCAACGGAGTTGCCCAATGACCCGAGCTCTCATGCCCAACCTGCTGACGCCGCAGGATCTCGACCCCAACTGGGAATGGCGCGAGCGCCTGCCCGCCTCGGGGCACATGTCGGTCGATTTCGAACGCCGGATCGACCATGACCGCCTGCGCCGCTACCGCCTCGCCCGGACCCGGCAGGCGCTGCAAAACTCGCAGGCCGGCACTCTGCTGCTCTTCGACGTGAACAACATCCGCTACGTCAGCGCCACGAAGATCGGCGAGTGGGAACGCGACAAGATGTGCCGTTTCTGCCTGCTGACCGGGGACGACAGCCCCTACGTGTGGGATTTCGGCTCGGCCGCGATGCACCACAAGCTCTTTTCCGACTGGCTGGAGCCCGACCATTGCCTGGCCGGCGTCGTGGGCATGCGCGGCACGATCCCGCCGGAATTCGGGCTGATGCGCAAATACGCCAAGCAGATCGCCCAGCTGATCAAGGAGGCGGGCATGGCCGACATGCCGGTGGGCGTGGACTATGCCGAAACGGCGATGTTCCACGCGCTGCAGGAAGAGGGGCTGAAGGTCGTCGACGGCCAGCAGATCATGCTGGCGGCGCGCGAGATCAAGAACTGGGACGAGATCCAGCTGCTGACGCAGGCCGCCAGCATGGTCGACGGCGTCTACCACATGATCTGGGAAGAGCTGAAGCCCGGCGTACGCGAGAACGACATCGTCGCGCTGTCCAACAAGATGCTCTACGAGATGGGCAGCGACGACGTCGAGGCGATCAACGCGATCTCGGGCGAGCGCTGCAATCCGCATCCGCACAACTTCACCGACCGCTACTTCCGCCCCGGCGATCAGGCCTTCTTCGACATCCTGCAAAGCTACCAGGGCTATCGCACCTGCTACTACCGGACGTTCAACATCGGCCGCGCGACGCCGGCACAGAACGACGCCTACGTGAAGGCGCGCGAATGGATCGACGCCTCGATCGACGCGATCCGGCCCGGGGTGACCACGGACAACGTGGCCAAGCTCTGGCCCAAGGCCGAGGAGTTCGGCTTCCCGAGCGAGGACGCCGCCTTCGGGCTGCAATTCGGCCACGGGCTGGGGCTGGCGCTGCACGAGCGGCCGATCATCAGCCGCGCCGTGTCGCTCGACCACCCGATGGAGATCCAGACCGGCATGGTCTTCGCGCTCGAGACCTACTGCCCGGCTGCCGACGGCTACTCCGCCGCGCGGATCGAGGAAGAGGTCGTCGTGACCGAGACCGGCTGCGAGGTCATCAGCCTGTTCCCGGCCGAAGACCTGCCGATCGCCAACCGATACTGACGCACGGCGCGAGGATCCCATGGCCAAGGCAAAGACAAACACCGAGGACTACCTGCGGATGTACCGGCAGATGGTCCGCATCCGCACCTTCGAGGACAACGCCAACCAGCTCTACCTGTCGGCCAAGATGCCGGGGCTGACGCATATGTATTCCGGCGAGGAAGCCGTCGCCGTCGGCATCTGCGAGGCGCTGACGGATGACGACCGCATCACCTCGACCCATCGCGGCCACGGCCACTGCGTCGCCAAGGGGGCCGAGTTCAGGGAGATGTTCTGCGAGCTTCTGGGCAAGGCCGAGGGCTATTGCCGCGGCAAGGGCGGCTCGATGCACATCGCCGACCAGAACCACGGCAACCTTGGCGCCAATGCCATCGTCGGCGGCTCGATGGGCATCGCCACGGGCTCGGCGCTGCGGGCGAAACTGCAGGGCAAGGACGACGTCACCGTCTGCTTCTTCGGCGACGGCGCGACGGCGCAGGGGCTGTGGTACGAGGTGATGAACATGGCGGCGCTCTGGAAGCTGCCGGTGATCTACGCCTGCGAGAACAACGGCTACTCCGAGTACACGAAGACCGACGAGATCGCCGCCGGATCCATCATGGCCCGCGCCGAGGCGTTCGGCATCGAATCCCACCAGGTCGACGGGCAGGACGTGCTGGCCGTGAACGACCTGACCCGCAAGCTGGCCGAGCGCGCGCGCAAGGGCGAGGGCCCGTTCTTCATCGAGCTGATGACCTACCGCTACCACGGCCACCACGTCGGCGACATCAACCGCGAATACTACCGGTCCAAGGACGAGGAAAAGGACTGGAAGGAGAACCGCGACCCGATCATCCGGTTCCGCGGCTGGCTGGTCTCCGAGGGCATCGCCTCGGAAGACGAGATCGAGGCGATGAACGCCGAGATCGAGACCGACGCCACAGAAGCCGTCGCCTATGCCGAGGCCGCCGCCTACCCGCCGGCCGAAGAGGTCGACATGCATGTCTACGCGGACTGAGGAGCGCAAAATGCGAGAGATCACACTGTCCCAGGCCGTGAACGAGGCGCTGGCCGAGGAGATGCGCCGCGACGAGACGGTCTTCATCCTGGGCGAGGACGTCGCCGAGGCGGGCACGCCGTTCAAGGTGCTGTCCGGGCTGGTCGAGGAGTTCGGCACCGGCCGCGTGATCGACACGCCGATCTCGGAGCCCGGCTTCGTCGGCCTGGCGGTGGGCGCGGCGATGACCGGCGCGCGGCCGGTCGTCGATCTGATGTTCGGCGATTTCATCTACCTGGTGATGGACCAGCTCTGCAATCAGGCGGCGAAGCAGCATTACATGTCGGGCGGCAAGCTGACCGTGCCGATGGTGCTGCGCACGAACATGGGCGCGACCCGCCGCTCCGCCGCGCAGCATTCGCAGTCGCTGCAGGCGATCGTCGCGCATATCCCGGGGCTGAAAGTGGCGATGCCATCCTCGGCCTACGAGGCCAAGGGCCTGATGAAGACCGCGATCCGCGACAACAACCCGGTCGTCATCTTCGAGGACAAGCTGATGTACCAGGACAAGGCGCCGGTGCCGGAGGAGGAGTACCTGATCCCGTTCGGCGAGGCGAAGGTGAAGCGCGAGGGGTCCGATATCACCCTGATCGGCACCTCCTCCATGGTGCAGATCGCCGAGAAGGCCGCCGACGCCCTGGCCGGAGAAGGCATCAGCGCCGAGGTGATCGACCCGCGCACCATCGTGCCGCTGGACGACAAGACGCTTCTGGACAGCGTCAGGAAGACCTCCCGCGCCATCGTCATCGACGAGGGCCACCAGAGCTACGGCGTGACCGCCGAAATCGCCTCGCGCCTGAACGAGAAGGCATTCTACCATCTCGACGCGCCGGTCCTACGCATGGGCGCGATGGACGTGCCCGTGCCCTTCAGCCCCGCGCTCGAAGACCTGACTGTGCCGACCCCCGACCGCGTGGTCGAGAACGCCCGCAGGCTGTGCGGCGGAGAGATGATCCATGCCGCATGACGTGACGATGCCCCAGCTCGGCATGGCGCAGGACGCGGGGAAGATCGTGTCCTGGTTCAAGGCGCCGGGCGATGCTGTCGCCAAGGGCGACGCGCTGTTCGAGGTCGAGACCGACAAGGCCACCATGGAGGTCGAGGCACAGGCGGCGGGTTTTCTCACCGGCGTCACGGCGGCCGCGGGCGAGGACGTGCCGGTGGGCACGGTGATCGCCCGGATTTCCGACAGCGCGGAGGACGACAGCCCCGCACCCGTCACCGACGTGCCCGAAGAGGCCCCGGCGTCCGGCGATCTGCCCGAGGGCCACGCCGTGACGATGCCGCAGCTTGGCATGGCGCAGGATACCGGCCAGCTGGTCAGCTGGCTGAAGGCCCCCGGCGACGCCGTGGCCGCCTCCGACATCCTGTTCGAGGTGGAGACCGACAAGAGCACGATGGAGGTCGAGGCGGGCTGCGACGGCTTCCTCGCGGCGACGCTGGCCGAGGCCGGCGAAGACGTGCCCGTGGGCGACCCGGTGGCGATCATCAGCGCCGACAAGCCCGCCGCGCCCGTCGCCCGCTCTGCCCGCGACACGCCGGCGCCGACCGCCGAGCCTGCCGCGCCCGGTGACGCGCTGCCCGTCCCGAAGACGGAAAAGCGCCCTGCCCCAGCGTCCGGTCCCGCCGCGCCGCCGCGCAGCGACGGCCGCATCCTCGCCTCGCCCAAGGCGCGGCGGCTGGCGCTGGAACAGGGGCTCGATCTTCGGCGGCTGGTCGACGCCGGCCATGAACAGCCCTACCACGTCCGCGATCTGGAGGCGCTGAAGGCGCTTCCCTCCGCCGCGCCGGCGCCTCAGGGTCCGGCGTCCGGCCGCCGCCTCACCGCCGAAACCGCGACGGACGGCCTGCCCGACTTCGTCGCCTGGGCCGCCGAGGCACACGGCCTCGACGATGCCGACGCGATCCTGGCAGGCCTCGCCGCCGCTTCGCTGCCCGAACCGGGCGCGGTGGCGGTGGAACGGCACGGCAAATCCACCGTCTTCGCCACGCCGGCCGGCCGGGCCCTGTCGCAGGTCGCCGCGACAGAGGACGCCCCGGCGCTCACGCTCCGCGACCTGCGCGGCAGCCCGCTGCGCACCGTCGAGATGGGCGGCGAGGCGACCCCCGTCCTGACGCTGTCCACCAACGGGGACGGCCTGATCATCACGCTGGAATGCAGCCCCGCGCATCTCGACGCGACGGCGGCGATCCGGCTTCTTTCCGACTTCGCGGGCCGGGTGGAGCAGCCGCTCCGCCACCTGCTCTGACATCCAGGGACCGACATGGACTTCACTGATCTCTACATCGACGGCGAATGGCGCACGACACCCGAGCGCTTCGATGTCATCAACCCCGCCACCGAAACCGTGCTGGCCTCGGTCGCGTCGGCCGAGATTTCCGATGCCGACGCCGCGCTGGACGCCGCCGAACGCGCCATGGCCGACTGGGCCGCCCGCACGCCCCGCGAACGCTCCGAGGTGCTGCGCCGCGCGTGGGAGCTGATGACCGCGCGGCTCGACGACTTCGCCCGCTACATCACGCTTGAAAACGGCAAGGCCGGCGTGGATGCCCGCGGCGAGGCCGCCTATGCCGCCGAGTTCTTCCGCTGGTTCGCCGAAGAGGCGGTGCGCGCCGACGGCATAATCACCCACGCCCCCGCCTCCGGCGCGCGGATCGTGGTCCAGCACAAGCCCGCCGGCCTGGCGGTGCTGGTGACGCCCTGGAACTACCCGGCGGCGATGGGCACGCGCAAGATCGCGCCGGCGCTCGCCGCCGGCTGCGGCGTCGTCATCAAGCCGGCCTCGGAGACGCCGCTGACGATGCTGGCGCTGATGCCGCTCCTGGCGGAGGCCGGCGTGCCGCCGGGCCTCGTCAACGTCCTGCCGTCGAAACGGACGGGCGCGCTGGTCGATCACATGTTGCACGATCCGCGCGTGCGCGTGGTCAGCTTCACCGGCTCCACCGGCACCGGCCGCAAGCTCCTGAAGGGTGCCGCCGACCAGGTGCTGAAGCCCGCGATGGAGCTGGGCGGCAACGCGCCGCTTCTGGTATTCGAGGACGCCGACCTCGACATCGCGATCGAGGGCACGATGCTCGCCAAGATGCGCAACCTGGGCGAGGCCTGCACCGCCGCCAACCGCATCTACATGCACGAAGACATCGCGGCCGACTTCACCCGCCGTCTCGCCGAGCGCATGCGCGCCCTGAAGATGGGCGACGGCACCGATCCGTCGGTCGATGTCGGCCCGCTGGTGAATGCCGAGACCCGCGACAAGGTCGCCGCCTTCGTCGACGACGCGGTCGCCAAGGGGGCCGTCGTGGAATGCGGCGGCACGGCGCCCGAGGGCACCGGCTATTTCTATCCACCGACCGTGCTGTCGAACGTGCCCGACACGGCCGAGTGCGTGCATGACGAGATCTTCGGACCCGTCGCCGCGATCCAGACCTTCACCGACCAAGACGACGCGATCCGGCGCGCCAACGACACCGAGTACGGCCTCGTGGCCTATGTCTTCAGCGAGGACTTCAAGCGCGCGCTGCAGGTCTGCGAACGGCTGGACTACGGCATGGTCGGGCTGAACCGCGGGCTTGTCTCGGACCCCGCGGCGCCGTTCGGCGGCACCAAGCAATCGGGCCTCGGCCGCGAGGGCGGGCACGAGGGCATGCTGGAGTTCATGGAAACCCAGTACATTTCGGCCAACTGGTAGGGCGAGGACATGACAGAGATCACCGCCAGCCCCTCCACCCGGCGCCTCGCGCGGGAGAAGGGCGTGGACATCGAGACGCTCGCCGAGCGGCTCGGCCGCACCACCATCGGCCCCGAGGACATCTCCGGCGGCGCCCCGGCCCCGGCCGCCGGCGACACCTCCTACTGGGAGGTCGACCACGGCCTTTACGGCCCGGTCACCGAGGAGCCCACGAGCCGGTTCGCGCAGGTGGCCGCGAGGAACCTCGCCGCCGCGCAGGCGCTGATCCCGGCCGTCACGCATCACGACCGGGCCGATGTCGGCGCCATCGAGCGTCTGCGCGAGGCGTGGAAGGCGGAAGCCCGGCAGCGCGGCGTCCGGCTCACCGCGCTGGCCTTCCACGTGGCCGCCCTCGCCCGCGCCCTGCGCGCCTTCCCGCGTTTCAACGCCTCGCTGTCCGCGGACGGCGAAACGCTCATTCTCAAGGACTACGTGCATGTCGGGATTGCCGTGGACACGCCCCACGGGCTGATGGTGCCGGTGATCCGCGAGGCCGACCGCAAGGGCCTATGGCAGATCGCGGCCCAGATCGCCGGCCTCGCCGCCCGCGCCCAGGCGCGCAAGATCGGCCCCGACGAGATGGGCGGTGCCTCGATGACCATCACCAATCTCGGCGGGATCGGCGGCACGGCCTTCACGCCCATCGTCAACCCGCCCGAGGTGGCCATCCTCGGCATCACCCGAACCGAGACCGTGACCGTCTGGGACGGAGACACGCCGCGCCCGGTGCCGATGGTTCCCCTGGACCTGACCTACGACCACCGCGTCATCAATGGCGCCGATGCCGCGCGCTTCCTGGCCCACTATTCGGGTTTGATCGCCGACCCCCGCAACATGCTGATTTGATAGGCCCGCCCCGGATCGGCAAAGTCTCGGCGGCACCGTCACCTTCGCCGGGCGGCGAGCAAGGCGGCGGGACGGTGGCAGTCTTCCTGTGCCGCTCCGAACGACCGCACGCCGGAGCGGCAGACCGAGCGGCTAGCAGATGCGCGGCAATTGCTCGCCCACGAGCATGTCCACGATGCGCGTTCCGCCGAACGCCGTCTTCGTCACCACCGGGATCCGACCGGCCGTGACCGCTCGGCCGACGACGGCCGCGCCTTCGCCCTCCGGGCGCGCGCGCATGGCGGCCAGCGCCGCCTCGGCCTGCGCCTCGGGCACGAAGAGCACCGCCCGCCCCTCGTTCGCCAGGTACAGCGGGTCGAGCCCCAGGATCTCGCACATGCCGCGCACCTCGGGCCGGATCGGCAGCGCCTCGTCGCTCAGTTCCACCGTGACGCCGGCCTCCGCCGCCATCTCGTTCAGGGCCGAGGCCAGCCCGCCGCGCGTCAGGTCCCGTGCCGCCCGCATGCCGGGCGCGGCGGCGATCACGTCCTCCATCAGGTGACCGAGCGCCGCGCAGTCGCTTTCGATCGGCGTCGACAGCGCGAGGTCGCCGCGCGCGGCCAGGATCGTCGCGCCGTGGTCTCCCAGGACACCGTTCACGATCGCCACGTCTCCCGGCCGGATGTTCACCGCTGCGATATCGCGGCCCGGCGGAATCGCCCCCACGCCCGAGGTCGTCACGAAGAGCGTGTCGCAGCCGCCCTTCTCCACCACCTTGGTGTCGCCGGTCACGATGCGCACCCCCGCCGCCTCGGCCTCGGCCGCCATGGTGGCCGCGATCCGGCGCAACAGCGCGATCTCGCAGCCCTCCTCGATGATGAAGGAGGCCGACAGCCACAGCGGCCGCGCGCCCCCGACGGCAAGGTCGTTGACGGTGCCGCAGACCGCGAGCTTGCCGATATCGCCGCCGGGAAACTCCACCGGCGTCACGACGTAGCCGTCGGTGGTGAAGGCCAGCTGCGCGCCGGCTTCCTGCAGCGCCTCGGAGGTCAGCCGTGCCTGGTCCTCGCGGCCGGGCGGCCGGAACACGTCGGTGAACACCTCCTCGATCAGGTCGCGCATCGCCCGGCCGCCGCCGCCATGGGCCAGCGTCACCCGGTCGCCGCGCAGCCGCGACACCCGCGTCGTCATGTTCATGCCATCTCCTCCACGGCGCGGGCGCCGCCATAGGTCCAGTAGGCCGCACAGGCCCCCTCGGAGGACACCATCAGCGCCCCCAGCGGCGTGTCCGGCGTACATCCGCGCCCGAATTGCGGGCACTCGGTGGGCTTCATCCGGCCCGTCATGACGGCGCCGCAGCCGCAGCCTTCCGGCTCTTCCGTCACGCGCGGCCCGGCGGCATAACCGATGCCGAATTTCTCTTCCGCGTCAAAGGCTTTGTAGGCATCCCTGATGCGCAGTCCGCTGGCGTCGATCTCGCCCAGGCCGCGCCACTCGAAGCTCGGCCGCGCCTCGTAGACATCCGCGATGGCCGCCAGGCTCACCGGATTGCCATGTTCCGGCACCACGCGGGCATACTGGTTCTCGACCGACGCCCGCCCGTCGCGGATCTGTTCCAGCACCATCAGCACCGACTGCAGCAGATCCAGCGGTTCGAACCCCGCTACGACGAGCGGCTTGCCGTAGTCCTCCGCGATGAAGTCGTAGGGGTGCGTGCCGATCACCATCGACACGTGGCCGGGCCCGACGAAGCCGTCCAGCACCATATGCGGGTCGTCCAGCAGGGCGCGGATCGGCGGCGGCACTGTAATATGGTTGCAGAACACGCTGAAATTGCTCAATTCCTCCCGCGCGGCCTGCTGGATCGACAGGGCCGTCGACGGCGTGGTCGTCTCGAAGCCCAGCCCGAAGAACACCACCTCGCGTCCCGGGTTGCGCCGCGCCAGTTCGACCGCATCGAGCGGCGAATAGACCATCCGGATATCCGCCCCGTCGGCCTTGGCTTGCAGCAGCGACTTCTTCGTGCCCGGCACCCGCATCGCATCGCCGAAGGTGCAGAAGATCACGCCGGGCCGCTCGGCGATCTCGACGCATTCGTCCACCCGCGCCATCGGCAGCACGCAGACCGGGCAGCCGGGGCCATGGATGAACTCGATGCCCCCGGGCGTCAGCTTGTCGAGGCCGTAGCGGAAGATCGCATGGGTGTGCCCGCCGCAGATCTCCATGATCCGCACCGGGTTTTCGGCGGTGGCCCCGATCTCGCCAGTCACCCGGGCGATCGCGGCCAGAACCCTCTTGGCCGCCTTCGGGTCTCTGAACTCTTCCACGTATCTCATTGTTCAGCCAACGCTTTCGCGCCCTCCGCTATCTGTTCCAGCGCCTCCTGCGCCTCGCCCAGCCCGCGCAGCGCCTCCAGTGTCTCCGCTGCCTCGTCCTCGTCGATCACGGCCATCGCGAAGCCGACGTGGATCAGCACCCATGCCCCCACCAGGTCGTCCAGCGCCGCGCCGGCCACGCAGGCCACGTTCACCTCGCGCCGCACGCCCGAGACGTCGGCCATCGCCATCAGCCGCGCCGCATCCGTGATCTCCACGATCCGGCCGGGAATACCCAGACACATGTCACTCCTCCTCCGATACGGCCGCGTGCGGCTCGATCCCGTAGCGGTCGAGCTTGGCGCGCAGGCCCACGCGGCTCAGCCCCAGCTCGGCCGCCGCCTTCGACTTGTTCCATTTCAGACGGGTCAGCGTCTCGCCGAGAATCCGCATCTCCATCAGCTCCACCCGCTCCTTCAGCGTGCCTTCCAGCTGGCACAGGTCCCCCGCCACCGGCGTCGCGCCCTGCGGGCCGGCCTGCAGGATGTGGCGCGAGATCAACTCGGGCCCCAGCGTCATGTCCTGCGCCAGGATCAGCATCCGCGTCACCTCGTTGCGCAGCTCCGGCAGGTTGCCCGGCCAGCCATAGGCCTCCAGGAACTCCAGCGCCGGCTTCGACAGCCCGCGCACCGGCTTGCCATGCTCCTGCGCCGCGTCGTGCAGGAAGCGCTCGGCCAGGATCGCCACGTCGCCGCGCCGCGCCCGCACCGGCGGCACTTGCAGCTCGCCCACCGCGAGCGCATGGAACAGGTCCGACCGGAAGCCGCCCTCGGCCATCTTCGCCCGCAGGTCGCCATGCGCCCCGGTCAGCAGCCGCGCGGCGGAACTCATCGTCTCGTGGCCGCCGACCGGCTGGAACGCCCCCTCCTGCGCCACGCGCAAGAGCGCGATCTGCATCGCGTCCGACAGCGCGTCGATCCCGTTCAGGAACAGCGTGCCCCGGTCGGCCTTCTGCAGAAGCCCCACCTTGCTCTGCACCATGCCCGGCACCGCCCCGCGCTTCATGCCGAACAGCTCCGCCGCGATCACGTCGTCCGACAGCCCGGCGCAGTTCAGTTCGAAGAACGGCCGGTCCGCCCGCAGCGAGCCATAGTGCATCGCCCGCGCCAGTTCGGTCTTGCCGGTGCCCGGCTCGCCCGTGATCAGCACCGGGACATCGAAGCTCGCGTAGTGCCGCGCCAGCCCGATGGTGGCGTTCAGCGGCGAATTCGCCCCGCGCAGGACGTTGTCGAAGCCCAGCCCCGCCTGCGCGATACGGCGGCGCTCTTCCAGCTTGGCGCTCGCCGTCGTCCCCAGGTAACGCATCTCCATCGTGACGCGCTCGTGATCACGGGCCAGCGAAAAAAGCCGCGCGGCGTTGCGCACGGCCATCAACAGCTGGTCGGGATGCCAGGGCTTGGTGATGAACTGGTAGATGCCGGCGTCGTTGATCGCCTGGATCATGTCGTTCGTCTCGGTGTAGCCGGTGACGATGATCCGCACCGTCTCCGGCCAGCGGTCGCGGACCTCGGTCAGAAGCTCGATGCCGGTCTTCTCCGGCATCCGCTGGTCCGAGACGACGACCTGCACCCAGTGCTCCTCCATCAGCCGCCACGCCGCGGCGGCGTCCGCGGCCTCCAGCACGGTGAAGTCGTCCTCCAGCGCCATCCGCATCGCGGCGACCGAATGCGGCTCGTCGTCGACGATCAGGACGGTGGGCAGCGTCTCGGCCATCTACTCGGCCGCCTCGGGCGCCCGCTTGGCGGCCGCCTGCGCCCGCAGCCAGCCGATCCAGTCGCCCAGCCCCTCGCCGGTGCGCGCCGACAGGCGGATCACCTCGATCCCCGGGTTCACCCGCTTTAGGTTCGCCTCGTAAAGGTCCAGATCGACATCACAATGCGGCGCCAGGTCGACCTTGTTCAGCAGCGCCAGCCGCGCGGCGGTAAACATGTCGGGATACTTCAGCGGCTTGTCCTCGCCCTCGGTGACGGACAGGATCGCCACCTTGGCATCCTCGCCCAGATCGAAGGCCGCCGGGCAGACGAGGTTGCCGACATTCTCGATGAACAGCGTCGTGCCCGCGCCGACCTCCAGGTGATCCAGCGCGTGTCCCACCATGTGCCCGTCGAGGTGACAGCCCTTGCCGGTATTCACCTGCACCGCCGGGGCGCCCGTCTCGCGGATGCGGTCGGCGTCGTTGGTGGTCTGCTGGTCGCCCTCGATGACGGCCACGGGGCCCTCCATCGCCCGGATCGTGGCGCACAAGAGCGTGGTCTTGCCGGAGCCCGGCGACGACACGAGGTTCACCGCGTAAGTCCCCAGCGCAGCGAGCCTTTCCCGGTTCGCCGCCGCGAAGCGATCGTTCTCCGACAGGATGCCCGTCTCGATCTCGACCAGCCGCTCCTGGCTCATCCCGCCGACCTCGACACCCGCGGCGCCCCGGCCGAAATGGATATCGTGGCCGTGGTGATGATGATGATGGTGGTGAGACCCATGGTCGTGGCCATGCCCCTCGACCGCCGCGTCTCCGCATCCGCAAACCGTACACATCAGACCACCTCCATATCCCTGATCCGCATCTCGTCGCCGCCCTCCGGCATCAGCCTGCCGCCGCCACAGTCGGGGCACGGGTCCAGCCGGTCGGCGATCTCCACCTGTTTCATGCAGTCGTAGCACAGCGCGACGCCCGGCAGGTCGATCATCTCCAGCGCCGCGCCCTCGGCCTTGGACCCCTTCATCACGATGTCCCAGGCGAAGGACAGCGCGTGTTTCTCGACCCCGGCAAAGCGCCCGATCTCCAGCCGCACCCGCGTCACCCGCGCGATCCCGTCCGAGGCCGCGGCCCGCTCCACCACACGGCGGATCCCCTCGCAGAGCGACATCTCATGCATCCGCCATCTCCCGCAGCCGCA
The DNA here is from genome assembly GCF_029168335.1 of Psychromarinibacter sediminicola. GTDB lineage: Bacteria > Pseudomonadota > Alphaproteobacteria > Rhodobacterales > Rhodobacteraceae > Psychromarinibacter > Psychromarinibacter sediminicola. Next base: position 43,708 of record NZ_JARGYC010000010.1, read on the forward strand.
CCGGGCTGCACGGATCGAGGATGTCCAGAAGCAGCGGCCCGAGCCCGGCCTTGTCGGCGGGAAGCGCGGCCAGTGTCCGGTCGAGGATGCCGCCCTCGGCCAGCAGGGCGTCGGTCGGCGTGACCCGCGCCAGCTCCGTCACGACCCCCTCGGCGACCGTGATGTGCACGCCATAGGCGCCGCGCGCCGCGGGCACCATTGCCCTGCCGTCTTCCGCCGCGATCACCGGCAACTGTCCCAGTGCGGCGGCCTCGATATCGTAAAGCCGTGCGGTGGCGCGCCAAAGCGGCCCACGCCCGTATGTGCGGGCGACATGGTCCATCACCGGGTGACGGGCGTGCCGCCCCGCCACGGAATTCTCCACCGGGGCGCCGTCCCAGAGCGTGGCGAAGGTCACCGGCGCCAGCCCCTCCGCGACCGCCTCGTGCGGCGCGAAGCTGTCGCGGATCCGCCGCAGAGGATCGGCCAGCGCGCGCCCGCTTCCTCGGAAGGCGGCGAAGTCCTCTGCGGTGCGCGGCGCGCGGTCCGTTCCGAACAGCGCGGTCAGCAGCCCGCGTCCGCCCTCCGCCCATCCCTCGGGCAGCGGCACCGGCGCCCGGCCGAAGAAGCGCGGCCAGGTCACGTGGAACTTCATCAGGTGGTCGCGCAGGCATTCCGCCGCGATCCCGCCCGCGTCCACCGGGCGCCCCAGCGCAGCCGCGATCCCGGCCCCCTGCGCCGCCCGGCACAGGTTGAACAGCCGCGGCAGCAGCGCCAGCACCTCGTCCGGCGACCGCCCGGCGACGTGGCGCGCCACCGGCAGGCCCGGCGCCGCCTCCGCCACCAGCGGCGGGGATATGCGGCCCGCCGGGCGCATCAGCCCTCGGACATCCCGGCGGTGATCACCGCCCGGCGACTCGGCGCCTCGGGGAACGCCTCATCGGCCCCCTCCGTGCCCTCTTCGGCCGCAGCCAGTTCCGCCTCACGCGCCGCCCGGATTTCCGCCGCGCGGTCGGTCTCGTCCCGGTGCGCTTCGTCGAACAGCGCCGACATCACCGCGCGCGCCACGTCCGTCGCCTGCTTTTGCGAGGTGAACTCGGCCATCGGCGAGAACAGCGAGCACGCCTTGTATCCGCCCGTCATCTCGCGCGTGTTGTGGAGGAACTCGTAATCGCCGGAGGGAAAGGAGATAACCTCCTTCTCGCCCGGTGTCAGCCCGGACCAGTCCGCGCCGTCCGGCAGCATGACGAGATTCATGAACCAGGGGCTGACGAGCACGCCCAGCAGCACCTCGCCATGGCGGCGGAACCCCACCGCCTCGACCTGGAGTACCTTGTTCACGATCGGTACGTCGCGCATCTTGGCGTGATAGACCTCGCGGAAATCGGCCACCAGCCGGTCGGTGACGGCGCCGATCCGCGCCGCCTCCCGCAGCGCGTCCGCGCCCGGGTCCTCCAGCACCATGAACTGCTCCTTCGGCGCGTCGCAGTTCGGGCAGGACCAGTCCTCGGGCAGATCGGCAAAGGGCGTGCCGGGCTCCACCTGACGGAAATCGTCGCCCTCGGCCGGGTCGTAGGGCGTCCAGCAGATCTTGCATTCCATCACCGCCTGCGCGCTGATCCGGTCGTTGGCGCCCAGATAGCTACCCTCGAAGCTCATCGCACCGCCTCCAGCACGTCGCGCAGCCGCCCGGCGCTGTCGGCCAGATCCTCGGGCGCGGCCAGCGCGACCTCGGGCATTTCCGTGACCTCGAAGGTGTCGAGGATCAGCGCGTCCATCGAGTTGAAGAACTGCACCCGCCAGACATGCGGCATCGCCGTCGCCCGGACCCGGCAGTTGCCGTAGCCGCGCGACAAGATATCGACCGAGCCCTCGCCCATCCGCGCGTCGAGCCAGGCCAGGTCTTCCTCGGTATGCGGCAGGAGCGTCAGGTTGACCACGTGCAGGTCGCCGCCGAAGGCGCGCGACTTGTCCGACAGCTCCGCCAGCAGGGCGGGCGCATTCACGACCCCGGCGCCGGGGGGCGCGGTGTCCTGCGGCCGGTACGGCTCGAAGGCGCGGGCGCGGGCCTGCGCAGGGACGGTGGCCACCTCGATCGCGTCGACCCCGGCGCCCGACACCACCCAGATCCCGGCGAAGACGCTTTCCTGCACGCGCAGCGCCGGCAGGCCGCGGAGCTTCATCGCCACCTCGCCCTCGCCCATGGTCTCCGCCACCAGCCGCCGGTTCGCCGCATCCAGGCCCGACAGGTCGAACCAGTCCGCCGGCCCGCCCTGCGCCACGCGCCCGGCCGCGGCCGCCACCCGGCCCATCAGCGTCAGCGCCGGGGCCAGCGCCGCGTCGTCCTCGACCTCGGGGATATGCGCCGAGAAGGTGCGCATGTCCTGCGGCAGCGGCATGTATTCCAGCGTCTCGTCCTCGGGCTGCGAGCCGGGGCCGTAGCCGACGGGGGGAAGGTGAAAGTTGGAAACCATCGCGATATCTCCTCAGGCCACGGGCGCCGGCTCGGCCGACAGGATCTGCGGGATGCGGGCCAAGTAGTCGCTCCAGTCGCGCACCTTCGGGATGCCGCCCAGGAACGCGCCGTCGCGGAAGAAGATCAGGCTCGGCGTCTTCAGCACCCGCACCGCCTCGCGCAGCTCGGTCTCCGCGCCGTCGCCCACCACGGCGCAGTCGAAGGCCCGCTGGAACGCGATCCGCAGCTCTGGCAGGATCACCGCGACATCGGCGCTTTCCAGGTTGCGCCGCGGGTCGCCCGGCACGAACAGGCAATGCGTGCCCTCGGCCACGCACGCTCGCACCTCCGCCATCGTCTCCAGCCGGGGCCAGCCCAGCTCGTCCGTCAGCCTGTCGATCAGCGGATGTCCCATGCCCGTCTCCCTCATGCTTCGCGCTTGCCCGCCGCGCGCGCCGCTTCCAGATGCGGCGGCAGCGCCGGGTCCCTGTTCTCCAGGTCGGCAAAGGCCCCGCCGGCCCCGCCGCCCGCCATCACCGACCGCAGCCCGTCCAGCGCGTCGGCGATCAGCCGCGCCTCCTCGGCCGAGATCACCTCGCGCGCCGAGCCCAGATGCGTCAGCACCCAGGTGCCCGGCGCCACCGGACCGGTCAGGGACAAATCCACCATCTCGCCATAGGCGGTCGTGCCGGCGATGCCGTCCACCGCGGCGATACGCATGGGCACGCCCACGCACATCAGGCCCGCTCCGGGAAGAAGCGCGCGTCGCCGGTGCGGCAGGCCTCCTCCGCGGCGGGCCGACCGTCTTCATAGGCCGCCTGCCGGATCGCGGCGTCCGCCAGGTCGGGGGTCTCGGTCCGCCCCGCCTCGGCCGTGAAGCCGCGGTCGGCCAGCCACTCCCGCGCGATGCGCACGGCCTCGGGAATCCGTCCCGCCACGACCGCGCGCAGCCCGCCGCCGTAATCCTCCAGCTCCTCGGGCTGGCAGCCGATCAGCACCAGTTCGCCGGGGCAGTACCCCATCAGCTGCGCCGTCGCGATCACGTCCTGGAACCCGGTCTGGTGCAGCGACATCTTCTTGGCGCCCATGAAGGCCGGGATCTCGTCGCCCTCGACCACCTTCATCTCGCCTGGCGCCAGGCCGTAATCGACGGCGTCGAAGACGACCATCACGTCGGCCTCCTCCAGGAACGGCAGCAGGTACAGGCCCTGCGTCCCGCCATCCAGCACCGTCACCTCCGTGCCGTAGCGCAGCGTTCCGGCCAGATGCTCGACGCAGCGCACGCCGAACCCCTCATCGGCCCAAAGCAGGTTTCCGATACCCAGGATCAGCGCCCTGCGCCCCATGTCACCCTCCCTCGCGTCGCCGGCGCGCTCCCCCGCGCCGCCTGTGGAAGCCAATCTACGGTTTCGCCCGCCGGGCGGCAGCGATTCTCCCACCTGAGAGAGAAATCGGGCAAACCCCTGATATTTTTGCCATTTCACAGAGCCGGGCCAGTATTGGCCGCCCACTACGTGCAAAGTTTCTTTCCATTTCACACGATGACCGAAAACCCGGCGACCAGCAAAGAAAAACGGGCCCCGAAAGGCCCGTTCCGCTTCGCGTCGCCGCTGGAAACCGATCAGTCCGGCCGGTCGTCCTTGAAGGTCCGGGTGCCCGAGATCATCGTCGACACCATCGACTGCCGGCTCATGATGTCCTCGCGGATCGCGGCGTAGATATGGATCATCATGAAGATCACGATGAACCACATCCCCAGGTGGTGGACCGAATGCAGCACCTGCGTGTTGCCCACCAGCCCGATCAGCCAGCCCATCGCCATGTCGGGCCACGACCCCTGCCCCGCGCCCTCGGCGTAAAGCGCCCAGCCGGTGAGGATCATGAAGCTGATCCCGATGGTCATGAAGAAGAACATCGCGATCTGCGCCAGCGGGTTGTGGCCCACGTATTTCTTGGGCTCGCGTTCGAGGAAGGCGTACCATTTCAGCTCGAACCACACCTCCTGCCACCAGCGCTTCTTCCACACCGGCACGTAGAACAGCTGCCGGGAATGGTGGTTGCCCACGATGGCCCAGTAGATGCGGGCGGCGAAGGCCACCGTCAGAAGCTGCCCGGCCGCGAAATGCGCGAACCGGGTATAGCCCATGACGAACTGAAAGGTCGCCTCGGCGAACTCCATCGACGGCAGGGGCGAGGCGATCAGCCAGCCCGAACCGATCAGCACTAGGATCAGCGCCGCGTTCAGCCAGTGCCACAGCCGCACCGGCCATTCGTAGACGAATACGCTGGTGCGCAGGCGGATGCTCTCCACGTCCTCGTGGGTCGCGTCGCCGGCCAACTGGGAACTGACCAGCGGCTCGACCTTGACGTTCGGGGAATGGATCAGGTCGTCCGGCATCGCCTCACTCCTTCCGACGCGCGCGCAGCGCCCAGAGAACCACGGCGACCCCGACCAGCCCCAGCCCGTGCAGCGGCGACAGCGCCCAATGCGCCGGCCCCTCGACCCCGTGCCCCGGATGCGCCAGCGCCGGCGCGGCCGTCAGTGCGAACATCGCGATTGCATGTCTCATGGTGATCCTCCCTCAGCGCACCTTGACGTTGGCCAGCTCGTCGCCGTCGGGCGACATGACGTGGGTCGAACAGGCCAGGCACGGGTCGAAGCTGTGCAGCGTGCGCAGGATCTCCACCGGCTCTTCGGGCCGTTCCACCTTGGTGTTCATCAGCGACGCCTCGAACGCACCGATATTGCCGGCGGTATCGCGGGGGCTGCCATTCCAGGTGGTCGGCACCACGCACTGGTAGTTCTCGATCCGCCCGTCCTTGATCCGGACCCAGTGGCCCAGCGCGCCGCGCGGCGCCTCGGTCGCGCCCACGCCCTTGGCCTCCTTCGGCCAGGTGGACGGATCCCACTTCTCGACATTCGCCGTGGCGGTGTCGCCGTTGACGCAGTTCCGCACCAGCTTGTCGAAGAAATGCTTTTGCAGCCGTCCGCAGTATTCGCTTTCCAGCGCCCGCGCGGCCGTCCGCCCCAGCGTCGAGAACACCGCCTCCAGCGGCAGGTCCATGTCGCGCAACAGCCCGTCGACCTGGCCCTTGATCTCCTCGTGCCCCGAGGCATAGCCGACGACGTAGCGCGCCAGCGGCCCCACCTCCATCGCGTGGCCCTTCCAGCGCGGCGCCTTGATCCAGGAATACTTCGCCGCCTCGTCCAGCTCCTCGATGTTGGTCTTCGTGCCCTTGGCGTTCGGCCCCAGCTCGTAGTTCGCCTCGGTCACGCCGTCCCAGGGGTGCAGCCCCTTGCCCGGCTCGCCGTAGGTGTACCAGCTGTGATCCACGAATTCCTGGATCTGCTCGGGATCGCGCTGATCCACGTCATGCACCGTCGCCAGGTCGCCGCCGATGATCGCGCCGCGCGGCAGGTGCAGCTGTTCGGCCGAGAAATCGTTCGCATGCTCGGGGATGTCGCCATAGGCCAGGCAGGCCTGCGACGACAGCCCGCCGCCATAAAGCCACGCCTTGTAGAACCCGCCGATCGCCTTGACATCGGGCAGATAGACGTTGGTGTTGAACTCGATGCACTTGTCGATGATCGACGACACCAGGTTCAGCCGCTCCATGTTGATCGCGCCCACGGCCCCGGTGCCGTCGATGTTGATCGGGCACGGCACCCCGCCCACCAGCCAGTTGGGATGCGGGTTCTTGCCGCCGAAGATCGTGTGGACCTTCACGATCTCCTTCTGCAGGTCCAGCGCCTCCAGGTAGTGGGTCGTCGCCATCAGGTCCGCCTCGGGCGGCAGCAGGTAGGCCGGGTTGTCCCAGTAGCCGTTCTTGAACAGCCCCAGCTGCCCCGATTCCACGAATTTCTTCAGCCGGTTCTGCACGTCGCGAAAATAGCCCGGCGAGGACAGCGGGTGCGACGGGCTGACCGCCTGCTGCAATTCCGACGTCGCCTTCGGATCGGCCTTCAGCGCGTTGACCGGATTGACCCAGTCCAGCGCGTGCAGGTGGTAGAAATGCACGATGTGGTCGTGGATCTGCAGGTTCAGCTGCATGATGTTGCGGATCGAGTTCGCGTTGTCCGGGATGGTGATCCCCAGCGCGTCCTCGACCGCCCGCACGCTGGTCAGCGCATGCGTGCCGGTGCAGACGCCGCAGATCCGCTCGGTGAAGGCCCAGGCGTCGCGCGGGTCGCGGCCCTTCAGGATCACCTCCAGCCCGCGCCACATGGTGCCCGTGGACACCGCGTTGGTGATCATGTTGTCGTCGTCGACATTCACCTCGCAGCGCATGTGCCCCTCGATCCGGGTGACCGGGTCGACCACGACGCGCTTGCCGGAGTTGTCCAGCGTGAAGCCGTTGGGAGTTTGAATGACCATCTATCAGACCTCCTCGCTGGCAGGCTTGTCCTGCGTTTTCTTCTGTGCGGATTTCAGCGCCGAGACGGCGGCGTGCAGCGCGATGCCGCCGCCGACCACGCCCGCCGCCGCCATGCCGACCTGGTCGGCATTCGCCTCGACCCCGAACTGGGTCAGGTCGGTCACCCGGTCGTAGAACGACCCCTGGTCCCAGAACCCGTCCTCGGAACAGCCGATGCAGCCGTGGCCCGACTGGATCGGAAAGGACACGCCCTCGTTCCAGCGCACCGTGGAACAGGCGTTATAGGTCGTCGGGCCCTTGCAGCCCATCTTGTACAGGCAATAGCCCTTCTTGGCGTTCTCGTCGTCCCAGGCCTCGACGAACTGGCCCGCGTCGAAATGCGGCCGGCGGTAGCACTTGTCGTGGATCCGCTGGGAATAGAACATCTTCGGCCGCCCCTGCCGGTCGAGCTCCGGCAGCCGGTCGAAGGTCAGCATGTAGGTGATCACGCCGGTCATCACCTCGGCGATCGGCGGGCAGCCCGGCACCTTGATGATCGGCTTGTCGGTGATCACCTTGTGCACCGGCGTCGCCCGCGTCGGGTTCGGCTTCGCCGCCTGCACGCAGCCGTAGGAGGCGCAGGCGCCCCACGAGATGATCGCCTTGGCGTCCTTCGCCGCGTGGCGCAGCTGCTCCACGAAGGGCTTGCCGCCGACGATGCAGAACATGCCGTCCTCGTTCAGCGGCGGGTTGCCCTCGACCGCCAGGATGTAGTTGCCCCTGTATTTCTCGATGGTGTCCTCTAGCGCCGCCTCGGCCTGGTGGCCCGCCGCCGCCATCAGCGTGTCGTCGTAGTCGAGGCTGATCATCGACAGCACCACGTCCTTGGCCAGCGGGTGCGCCGAGCGGATGAACGACTCCGAGCAACAGGTGCATTCCAGCCCGTGCACCCAGATCACCGGCGTGCGCGGCTTGGTCTCCATCGCCTGGGCGATCTTCGGCACGAAGGCCGGCCCCAGCCCCAGCGCCGCCGCCGTCAGCGAGCAGTATTTCATGAAGCTGCGCCGGGTGATCCCCTGGCTCCGCATCACCTCGTAGAATGTCTCGATCCGGCTCACGTCGGCCCTCCTCCATTCCGTTTGCCTTGCGTCGCGCCGGCATCGCGGCGGGCGCGGGTTGGGCCATCATGCCGGTATGCCACGGTGTGCGAAGGGGAAGCGCCGAAGGAATCGGAAAGCGCCGGAAAAGCGCGCGTTTCCAGGGACTTGCCAGATACTCTTGATGGAATTGGTCCGCCGCGGCCGGACTCCCGCTTACCGCCCCGCGCGGACGCCGGTCAGGTGCTTTCCAGCCGGGCCAGCGCCACCAGCGCCTGTCCCAGCGCCAGCCCCCCGTCGTTCGCCGGCACCTTCCGATGGACCAGCACCGGCACGCCCTCCAGCGCCTGCACTGTCAACTCCAGCAGCAGCGCGTTCTGAAAGCACCCGCCCGAGAGTACCACCGCCTCGGCCGCGCCGGTCTCCACCAGCCGCCGCGCCGCGCCGGCAAAGCCCCGCGCCAGCCCGGCGTGAAACCGCCACGCCATCTCCGCCGGCGCCACGCCGCGGTCCCGGTCCGCCCGCCAGCGCGCCCAGAGCGGCGCCGCGTCCAGCACCGACCCCGCCAAGTCCAGCGGGTAGCCCGCGCCCCGCTCTCGCGCCTGCAACGCCAGCGCCTCCAGCCCCATCGCCGCCTCGCCCTCGTAGCTCTGCGCGCCCGAAAACCCCAGCACCGCCGCGAAAGCATCGAACAGGCGCCCCGCCGAGGAGGACAGCGGCGCGTTCACGCCCTGCGCCGCCGCCTGCCGCAGCATTCCCAGCGGCCGGTCGGAGAATATCGCGTCGGCCACCTCGCCCAGCCCCGCGGCATCCAGCTGCGCCACCGCGTTCCGCCACGGCTCCCGTGCCGCGACGTCCCCGCCGATCAGCGGCACCGGCGAAAGATGAGCCTCGCGCGAGAAACCCCTGTAATCGCCCAGCAAAAGCTCGCCGCCCCAGACCGTCCGGTCGCGCCCGAATCCGGTGCCGTCCAGCACGATCCCCGCCACGCGGCCCCCGTCCAGCGGCCACCCGGTCTCGCCCAGGCAGGCCGCCAGATGCGCGTGATGGTGCTGCACCTCCACCACCGGCAGGCCCAGCCCGTGGGCGTGCTGCGTCGCGCGATAGCCCGGATGCAGGTCGCAGGCCACGGCCTCCGGTGCATGATCGAACAGCGCGGCATAATCCCGGTCCGCCTGCACGAACGCCTCCCAGGTCAGCGCCTCGTCCAGCTCCCCCAGGTGGTGCCCCAGCAACGCCTGCCGGTTCTTCACCAGGCAGATCGCGGCCTTCATCTGCCCGCCATAGGCCACCAGCTGCCGCCCACCGAACCCCTCGGGCAGCGGCAGCGTCCCCGGCACCCGGCCGCGCGCCCGGCGCAGCACCATGGGCCCCTGCGGCGTGATCCGCTCCACGCTGTCATCCAGCCGCCGCGCGATCTCGCGGTCGTGCATCACGAAGGCATCCGCGAAACCGCCCAGCGTCTCCCGCGCCTCCGCGTTGCCGATCGCCTGCGGCGCGCCCGACAGGTTGCCGGAGGTCATCACTAGCGGCCGCCCGACCGCGCCGCACAACAGGTGGTGCAACGGCGTATAGGGCAGCATCCAGCCCAGCGTCGCCTGCCCCGGCGCCACCTCCTCCGGCAGTGCCGCGCCGGCCTTCTCCAGCAACACGATCGGCGCCGCCGGATCCTGCAGCAGCGCCGCCTCCTCCTCCGAGACCGACGCATACCGCCGCACCACCTCCAGCGGCGCCATCAGCGCGAACGGTTTCGCCGGCCGCCGCTTCCGCGCCCGCAACAGCGCCACCGCCGCCGCATCGGTCGCGTCGCAGGCCAGGTGAAACGCGCCCAGCCCCTTCACCGCGACGATTCCACCGTCCCGCAGCGCCTCGGCCGCCAGCGCCAGCCAGTCGCCCGCGACCTCGACCCCGTCCCGTTCGACCCAGACGCGCGGCCCGCACTCCGGGCAGGCGACCGGCTGGGCATGGAACCGACGGTCGCCGGGATCCTCGTATTCCGCCCGGCACGCCGCGCACATGACGAAGGGTGCCATCGTCGTCTGCCCGCGGTCATAGGGCAGCCCGGTGAGAATGCTGAACCGCGGCCCGCAATTGGTGCAGTTGGTAAAGGCGTAGCCGCGCCGCCGCCCGTCACCGAAGATCTCGGCCACGCAGTCCGCGCAGCTCGCCGCGTCCGGCGTCACCCGCGTCTCGGCCCCCGGCCCGCCCGAGGCCACGATCACGAAGTCCGCCCGCTCGGCCACCTCGCAGGGCGCCGCCTCCACCGCGTCCACCCGCGCCAGCGGCGGCGCCTCCGCCGACAACGCCGCGACGAAGGCGTCCAGCCCCGCCCCGCGGGCGAAGACCAGCACCCCCTCGGCGTCGTTCCGCACCTCGCCCGTCACCCCGTGCGTCCGCGCCAGCTGCCAGACGAAGGGCCGGAACCCCACGCCCTGCACCTGCCCGCGCACCCGGATCCGCATGCCCGACGTCATGGCTTCATCTTGGCCCAAATACTCCGGGGGCGTCCGAAGGACGGGGGCAGAGCCGCCGGGATCCCGGCCGCCCCGCTCAGTGCACCGTGCAGACCATGCAAGGGTCGAAACTCCGCACCACGTGCTGCACCGCCACCGGCGTCTCCTCGGCCTCGACCACCGGGCAGCCGACCAGCGCCGCCTCCACCGGCCCCGGCACGCCCTCGGCGTCGCGGGGCGAGAAGTTCCAGGTCGTCGGCGCCACGATCTGGTAGCCCGCGATCCGCCCGCGCTCGATCCGCAGCCAGTGGCCCAGCGTGCCCCGCGCCGCCTCGACGAGCCCGGCGCCGGCCCCGTCCTTCGGCAGGTCCCAGTCCCCCATGAACCGCGCCGCCGGGTCGAGCCGCGCCGCCCAGTCCTCCAGCCAGAGCTGCGTCCGCGCGATCTCCAGCAGCCGCCCGGCGATGCGCGCCCGCACGCCGGCCTCGTCCGCCAGCGCCAGGGCCAGCGGGTGCCCGTCCACCACCTGCCGCGCCAGCGCGCCGACCTCGACGGTCCCGCCCGCCAGCCGCGGCGCCTTGCACCAGGAATAGCCTGGCTCGCGCATGTCCTCGTCCGGCGCGGTGACCCCCTCGGCGGGATGCGCCGCGCCGCCCAGCATCCACGCGTGGCTCAGATCCTCGACCACCTCGGCCGGGTCGAACGCGCGCAGCGCGCCCGCCTCCCAGACCCCGGCCCGCGTCGCCCGGCCCTCGGGCATCGGATACGCGCCGCAGGACAGATACCGTCCCGGCCCGCGCCCCAGCGTCGCCAGCCCGAGATCCGCCGCGATCTCGCCGAACAGCCCCGCGGCCCCCGTGCCCCAGGCCTCCAGCCCCGCCACGCTGTCCAGCGCCGCGAACTCCTCCAGCCGCGCGCCGAACAGCACCGTCTCCAGCGCCCGGCGATGCGCCCGCAGCGCGGTCTGTATCTTCACCTTGTCGCGCGCATCCGGCGTCCGCGTCACCCCAGCGGGCTGGATCGCCAGGGTGTGCGGCCACTTGCCGCCCAGAAGCCCCACGATGTGAAACAGCCGCGCCCGCGCCTCCAGCAACGCCCGCGCGACCGAGCCCTCCTGCGCCGTGAACGCCTCCACCGCGCGCCCGTGCCAGGCCCGGCCCGCATAGACCGGCCGCGCGAAATCCGGCATGAAGAACAGCGCGAAATGCGTCAGGTGGTCGGCCAGGTTCTCGACCCCGTGCAGGATCGCGGCCGCCAGCGCCCCCTGCTCGGGCATCTCCGCCCCCGACGCCTCGGCCAGCGCGAAGGCCGCCGCCGCCGACTGGCTGATCGAGCAGATGCCGCAGATCCGCGGCGTGATCGTCAGCGCGTCGCGCGGGTCGCGGCCCGTGAGCATCATCTCGAAGCCCCGGAACAGCGGCGAGTTGGCCCAGGCCGCCGCCACCCGGCCCTCGGCCACGTCAAGCCGGATTTCAAGGTCGCCCTCGACCCGGTTGAACGGCCCGACCAGAAGCTGCCGTTCGCTCATGTCTCGCGCTTCGGCGCCGGGGCGACGCGGATGCGGTCGGAATGCGCGTTCACGTCGATCCGCCGCGGCGTCGCCGCCTTCGACAGCGACGCCAGCGCCATGAACCACGCCTTCGGCATGTCCGAGGGCAGGCCCACCGGGATGCCGGCGATCGTCGGCGTCTCGGTGTAGGTATGCCCCGGCTCCTCGAATTCCGGCGAGGTGCAGGCGATACACGGGTAGCCGCCGCGCGTACACGATCCCTCGCCGTTCCATGGCCGGATGTTGCAGTCGCCCACCGCCTGCGTGCCGACGCAGCCCAGATGCTCCATCATGCAGCCCAGCTCCGACAGCGCGCGCGCCGAGGCCTTGTATTCGTAGTATTCGTTCTTCGGACAGCCGTGATGCACCAGGTGATCGGCATAGAACCGCGGCCGGCGATAGCGGTCGAGGTCGCCCGCGCCGATCAGCCCGCCCGCCAGCATCAGCAGCGTCTCCGTCACCCAGGCCGGATGCGTCGGGCAGCCCGCCACGTTGATGACCGGCAGGCCCGAGCGGCTGCGGAACCCTTCGTCCAGCGCCCCGCCCGCGTGCGCGCCGTCGTATTGCAGGCCGATGGCGCCGGCCGGGTTGCCGCCCGCCGCGGTGATCCCGCCGAACGCCGCGCAGGAGCCCACGGCCACGACATGCTCGGCCATCGGCGCCAGCGCCCGCACCCAGTCCAGCATTGCCCGCCCGGTGCCCGACAGCATGTGGAACTTGCCCGTGCCCTTCGGCCCGGTGACGATGGAGCCCTCGACGCACAGCACGTCGAGCACCGTCTCGCCCCGCTCCACCGCGTCCAGCAACGCGCGCACCTCCGCCCCGGTCTCGACCGACAGCGCCGGATGCCACAGAAACGAGATGCCCGCGTCGCCGAGCGTGTCGAACAGGTTCGGGTTCTCGGCGCACAGAAGCGACATGGTACAGCCGCCGCAGCCCGCCGATTGCAGCCACAACACGTTCATGCCTCGCCCTCCCGTGGCAGCTCCAGGCGGAAGCACCCGCCCGGGCCGGGGCCCAGGTGCAGCTGCCCGCCATGCTCGTCGGCGATCTTGGCGCTGATGGAAAGCCCCAGCCCGGTGCCGCGCCCCACCGGCTTGGTCGTGAAGAACGGATCGAAGATCGCCGCGCGCGCCTCCTCCGGCACCCCCGGCCCGTTGTCGCACACGGTCAGCACCGCGCGCTCCGCCGCGCAGGCCACGTCCACCGTCAGCTCGGGCGCGGCGGCGCCCTCCAGCGCGTCCATCCCGTTCTGCACCAGGTTCATCACGATCTGCTGGATGTGCCCGGGCACGCCCTCCACCCTGCAGGCCTCGGCCCCGGTGAACCGCACCGCGATCCCGCTCTTCGAGCCGCGCTCGACCCAGCGCGCCGCGACCCGCGCCACGTCGACGAGGTCGAAGACCACCCGCTCGCCGCTGCCTTCGGCCGACAACCGCCGCAGGTCGGCCACGATGTCGCGCACCCGTTCGGCGCCCTCCGTCGCGCCGCGCACCGCGTCGGCCAGGTTGCGCAGGTTGCGCTCCAGCTTCAGATCCTCGCGCAACTGCACCAGTTCGCTGCGCGGCGCCCCGTCCTTCACCCGCTCGAAATAGGTCTCGAAGGTGCCGACGTATTTCTCCAGCGCGTGGACCGAGGCATAGACGAAGGAAATCGGGTTGTTCAGCTCGTGCGCCACCCCCGCCAACAACCGGCCGAGCGAGGCGAGCTTCTCGTTGCGCACCAGCTGGCTCTGCGCCTCCTTCAGCTGCCGGTGGCTCCGCTCCAGTTCGGCATAGGCCCGGCGCAACTCGCCCAGCGGCCGGCCGGTCAGCACCGCGCCCACGTAGCGCCCCCGGTCCGACAGCCGCGCCGCCAGCGAGATGTCGAACGGCATCGCCCCCTCGGACGTCACCAGGTCGGCCTCGAAACTGGCGCTCTCGCGGCTCAGCCGCAGGTCGTCCAGCGCCGCCGCGATCCGGGCCGCGCCGTCCTCGGTGAAGAACGCCTGCAGCGCCCGCCCGGTGATGGCGCCCGGCTCAGCGTCCGGCTCGGCTTCGACGGCACGGGCGAAAGAGGCGCTGATCTCCTCGATCCGGCCGTCCCGGCCCACCACCGCCATGATGTCGCTGACCGAGCCCAGCACCGACTCGATGAACCGCCGCGCCGCGTGCAGCTCGGCATTCTGCCGCTCCAGCCGTTCCTGGTACTCGACCAGTTCCGCATAGGTCCGGTCCACGGCATCCAGCACGTCGCCCCAGGCGTCGTCGGAAAAGCCCGCCCGGTCGGCAGGGTCGGAGGCGGTCGCGGTGTTCACCGCCCGACACTAACGCCCCGCCCCCGCCCGCCACAAGAGCCGCGACGGTGCTGGCACGTGCCGGCATAGGACGTCACCCTGATCTGTCGGCCGCCCAACTCTGCTGTGCCATCTGGCAGACACGGGAGATTGCCTCTTGCGGGATGGGGCAATGCTCCGCCGGCCGCAGCGGCTGGTCGTGGAAGAGGTAGAGACGCGACAGAAACTGCTCGAATTCGAGCGAGCCCTCGCCGTGACGCTCGCCGTTTCCGCTGGTCGAGACGACGACACCGCCGCCCCAGTCCTGACCGCTGTCGTTGTTCGGGTTGTAGAAATAGACCCGCATCTGTCCGGCCTGGTCCTCGGCGACGCGGAGGATCGCGATGGCGTGCCAGCCTATGAAATGACAGTGCGGGTCGGTCACCGCGATCCCGGCGGGTTGCGGGTGGCTGACGGGGCGGTCGCCGTTATGCCGCGGATGGTAGGAAGCGAAGAAGCGGCGCAGGAAGGTGTCGTAATCCGCCAGCTTTCCGGTGGCGACGTCGACCGCGACGGCGCAGTCGCGCGAGACCCACCATCCGTGGAATTCCGGGTTCACCCAGCGATGCGGATCGCCCGTGCGGCCGATGCAGAGCCGCCCCATTTCCGCGTAGATCCGGTCGAGATGCGACACGAGCAGAACCGAAAGGGGGTCGGCGTCGATCGGGCCGTACCCGCCGAGCCCGGCGGGCAGATCGGCGGAGTTGATGGGGGTGCCCTCGAACTGCATCAGGATCGTGTCGAACTCCGCCGCCTGCGAGACGAGGTGCAGAAGATAGTCGGGGTCGATCAGGCCCCACATCGCGATGGCGCGCGCCGACTGACAGGTGGGGTTCGCGCCCTGTCCGACGCCCAGCGGCTGCCCGAGCACTTCCAGCACGCCGGCCAGCAGGTGCGTCTCGGGCGCG
This sequence comes from Psychromarinibacter sediminicola, assembly GCF_029168335.1. GTDB lineage: Bacteria > Pseudomonadota > Alphaproteobacteria > Rhodobacterales > Rhodobacteraceae > Psychromarinibacter > Psychromarinibacter sediminicola. The sequence goes on from NZ_JARGYC010000010.1 coordinate 58,819, forward strand.
ACGGCGTCGCCAAAGCCCAGCGCCAGCCGCTTGCGCGCCTCACCTTTCAGCCGCAGGTTGATCTGACCGTCAAGCGCCGGGACCATTGGCGCATTGTGCAGCACGCCCCGTTCCAGCAGCATTGCGAGGCCGTACACGGCCTGGGGGGTCGCCGAGGTGACCGCTGCGCGGATCAGGTCCTCGACCAGCCGCCGATAGTGGCGCCAGCAATCGAGGCCGGTGGTTCCCAGGCCCAGCGCCTCCGGAACGAACGGCCGATCGCGGTATTCGACCGCCCAGGTGAGGAATGCGACATGGTAGTCCGAGACCAGCCCGGTGTCGTGCATGGCGCGTGCGAACCCCATCGCCTCGCGCGAGAGGCTAGCCTCGTCGGCGCAGGCGATCCGCTCCAGGTAAGTCTCGGTGCCCGGATCGTCGAGCGATGCCGCGGTCGGCCCGAAGAGCGCGCTTACGAGGCGTTCCGCCCCCAACCGGGTGCTGCCCGGCTCGGTGCCCTTTTCGTGCAGCGCGATGGCGATCTGGGCGATCATGTCCTTGACGATGCCGACCTGGACCGACCGCTGTTCGAGCAGGCGCCATATTTCCGAGACCAGGACGCCCAGAACGTCCGTCAGACCGATGTGATCGGCCACATGCTGCAGGACGCGCTGTTTGGTGACATATCGCTCGCCCATGGCGCGGGCGGCCTCGTCCGGCCGGCCGAATATGTCCCGCAGATTGAGCGCGAGAACCTGCGTCAGGAAATGCCGGGCGCCGTCGGCGTGCAGGTTGTCATGCCGCGCCTCGCCGGTGGCCACCGCGAGAAAGCGCGCCAGGCTCGCCGCCTCCAGGGCCTGGAAGGTCGCATCCTCGGAGGCCAGGGTCGTGCCGACGAGCTGTGGCAGCAACGCCTCGGGGACGTTCCAGTCGGACCCGGCAAAAAGCCCGGCCCGATCCATCCGCGTCGCCCGGGCCTGCACTGCGGCGAGGCCGCCGGGGACCGGAAGGATACGGGCGATGACGTCCAGCACCGGCCGCTGGTGGCGCGATTTCGCGAAGGGACGCGCGCGCTCCAGACGCTCGATCGCCATGTCCAGCGTGCCGGTCAGCCGGTCGAGTTGCGCGCGTGTCCCCTCGTCGCCCTGGCGTCCCTGGGAGGCCACGTCATCGGTGCTCATCAAACGTAGTAATCCAACTCTTCCTGCTTCTTCAGAAGATCCCGCAATTCATGCGGATTGTCACCGAAGAAATACGCCAGCCCCCAGTGCGTCCCGAAGGCGGTCCGTTTCGCGACCTTCTGTTCGCTGGGATCGGAGAGTTCGTGGAACTCGAAATACGGGTGGTTGGCGGTCTCGGCCGGGACTTCCAGGCGGCTCACCACGCGGCGGCGGGGATAGACGCCGAAACAGCCGGCATGGCCTTTCGCGTCCTCCACCGGCGTTGGGAAGAAAGCGTCCAGCTCGTCCTGCGTGGTCTTCGGATCGAAGGCCACGACAAGGCCCTGGTAGCCGTTGAAGCCGTAGGCCCGCTCGATCAGTTCCAGCGCGTTGAAGCCCGGCGGGCGATAGGCGACCTCACCGAAGTAAAGCTTGTTGTCGCTGGTCAGGAAGTATTCCGGATGGATGAAGCCGAACTCGATGTCGAAGACGTCGATCAGCTTCTCGATCTCCTCGGTGATCCGCGCGCGGTGCTCTTCGAGCTCCGGCGTGGCGGGCACGAAGACGGAATATCCGAGCGTCACGTACTCGGAGATGTTCAGGAACTGGATCTTGCCGTTCTTGATCCAGGCTTCGACCGCGAACTCCCAGCCGTCGAGGTGGCTTTCCAGCAGGGCGGGGAATTCCTCGTCCGGGATGTTGTCCACGTCCTCGGGCGTGCGGATCACCCGGTGGCCGGCGGTGCCCGACTTGTCGAACGCCTTGAAGTGGATCGGGTCGTTCGGGTCGCCGTCCAGCTTCAGCAGCGTCTGGTTTACCCGCATCAGGAAGCGGATCACGTCGCCCCGGTCGTGGGCCTCCTCGAAGACGCCGACACGGATACCGCCGAGCTGGGCGCGCCGCTTCATCAGGGACTTGTCGCGGAACAGCATCGCCTGGCCCAGCAGGCGCGGGTTCTTCAGCAGCACGGCATTGATCGCACCGGCCCATTCCACGGTCTCTTCGTAGAGCGGGATCGCCACGTCGACGCCCATGTCGTCGAGCCGATGCGCAAGTTCCTGCGAGCGTTCGTTGAGCCGGTCGAAATCCCACGGCACGAAGGGAATATCGTTCTGTTCGCAGTACTCTTCGGCCCAAGGCGGCGCGACCACCACGTAGCGTCGGTCGAAACGGTCGACCGCGTCGATGGCGTTCAGGCTCCAGCCGAGCAGTGCGACATACCCCTTGTTCGGATCGTAGTCCGTCATCGTCTCTCCTCTCAGACAGCTGTCCGCTCTGTGGCACGCCCGACCCGGACACAGCCCGGATTGGGCTGCGTGGGGGCGGATGCGGCCCGCAAAGCAGGCGCCGTATTGTTTAAAGCCGCATCAACGGTAGTGCCGGCGCCGGGGCGTTTCAACGCCATGCAGGTATTATCATTGTTTTTCAGTTCACTGGGGCGTTCTCAGGTGCAGTCCCGGGCGGATGGCGCGGTGTCAGCCCCATCGCGCCATACCCGGTATGCGGCGGCCGCGAGATCCCGCTCCGCAAATAGGTCGGGCCACAACCAAAAGCTAAGAGGCGGCGAGAGCGACGGCCCGGCCCCCGAGGCCGGCGAAACGACCCGGGGCAGATCGCCGGGTCTAGCGCACGAGATCGCGCGCGATCTTCTCCGACAGCCTTGTCAATGCGGCGGCCTGAGCCGTGGCGATGGCGGACGGCCCCTCGCCGACCAGCGCGACCGAGATGTCGAACACGCCGACCCGGTCGGGGAGCGGCGGTGGCTGGGTTCTGGGCTCGTAGTCCGGATCGTCGAAATTGTCCTCGGGCTCCGGCTCCTCCGATCCTAGGAAATACTGTCCGGAAATGCGGAACGTGTCCGCGTTGGTCGCGATGTACGTCTCGATGCGAATGTCCACCACACCTTCCGGCGGCCGCGGCAGCGGCCAGGGTTCGGGGGCCACCTTGGCCGAGGTCATCGCGTTCAGGTGGCGCGTGACGGTCAGCGTCGTCGCGCGTTCCGGCTCGTCCGCCCACAGGCCGAAGTTCATCGTCCGAACGACGCCCTCGTCATCCTGGAACGCGATTTCTTCGTCGGCCGCGTAGGTCGGCAGGGACACGGTTCGCACGAGAAGCGTCCGGACGGCGGAACGGACCCTCAGCTCCGACGTCGGCGATTCCACGAGATAGCGCGGCCCACCTTCCCCACAGGCAACGAGGGTCATGGCCAGAAGGCCGGTCGCGATCGCTCGGATGGTCATTTCACCGCCCCATGAGTAACGAGTTCGGGTTTCTTTGCAGCGTGCGGGCGAGCCCGCGCAGCGCATCCGCCGCCTCGCTGATGTCTCGCAGCGTCGTGAGCGCGCTGTTGATCAGGCGCGAATTGTCGCTGTAGGCGTTCAGCACGGCTTCGGTCCGCGAGGCCAGCGTATCCAGTCGCGCGACAATCGGCGGCAGGGCGCCGGCGGCGGTTTCGACGGCATTCGCGGCATTCGCCGCCGAATCCAGCGCGCCGTTCACGGCCGCCGTGGCGCCCCCCTCGCGCAGTTCCGCCGCGATCTGCCGGGCTTCCGTCAGCGTCGCGCGCGCCTCGTCCAGCGTCGCGGCGAGCTCGGGTATGAGCGTCCGCGCCTCCGCCAGCGTCCCGGTCAATTCCGGGATGACGGCCCGCGTCTCCTCGGCGCTGACAACCTCGTTCGCCGACACGAGCAGGGTCTGAGCGGAGGCAAGCAGTTCCTCGATCGGCAGCGCGTTGATCCGCTCGAAGACGCCCTGCGCCGTGGCGTTGAGATCGGCCAGGTCCGACTCGGCCGTCGGCAGTTCCGGCAGGCGGCCCTCTTCGTTGACGATCCATGCCGGATCGGAGTCGGGGAACTCGGCCAGTTCGACCACAAGTTGGCTCGACAGCAGGCTGGCAGAGGCGAGCCGGGCCCGCAGACCCTGCGCGACGTAGTCATCCAGCAACGCCAGGGCCTCCTGCGTCGAGGCGTCCTCGCCAAGGCCCAGCCGGTCGGGCGCAAGCGCCAGGGTGGCGTTCAGACGGACGACCTTCCGGCCGTCGATGTCTTCGGCGACCATCGCGATCTCGGTGACCTCGCCCACCGGCACGCCCTGAAAGCGCACCGTCGTGCCCTGGCTCAGCCCGCTGACGGACCCATCGAAGACCGCGAGCACCCGCAGCCGCTCGGCCGACCGGTCGGTCAGGAGACTGGCGCGGGCGGCCGGCTGGTCGGCGTAGAGCTGAAACGACTGCCCCCGCTCCACCGGGTCTCCGCCCGACACCATCGTATCGAAACTGATCCCGCCTTCCACCAGCGAGGCGAGCGAGGAGAAATCCAGGGAAACGCCCCCGGCCCCCAGCGACACGGACACGCCGGATATGTCCCAGAACCGTGTGTTGGAAGTCAAAAGGCGGTCGTACGGCGCCTCGACGAAGGCGTTGATGGAGACCCCGTCGCCGTCCTCGGCCAGTTGCGGCGCCTCGATCGCGCCGACGGGGATGCCCTTGTACAGGATCGGTGCCCCCGCCGCGATCGAGTTGCCGTCGCGGGCGCGCAGCACGAGGGCTGTCCCGGCCCGGGTCGGACTGGCCAGCGGCGGGCGCGGCAGCCCGGTGAAACGGGTCATCGGCTCGCCGGGGTCGTTGTCCCAGCTTCCCTCGATGTAGACGCCCGACAGGACCGTGTTCAGCCCGCTGATGCCACGGACGGAAACCTCGGGCTGCACCACCCAGAACTCCGCATCGGAATCGAGATAGGGGGCAAGGGTCCGGTCCACGCGCACCGCGACCACCACCTCGCCCAGGTCTTCCGAGAACGAGACATCCTCGACGGTGCCCACGCTGACATCGCGGTACTTCAGCTCGGTCCGATCCGCGGCGATGCCCGATGCGCTTTCGAACGCGATCTCGATCAGGACCCCCCGTTCGGAATAGCTTTGCCACGCGACGCCCAGCGAAATCGCCAGCGCCAGGACCGGCACCAGCCACACAAAGGACAGCCGAAACAGAATTCCCCCTGCCCCGCGCCGGACGTGCGGCTCGGCGGGTGTCGGATCACTCATACGGGCTCCTCGTCCGCGTCCCAGATCAGCCGTGGATCGAGACTCTGCGCGGACAGCATGGTAAAAGCGACCGACAGCGCAAAGCTCACCGCCGCTATTCCCGGGTTGATGATAGCCACCGATCCCAGTTGGACAAGGGCGGAGAGGATCGCGACGACGAACACGTCGATCATCGACCAGCGACCGATGAACTCCACGACCTCGAAGAGCCTGTGGCGCTGATGCGCGTTCATCACCACGGTCCTGCGGATACCGAGCGCCAGATAGGCAATGGCCAGGAACTTGCCGATCGGGATCACGACGCTGGCGATGAACACGATGGCGGCGACCGCGTAAGAGCCGTGCTGGAACAGGTCGATCACGCCGCCGACGATCGTGCTCTCGTCCCGGTCGAGCAGCGTGGCGGTCCGCAGCATCGGATAAACGTTGGCCGGGATATAGACGACGATCCCCGCCAGAAGCCACGCCCAGACCCGCTGCAGAGAGGCCGCATCGCGGCTCTCGATCGCACCGCCGCAGCGGGTGCAACGCCCGGTGCCGGCCGCGTGCACGCGGCCGCAACGGTGGCACGCCACCAGCCCCTGACTGCGCGCCGTGGTCAGGCGCGCTCTTGTTCCAGCGACTTCCATATCGTGTACCGACACATCGAATTGTCCTGAAGCACCATGACGACCACCAGCCCGGCGAACGCCCAGAAGGCCGGGCCGAAGCTGACACTGGCCAGCCCCGCCACTTTCACCAGGGCGACCGAGACACCGAAGATGAAGATCTCCGCCATCGACCAGGGCCGCAGGCCTTCGGCAAGGCGAAACGCCGTCGCCGCATGGGCAAAGGGTCTGCGCCGTCGCGCCAGCGGATAGATCGTGTAGACGATCGCGGCAAGGCGCGTCAGCGGAATGAGCACGATCAGCAGGGCGACCGCGAGCGACAATGGCAGCATCAGGCCCGACGAGAAGGCCAGGATGGCGTCCAGCACCGAGGTCCGGTTCCGCAATCCCGCCGCCTCCAACTCGATGAACGGAAAGAACACGGCGCCGATCATCAGAATGACGGCCGTAAGCGAAAGCGAAAGCGTGCGCAGATAGGCGTTCGTGCGCGGCGCCGCCAGGACCCGCCCGCAGCGCAGGCAGGACGCCGTCTGCTCTTCCCGTATCTCGGGTTCGAAATACAGGGTATCGCATTGCGGGCACGCAATCAGCGCCCTGCCCGCCGCCGTCACCTCTGCGGTGTCCTGCATGCCGGTCGCGACGTCACTCAAATCGACGGCCTGCCGCTGTAGACGTGGTCTTCTGCCGGCGCATTCATGGAACGCGCGCCGACGCCGGCACGGCCGCTACGGCCGAAAGCAAGAAACTTTGCCACGATATGCATCCATCTGGCTTTTGCACGGCAATGACTCCATCAGTGCTATCCTCACGCCGTCCTGGGCGTCTTCGGTCCGAACCGGGCTACTCCCCGCCGACTGAACAGGTTCCGACGTAACAAAGCTGCTCTCCACCCCTGCTGATCGGTTTCGATCCGGTTGAAGTAGTCCACGGCGGGCTGTTGTCCGCCCCGAGCGACATGTGGCCGCTGGCGATTGCGGAATGTGATCCATCGGTCCATGCCCGCCGTCGCCTGCGGGCCGGTCTCCCGGGCCCGCAGGGGAACGCGCAAACGTCGGCGACTCGCACAGAAATTCCGGTCTCCGAGCTTACAAAGCCGATCTAATCCGATCGCGTCGACGGCGCCACCGGACAGTATCGCGATGTGCCAAACCGGAGCTAGCGCCCCGCGGCCTCACCGGTAGATCAGGGTCGGCAGCCACATCGTGATCGCCGGCACATAGGTGATCAGGAGCAGAACCAGCACCAGCGGCACCAGGAACGGCGCCGTGCCGACGACCGCCCGCTCGAACGGGATACGGGCGATGCGGGACAGCACGTAGAGCACCATCCCGACCGGTGGTGTCAGCAGCCCGAGCATCAGGTTCAGCACCATGATCACGCCGAAATGCACCGGGTCGACCCCGATCTCCACCGCGACCGGCAGCAGGACCGGCACCATGATGGTGATCGCGGCAACCGTCTCCATGAAACAGCCGACTACCAACAGGATCAGGTTGATCAGCAGCAGGATCACCCAGGGGCGGTCCGACGCGGACAGCAGCAGCCCGGCAACCGTTTCCGGCACGCGGTTGGACGTGAGAATCCAGGCGAAGATCGACGCGGCCGCCACCACGAGAAGCACCACGGCCGTCGTCTCGATGGTGTCGTAGCTCACCCGCACGAACCGCCGCCAGTTCAGCGTTCGGTAAACGATCAGACCCAGAAACATCGCCCAGGCGCAGGCGGCGACGGCGGCCTCGGTCGGCGTGAACGCGCCCGACAGGATACCGCCGACGATGATGACCGGCGTCATCAGCGACAGGAAGGCCCGGCGGAAGGTGATGAACAGGTTGGCGAAGCGGAAGGCGGTATCGCGCGGGAAGCCGCGGCGGCGGGCAATGATCGCGACGAGCACCATCAGCGAGAGCGCCATGACGATGCCGGGAATGAAGCCGGCCGCGAAAAGCTGGCCGATGGAGGCGCTGGCGACCACGCCGTAGATCACCATTGGCAGCGACGGCGGGATGATCGGACCGATCGTCGAGGAGGCCGCCGTGACGCCCACGGCGAATTCGCTATCGTACTTGGCGTCGCGCATGGCCTTGATCTCGATGGCGCCCAGCCCGCCCGCATCGGCGACGGCCGCACCGGACATGCCGGCGAAGATCACCGAGGCGCCGACGTTCACATGACCCAGCCCGCCCCGCATCCAGCCGACCAGCGACAGCGCGAAGTTGAAGATGCGCTCGGTGATGCCGGCGGTGTTCATCAGGTTGCCGGCGAGGATGAAGAAGGGCACCGCCAGCAGCGGGAAGCTGTCGACGCCGTTGACCATCCGGTGCGCCACGACCATCGGCGGCACGGGGTCGAAGAAAAGGATGTAGAGGGCCGAGGACCCCGCGAGCGCGATGGCCACGGGCACGCCGAAGATCAGAAGCGCGAAGAGCGCGATGAAGAGAAGCGCGATTTCCACCGAAGGTCTCCTAGTCGGTACGGGGCACGCCTTCGGCGTGTTGCTGCGGGTCGATGAGCTTGGAGGTGCCGGTCCGGAGGTGCCGCCAGCCGTTCCACAGCGCGTAGAGCGTCATGACGGCGAAACAGGCGGCCACGAACCAGTAGACATAGGCCTTGGGCACGTCGATGGAGACCATCATCTGCCGCGTGCGGCCGGCCAGCTGAATCGTCAGTCCGGTCAGCAGGCCGAAGAAGCCGATCGTGATTGCGTCGATCGCGACCTGGGCGACACGGCGCACGCCGCGCGGCACCCAGCGATAGAGGAACTCCACCGCGATGTGCGTTTCCTTGCGCACCGCCATGATCGCGCCGGTGAAGGTGACGCCGATCAGAAGGAAGCGGGCGATCTCCTCGGTCCAGCCCAGCGAGTCGTTCAGCACGTAGCGGGTGAAGAACTGCAGGAAGACCACGAAGGCGAGGATCCAGAAGATCGCGAAGACGAGCGTGTCGTCCCAGCGGATATCCGACAGGTCGATCTCTTCCTCCAGAAGGTGAACCTCCGGCGGCTCGGGCTCGGCTGGCGGCGGCGCGTTCGGGCGGTCGTCGTTCATGGCGCAGTCTTCCGTGGCAGTCGCGGAGCGGGCGGGCGGGCGCGCCGAGACGCGCCCGCCCGGTGGGCTTTACTGGCCGATGGCCTGAAGCTGGTCGTAGGTCTCCTGGCTCCAGGTCGCCATCTCGCCGTTATGCATCGCCTTCACGGCCTCGATGAACGGGCCGCGGTCGACCTCGTTCACGTTGACGCCCTCGTCGCGGAACCACTGGGCCAGCTCGGCCTCGGATTCCCGGATCGCGTCGGTCGCGCAGACGGCGGTTTCCTCGAGCACGCCCGAAAGCGTCTCGCGGTCGGCCTCGTCCATGCCGTCCCAGGTCGGGCCGCCGACGATGGTCAGCAGCGCGTCGGTGATGTGGCCGGTGAGGTTGATGTCCGACTGCACCTCGTAGAACTTCTTGGCCTGGATCGTCGGCAACGGGTTCTCCTGCGCGTCCACCGTGCCCTGCTGCAGCGCGAGGTAGACCTCGGCAAAGGCGATGGGCGTCGGGTTTGCGTCCACGGCCTCGGGGAACATCATGTAGAGCGGCGCGTTCGGCACGCGGATCTTCATGCCCTCCATGTCCTCGGGCTCTGTCACCGGCTTGTTCGAGGTCACGTGGCGGTTGCCGTAGTAGGTCATCGCGACGATGTGGTTGCCGGTCGCGTCCGTGTAGCCCTGCGCCAGCTCGTCGAACAGGTCGGAGTTGCGGAACTGGTCCCAGTGGTCGTAGTCGCGGAACATGTAGGGCGCGCCGCCGATGGCGATGGGCCCGTAGGCACGGCCGGCGAAGAGCTGGCCGGTATAGATGATGTCGACGGTGCCGAGGCCGAGGCCCTCGTTGATGTCGACCTCCTTGCCCAGCGACGAGGCCGGGTAGACCTCGATGCCGTAGCGGTTGTCCGTCCGCTCCATGAGCATCTCATTCGCGTCGACGGCGCAGGTGTGGTAGGGTTCGGTTGTCTCGTAGACATGCGCGAATTTCAGAACGCGATCGGCCTCCTGCGCGAGAGCCGCCGGCGCGGCGGCCATCGTCGCGACGGCGCCGGCCGCGGTGATGAAGGTGGTCTGCTTGAGTCTGGACATCATGGATGGTTCCTCCCTTTACTGATGTTCGGCGCCGCGCTCCGCGGACAAGGTCCGCAGCGGCGCGATGCCATGGTCCCGGGCGAATTGGCCCAGGCTTCGCACTGTCGTGCCGTCGAGCTTCATGCCCGAGTCACGACGTCTTTCCGCTTCCCTCCATTCCCTGTCGCCGGGCGCCATCACGGTCTCGCCCGGCGTGGTGCAAGAGCGGCGTATCGCTTCGAGGTAGCGGCCGATAACGGCGCGAAACGCCTGCCCGCCCGCGAAGGCTTCGGGGTCCAGCGCCATGACGAAGGCGCCCAGCCGGCGCGGCGTGGCCATGTCGTCGCTGATCATCGGCGGAAGCTCTGCGCTGAGGGGCGCATCGGAGAAGGCCGCCGACAGGATCTCCGCGATCCCGGCAAGCCCGGCGCCCTTGTAGCCGAAGAGCGCCCCTCCGAGCGGCGCAAGCATCGCGGCCGCCGAAGGCTCGATCACGTTCGTCCCGTGCGCGTCCGAGGCGACGTCCGCGGGAAGCGGCACGCCCAGGCTGCGGGACAACTGCACCCGGTTGAACGGAATCGAGCTCGTCGCCATGTCCAGCAGCCACGGCTCGCCCGAGTTGACCGGCGCGGCAGCGGCGATCGGATTGGTGCCGTGGAACCGTTCGGCCCCGCCATGCAGGCGGACGAAGGCGTCTGAATTGCAGAAGACCAGCCCCATCATGCCCTGCCGCGCGATCTCCAGCGCATAGGCGCCGGCCGCCCCGAAATGCGACGAGTTCCGGATCGCCACGGCACCGAGCCCGTGCTGCCGCGCCCGCGCTACGGCAAGGGTCACGGCCTCGTAGGTCGCGCGCGCACCGTGGGCGTTGTCGGCATCGAGCACACAGGCCCCGCCGTTCCCGCTGGCGATCACCGGCGACGGCTGGCGGTTCACCCGCCCGCCGGCGAGCGCCTCCAGGTAATGCGGCAGGAGACGGACCCCGTGCGTGTCGACTCCCAGCGTCGATGCATGCATCAGCGCGCGCGTAATGGCGTCCGTCGTCTCGGCATCGGCGCCCACGGCCGCCAGCGCCTGGCGCGAGAACCGCTCCATCTCGGCCAGGTCCACACGGGTCGCATCGTCGAGCGGCCCGCCCGCTTCGGCCGCCTCATGCGCCATGCGGTCGAGGTAGTTCTGCGTGGTCTCGGCGACGTGCCGTTCGATGATCGCGAGGGCACGGTCCGTATCGCCGGCATCCACAGCATCGCGGAGGCCGATGTGATCCCGCAGCGACCGCTCGTTCAGGGCCGGATCCTGCGACAACCGATTGCGCAGCGCCTGGATCCGGAAGGACAGCCTGTGAAAGTTCGCTGCGGCATAGCTGTTGCCGCAATTCTCGAAGATCGCGGTGTGAAAGTCGTAGTCGAGAGCCTTGTAGGTGGCCACGTCGTCGCGTTCGAGCGCCCTCTCCATGCGCGCGACGATTTCCGCGAGGCCCCGGGCCAACGTGGCGGGGTTGCGAAGGCAGGCCATCCGCAGCGCGTCGCGTTCCAGCGTCAGACGCAGTTCCCCGAGTTCGGCGACCTCGCCGGCCGTCATGCTGAAAACCCGGGTCGTGCGGCTCGGAGACAGTTCGATCAGCCCTTCCCGTTCAAGCTGCAGCAGCGCCTCGCGGATCGGGCTCTTGGACATCCCGAGAAGCCGGACGAGTTCTGCTTCCGGTAGTTTCCGACCCATCGGAAATTCGCCGGAGATGATTCGCGACCGGATCTGCTCCCGCGCGAACTCCGACAGCTTCTGCCGTTCGACTGGCGTTTTGCTGACTGCCGACTCCAAGCGCCTCGTCCTCCCGGCTGCGATGTTATATGATATATCAAACCACACAAGGATTCGTGACGTCGTTTTTTTGAGGTGTCGGTTTCAACGGCAGTGCCAGCGATCATCCAGCGCGCTATCCGGCTCAATTCCCGGTGCGCGCTGAGCCATCGCGACGTCGAGGGCATGCACGCCGACCGCGGCATCGACATGTCCTACGAAACCGCACTGCGAGAGTTGGGATTGCACGTGACCGGCGGACGCTCGAACAACCGAGCGGAGGGTGCTGGCAGACGAATTCTAACTCGTCTCAGCTTGGACAGTGACGCTGTCCCTTATGCTGCGCAGAGACCGCGCCACTCTGCGAGAGCAGCGGCACGGTTCTTCTTGAAGTTGGCGCGGGAGTAGGAGTTGCGCTCCGAGTTGAAGTGGTTGCTGACCGAGGTGTGGACGGAGGCGAGTTTCTGCAATGTTCGCATCCGCCGGAAATGCAGCATCGCCCGCTCCCGTCGTCGGAATGGCAGGTGGGAATCCTCGCCGCGGTTGTTCAGCCAACGGCCGGTATCGGTGTTTGTCACTGGCACCGAGATCCTTCAGCGCCGCGCCATAGGAGCGCAGCCGGTCCGTCACCAGGACTTCGGCCCGTCCGTGCTTTTTCATTGTTTTCCTGAGGAATTTCAGCGCGGCCTTCCGGTCGCGCGTCTTTGTCACGAAGCTCTCCAGTACCTCACCTTCGTGATCGACGGCCCGCCACAGGTAGCGTCGCTCGCCGTTGATCCGGACGAACATCTCATCCAAGTGCCACCGCCAAGGGCTGGACCGCATCCCCTCGATCCGGCGCTTGCGGATCTCCGCGGCGAATATCGGCCCGAAACGGTTCCACCAGAACCGCACTGTCTCGTGGCTGATGTCGATGCCCCGCTCGTGCAGCAGATCCTCCACATTGCGTAGAGACAGCGGGAAACGTACGTAAAGCATCACCGCCAGGCGGATGATTTCAGGGCTGCTCTGGAAGTACTTGAACGGGTCGCGTTTCGTCATGGCCCGACGCTACGAAACCGCCCTGCCCGCCTCAACGAGATTCCTTCTGACACCACCATTGGGCCGTCTCACACGTCCCTTCTTTTCCGCCCGCCCCGGAACGACAGGGCGACCACGGAAACGGTGAGAGCCATGAAAACCGCCGCAATCGGGCTGGTGAACAGGGAGAACGGATCCCCGCCGGTGGCCGCGAAGGCCTGGCGGGCCGTCTGTTCCAGGTTTCCGCCCAGGATGAAGGCGATGACGAAGGGCAGCGGCGACAAGTCGAGCCGCCGCATCAGATAGCCGAGGATGCCGAAGCCTACCGCGAACCACATGGCCGCCATGCTCGCCTCCTCCACGTAGATCGCGGTGAGGGTGAGCATAAGAACGATCGGCATCAGGATGTGCTTGGGCGCCTTCGACATCACGCCGACCGAGCGCATGAAGACCCCGCCGATGGTCCAGTTCAGTAGGTTGGCGAACATCATCGCGGTGAACAGGCCGAAGGCGATCACCAGTTTGGAGTTTACCACGTCCGGGTTCCAGCGGAAGACCGAGGGCCCCGGGTTGAAGCCCCCGATGCTGTCGGCCGCGAGGATCAGGAACACCGCCGCCGCGTTACCCGGGATTCCCAGCGAGAGCACGGGGATAAGGTTGGCGCCCGAGACGGCGCTGTTGGCGGCCTCGGTCGCGGCGATCCCCTCCGGCGCCCCTTTGCCGAACGGTATGCTATGGCCACCCTGCTTCACGTGCGGGCGGCGGCCCGCAGCGTAGCCCAGCGTCGCCGCGAGTGTCGATCCGATGCCGGGCAGCGCGCCGATGGCGGCGCCGATCACGGCGGAGCGGCCGACATAGGGCGCGATCCGCCGGATGTCGGCGCAGTGCAGGCGCTGGTCGCCGCGCGGCTCCACGCCGGGGCCCCGGTGGGACTGCCGGCGCTCCGCCCAGAGATCCTCAAAGCTGCGGAAGACCTCGGGAAGACCTCGCCCAGGATCAGCACGCCCAGGATCACCGTGGCGACCGGGAAGCCATCGGCCAGGGTCTGCGTGCCGAAGCTGAGGCGCGGATAGAAGTCGTCGCCGGTGCCGACATAAGCCACGAGCAGGCCCAGGCCCATGGAGATCAACCCCTTGCCCACCGACCGGCCGATCACCGACGATATGAAGGCGAGCGACAGGATCAGCAGCGCCGTTTTCTCCGGCAGGTCGAGATAGGCCTCCACCATCACCGCAAGGAACGGCGCGCAGAGGATCAGCACGATGTCCGAGAAGGTGTCCCCCGAGGCGGAGGAGAAATGCGCCACCCTGAGCACCTTGCCCGCCTGCCCGTTCAGCGCCATCGGGTGGCCGTCGAGCGTGGTCATGTAGGCGTCGGGCGTGCCCGGCGTGTTGAAAAGGATCGCCGGCACCGCGCCGCCCACCGTCGCCCCTTTCATCACGCCGATCAGAAAGCCCAAGATCGGCAGCAGCGCGTCCGGCGTGAAGCCGAAGATCGAGATCAGGATCGGCAGCGAGATCGCCATGGCCATCGGCCCGGCCAGACCGGGGGTGGCCCCCCCCCACGATGCCCAGCAGAAAGCCAAGCAGGATCATCACCGGCGCCACCGGGATGCCGAACCCGGCCAGCGAGACGAGATCCGGCCCCTGGAACACTGCCAGGATTCCCATCCAGACATAGTCGGTGAGTCCCATCAGACGTCCCCGTTGGGCGGCAGAAGAAGGTCGTCAAAGGGCAAGTCGTAGATCGCGGCCAGCACGACCACGGCAACCAGGGCCACGACGATTGTCCGGATCCGGATCCGGCCCTCGACGGCTGCGGTCAGCGCCGCAATCAGCAAGGCGCCGCCCAGCACGAATCCCAGGTACTTCCAAGGCACGGTGTCGCGCAGCGTGCGATAGCTGAGCTCTTGCTCCGTCGCCATGTTCGTCAGCGCCACTACGACGGGCCCGGTCCAGCGCATGAGCGCGAAAGAGACGGCGAAAACGGCGAGCAGCAGTCCAAGGAAGGCGAGATTGCGGCCCGAGAGTCCGCCCCCGTCGACCTGCCGACCGAAGAGCGTCATCAGCGCGCCAACCAGGATGAAGCCGGCGGCGATGGTCGGCGCGAGCGCATCGCCGATGGTCACCTGCCGCCGCGCCCGCACCACGATTCCGGTGCCGGTGTCGGCGGGGATCCAGGCGAACACCGCGAGAAGGGCGAGCGCGATGCATACGAGCGCCAGCCACATGTCGCTGCGGTTGCGAAATGGCGATGTCATGGAGCCCCGACGGACTGTCAGAACAGAAGCTGGGGCCCGAGCCTCCCCGGCCATCTGCAATGGCCAAGGGTCAACTGTTCCTTCGCTGCTTGGCGATAAGGCAAGCACGAGACGGCGACTCGCACTGGAATTCCCACCACAAAGCCTCCAGAGGCGATCTAATCAGACAAGACTGTCTGATGTATTTCAGGCAGGAGGTGCCTGGCGATGTGATGCCGGCTCTTCAGGCGGACATTGCCTTTGCCCGGCCGCTCGACTCGCGCGTCGACCAGGCGGCATACCATGCCCGGAACTGGGCGTACTGGGCCTCGATGAAGCCGCGCTGTGCGGGGCTGAGCGCGTCGCTCTCGTTGAAATGGAGCTCGTATTCCGGCTCACCGTTGAGCACCATCAGGTGCTTGTAGAACAACACGAGGTCCGGGCCCTCGTCGAAAGCCGACAGCACCATCAGCGCCTCGTCCAGTTCCTGCGCCCGGGCGCGCGCCTCGACGTCGCCGGAGGCTGCCTTTTCGCAGAGCGACACGAGATGCAGGACCTCGCGGGGAAGGGCATTGCCGATACCGGTGATCGCGCCGCCGGCCGCGCAGTTGACGAAGCCATGATAGACGTTGGTGTCGACGCCGACCATGAGCGTCAGCTCCTCATCGCCCGAGGTGATCTGCTCGGCCGCGTAGGTCAGGTCGGCTGCGCCGCCGAATTCCTTGAACCCGATCAGGTTCGGATAGCTCCGGCGCAGCTCGAAGAACAGGTCGGCGCGCGTGGAGAAGCCGTAATACGGGCTGTTGTAGATGACGGCCGGCAGGCCATTTGCCGCTTCGAGGATCGCCGAGAAATGCGCCTTCTGAGCGGGCACCGAGCTGCCGCGTGACAGGACCCGGGGGATCACCATCAGCCCCTGCGCACCGACCTCGGCCGCATGTGCGGCCAACGCGACGGCGGATTTCGTGTTCACGGCGCCGGTCCCGACGATGGTCGGCACGCCGGCCTCGACCAGGCGGCGCACGCCCTCCATCCTCTGCGCGTCGGTGAGCAGCGGCCAGTCGCCCATCGAACCGCAATAGACGACGGCAGACATGCCCGCCGCGATCAATTCCTTGCCCTTGCGGGCCAATGCGTCGAAGTCGGGAGCCCGGTCGCGGGTGCATGGGGTCATGAGGGCCGGCATGCAGCCGGTGAAGATCGAGTCGGGCACGGAACCTTCCTTTCGCAGCGCGAGATGTTTCGAGGGGCGACAGCCCCCGGATCGGTCAAGGGCGGGCCGATCTCGGCCACGCCACGTCATCGGAGCTCAATATACAGACACGCATCTGTAATGTCGACAAACAAAATACAGAATGGAAACGCCCCTCCTTACAGGGGCATGGAGGCGTTTCTGCGCCGGTCGGCCGTGATGTAGGACTGGATCTGCCCGACGATCTGGTCGGCGTGTTCGCGGCCCAGCCTGTCGGCACGCGCCACGTCGCGGGCGACGATCGCCTCGATCAGATCCTCGTGCTCGGTGATGTACTGGCCCGGCAGCCGGTCGTCGAACGAGTAATAGTAGAGCCGCAGGATCCGCCGCCCCTCGTCCAGCAGGCGGGTGAACAGGTCGACGTAGTACTGGTTGCCGCCGGCCTCGGCGATGGCGACGTGGAAATCGCGGTTGGTGCGGATCATCGCCAGGGCGTCCTGCGCGGCGACCGCCTCGGCGAACTCGGCCTGGCGGGCGCGGACTGTCTCGATATCGCTTGCGACGTGTTTCGCCGCGGCCTCACGCGCGGTGACGCGGTTCATCAGAGTGAGCGCGTCGAAGAAATCCGACATGTTCAGGAAGTCGATATTCGAGACGATCGTCGCGCGGTTGGTCAAAGTGGTGATCAGCCCTTCGGCGGCGAGGCGCACCATCGCCTCGCGGATCGGCGTGCGCGACATGTTGAAGCGCTCGGCCAGGTGGGAATCGTCGATTGGCGTTCCCGGGGCGAGCGTCAGGTCGATGATCTCGCTCTTGATCCTCTCGTAGACATGGCTTGCACCCGATCCGCGGCGAACGGCCGGGGCCTGGGCGGTTTTGGACTTCGACATGCTCGTTGCCATGGGGCCTCCCGTTCAAGGTCGCATTCACGTCTTATACCATTTTGCCTCGCGCTTGAATGTATTTTTGTATTTTTGTTGTCGACAGTTCGTATCCGGCTTGCTAACGTCTCTTGCGAACCAACTGGCGAGGTCACGAGCCCATGCGGGTTTGCATCATCGGAGCGGGGATCATCGGCGTCACCACGGCCTTTGCCGCGGCGCGTCGGGGAGTCGCCGTCACCGTGGTCGACCGGAAGGGCGTGGCCGCCGGGGCCTCCTTCGGGAATGCAGGGGCCTTCGCGTTCTCGGACGTAATCCCGCTGGCAACGCCCGGGATCATGCGCCGGGCGCCGGCCTGGTTCCTCGATCCCAAGGGACCGTTGTCGATCCCACCCTCCTATGCGCTGCGTATCGCACCGT
Organism: Psychromarinibacter sediminicola; assembly: GCF_029168335.1. GTDB lineage: Bacteria > Pseudomonadota > Alphaproteobacteria > Rhodobacterales > Rhodobacteraceae > Psychromarinibacter > Psychromarinibacter sediminicola. Next base: position 76,244 of record NZ_JARGYC010000010.1, read on the forward strand.
GGCTGTGGCGGTTCTGGCGGGCCAGCCGACCGGACCGCTACCGCGCGGCCGTGTCCGCGCAGGCCGCGCTGATGGATTTGTCCGGGGCGGCGCTCGAACGGCTGATCGCCGAGGCGTCGCTTGAGGATCGCCTGCGGCGCGAAGGGCAGCTGCAGGTCTATGAGGGCGAGCGCGCGTTCCGCGCCGCCGAGCCCGGCCTTGCGGAACGCCGGGCGGCCGGTATCCGCTTCGACGTCCTGGACCGGCCCGAGGCGATCGCGGAAATCCAGCCGGGCATCGCGCCCCGGTTCACCCATGCCGTTCATACCCCGGACTGGATCAACGTCAGCGACCCCGCCGACTGGACCCATGCGGTTGCCGAGGCCGCACGCGGCGCAGGGGCGGTGTTCGAGACCGCCGAGATCCGTGCCATCCGGCCAAAGGAAGAAGGCGCCGCCATCGTCACCGAAACCGGTGAGCGCAGCTTCGATCGCGTGGTTGTCGCTGCCGGCGCCTGGTCCGAAAGACTGACCCGGACCTTCGGACTGTCCCTGCCGCTGGACACCGAACGCGGGTACAACACCACCCTGCCCGCCGGCGCCTTCGACCTGAAAACGCATGTCACCTTCGCCGATCATGGCTTCGTCGTGAGCCGGGTGAAGCAGGGCCTCCGCATCGGTGGCGCCGTCGAGCTGGGCGGCCTGGACCTGGCGCCCCGCATGTCGCGCGCCCGCGTCATGCTGGACAAGGCCACGCGGTTCCTGCCCGGCCTCGATCCGTCGGGCGGGACCGAGTGGATGGGGTTCCGCCCCTCGATGCCCGACAGCCTGCCGGTGATCGGCAATGCGCCCGGCGTGCCGGGCGTGATCCTGGCCTTCGGTCACGGCCATCTGGGCCTTACCCAGTCGGCCGGAACGGCCGAGATGGTCGCCGACATGCTGGACGGGGCGGCGCCCGCCATCGACCCGGCGCCCTATGCGCCGACCCGCTTTACCGGAGCACGGGCGGCATGACCAACCACATCTTCACCTGCATCGACGGTCATACATGCGGCAACCCGGTGCGCCTGGTCGCCGGCGGCGGCCCGATGCTGCAGGGCGCCACGATGACCGAGCGCCGGGCGCATTTCCTGGCCGAGTTCGACTGGATCCGCACCGGCCTGATGTTCGAGCCGCGTGGCCACGACGTCATGTCCGGCGCGATCCTCTACCCGCCGACGCGCGAGGATTGCGACATCGCCGTCCTGTTCATCGAGACCTCGGGCTGTCTGCCGATGTGCGGGCACGGCACGATCGGGACGGTCACGATGGCGATCGAGAACGGCCTCGTCACGCCCCGGGAGCCGGGTCGCCTGCGCCTCGACACACCGGCCGGCCTGGTCGTCGCCGAATACCGGCAGGAGGGCCGCTTCGTCGAGGAAGTGCGCCTGACCAACGTGCCGGCCTTCCTCCATTCCGAGGGGCTGACGGCCGAGGTCGCCGGGCTGGGCGAGGTCACGGTCGATGTCGCCTATGGCGGCAACTTCTACGCCATCGTCGATCCGCAGGACAGGTTCCGCGATATCGCCGACTTCACCGCCGGCGAGCTGATCGGGTTCAGCCCGAAGCTGCGCGCCGCGCTGAACGCGAAGTACGACTTCGTCCATCCCGAAAACCCGGCGATCCGCGGCCTCTCGCACGTGCTGTGGACCGGCGCCCCGACCGAGCCGGGCGCCACAGCGCGCAACGCGGTCTTTTACGGCGAGAAGGCAATCGACCGCTCGCCCTGCGGCACGGGCACCTCGGCGCGGATGGCGCAATGGGCCGCCAAGGGCAAGCTGGGCGCGGGTGACGAGTTCGTGCACGAAAGCATCATCGGCAGCCTGTTCCGGGGCCGCGTCGAAGCGGAGGCACGGGTCGGCAACCGCCCGGCGATCGTCCCCTCGATCGGCGGCTGGGCCCGGCAAACCGGGCTGAACACGATCTTCATCGACGATCGCGACCCCTATGCGCACGGCTTCACCGTGGCCTGACGCGCCCAGCAGACAGCAAAGATACCGAAAGGCCCCATGTCCGATCTCGCACTCACGAATGCAAGGCTCGCAGACCTCGACGCCGAGGCGCTCGGCGCCCCGACCACCGTTCTGGTCCGGAACGGCCGCATCGCCGGCATCGGCGGCGAGGCGCCCGAGGGCGCGAAGGTCGTCGACCTGAACGGAAAGACCCTGCTGCCGGGGCTGATCGACTGCCATTTCCACGTTGTCGCGTGGTCGCTGGACCTGTGGGCCAACGCGATCGCGCCGGATTCCCTGGCCACCCTGCGCGCCGCCCGGGTGATGGAGGGAAAGCTCTCGGACGGGTTCACCGTCGTGCGCGATCTGGGCGGTGCGGATCTGGGCCTGAAGCAGGGCGTCGATGATGGCTTCATCGACGGACCGGACCTGGTGATCTGCGGCAAGGGGCTGTCGATGACCGGCGGCCATACCGACCTGCGGGCGCGGACCGACACGCGCCCCGACAGCCTGGGCTGGCGCTTGGGCAACATGGGCGTGCTGGTCGACGGCGTCGACGACATCCGCCGCGCCTGCCGCAAGATGCTGAAGGAGGGGGCGCGCTTCATCAAGGTGATGGCCAACGGGGGCGTCAGCTCGCCCAACGACCCGATCGACTCGCTGCAGTATTCCGACGCCGAACTGGCCGCAATCGTCGAGGAGGCGCGGAACGCCAACACCTATGTCTCGGCGCATGTCTATCACGACGCCGCGATCCGGCGCTGCGTCGATGCGGGGATCACCTCGCTCGAACACTGCAACCTGATCTCGGCCGAGACCGCGAAGATGGCAGCCGAGGCCGGCTGTATCGCGGTGCCGACGCTGGTCGCCTACGAGGGGCTGAAACTGGAAGGCGCGGCGCTGGGCCTGGGCGAGTCCGAGCAGGCCAAGATCGACGTGGTGCGCGGCAAGGGCATCCAGTCGCTGGCCATCATGCGCGATGCAGGGCTTCCGATGGCCTTCGGGACCGACCTGCTGGGGCAGCTGCGCAAATACGGCGGGATGGAGTTCGAGATACTCTCCCGGGTGCTGTCGCCTGCCGACATCCTGCGCTCGACGGGAGAGATCGCCGCGAAGCTCTGTCGCATGGAGGGCGAGATCGGGGTCATCGCGCCGGGCGCCCGCGCCGACCTGACGGTGTTCGACGTCGATCCCTTCGCCGACGTCGCCGCGCTCGGCCGTCCGGACGAGACGCTCAAGATGGTGGTCAAGGGCGGCAACATCGTGCGGGAGGCCGCTTGATGCCGGGACCGCTCGCCGATCTCGACCTGCAGGCGATGCTCGCGCGTGAAGACGCCGCCGCGGCCCTCTTCGCCGAGTTGCGCGAGGGACTGGTGCGCGATGCCGGCTGCCGGTTCCTGACCGCGTCGGTCTACGACCTGGAGCGTATGCGCTCGCGCCGGGTCTATACCGATGACGCCGAGATCTACGGCCTCGGCAACTTCAAGCGGGTCGACGAGAACCGCTACTTCGACACCGTGATCCGCGGCGCGCAGCCCTTTTTCAGCACAACGATCGAGGAGATCGCCGAGGTCTTCTTCGACTGGGAGAAGATCCGCCGCATGGGCTTCGAGTCCAACCTGAACATCCCGGCGGTCGCGGATGGCCGCGTGATCGGCACCGCCAACCTGCTGGCCGAGAAAGGCCATTTCGACGCAAGGCGCGTGGCGCGCGCGATGGAATGGCAGCCGGTCGTCACGCTCTGTTTCCTCCTTCTGACCCTGCGCGACCCCGAGACCGCGACTTTTCACCCTGGCCACCGCCTGACGCACGCCGCCGAGCCGGCTGTCGAGGGCTGACGGCCCAACACCGAAGAACGAGAGAGCTCGCAAATCCAACCGATGCATCCAACACGGGAGTCCCTGAGATGACAATGCTGAAACGTGCCGCACTGCTCGCCGCCGCCCTGGCGCCCACCGCCGCCATGGCGCAGGACGACGGGCTGAACATCGCCTTCCTCGCCGCCTCCAGCCAGAACGGCTTCAACCAGGCGGTCTATGCCGGTATCGAGGCCGCCGCGGCCGACTACGACAACGTCACCACCGAGATCTTCGACGGCGAATTCTCGGCGCAGGTTCAGTTCAGCCAGGTCGAGGATCTGGTCGCGGGCGGCCGTTTCGACGCGCTGATCGTCACCCCGAACGACACGGTCGGTATCGCCACCGCGCTGGAGCAGGCGACCGCCGCCGGTGTTCCGGTTGCCGCCACCCTGTTCCCGATCGGCCCGGACCTGAGCCAGATGGAGCCGCAGGTCGACGGGCTGGTCACCACCGTGGCCGCCGACCCCTCGATCGGCGCACGCATCCAGGCCGAGGCGGTCGTCGAGCATTGCGAGGGGATCGACCCGTGCAGGGTGGTCGTGCTGATCGGCCAGCTGGTCTTCCCGTTCGACAACCTGCGCTACGAGACCTTCCAGGAGGTCCTGGGCGAGCATGACAATATCGAGATCGTCGCCACCGGCGAGGGCAACTACAGCCCGGAAGAGTCGCTCGTCGCGATGCAGGACATCCTGCAGGCGAACCCGGATATCGACGTGGTCCTGTCCAACGCCGACCAGCACCTGATGGGCGCCGAGATCGCGCTGGACGATGCCGGCATCGACGTGAGCGACGTCTACCTGATCGGGGGTGGCCTGAACCAGATCACCGTCGATGGCATCCGCCAGGGGCTCTACGACGCCTCCCTGGCACAGTTCCCCGCCTCGATGGGCGCGGCCGCGCTCGACGCCGTCGTCGGTCATCTGCGCGGCGAGGAGGTGCCGACCTGGATCAACGAGCGCGAACTGCGCGAGGACGTGCCGGCGATCGTCGACCGGGAATGGCTCGAGGCGCATCCGGATTTCGAAGCCGAATGGCAGGGCTAATCCGCCGATGCTGACGAATGAGGCGGCGGCGTCCGCGCCGCCGCCGGCCAGAGGCAAGGAAAGTAGGCCCATGTCCGAGCCAGATATCGCCGTCCGAGTGCGGGGCGTGGCCAAGAGCTTCGGAAAGACGCGCATCCTGAACGACATCACCATCGACTTTGCCCGGGGCGAAGTTCACGCCCTGGTCGGCGAGAACGGCGCCGGCAAGTCGAGCGTCGGCAAGATCATCGGCGGCTACTATTCCGCCGACGAAGGCACGGTCGAGATCTTCGGCGAGCCGGTCACGCGCTTCACCCCGCATGACGCGCTCGGCCGGGGTATCGCGATGATCCACCAGGAGCTGCAGCTCGTCCCCGAACTGACCGTCTGCCAGAACGTGTTCCTGGGCAAGGAATCCAATCGCGCGAGCTTTCTCGCACGCGGCGACCGCGCGCGCTTCGAGGAGCTCGAGCGCACCTGCGGGTTCTCGCTGAATCCCGACGCCAAGGTGGCGACGTTGCGCATCGCAGAGCGCCAGAAGGTCGAGATCATGCGCGCCATCGCCCGCGAGGCGCAGATCATCATCATGGACGAGCCCACCTCGTCGCTGACCGAGGACGAGGCCGACCGCCTGCACGCGCTGATCGGGCGGCTGAAGGAACAGGGTGTCACGGTCATCTATGTCAGCCACTTCCTCGAGCACATCCTCGCCAATTGCGACCGGGTCACGGTCATGCGGGACGGGCGGGTCATCCGGACCGATCCGACCGCGGGCGAGACCAAGCAGAGCCTGGTCGACTCCATGCTGGGCGAGGCCGCCGAAATCAGCTGGCCGGAGCTTCCGCCTCGCCCCCTTCCGTCGGTCGCGCCAGTGGCCGAGATGCGCGATGTCTCGACCGATACGGGCCTGTCCGGCATTTCGCTCGAAGTGCGGCCGGGCGAGATCGTCGGCCTGATCGGCCTGGTCGGCGCCGGCCGGACCGAGCTTGGCCGTGCGATGTTCGGGGCCGACCCGATCACGTCGGGCCACTATGCCATCGAAGGCGTTCGGCAGGAGCGTCTCTCGACCCACCGGGCGGTCGAGAACGGGGTCGCGCTGGTGCCCGAGGACCGGCGCAAGCAGGGCTTGGTCCTGACCCAGACCACCCGCCCGAACATCAGCCTGGCGACGCTGAGCGAGATCAGCCGCATGGGCTTCACCCAGCCTCGCAAGGAACGGCGCCGCGCGCAGGCGATCATCGACCACTTCGGGATCGTCCCGAACCGGGTCGACGGCGACGTGGCGTTCTATTCCGGCGGCAACCAGCAGAAGGTGCTGTTGGCCAAGTGGGCCGTCGCGCGCCCCAAGCTTCTGATCCTCGACGAGCCCAGCCGCGGCGTCGATATCGGCGCGCGCCGCCGCATCCATGAATTCGTCGTCGAGATGGCCGCCTCCGGCATCGGCGTGGTGCTGATCTCCTCCGAGCTGGAGGAAGTCATCGCCCTGTCCCATCGAGGTTACCTGATGAGCGAAGGGCGCATCTTCGGCGAGGTCGACACCCGCGGCCTGACCGTCGAGGCCGCGCTCAACCGTATCTTCGCACAACAAGGCGGTGAGCACATGCTGGCGCCGCAACAGCAGGAGGCTGCTCAATGACCGATACTCCGAACCAGAGCGCGACCGGCTCGCGCATCGACACCGGCCGGGTGCTCGACTTCGCCCGCGAATATGGCGTGCTCATCATCATCGGAATGCTGCTCGTCGGGCTGAGCTTTGCCTCGGACAGCTTCTTCACCGCCCGCAACCTGCTGAATATCCTGAACCAGAGCGCGCCGCTGGCGATCATCGCCTGTGCGCTGACGCTGGTGATCATCGGCGGCGGTTTCGATCTGTCGACCGGTGCGATCTTCGGGGTCGCCTCGGTCACGGCGGGCTGGCTTGCGGTCAATTTCGATCCCTACCTCGCGATCCTGGCGGGGCCGGCGCTCGGCTTTCTGCTCGGCGCGATCAACGGGGCGATCATCACCGGGTTCGGCGTTCATTCCTTCCTGGTGACGCTCGCCACCGGCCTCGTCTATCGCGGCCTTGCGATCCTGATCACGGACGGGTCGTTGATCCCGGTGCGGATCGAGGAGTTCTCGTGGCTGGGCCGCGAGCGGATCGGGTTGGTCAACGTCGCGGTGATCGTGCTGCTGCTTTTCGGGGCTGCGATGACGCTGCTGCTCAACGGGACCACCTTCGGCCGCAAGGTCTTTGCCGTCGGCGGCAACGAAGAAGCGGCGCTGCTGTCGGGGATCCGCACGAACCGCATCAAGATCCTGACCTTCTGCCTTACCGGCATGGCCGCCGGGCTGGCCGGCGTGATCTCGGTCTCGCGGATATCCATGGCCGAACCGCAGGCCGGGACCGGGATGGAGCTTGAGGCCATCGCGTCGGTGATCCTCGGCGGCACCTCGATCCTTGGGGGATCCGGCGCGGTCTGGCGCTCGGTCTCGGGCGTTCTGCTGATCGCGCTTATCGGGAACGGCTTCAACATCCTGAACGTCAACCCGTTCTTCAAGGACCTGACGACCGGCGTGATCATCGTGATCGCCGTGGCGCTCGCTGCGTCCGCCCGGCGCCGCTGACGCCGCCCGCCGCGCCGGGGACGCGGCGCATACCCTTTGGGCCTGGAGCGGCGGATCGCGCCGCCCCGCGGGCCGCCTGCATCCTTCGAGAGGACAAGATGACCGAGAAGATCACACGTGTATCAACCGATGTCGGCGGGACGTTCACCGATATGGTCTATTTCGAGACCGACGTGGCCAGCGGTACTCAGACGGTCCGTACCGGCAAGTCCGACACCACTCCGCCGGACTTCGAGCAGGGCGTCCTGGACGTGATGCGCAAGGGCGGGGTCGAGATCGACGCGGTGGACTTCTTCGCTCACGGCACGACCGTGGTCATCAACGCCCTGACCGAGCGCAAGGGGGCGAAGGTGGGCCTGATCACGACCAAGGGGTTCCGGGACTCGCTGGAGATCGGGCGCGGCAACCGGCCCGACTTCTTCAATCTGCTGTACGAAAAGCCCGCCCCCTTCGTCGAGCGCTACCTGCGTCGCGAGGTTCCGGGCCGGATGGACTATACCGGCGCCGAGTTGCAGCCGCTCGACGTGAGCGGGCTGGACGAGATCGTTGCCGATTTCCGCGCCGAGGGGATCGAGGCGGTCGCGGTCTGCCTGCTGCATGCCTATGCCAACCCGGCGCACGAAAAGGCGCTCGTGGACGAGATCCGCAAACGGTGGCCGGAGGCGACCGTCGTGGCCTCGCACCAGATAACCCGGGAATGGCGCGAATACGAGCGGACGAATACCACCGTGCTGTCCGCCTATGTGCAGCCCCGGGCCGAGCGGTATCTCGAAAAGCTCGAGACCGGCCTGACCGATCAGGGCTATCGCGGCCACATGTTCATCATGCAGTCGAATTGCGGAGTGGACTCGGTTTCGGCCACCAAGGCGGTTCCGATCACCATGGTGGAGAGCGGGCCCGCCTCCGGCTTCTGGGGCGCCGCCGAACTGGGGCGCATCATCGACGAGCCGAACGTGCTCGCCCTGGACATCGGCGGGACAACGGCGAAATGCTCGCTGATCGAGGACGGCAAGGTCGCGATCAAGACCGACTACTGGATCGAGCGGAACGGCCGGTCGGCCGGCTACCCGATCATGGTCCCCGTGGTGGACCTGGTCGAGATCGGCAATGGCGGCGGCTCGATTGCCTGGGTCGACGATTTCGGCAAGCTGCATGTCGGCCCGCAATCGGCCGGCGCCTCGCCCGGACCGGCCGCATACGGCCGCGGCGGGACCGAGGCGACGACGACCGACGCGAACCTGGTCCTCGGCCGGATCAACCGCGACTACTTCTGCGGCGGCACGGTCGAGGCCGATACCGAGGCGATGGATGCGGCCCTCGGCCGTCTGGCCGCCGGGCTGGGCCAGACCACCGAGGAGGCCGCGCGCGGCATCGTTCGCATCGCCAACTCCAACATGGTGAATGCGCTCAAGCTGGTTTCGGTCAACCGCGGCTACGACCCTCGCGACTTCGCCCTCGTCGTGTTCGGCGGCGGCGGCCCGATGCACGGCGTCGCACTGGGGCAGGAGCTGGGCGTCAGGAAGGTGGTAGTGCCGCGGGGCGCCCCCGTCTTCTCGGCCTGGGGCATGATGATGTCCGACCTGCGGCGCGACTACTTCGTCACACGCCTGATGGAAGCCGACGACAAGGCGGGCCTGAACGAGCTGTTGCATCACACCATGGAGCAGGCGCTGGACGAGTTCGAACGCGAGGGCCTGGCCCGCGACAAGGTCTCGCTGCGTCCACTGATCGGCTGCCGCTACCAGAACCAGGAATTCGGAGTCGAGGTGCCGATCGCCCCCGAGGCGGTCGGCGACGCCGGGCTCGCGGCGATGATCCGGGACTTCCACGACATCTACGAGCGGGAATACACCTACCGCCTCGATGCCGGGGTGGAGATCACCGGCATCCACCTGATCGCCTCCTCGGAGGTCGGCAAGCTGGAGCTGGTGCGGCTGCCGCGCACCGGCCGCGACGTGGCCGAGGCGGTGAAGGGCAAGCGCGACGTCGACTATGCGACCGAGGGTCGGCACGAGGCGACGATCTACGACGCCGAGAAGTTCGAGCCGGGCATGACCTTCGACGGGCCGGCCATCGTCGAGGATCCGGGCACCACCGTCGTCGTTCATCCGGGCAACCGCGTCTCGATCGACGATTACGGCAATATCCACATCAACATCCGGGGCTGAGACATGGACCAGACGACGATTACCCACGACCCGGTCACCTTCGACATCATCCAGAGTGCCCTTGAGGCGGTCGCCGACGAGATGTTCGTCGCGCAGCGCAAGGCCTCGATGAGCGCGATCATCTACGAGGTGCTGGACCTGTCGACCTCGATCCTCGACCGTAACGGCGAGATCGCCGCCTCCGGTGCCGGAATCCCGGCCTTCATCGGCGTGCTCGACAAGGCGATCAAGGGGATCCTGAACAAGTTTCCGATGGACACGATCCGCCCTGGCGACGTGTTCGCCTCGAACGACCCTTACTTCGGCGGGGTCACGCACCTGAACGACATGGTGCTCGCCGCCCCGGTCTTTCACGAGGGGCGGCTTGTCGCCTGGGTCGCCAACATCGCCCACTGGAACGACGTCGGCGGCAGCGTCCCCGGCTCGATGTCGGCGGAGGCGACCGAGATCTTTCAGGAAGGTGTACGGATCCCCGCCCTGCGCCTCTTCGACGAGGGCCGCGAGAACTCGGCCGTGTTCGACATCCTGTACACGAACACCCGGCTGCCGGATTTCCTGCGCGGCGATCTCTGGGCCGGGATCGCCGGCCTGCGCATCGGCGAGCGCCGGGTGCTGGAGCTGGTGGACAAGTACGGCGGCGACACCTTCGAAGCGGCGATCGCGGATTACATGGACCTGGGCGAGCGGCGCGCCCGCGCCGCGCTCAGGGCGCTGCCGCCCGGCACCTACGACTTCGAGGAGGAGCAGGACAGCGGCGACATCCACAAGGTCTCGCTGACCATCACCGGCGACGCGTTCGTCGTCGACCTGCAGGACAATCCGCGGCAGAAGGGCTCCTCGAACGCCTCCCGCGAGGGGACCGAGATCGCGGTGCAACTCGCCTTCAAGGCATTCACCGATCCCGAGGCGCCGGGGAACGGCGGCTTCTTCCGGCCGCTGCGTGTGGTCACGAAGCCGGGCACGCTGTTCCATGTCGAGGCGCCGGGCGCGCTGGGCTACTACTCCGAGGTCGAGGTGCGTCTGTTCGACATGCTGCTGCGCGCGCTCGCCTCCTACTTTCCGGGCGTGGTCCCGGCGGGCAACTTCGCCTCGATCTGCGGCACGGTCGTCGGCGGGCCGCATCCCGACACCGGGCGGCACTATACCATCGTCGAGCCTCAGGTCGGCGGCTGGGGCGCCTGGGAGGGGCATGACGGCCCCTCGGGCCAGTTCTCGGGCTTTCACGGCGAAACCTTCAACTGCCCCGCCGAGGTGGCCGAGGCACGCTACGGCCTGACCGTCGACCAGATCGCGCTCAACGCCGCGCCGGGCGGCGAGGGACAATGGCGCGGCGGCAAGGGGATCGACGTGCACTACCGGGTTCGGGCCGACCACAACTTCCTGTCAGCCGGCTACACGCGCGCGCGCCTGCCGCCCTGGGGGATCGAGGGCGGGCTCGACGGCTCGTGCAACTATGTCGAGCTTCGCCGTACCGACGGGCGCACCGAGCGCTATGCCTTCGCCACCAATGTCGAGGTGAATACCGGCGACGTGATCCGCGTGGTCACCGGTGTCGGCGGCGGCTACGGCGACCCGAGGAAGCGCTCGAAGGAGGCCATCGCCCGCGACATCCGCAATGGCTACCTGACGCCCGAGCGGGCTGCCGAGGTCTACGGCTACGTCCAGGATTGAATACGGTGCTGGCAGAGGGATTCCAACTCGTCTCAGCTTGGACAGTGATGTTGTCCCTTATACCGCGCAGAGACCGCGCCACTCTGCGAGAGCAGCGGCACGGTTCTTCTTGTAGTTTGCTCGGGAGTAGAAGCTGCGCTCCGAGTTGAAATGGTTGCTGACCGAGGTGTGGACGGAGACGAATTTCTGCAATGTTCG
>NZ_JARGYC010000110.1 GCF_029168335.1 Psychromarinibacter sediminicola
GCACCAAAAGCCGGGAAACCTTGCGAAAACGGATACTGCAAATGCAGCCAAAACCACACGTTCTCAATCGCTTGCCCATTCTTCACGTGTGACCAGATGGGCAGGGTCGAACGCCGGCGGCACACTGATACGGACATCGCCGATCTCCAGCGTCAACGACCCAGACCGATCGTCCGGAGGAACCCCAGCATCGCCCGAGATCGATACCGGCAGGAATGCGAGCGCGTCATCGTCCGGCATCGGAAGGAGCCCGTCGCGCGCCGCGCGGCGCCACGCGTGCAACTGGGGTGCCGAGATCTCATGCCTACGCGCGACATCGGCCACCGACATCCCGTCGCCGTAGGTCTCCAAAACAATCGCCGCCTTCACATGCTCCGGCCAGCGCCGACGGCCCGTCGGACCCGCAACCACATCGATACGCCCACCGTACCCTTCGCCGTCACTATGAAAACTTCCGTAAGTTTGTCCGTCGCCACCCATGAGACACCTCCTGCTTATGCAGGCGTCATCTCGGACGGGACACCACGCCAAACAACGAGGGTGATGGGCAGACGCTTACCATGTGCACAGGAAAAGGCCGCGGCGTGACGCTCATGAGCGTTGCCAGCCATAGTTCACGGATGACCATCGAGTAGCGGCCGGTGCGCCGACTACCGACGGAGCCACGAAGCCGGCGGCGAAATATCAATCGGGGGACTGGACATAACACCGCCCATAACGGAAGTCGGACACTAACGCGAGCGCCGGGTACGAACGGAACTCGCCCCTGAAGAGAACAACGCCATTAGAATGTAGCCAAAAGTAATCGCGGCGAAAAGCTTCAAAGTTCCAATGGGATGGTACCAAACCATGTTTGGAAGGACCAGCAGAAAACCGATTGCAACACTCGCAGGCCATCCACCGTGGCCCTCCTCTAGGAGCCTGGATAACTTATTGTCAGCTTTTCTCACAAGAACGCCCAATAAATATCCGAACAACAAAATTCCAAACACGCCTAAGTGAAAGTAAACAAGGGAAACGATAAAGAATCCACCATTGTAGTCGTAATAAGCCCTTTTTAGAAATGCCCCTTCATATTGGCCCGCGAACCAATCCCAAGGTCCGAACTCGAAGAAACCTGGAAGACCTCCAGCCTCCCTTAAATCAATCGTTGCCAACAAACTCATATAGATGTTAGAAGCGCCGCCAGGCAAGTAATAAACATTGAGTGACCTCTCGCGGAAGTCACCTTCAGACAATAACTCGATCAAGCCGACACCACGAACCGTGCCTACTGCAGCAAGTAAGAGAAATCCGATACCAACATAGAAATACGTACGCATAGAAATACGCCCACTCGAAATAATCGAAACAAGTACTAAAAGGAGGCCAAGCGCAAGCGTGCGCCTCGCGACCAATAAGCAAAAAGAAATGAACAAGATAATAAAGAATAGATTGATTCGATGCTTCTGTTTCGTAGTCCAATCAGCAATGAGAATTGCGGCGGAAACATTAAAAGCCTGATTTACAACAGAGCTGAATCTTGGACTTGCACCAGTTTTGAAATCAGCGTAAGCAGAAGTGATAACGTTACCTGACTCGAGAAACAGTACGAACATTATAAAGAAGAACAGAAAAACCATAATGCGGGTAGAATTTTTTACTCTAGTATTTGGCAGCACAACGGAGCGACCAAACGAGACAGGCCTTAGCATCCCAAGAGTCGATAATCCTGCAAACAGAATCACAAAAAGTATTGCCTTCGAATTCAAATATAGATCACTTTGCAGCCCGGGATTTTGCAGTGTAAAAAATTGTGCGCCTGTAACATAAGCGCTCACTGGACTCACTGCAGGCGTAATTATTAAAACCAAATAAATTACAGAGATAATTCTAAAATTCAGAACCTTCGCAGACGCGGCGACTCCAATTAAGGCCACAATAGGAAGAGTCGCGTAAAACCAATACGGCAAACCAAACAGCGCACTTTCAGAAAGAATACTCATGCTTTTGCGTCGTCAAGCTTTAGTAACGAACAGGCCAATCATAAAGAAATTCTATACAACCCTCACTGAAACTAGTCAACCTCAAGTCTTCACAGAATCATACCGAGAAGACACCTTTATATAAAGATCAAGTGTGCGTTGCGCGACATCATCCAACTCAAAAGCTGAACACGCTTCACGCCGTGAAGCTGTACCGAACCGATGTCGTAGCTCTGCATCACCGGCTAGGGCGAGGACAGAACGCGCGAGGCACGCTGCGTCGCCGACGGGAGATATAGCGCCGTTGAATTTTTCCTTTACGTGAAGGGGGACGTCACCGACATCTGTCGAGACTATGGGCTTGCTCATGGCCATTGCCTCCCATACTGAGACTGGAGAAGATTCGGCTGTCGAAGTGCACGTGTAGATATCAAACCGCGACAACAGGGGGCGCACATCTTGTCGCCCTCCTACAAAGTGGATATTCGTTAGTCCTGCCTTGTCCGAACGATACCGAATTTTTTCGAAATACTCGGATTGATTACTGTATACTGGCCCAACCACAATGAATTCCATGTCGCCCCTACCTGCTGAACAGAGGGCCGCCATGTCCACGAATGTTCCAATGTCTTTTACGGGCGATATATTCGATACGGTGCCTACAACGATTTTTCCGTCAAGTTTCTTTAGTAGTTGGCGATCTTTTGAAGAAGGCTCAACTAAGTTCTCCGTCTCAAAACGTTCCAGGTCCACTGGCGCAGGTATGACAGCTTGAGGCATGGCATTGGAAGCTAGCGCTCCATAATAGGCTCGCGATTTGTAAGATGCAAATATAAAACCACTGGACAATCGACTGAGCACAGAAAAAACAGTGCGGACACTGCGGGGCATATCCGTATCGTTCAAGTGCCAAATTACTGGAATGCCGCAAAGCCTAGCTGCAATCAAGCCTTTGTATTGCCAACTGCCACCGCTTACATGAACCAAGTCATATCTTTCCCGACGCAAATATCTCATCAAGACGATGACTTCCCACCACGAAAAAAAAATGTATCTAAGCAGGATACGTCGCTCCTTTGTCAGTCGTGTTAAAGGCAGAGTCTTGAAGTCGACATCCAGTTCCGAACAGCGTTCTTGAAGCGCTCGAGAATTCGTGATGGGAAAAACAAGAGTCGTTTTGATATGACCCATGAGCTTAGCTGCTACGTTAGTCATACGGACCTGAGGTCCAGCGATCCTGCCGTCTTCAATGATGTTCGCGACCTTTAACACGTCATCACCTCTTTCGAGGGCTGTTTTTCGGTACTCTTTCGATGACGGGTGGCGCATAGGGTCCGATTGCGGTCAAACGCCCCGCCAGTCGTTCAATGCCGTCTGTAAACCGTGGCAAGCCAAAATCTTGAATAGCTTCCTTACACCCAATGCGCATACCTTCTCTTTGCACCGGAGTGAGCTTGTGAACGCGCTGCAGCATTTCCGATAGACCGGCTATGTCTGTCGGTGGAAATGTCCAGCCAGTTACACCATCGTGAACCAGCTCCGGTACACATCCGCAGTTGTGCGACACCAACACTGGTACTCCCGCTGCGAGCGCTTCATTCACGACCAATCCCCATTGGTCATTTTTGCTCGGCAAGATCAGCGCATGTGCCCGGGCGTAATAGGAATAGATCTCGGGATGTGTTACGTAACCAGCGAATTGAACGCCCTCAATGTTGGACAAACGAACCTGTTTCCTAAGTTCCTGCTCCAATGGCCCTGAGCCACATAGAACGAGAGGAAGGGGCATCCGATCCTCACAGGATGAACGATAGCGGGCGTAGGCCGACAGAAGCGCAGGAACGTTCTTCTTATCGACAAAGCGTCCCACAAATAGGAAACAAGGTTCCATGCTTGCGTCACGCTTGGCCATCGAGACTTGGGCAGAGACTTCGTCATTGTCGACCACGTCACACGCCAACTCCATGCATGCGGTGTCCATCCCCAGCTCTGCTAGATATTCCCCACTGTGCTTTCCGGCAATCAAACCACCGTGAAATACCTTCAAAGAATAGCTCTTCATGACTTCACGGATCTTTTTGCGGGCATGATCAAATCTATTACTATCGAACATGACTACAGAACACGCACCACTTTTGCGTGCAGCCAGAACGGCAAACAGCATTGGCAAGTGGCTATATCCAGCAGTCAGAACGAGGCTGCAGTTGACCGCCTGGATCGCTCCAATCAATGCACGTGTCTGAGATACTGCGCTGACTGCTTCCAAGGACTTGCCCGGAAACAGCGTGACGACCTTCAACGTATCTGACCGCATTGTCCGGTCTGCTTCAACCGTCTTCCACAAGTATTCGCTTTGGGAGCCTGCAATGGCGATACAGAGTACATTCGCATATGGTGCGACTGTTCGTGCAAGGTGGCTCACTCGCGGCCAGTGATATGGCCCGAGTGTTTTGTAGATTAACACGAACACAGGGCGGTTGCCATGTCTCATGACAGTGTTTCTGGGCCGTTCACGGAGCTGCACCCGGCAATCATTCTGCTCTGACCGCCAAGCCGCTCGTCTGGGAATATGAGAGCTAAAAGCTTGGTCGCAAGCGTAGATTTGGAGAACTTCCTGATGGGAGTATGGTATGATGGATAAGGCTGAGGAGGTGACGCAATCCATGACGAGAGGATCTCGCTTATCTTCGCTGTTTCACTGGGCGCCACCACTGTTCCGTGTCCGCTCTCTCGGACATAAGTCGCAGCCTCACCCTCAGGTGCAATGCACAGGATCGGAAGCCCAGTAGCGAGAAACAGGTATAAGCGCTGTGGCACCCATCCCAACGGTCGCTCATTGTTATCTGGAAGAATCAAGACCAACGCATCTAGGCCAGACACTCGGCTACCTAGTTCTCTTCGTTCGACAAATCCTTGTGGTTTCAGGCGATCAGCAATGCCCAAGCGTGTTGGCAAACTTCCCTTTACTTCGCTTGTGCCAATCAATGGAACCTGAAGCTGCTGATACGCCTGTGGGTCGGCTTTCTTGAGATGTGCAATAGCCCGGTGCAAAGGGCCTTCAAACCAGTCCCCGCGCGAACCGCCAATGAATCCAAGGCGAAACTCACCATCTACGCGTGGTTCCAGCGGGGATACACTGAAATCCAATTCCGGGTCATAGCCATTCTGAATCACATGCATCTTGCATCGGTCGATGCGGAATGGGCCATCAAGATCGTTCAAGTTCTGGTGGGTATTGATTATAACGGCATCGGCTTTGTCGTAGACGGCCTGTTCCAGCCACTTGTGGAACGTTTTCGAGAAAGGGAGGCGCCGAATAAAGCGGTGCTGATAGTTTGTTGTCCACGGATCTCTGAAATCGGCAATCCAGCGCAGATCAGGGTGTCGCCGCTTGAGCCGTAAACCTGCGACATGCACCGAGTATGGGGTTGAGCTTGTTAGAATTGCGGAGATTTTTCCCTCTTTGTAGAGGCGCTCCGCGTGTCTTCCTGCGGCTAGCGACCACGGTAATTGATGGTCGACCGGGATCAGCTTTGAGAATACTTTTGCTATCGGCCTGAATGGTGCGATTTTACCTATGAAACCAGAGTTCATCCAACCACTGATTGTGGTCAACCGCGTGATACTCGAGGCTTTCGCGATTTCAGCTTCGCCGGACTTATCGATTGGCATGCCAAGCCCGTCCGGTTTGGCGCAAATTACATGAAGATCGAGATCTGACTCGCGACACCAAAATTTCGCAAATCCCGCTATACGTTCGGAGTAGCCTCCGCCAATTGGAGGAAACTGCAGGGCCAGGAGGGCAAGCGACCTTTTCATCCGTTCGCCTCCCCAAGACTTTCGACCGTGACCCGCGATTCCAACTCAAAGGTGTCGCCTTCCGCGACGCAAACAACCCCTTGTGCTTGTATCGTCGGCAGGACGCGAAAGCGCAAGTGCGAGAGTACATTCTCGTTGAACGCCCAGAAAGGTGCTCGAAAAATGCGATTACGCAGCCATGGGCTCCCTCTGCTGTCGATGACACTGTTCCGCACCCGGAACACGACCTGGTCAAAATCATCCTCACCGACAATCAGGCGATGATGCTGAATCCACTGACCGTCACGCTGGTCCCGCCAATACGAAACCCTTTCCAAGCGCCCGCTTTCCAGGTCGGAGCGCTGCGTTGTGCGCAGCAAAAGGCGATCTCCCATAATTTCAACGGTATCAATGTGGGATTGGTGGTACGTGTTTCGGTTTCTGTGTCGGGATCGTCGTTTCCCATGACCTGCCGTTTGGAAGTCCGTGGATTTAACCCCAAGCCTAAGGACGAAATCGCCCATCCAAGACGGTCTCAGAGCAATCGCGGACGCACGACGCAGCCACGCACCGTTCTCGAGGCGCTCAGATACACACACTTGGAAGGTCGCTTCGGGGAGATCTACTACATAGCGGGTCGCGACTTCGTCTGGCTCGCAAGATACGTCTATTTCTTGGATGTCAGCTTGCACACCCTTGAGCTCTTTCTGGTTGCAGAAGCCGAGCCAGTTGCCAATCTCGGTTCCTCCTGCCGTCAACTCCACTTGACCCGCCGCTGTTTCGAGTCGCGAGATCGTTCCGGTCTCCGGGTCGCCGAAAAATCGTTTTATCTTCTCCATTATGCCCGCCGCTCGCGTTCCAATTGCTTAAGTGACCGCGCAGCAGTCAGTTCACCGCGCCAATCATTTTTTGCTTGCGTGACGCCCGTTACCTTTTCGACTCGCCATAGCAAGCCGCCGTCATTGGTTGAGAGCTGAGCTGAGGTGGCGTCCTCAGCGTACAACACGACTGTATTGAGTGCTCCTTTACGATTGCACCCCGACCGCACCGAAATGACGTCGGGCCAGCTTATCTGTGGCGCGGGCAGTACCATATTGGGCCGGGCCGCTGAAACAAGCTCTGCCAAGAGTTGAAAAACGTAAACATTCCAGCGAGTCGGGCAAATCACATCTTGCCACACTGGAGGCTGGTCGAGGTCGCCACCATAACCGATGGTGTTGGGGAAACCACCATGGCTCATCTGGAAATCAAGCAGGTTTGTCAATAACGTGTGCACCGCGGGGCGAATTTCGGGTTCGTGGACGGACAAAGCGCAGAGCCCTCGGATGCTGTCGCTTGCTCGCGCTATTGCAACGGGATGCGGATTTCTGTTCCAGCCCGAAATCATTTTGCGTCGAATGGAGGCTGCCGTCGAAGACGGTACGCCCGCGCGTCGCATTGCCGTGGCAACCTTGGCAGCAAAAGGATAAACGGAACCAGCCGGTTCCAGAGCGTTGACGAACAGACCATCTTGTTGAGCCTGCGCCGACACCAGGTAGCGGCCCAAAGCTCGAGCCGCATTGAGGAACCGCGCCTCACCAGACTGACGATAAAGTGCGAGTAAGGCGTATAGGCATTTTCCGACGTACACAGAGATTAGGATGTCGCTGTTGCGGCCTTGATAGATTGCACCTGTGTTAGGGCCGTCAGTAATTTGTTCAGCGAGAACGCTGTCACCGAGGCGCACAGCCATCTCGAGGTCTTTTTCGTCACCGAGGAGTAAGTAACGCTGCAAGGTCGTGATTGCCCACCGCGCGGTCTGATTGGCCACCCCATGGTAGAGCGTCGCACCCTGACCAAAAGCATTTTCATAACCGAGCTTAATGCGATCCCCGTAGTATAGAAACGCGTCGCTTTCTGTGACCGCCGCAGCTGCGTAGAGCCCGCCTGCAGCGGAAAAGCCGACGACCGGCGCCAACGGATAACCCGGCATGTCCCCCCAGCCGTTGAGCATCAGACCATCATCGCGAATCTGGTCGACAATGCTGATGGCTTCCCTTTCCACAAGGCAGGCCCAATCTCCCGGGATACCCGCCGATAAGAGCCGCGTCGCACCAAGCATGAAAGGCGCCTGATTCATCGGGTGCGTTTCTATTGTGTCAACCGTAGTAGACCACCATGTGGAAATAATCCCACCAAGTCCACCAGGTGACTTCCAGGTGTCGAGGTAGGAACTCAGATTCGAAAGAGATCGTGGGTGAGAGGCGCTGTAGAATGCGCTTATGGCGTCGAAGTCCTCAGCAGGTGAGGCTATTTTGGCGAGTTTGTTAGATTTCCGATTGTTCATTCTATTGATTCTACTGATTTTCAACGTGGGTAGCGGCATCAAATGCAACCGCCGCCAACCAATTCTGCCGAGCGGCCGTTTACGAAAAATCGTTTCTGCCGCTACGTCGGCAACCCGGGCCGGCCGAAATCCGCCACAAAGCTCTCCCCGCACACGGCCTCGATCCGAGTCCATTCGATGCACCGCGCCAGTTCCAGCAACTCGTGCCGCGGGTTCAAGATCATCTCCAGCGTCTCCCGGAACATGTCCGGCTGCATGGCGGCATCAGGCGTCTTCGACCGCATCGCTCCCGGTGTCTCGCTTTATGGCCAGCGAATCCGAGACGGCGCAACAGCGGAAGACCGTCCGTGAAAGCGCGAGCGGAATTGCAGGGTTTCGCCTCCAGACACTGGGAAACCTTGCGAAAATAGATACGGCCCGCCGCTTTCAGTCGTCTTGACCGATTGGCTGTCGATGATCCCGGCGGTGGGCGCGTCTTCTCGATCGGCCAGAATGCGTGAAGCGCCGACCAAGGTCTCGTTTAGAACATCCAGCACCCCGCTGTCGCGCATCCGGTAGAAGTAATACTGCACTGTCGTGAAGGGCGGTAAATCCTTGGGCAGCATGGCCCACTGGCAACCGGTCGCCGCCATGTAAAGGATCGCGTCCCAGACCGCGCGCATGTCGGTCCTGCGCGGGCGCCCGACCTTGCACTTGGCGGGCATGAACGGCGAAACCAGCGCCCATTCGTCGTCCGTACAATCGCCTGCACAGCGCAAGCGGCGTCGATCATAATCAGGGCGAGTGATTTCAGTCCAGGGCATTGATTTCTCCAGGTTCAGCAACCCACAAGAATCATAACTGTCTGAAATCATTCAGCCCGGATTTCCCATATGAACTCTGTTTTTCCGGCCCGCTTGCGGATGATAAACTATTTCCATCAATGACTTAACGGCGATGGAGCGAGGATTTGGCGGCGAACGCGACGGGTGAGGCAGAATTGGGGCCTCTCCG
>NZ_JARGYC010000111.1 GCF_029168335.1 Psychromarinibacter sediminicola
GGGGGATTTCATCCCCCCAGACCCCCCTGAGCGTATTTGCAACGAGAAGAAGCAGCGGGGGTCAGCCCTGGTGGCCGTAGCCTTTCATCTTGTCGAGGACGCGGTCGATTTCCTCGGGGCTGAGAAGCGGCGGTTCGCCGAAGGGCAGGCAGCCGAGATACTGTTTCGCCAGCGCCTCGACCTCGACGGCGAGCCACATCGCCTTGTCGAGCGTCGCGCCGCAGGCGATCAGGCCGTGATGCGCCAACAGGCAGGCGGCGCGGTCCTGGAGTGCCGTGACGGCGTGCTCGGACAATTCCGCCGTGCCGAAGGTCGCGTAGGGGGCGCAGCGGATGTCGCGGCCGCCGGCCGCCGCCACCATGTAATGCAGCGGCGGGATGTCCTTTTCCAGGATCGCCAGCGTGGTGCAGGCGGTGGGATGGGCGTGGACGACGGCGCCCGTCCCGGGCTTGGCGCGCAGGATGTCGAGGTGGAAGCGCCATTCGCTGGAGGGCTTGCGGTCGCCCTCCGTCGTGCCGTCGAAGCCCATCCAGACGATATCTTCGGGGCGCATCCGGTCGTAGGCCATGGCCGACGGGGTGATCAGCATCCCCGCGCCTTCGCGGACCGAGATGTTGCCGGAGGTGCCCTGGTTCAGCCCGCTGCGGTTCATCTCGCGGCAGGCCGCGATGATCGCCGCGCGCGCCTCGGTGCTGCCCTGTGCCATGCCTGCCCTCCTTGCCGGCCGCGATGCTGTCGCGGACCGCGGGGAATGGCAAGCGGGTCAGGCGTCGCGTTCGGTGGTGAAGGCCAGCGGGTAGCCCTGGCGCCGGCCCTTCTCGGTCGCCTGCATCGCCTTGGTCTCGGCGATCTCGCGGGTGTAGACCGCGACGACGCAGGCGCCCTTGCGATGCGCCGTCAGCATCACGCCGAGCGCCTCGCCCTCGGTCATCCGGAAGATCGCCTGCAGCACCGAGACGACGAAGTCGCGGGGCGTGAAGTCGTCGTTGAGCAGGATCACCTTGTAGAGCGGCGGGCGCTCTGTCTTCGATGCAGGCTTGGTCTTCGGGCGGCTGCGAGTCGTGTCCATCGCCGGGGCCTCGCGGTGGCGCTTCGGGGCCATCCTTGCGCACAGTGTCGCAGACTGCGGCGGCCGGGTCGAGCCCCGCGGCGGGCCGGCCCTGGCGCCGCGCCGAATCCGGTGTAGGCTCGGGGCATCGCAAACGAGGCAGGACACCGATGCCCGAGGACGCAGGCACCGAATTCTGGCGCGGGATCAAGCCGATCGAGACGGTGTTCCAGCCGGACGCGAAGCCCGAGGTGTATCTGGAGAACGCGCCCACCGACGACGAGCGATTCTACGTGCCGTTCACCGAAACCGTCTCGTCGCGGCCGCTCTGGATCTCGCCCGAGAAGAACATGTGGTGCGACATCCTGATGGCCAAGGCGGCAGGGCTGGTGAACCGCCACTATCACCCGCACGAGGTCTTCGCCTACACGATCTCGGGCAAGTGGGGCTATCTGGAGCATGACTGGATCGCGACCGCCGGCGACTTCGTCTACGAGACGCCGGGCGAGGGGCACACGCTGGTGGCCTACGACCATCCCGACCCGATGAAGGTGCATTTCAAGGTGACCGGCCCGCTGATCTGGCTGAACGAGACCGGCGAACCCGACGGCTATTTCGACGTGCACCAGTACCTCGCGATGTGCCGGGCGCATTACGACGCGGTGGGGATCGGCGCGGATTATGTGGACCGGCTGATCCGCTGAGCCGGGCGGCGTGCCGTTGCCGGCCCCGGCCGGAGCGGCTATGTCTCGGGCGGTGCCCCGACAGGAGACGCGCCGATGACCGAGATCGCCCCCATCGCCTCCCCGGGCTTCGACGGCCCCTGGCTGACGGACCCGCAGCACCACGCCTGGCTGATGCAGGACGCGCGGCGGCAGCTGCGGTTCTTCGACGCCAGCCTGCGGTCGGATGGCGGGTTCGACGTGCTGGATGTCGACGGCACCCCCCTGCCCCGCGCCGGGCAGGAGCTGCACACGACCGCCCGGATGATCCATTCCTACATGCTGGGCAAGGCGATCGGGCATCCGGGTGCGGACAGGATGATCGACGCCGGGATGGACTATCTGTGGACCCGGCACCGCGACGCGAAATGGGGCGGCTATGTCTGGGGCGTCGACGGCGAGACGGTGACCGACGGCACGAAACTGGCCTATGGCCACGTCTTCGTGCTGCTGGCCGCCGCCAGCGCGCGGCTCGCCGGGCATCCGGAGGCCGACCGGCTCCACGCCGATATCGCCGAGGTGATCGAGCGGCATTTCTGGGCCGAGGAGACGGGGCTGCTCATCGAGGAATACACCCGCGACTGGTATGCCTTCTCCTTCTATCGCGGGATGAACTCCAACATGCATGGGGTCGAGGCGATGCTGGCCGCCCACGAGGCCACCGGCGAGGCGCTGTGGCTGGAGCGGGCGGGCCGCATCCTGGACTTCTTCACCGCCCGCATGGCGCCCGATTACGACTGGCGCATCCCCGAGCATTATTCGGTGCAGTGGGAGGTCGACCCCACCTATTCCGGCAACCCGATGTTCCGCCCCGCCGGCACGACGCCGGGCCATTCGCTGGAACTGGCGCGGCTCCTCTTGCAGCACTGGGATCTGGCGGGGCGGCCCGCGACCGGCGCGGATACGCGCGCGCGCCACCTGATCGAGCGGGCGCTCGGGGATGCCTGGCTGCACGGCGGCGGGCTGGCCTATACGGTGGATTTCGACGGCAGCGTCCTGAGCCGCGACCGCTACTGGTGGCCGGTCAGCGAGGGGATCGGCGCGCTCGCCAGCCTGATCAAGCTGGACGGGGCGGAGGCGGCGCGGGAGTCCGACGAGGACTGGTACCGGCGGCTGTGGCGTTATGCCGAGACGGCCTTCGTCGACACCGCGCGCGGCGGCTGGTTCCCCGAGGTGGACGCCGACGGCCGCCCCGCCGCGCGGCAGTTCCAGGGCAAGCCGGATATCTATCACGCGCTGCAGGCCGATCTCTATCCGCTGGCGCCGGGTCTGTCGCGGCAGGCCGGGGCGCTGATGCAGGGCCGCGCGGCCGCGCCGTTCGGCTGAAGGCCGGAGACCGGAGGGCTTGGCCCCGACCGCGTTTTCCCGGTAGAGTTCGGCCGAGGCGGCCCCGCCCTTGTCCGGCGGCCGCGACAGGCGGGAGGGGCTGCGATGGAACGGCGGGGATTTCTGGTGACGGGACTGGCGGCGGCCCTCGCCGCGACGGGCGCGCCCGCGCCGGCGCGGGACAAGCCCGGCATCTACTATCTGCCGCGCAAATACGTGCCGCGCGTCGTAGCGTTCGACCGGGGCCGGCCCGGCGAAATCCATGTCATTCCGGACGACTTCGCGCTGTTCTTCATCCTGCCCGAGGGCAAGGCGATCCGCTATGCCGTGGGCATCGGGCGGCCCGGCTTCTACCGCGCGGGCGAGTTCTATGTGGGCGCCAAGCGGGAATGGCCGAGCTGGACGCCCACCCGCAACATGATCCGCCGCGACCCCGAGACCTACGGCCCCTATGCCGGCGGCGTGCCGGGCGGGCGCACCAACCCGCTGGGCGCGCGGGCGCTGTATCTCTATCAGAGGGGGCGGGGCGACACGCTGTTGCGCATCCACGGCACCAACGTGCCCCGGTCGATCGGCCACCGCGTCTCCAGCGGCTGCACCCGGCTGATCAACAAGCACGTGATCGACCTGTACGACCGGGTGGCGCTCGGCGCGCGGGTGGTGCTCTATCCGGAAGCGTGACGTCTCGAAAAGCCTGACGCCGGGGGGGCGCGCGCCGTCCGCGGCGATGTGGTGCCCGAGGCGAGAGTCGAACTCGCACGGTATCGCTACCGGCGGATTTTGAATCCGCTGCGTCTACCATTCCGCCACTCGGGCCGCCTGCCTTCGATTACCGCCGGGCGCGGCGGCCGTAAACAGCTATTTTGCCCCGGCCGGCCCGGCGCCGGCGCTTGACGGCATCGCCGGGGCGTGGATTACAGCATGTCGCGGTCCATCGGATTCACTTGCCGCCCCGAACGCATTCGCTTACGCGAACGCTGCCTCGGGGCGGCGCGTGACTGTGCGACTCCACGCGAACGCGACACGCCTGAACGGCGCGGGCAGGATAGAAGGCAGGACATGATCAGGCGGCTCTACGACTGGACGATCTCGCTCGCGGCATCGCCCTATGCGCTCTGGGCGCTGGCGGTGGTGGCCTTCGTGGAAAGCTCGGTCTTCCCGATCCCGCCCGACATCCTGATGATCCCGATGATCATCGCCGCCCCGCGCCGCGCCTTCCTGATCGCCGGCGTCTGCACCGTGTCCTCGGTGCTGGGCGGCATGCTCGGCTATTACATCGGCTACGGGCTGTTCGAGAGCGTCGGCCGCCCGGTCCTGGAGTTCTACGGCAAGGACGCCTATTTCGACGAGTTTCGCGGCCGCTACAACGAATGGGGCGCCTGGGCCGTGCTGATCGCCGGCATCACGCCGTTTCCCTACAAGGTCATCACCATCCTGTCGGGGGCCACGGGGCTGAACCTGGCGGTGTTCACCGTCGCCTCGATCATCGCCCGCGGCCTGCGCTTCTTCGTGGTCGCGGCGCTGCTGTGGCGGTTCGGCGCACCGATCCGTGATTTCATCGAGCGCCGGCTGGGCTTGATGTTCACCCTGTTCGTGGTGTTGTTGCTGGGCGGATTCCTGGTGGTGAAGTACCTATGACACGAAACATGCTGATCCTGATCGCGGCGGGCGGCTCGGCCGCGCTTCTCCTGGGGGCCTGGGGCTCGCAATATATCGGCGGGCTCCAGCCGTGCGAGATGTGCATCTGGCAGCGCTGGCCGCACGGCGCCGCCGTCCTGATCGGCGTGGCCGCGCTCCTTCTGCCCTGGGCGATCCTGCCGCTTCTCGGCGCGCTCTCGGCGGCGATCACCGGCGGCATCGGCGTCTATCACACCGGGGTCGAGCGCGGCTGGTGGGAGGGCATTACCGAATGCTCCGGCACCGGCGGGCTGTCTAACCTGTCGGCCGACGACCTGATCAACCCCAATATCGAGGCCGGCCCCCCGCTGATCCGCTGCGACGAGGTGCAGTTCGAGTTCCTCACCCTGTCGATGGCCAGCTGGAACGCGCTGATCAGCTTCGGCCTCGCCCTGATCTGGCTGATGGCCTGGCGGGCCACGCGCCCCCGGTGAGTCGGCGAAGGGTCAAGGATGGGCACCGCCCACCGCCGCAGGCGTCCTTGAGGCTTCGGCGACTCGCCCCCATGATCGACAAGGCGCCTTGAGGGGCGGATCGCCCCCTCAAGCGCCTCTCAGCAAACTGTCCGCCCCCGGAAAACGAAAACGACGCCCCGAACGGAGCGTCGCCTCACCGATTTCAGAACGAATCTTGCGCGGCAGCGCGCCGCTTGGTCATCCCTCGCCCAGCTTGCGCATCCGGGCGAACAGCGACGAGGTGTCCCAGCGGTTGCCGCCCATCGCCTGCACGTCCTTGTAGAACTGGTCGACCAGCGCCGTGACCGGCAGCGAGGCGCCGTTCTCCTCGGCCGTGGCCAGGCAGATCGCCAGGTCCTTGCGCATCCAGTCCACCGCGAATCCGTGCTCGAACTCGCCGTCGAGCATGGTCTCGTAGCGGTTCACCATCTGCCACGACCCCGCCGCGCCGCCGCCGATCACGTCGACCACCGCGCGACCGTCGAGCCCGGCCTTCTCGGCGAAATGCAGCCCCTCGCTGAGGCCCTGCACCAGCCCGGCGATGCAGATCTGGTTGACCATCTTGCACAGCTGCCCGGCCGTCACCTCGCCCAGCCGCTTGGCGAGCTTGGCATAGGCGTCCATCATCGGCTCGGCGCGGGAATAGGCATCCGCGTCGCCGCCGCACATGATGACGAGCTGGCCGTTCTCGGCCCCCGCCTGCCCGCCGGAGACCGGCGCGTCGACGTATTTCACGCCCTTCTCGGCCGCCGCGTCGTACATCTCGCGCGTCACCGCCGCCGAGACGGTAGTGTGGTCGATAAAGACCGCCCCCTCGGACATCCCGGCAAAGGCGCCGTCATCGCCCAGGCAGACGCTGCGCAGGTCGTCGTCGTTGCCGACGCAGGCCATCACGAACTCGGCGCCCTCGGCCGCCTCGCGCGGGGTCGGCTGCGCCGCGCCGCCGTGTTCGCCGACCCATGTCTCGGCCTTCGCCGCGGTGCGGTTGTAGACCGTCACGTCGTGCCCCTTGGCCGCCAGGTGGCCCGCCATCGGGTAGCCCATCACGCCGAGTCCCAGGAATGCCGCTTTTGCCATGACGTGATCGTCTCCCCATTGCTATGCCGGATCGCCCCGTCTAACTAACGGCTCCAGTCTTGCGGTCAACCCGAGGATCACGCGCGCATGGCCACCGCCTTCCGTTGGCTCCTGAGGCTCTTCACCCTCGCCGCCGGGCTCGCGATCGCCGCGCTGTTGCTGGCCTATTTCCTCGCCGCCCGCTCCCTGCCCGACTACGACGCCACGGTCGAGGTCGCGGGGTTGAGCGCCCCGGTGGAGATCGTGCGCGACCACGCCAACGTGCCGCATATCTTCGGCGAGAGCGACGCCGACGTCTATTTCGGCCTCGGCTTCGCCCATGCGCAGGACCGGCTGTGGCAGATCCTGATGCTGCGGCGGACGGCGCAGGGGCGGCTTTCGGAGCTGTTCGGCCGGCGCACCTTCCGCATCGACGAGCTGATGCGGCGGCTCGACATCTACAACCGCGCCGTCCGGTCGGTCGAGGTGCAGGACGCCGCCACCACCGCCGCGCTGGAGGCCTATTCCGCCGGCATCAACGCCCGCCTGCAGCAGGTCAACGACGAGGCGCTGGGCCGCGGCGCCCCGGAATTCTGGCTGTTCTCGCCCGAGATCGCGCCCTGGCAGCCGGCCGATTCGCTGGCACTCGTCAAACTCATGGCGCTGCGGCTCAGCCCGCATATCGCGCAGGAGGTCCGCCGCGCGCGCACCTCGCTCCTGCTGCCGCCCGAGCGCGTCGCCGACATCCTGCCCGACAGCCCCGGCGCCGGCATCGCCGCGCTGCCGGAATATGCGGACCTCTTCCCCGACGTCCCGCGCGACACCCGCGTGGCCGAGGTCATGGACCCGCTCGCCCCCTTCGCCGCCCTGCCCTTCTCCGGCGCCTCGAATGCCTGGGCGGCGGATCCCAGCCGCTCGGCCAGCGGCGGCACGCTTCTGGCGAACGACCCGCATCTGGGCTTTTCGGCGCCCTCAATCTGGTATCTCGCCCGGCTGGAGCTGGCCTCGGGCGGCGTCATCGGCGGCTCGATCCCGGGGATGCCCGCGCTGCTCGTCGGCCGGTCGGAGCGGTTCGGCTGGGGCCTCACCTCCTCCTATCTCGACGACCAGGACCTCTATATCGAGGAGCTGGACCCCGACGACGACAGCCGCGTGCGCACCCCCGACGGCTTCCGCGCGATGGAGACCCGCAACTCGATCATCCGCGTCAAGGACGAGCCCCCCGTCACCATCACCCTGCAATGGACTGAGAACGGCCCGGTCCTGCCCGGCCACCATTTCGGCCTGGCCTCGGTGACGCCGCCGGGGCATGTCGCCTCGCTCGCCTGGACGGCGCTGTCGCCCGCCGACACCTCGCTCGGCGCGGCGCTGGCGCTGATGCGGGCGCAGACTGTCGAGGAGGGGCTGGCCGCCGGCGCGGGCTATGTCGCCCCGAGCCTGAACCTGACGCTGGCCGATGGCGACACGATCGCGATGAAGACCGTGGGCGCGATGCCCCGGCGCGACGCCGATCACCAGACCAGGGGCCGGATCCCGGCGCCGGGCTGGATCGAGACCAACCGCTGGCAGGGCTATTTCAACTACCAGGCCAATCCCGAATTCGTGGCCCCCGCCGGCGGCATCCTGGGCAACACCAACAACAAGACGGTCGACCGGCCGTTCCCGCTGCACGTCTCCTATCACTGGGGCGACACCCAGCGGGTCCAGCGCTGGCGCCGGCTGATGCAGGCGCGCGAGGTGCATACCCGCGAAAGCTTCATCGAGGCGCAGCTCGACACCGTCTCCTATTCCGCCCGCGCGCTCCTGCCACTGGTCGCCGCGGATCTGTGGTTCACCGGCGAGGCGGCGCCGGCCGGCACGCCGGAGCGGCTGCGCCAGGACGCGCTGCAGCTCCTGGCCGACTGGAACGGCGAGATGAGCGAGCACCTGCCCGAGCCGCTGATCTACGCCGCCTGGATGCGGGCGCTGCAGGAGCGGCTGATCCGCGACGAGCTGGGGGCCTTCGCGCGCGAGTTCACCCATGTCGAGCCGGTCTTCATCGAGCGGGTGTTCCGCGACGTCGACGGCGCCGGCGCCTGGTGCGACGTGATCCAGTCGGCGGCCGAGGAAAGCTGCACCGACGTCGCCCGCGCGGCGCTGGACGACGCGCTGGTCTGGATTTCCGAAACCCACGGCCGGGCGCTGGAATCGCTGCGCTGGGGCGACGCGCACACGGTGCGTCACGACCACCAGGTGCTGGGCGACGTGCCGGGGCTGGGCTGGATCGTCAACATCCGGCAATCGACCTCGGGCGGCGACCAGACGCTGATGCGCGGGCTGACCTCGGGGCGCGACCCCGACCCGTTCCTGAACGTCCACGGCGCGGGTTTCCGCGGCGTCTACGACTTCGCCGACCCGGATTCGTCGGTCTTCGTCATCGCCACGGGACAGTCGGGGCACCCGCTGTCGCGGCATTACGACGACCTGGGCGAGCTGTGGCGGCGCGGCGAATACATCCCGATGTCGCTCGACCCCGAGCTGGCGCGGGCGGCGGCGGTCGGGGTGACGACGCTGCGTCCGCGCTGAGGGGCGGGGTTTTCGGACGGCTGCGCCGTCCGATCCGCCG
>NZ_JARGYC010000112.1 GCF_029168335.1 Psychromarinibacter sediminicola
CGCTGCCCCCAGTATCTGCCCCAGGGTCAGTGAATCAGTCCCTCGGCCGAATGGGAATCCCCAATCGATTCATGTCGGTGGGCAAACGCTCTAGAAGGCCATTCCGGCGGCGGTTCAGGCGCGGCGCAGCTGCGCATGGGCAAAGCCGATCTTGTCGCGCACGCCGCGGGTCAGCACGAACGGGTAGAGGTCCGGCAGGTCGAGGCCGCGATTGACATGGGTGACCGCGATGGCCAGGTCGACGGCGCGCGAGATCAGCGCGTCGGTGTCGGGCTCGGCATAGGCGTCGTAGCCGGGCGGCGGCCCGTCGGGCAGCGCGAGACCGGCCGCGGCGGCGCAATCCAGCAGGTCCGTCAGGTGCAGCAGATGCGCGATGGTCTCGGCCCAGTCCTCGTGCGGATGCGCCGTGGCATAGCTCGTGACGTGCCAGGCGCCCGCCGGCTTCGGCGCCGCGTAATGCGCCTGCAACGCGGCGGCGTAATCCGCCCGCTCGTCGCCGAACAGGGCGCGGAACCCCGACAGGAACGCCGCGTCCACGCTCAGCCGCAGGAACAGAAAATGCGCGATCTCGTGGCGGATATGGCCGACCATGGTGCGGTAGATCTCGCCCAGACCTTCCTGCCGCGCCGCCCGCGTCGCCTCGTGCGCTTCGGAGACGTTGAGCGTGATCTCGCCGCCGGCATGGCCCATGACGACATCGTGGTCCCCCGCCGCCGTCCGTTCGCTGAGCAGCCGGAAGGACGGCCGCGGCCCCGGATCCGACACGACGAACCAGCCCCAGCGGGCGAGACAGGCGAGCACCCATCGCTTGGCCAGCTCGGTCTTCTCCCAGAGCGGCCGGTTCTCGGGCGCGCGCAGGTCCGGCACGATCCGGGTCATCCTGCAGGACCGGCACCAGCCCTCCGTTTCGGCCAGCCAGTTACAGCCGATCTCGTCGCGATTGGCACAGACCGGCCCCTCCGCGCGCATCGCCTGCGCGTCGGGATCGAACCGGACCGCCTGGCCGCAGCCACAGGCCGCGTTATGGAAATAGACCCGCGCCGCACAAGCCGGGCACCGGAATATCTGCATGCCTGTCTCTCACTCCCCGCCGACGTGCAGGAAAAACTCCGGCCGACCCGTCCGGTCCCCCTGCTTCTTCTCGTTCAAAATACGCCGGGGGTTTGGGGGCGGAGCCCCCAACGCGCACGAAGTGCCAGAAATCTTGCGCCGCAGGCGCTCACCCTGGCAACGGCTCCGCCTGGCGCTGCAGCTTGAGCGGCTCGGTCCGGGCGAGCTTCAGCAGATGCGACATGAACGGCCGCGCGGTGTCCTCGCTGCGCGTGGCGGCGAAAAGACGCCGGGTCAGGCCGGTCTCGGTCAGCGGGCGGGTGACGTAGTCGGAGTTGTAGCGCACCTCGCGCACGACCCAGTCGGGCAGCACCGCGACGCCCCGGTTCGACGCCACCAGCAGCAGAATCACCGCCGTCAGCTCCACCGGCCGGACGGCGCGGGGCTCGACCTTGGCCGGCGTCAGCAGCTGGCTGAAGATGTCCAGGCGCGAGCGCTCCACCGGGTAGGTGATCAGCGTCTCGCCGCGGAAATCCTCGGGCTCGATGAAGCTTTTCTGCGCCAGCGGGTGCTGCGAGGAGGCGACGAAGACCGGCTCGTAGTCGAACAGCGGCGTGAAATCGACATCCGGCAGCTCCTCGGGGTCGGAGGAGACGACGAGATCCACCTCCTCGCGCTTCAGCGCCGGCAGCGCGTCGAAGGCCAGGCCCGGGCGGATGTCGACATCGACATCCGGCCAGGCGCGGCGGAACTGCTCCAGCACCGGGAACAGCCATTCGAAACAGGCGTGGCATTCGATGGCGATGTGCAGCCGGCCGGACTTGCCAGATTGCAGGCTCTGGAACTCGTCCTCCAGCGCCTCGATCTCGGGCAGGATGCGCTCGGCCAGGCGCAAGAGCTTCATGCCGGCCGCCGACAGGCGCAACGGCTTGGTGCGACGCACGAACAGCTCCACGCCCGCCTGGTCCTCCAGCCCCTTGACCTGGTGCGACAGGGCGGATTGCGTGATGTTCATGATCTCCGCCGCGCGCGCGAGACCGCCGGCCTCGTGGATCGCCTTGATCGTGCGGAGATGGCGGAATTCGAGGTGCATTCGCAGTCCCGTTCATAACCTTCTTGAGGATTATGAATTTGTCTCACATGTGGCCGGGGCGTACAAGAACGCTAAGCCACGAAACGGGATTCTGTCATGACCACGCCTCGCCTTTCCTTCGAATTCTTCCCGCCGAAGTCGCTCGAAGCGTCCTTTCGGCTCTGGGACACCGTGCGCACGCTGGCGCCGCTGGACCCGAATTTCGTCTCGGTGACCTACGGCGCGGGCGGCACCACGCGCGACCTGACGCATGACGCCGTCAAGACGATCCATACCCATTACGGGCTGAACGTCGCCGCGCACCTGACCTGCGTCGACGCCACCCGCGAAGAGACGATGGAGATCGTCGAGCGCTATGCCGAGGCCGGCGTGACCGAGATCGTGGCGCTGCGCGGCGACCCGCCGAAGGGCCAGGGCAAGTTCACCCCGACCGAGGGCGGCTTTGCCGACAGCTGCGAGCTGATCGAGGCGCTGGCCCAGACCGGCAAGTTCAACATCCGCGTCGGCGCCTATCCCGACCCGCATCCCGATTCCGGCTATGACGGGGCCGACATCGACTGGCTGAAGCGCAAGATCGACGCCGGCGCGACCTCGGCGATCACGCAGTTCTTCTTCGAGGCCGAGAACTTCTTCCGGTTCCGCGACAAGTGCGAGAAGGCGGGCATCGAGGCGCCGATCATCCCGGGCGTGCTGCCGGTGGAGAACTGGAAGGGCGTCAAGAAATTCGCCGACAGCTGCGGCGCCTACGTGCCGCCGCACGTGATCGAGGCGTTCGAGAAGGCCCAGCGCGACGACCGGCACGACCTGCTGGCGACGGCGATGGCCACCGAGCTCTGCAGCGAGCTGATCGACGGCGGGGCCGAGGATCTGCACTTCTACACGCTCAACAAGCCGCATCTGACGCGCGAGGTCTGCCATGCGCTGGGTATCCAGCCGCAGGTCGCGCTGCGCGACGTGGCGTAAAACGATCGGGGGCGTTGCCCCGGCTGCATAACACCGACTAGGCTCCGGCGCGTATCGCGCTGGAGCCTTTTTCATGTCGATGTATGTCGCCGAGACCCCCGACCAGCTGGCCAGCTTCGAGGAGCTGACCTCGATGTCGGGGCTGGACTTCATGCTGGGCATGTTCGAGGGGCGCATCGCCGGCCCGCCGATCGCCGAGGCCATGAATTACTGGCTGGAGGCGGTCGAGGAGGGCCGCGTCGTGTTCCGCGGCGCGCCGCAATTTCGCGATTCGAACCCGATGGGGTCGGTGCATGGCGGCTGGTACGGCACCCTTCTCGACAGCTGCATGGCCTGTGCCGTGATGACCCGGGTGCCGAAGGGCTGGGTCTATACCACCCTGGAATACAAGGTGAATATCGTCCGGCCGATCCCGCTCGAGACGGAGATCCTGGCCGAGGGCGTGGTCCAGCACGCGGGCCGGTCGACGGGGATCGCGCGCGGCGAGATCGTGGGGGCCGAGGACGGGCGCGTCTATGCGACCGGCTCGACCACCTGCATCATCCTGAAACCCGGCGCCCGGTAGCACCCCGCCACAGGGCGCCCCGCGCGCCCCGACCCGATACCACATGTTGGGGTGTTCCGCCCCCTGCCCCCGGTATGTCTGTGGCCGCCCGATGACAGAGGCCGGCGAATTCGTGCCATTCCGAACGGAAAGGGCTTTCCATGGCCGCCGCTTCTTTATAGGGTTCCCGAAGAGAGTTTTCGGAAAAGGTGAAACCATGGCGCTTGCCCCGAATGTCTACGACGCCGAGCCCATTCCCGAGACCGCCCGCGCCGAGATCGAGCGGCTGCTGTCGAGCGGGGACCTGTTCCGCTACACCTCCTCCGGCGACAGCCCCGTGGCCCTGCTGGAGCGCGAATTCGCCGAGATGATCGGCGCGAAATACGCGCTCGCGGTGGCCTCCTGCTCGGCGGCGCTGTTTCTGTCGCTGAAGGCGCTGGACCTGCCGCGCGGGGCGAAGGTGCTGATCCCGGCCTTCACCTTCGGCGCCGTCCCCTCCTCCATCGTGCATGCCGACTGCGTGCCGGTGCTCTGCGAGGTCCGCGACAACTTCCGCATCGACATCGCCGATTTCGAGGCGAAGCTCGACGGCGTGGACGCGGTGATGATCTCGCATATGCGCGGGCACACCTCGGACATGGACGCGATCATGGCGCTGGCCGACGCGCGCGGGCTGCCGGTGATCGAGGATGCGGCGCATTCGCTGGGCACCACCTGGCACGGCAGGACGATCGGCACGCTGGGCCGCATCGGCTGTTTCTCGTTCCAGTCCTACAAGCTGTTGAACGCGGGCGAAGGCGGCATCCTGATCACCGACGACCCGGACATCATCGCGCGCGCCGTCATCATGTCGGGCGCCTACGAGCATTTCTGGAAGAAGCACCCGGTCGTGCAGGAACGCTTCGCCCACTGGCAGAACAAGCTGCCGCTCTACAACACGCGGCTGAACAACCTGTCGGCCGCGCTGGTGCGGGCGCAGCTGGCCGAAATTCCGCGCCGGGTGCGCGACGGTCGGCGCAACCACGATTATGTCGCCCGCATCCTGAACGGCTCGGACTGGCTGTCGGTGCCCGACAAGCTCGGCCCCGAGGAGCGCGCGCCGGATTCGATCCAGTTCAACCTGGTGGGCCTGGACGACGCCGAGGCGAAGGCGTTCCAGGACGCCGCCGCCGCGCGCGGCGTGAAGGTGCAGATCTTCGGGATGTCCACCGACAACGCGCGCGCCTTCTGGAACTGGCAGTTTCTGGGCGACGTGCCGGAGCTGCCGCAGACGCGGGCGATGCTGATGCGGGCCTGCGATTGCCGCCTGCCCGCGCGGCTGACCCGGTCCGACTGCGACCTCGTCGCCGGCGCGCTGGTCGGCGCGGCCGAGGACGTGAAGGGCGTGGCACTGGCCTACGGGACCTGAGCCGGTCTTTCGCGACAGTTCGGGGGCGGCGCGCGGCGCCGCCTTTTTCCCGTCAGACCGCCGCGGGCGCCGTGCCCCGCTCCACCCGAAGCGCGCCGTCGAGCCACGGCATCCGTTCCAGCGCCGGCGCCACCACGTACTCCGCCAGCATCTCGCGCAGGCGCTCCGCCGTGCGCGCCGGGATGTCCTCCATCACGCCGCGCCGGGCGGTCAGCGAGATGCGCCGCGAGAACGGCGCGAAGGGCAGCGGCAGCACGTCGGCCTGCTCGCGGAACCGCGCGGCGTGCATGAAGCCCAGGGGCGTCAGGATCGTCCAGCCCTCGCCCGCCGCCACCATCGCCATGATCGCGTGATAGCTGTCCAGCTCGAACCGGTGCGACAGGCGCAGGTTCTGCTGCGCGAGGTGCGAGGCGATGACACGGCCCATATGGTGCCGCTCGGTGTAAAGGATCAGCGGCATCTGCCGCAGCACGGCCATCAGGTCGGCGCCTTCCTCGACCGAATCCTTGGGCACCGCGGCGACGAAGGGTTCGGTTAGCACCGGGTGCATCTCCATCCAGGCGGCCTCGGCCCCCATCTCGGAGGCCACGATCATGTCGAGCGCGCGGGTCTCCAGCTTGTCGAACAGCCGGTGCGAGGCGCCGGTTTCCAAGAGGAACTGGCAGCCCGTCATCTCCTGCGCCAACGCGCGCAGCAGGCGCGGCGTGACCTCGGCGTCGAAATCCTCGATCACGCCCAGCCGCAGGCGGGTCAGCATCGCCGGGTCGCGGCGGGCCAGCTCGGCGCGGGCGCGGGCGGCCTCGTTCAGGATCGTCTGGGCGCGGCGCAAGAACAGCGTGCCGGCCGGCGTCAGGCTCATCGGCCGCTCGTTGCGGTTCAACAGCGACGTGCCGAGTCCGGTTTCCAGATTCGTGAGCTGCTGCGAGACCGAGGACGCGCTGGCGCCGAGCCGCTGGGCGGCGGCCGAGATCGACGCTTCCTCGGCGGTGGCGACGAAGACCTCGATATGCCAGAGGGTGATGCGTCCTGCGGTCTCGGTCATGCGCGGCGTCCCGGTTCGCGTTGGCCGCGACGCTAAGGCCATTGCGGCGCCGGTGCAACGCGCACATTCTGCGGCCGCGACACAAGCGGGAGATCGCGATGCTGGACGGCCAGGGACGCTGCCTGTGCGGGCAGGTGCGCTACAAGTTCGACCCCGAGGCGGTGCTGTGGCAGGGGCATTGCCATTGCGAAAGCTGCCGGCGGGCCTGCTCGGCGCCGTTCACCACGTTCTTCGGCGTGCGCGCCTCGGCCTGGCGGTGGTTCGGCAAGGCGCCCTCGGTCTATCGCAGCTCGCCCGGCGTCGAGCGGTTCTTCTGCGGCCGCTGCGGCAGCCAGATGGCCTATCGCAGCGACCGGGCGCCGGGCGAGATCCACGGCTATGCGGCTTCGCTGGACCGGCCCGAGTTGGCGACGCCCGAGCGGCACGAGTTCGCGGCCGAGATGCTGCCCTGGGTGCATCTGGCGGACGATCTGCCGCGGGAGTAGCGCTCGCAGGCCCGAATGGATATCACGAATCGAACATCCAACCGACAATTTTGCGGTTTATTTGTGGATACTCTTTACAAATTCCGGCAATACGCTCTCGGCCACGGCCACGGCGCCCGTTTCCCGGGGCGCCTCCGGCGGGATCACGTCGACCTGCGACAGGCGCCGCTGCCAGCGCACCGTGGCCTCGGTCATCGAGGCGGGCAGCCCGAGGTCGGACAGCGTCTTCACCACCTCCTCCATCTCCGCCGCCCGGCGGCCGCCATGGACCAGCGCGCGCTCCATGTTATAGGCGATCTGCGCCGACCAGTCGGTGCCGGGATAGTTGTTGGCGAGCGACGGAATGACCTCGTCCGCCACGCCGGCGGCGACGGCGGCAAGGGCGCATTCGGCGGACAGCGCCTCGATTCCCTTGATCATCACCGAGCGGATCATCTTGATCGAGGAGGCGCGACCCACCTCGCCCTCGACCACCCGCAGCGACATCGGCAACGCCTCCAGCACCGGCGCGATCTCGGCGGCATGGGGACCGGAGATCAGCAGCGGCACCATGTTCAGCCTGGGATGGACCGGCGACATCACCGCCACGTCGACATAACGGCCCCCCGCCGCCTCGATCACCTCGGCGGCCTCGCGCTTGGACGACGGCGCGCAGGAGTTCAGGTCGCACCACCAGGCACCGCGCGCCAGGTGCGGCGCGGCGGCGCGGGCGGCGGCGACGGCCTGATCCGCCGTGACGGTGCAGAAGACGAGCTCCGCCCGCCCCACCGCCCCAGCGGGCCGCTCGGCCCCCTCGATGCCCAGCCGCTCGTAGCGCGCCCACATCGGGCCGGCGGTCGTGGAGGCGTCGGTCTTGATGTCATAGGCGCGGATGCCCGGATGCGCGCCGTCCCAGCCGGCGACGAGCGCGCCGCCCGCCTCGCCCATCCCGATGAATGCGATCCTCATGCGCCCGTCCCCGGAACCGGCGGCGTGCCGTGGGTGTGGAAGGTCTCGATCGTCTTCAGCCCCCAGGCCTGGCCCTTCTTGCGGTCGGCCTCGGTCCAGACCACGGGCTCCCAGTCGGGGTCGAGGATCAGGCGGGCGCCAGCATTGGCGATCTCCACCCGGTTGCCCGCGGGCTCCCAGACATAGAGGAAGAAGGTGTTCTGGATCGCGTGCTTGTGCGGCCCGGTCTCGATATGCACGCCGTTCTCCAGGAAGATGTCGGCGGCGCGCAGGATGTCCTCGCGCTGGTCGGCGGCGTAGGTGACATGGTGCAGCCGGCCGCGGCCGCCGCCGTGCTCCTCGGTGCAGGCGAGGTCGTAGCCCTTGTTGTTGACGGTGAACCAGCAGCCGCCGAGCCGGCCGTTGTCGAGTTGGATCAGCTCGGTCACGCGAGACCCGAGGCAGGTCTCCATGAAGCGGCGGAACTCGGTGACGTCCTGCGCCAGCAGGTTGAGGTGGTCGAGCCGCCGGGGACAGGCGCCGGTGGCGTGGAAGCGGCTGGCGTTGTTCTTCAGGGCGGGGCGGTCGGCCTCGCCGTGGCGGTACTTCTCGGTCTCCCAGTAGATCTCGAAGAGATGGCCGAACGGATCCTCGAAGCGGAAGGCGGGGCCGTGGCCCTGGTCGCCGTCCACCCAGCCGTGGGCGACGAAGTCGGAGGCCTCGATGGCGGCGACGCGGCGGTCGAGCGCCTCGGCGCTGGCGGCGCGATAGCCGATATGGCCGACGCCGGTGGTCTCGGCGGCGGTGAGCTTGAGCGTGTGAAACTCGTAATCGTCCCAGGCGCGGAGATAGGCGCTGGTGGCGTCGCGGCCGGAGACGGTCAGGCCGTAGACGCGGGTGAAGAAGTCGAGCGTGGCGTCGAAGCGGTCGGTCAGCATTTCGACGTGGCCGAGATGCGCGATGTCCATGCGATGTCCCCTCAATCGGTGCGCTCATGTTTGCCCGAAGGGAGGACAACCCGCAATCTCTGGCGGGGCGTGACGGGGGCGTGACGGGGGCTTGACGGGGGGTGTCCAAGGTTGGACACCATGCCAAGTGCCTGATGTTATTGCTGTTACCGCTAACTGGGATCGGCGGCGGCCATACTACACGACACGACCTTCTCGGCCTTGCCGGATAGCGGCCCCGGTCGAGCGGAACGCCGTGCAGCGCCGACCCGCCGGGGCGCGGTCGAGCCTTACGATGCCGGAGACATAAGCAAGTATGCCGGACATCTGGCACCGTCCTCGCCGGAAGCGCCGCCCCGATAGACAGGGCGGGGCGGCGCTGCACG
>NZ_JARGYC010000113.1 GCF_029168335.1 Psychromarinibacter sediminicola
TGGAGTGGGTGAACGCCGTCGTGCAGGGGACGTTGCTGGGCGGGCTCTACGCGCTGTTCGCGGCGGGGCTGTCGCTGATCTTCGGCGTCATGCGGCTGGTGAACATCGCGCATGGCGACCTGATCGTGCTGGCGGCGTTCCTGGGGCTGACGGTGGCGACGGCGCTGGGGCTCTATCCGCTGGTGGCGCTTCTGGTGGTGGTGCCGGCGATGGCGGGGATCGGCTA
The DNA here is from genome assembly GCF_029168335.1 of Psychromarinibacter sediminicola. Lineage (GTDB taxonomy): Bacteria > Pseudomonadota > Alphaproteobacteria > Rhodobacterales > Rhodobacteraceae > Psychromarinibacter > Psychromarinibacter sediminicola. The sequence continues at coordinate 227 of NZ_JARGYC010000113.1, forward strand.
TGTCCTGCAGCGCGGCATCCTGAACTGGACGCTGGGCGACGACATCCTGCCGCCCTTGCTGGTGACCTTCGGGCTGTCGGTCATCATCCAGAACGCGCTTTTGGAGGTCTACAGCGCCGATCCGCAGAAGCTGAACGCCGGCGCGCTGGAGGTGGCGAGCGTCGAGGTCGGCGGGCTGGCGCTAGGCCTGCTGCCGCTTTTGATGTTCGCGACCGCGGTGGCGGTGATCGCCTTGCTGCAGATGGTGTTCTACCGCACGCCGCTGGGCCGGGCGTTCCGCGCGGTCAGCGACAACCAGGACATCGCGCAGCTGATGGGGCTGAACCGGCGGCACGTGTTCGGGCTGGCGATGGCGCTGTCGCTGGCGGTCACGGCGGTGGCGGGGATCTTCCTTGGCATTCGCACGAGTTTCGACCCGGCGACGGGGCCCGCGCGGCTGATCTTCGGCTTCGAGGCGGTCATCATCGGCGGGCTGGGCAACCTGTGGGGGACATTGGCCGGGGGCGTGATCCTGGGCGTGGCGCAGGCCGTCGGCGCGCAGATCAACCCGGGCTGGCAGCTTCTGGCGGGCCATATCGCGTTCCTGGTCATCCTTGCCGTGCGGCCGCGCGGCCTGTTCCCGAGGGTCGAGGGATGAGGGCGAGCGAGACCTTCCGCGTCTATCGCGCGACCCGCGCCAGCCGAGTGGCCGCGGTGCTGGGCCTCGTGGCGCTGATCGCGCTGGTGCTTGCGCCGTACTGGGCCGGGCGCGCTGAGCTGCGCCTTCTGGGCGAGGTGTTCTTGTACCTGTCGCTGGCCACGCTGTGGAACCTGCTGGCCGGCTACGCGGGGCTCGTGTCCGTCGGGCAGCAGGCCTATGTCGGGCTTGGCGGCTACGTGTTCTTCGCGCTGACGATCTTCGGGGGCTTGCATCCCTTCGTGGCGCTGCCGCTGACTGTGATCGCGGGCGCCATCGTCTCGATGCCGGTGGCCGCCCTGATCTTCCGCCTGCGCGGGGCCTATTTCGCCATCGGCACATGGGTGATCGCCGAGGTGTTCCGGCTGGGCTTCGCGCAGGTCGGCGCGCTGGGCGGCGGGTCGGGCACGTCGCTGCCGGTGCAGGTGGTGCGCTCGCTGGCCGACGGGCGGTCGGCGCGCGAGGCGGTGACCTACTGGATGACGCTGGGCGTCGCGGTGCTGGTCATCGCCTTCGCCTACCTGTTCCTGCGCGCCCGCCGGGGGCTGGCGCTGACCGCGATCCGCGACAACGAGCTGGCGGCCGCGTCGCTGGGGATCGACATCTGGCGGACGAAGTTCGTGGTCTATGTCGTGGTCGGCGCGCTGACCACATTCGTGGGCGCGCTGATCTTCCTGACGAAGCTGCGCATCTCGCCCGAGGCGGCGTTCAGCGTGAACGACTGGACGGCCTTCGTGATCTTCATCGTGGTGATCGGCGGCATCGGCAGCCTGGAGGGGCCGATCATCGGCACCGTCCTGTTCTTCCTGTTGCGCGAGACGCTGGCGGATCTGGGCGCGATCTACCTGATCGTGCTGGGCGCGGTGGCGATCGTCATCATGCTGGTGGCCCCGCGCGGGCTGTGGGGGCTGGTGCGCGAGCGCACGGGACTGACGCTTTTCCCGCTCGGATACCGGGTGGACCGCAAGAAAGGAGGCCAATGATGGCGAAGCAGAAAACGGTCATCACCTGCGCGGTGACGGGCGCGATCCATACGCCGACGATGTCGGACGCGCTGCCCTATACCTATGACGACATCGCGACCCAGGCGATCGCGGCAGCGGAGGCGGGGGCGTCTATCCTGCATCTGCACGCGCGCGACAACGAGACCGGGCGGCCCTCGGTCGATCCGGAGGATTTTCGGCCCTTTCTGGGACGGATCAAGCAGGCCAGCGACGCGGTGGTCAACATCTCGACCGGCGGGTCGCTGACCCTGTCGATCCAGGACCGGCTCAAGCCGGCGGCGACGTTCTCGGCCGAGATGTGCTCGATGAACATGGGCTCGATGAATTTCAGCTTTCATCCGCTGGCGAAGCGCTTCGACGAGTGGAAGTTCGACTGGGAGAAGGACTACGTCGAGGGCTCGGACGGCAACATCTTTCGCAACACCTTCCGCGACATCCGCGAGGCGGCGGAGACGCTGGCGCCGCACGACATGAAGTTCGAGCACGAGTGCTACGACGTGGGCCACCTCTACAACCTGAAATTCTGCATGGATAGCGGGCTGTTCAAGGCGCCGGTCTTCATCCAGTTCGTGATGGGCATTCTGGGCGGGATCGGCGCGGATATCGAGAACCTCGTGTTCATGAAGAAGACCGCCGACAAGCTGTTCGGCGACAGCTATCGCTGGTCGGTGCTGGCCGCGGGGGCGGCGCAGATCCCGATGGCCTCGGCGGCGAGTTCGATGGGCGGCAACGTGCGCGTGGGGCTGGAGGATTCGCTGTTCATCTCGCGCGGGACGCTGGCGGAGTCGAACGCGCAGCAGGTGGCGAAGGTCCGGCGCGTGGTCGAAGAGCTGGGCGCCGACGTGGCCTCGCCCGACGAGGCGCGCGAGATCCTGGGGCTGAAGGGCGGCGACCGGGTGAATTTCTGAACCCGCGGCACGGGGTGCGCGCGGGGGGAGGGGGCGATGAAACTCTATCACGGCATAAGCAGCGTCTGTTCGATCAAGGTCCGCCTGGGGCTGGCCGAGATCGGGCTGGGATATGACGAGGAGGTCCTGGACCTGCCGTCGGGCGATCAGCACGATCCGGCATACCTGAAGCTCAACCCCGACGGGGTCGTGCCGACGCTGGTGGACGCGGGGCTGGTGGTGACGGAGTCCAGCCTGATCCTGGAATACCTCGACCGGGAGTACAACGACAGCCGGCTGATGCCCCGGGGGCGCGCGGCGGAGGTGGCGGCGCGGCACTGGCTGTTGCGCTGTCTGGCGATCCACGCGGCGATCAACACGCTGACCTTTTCGACGGCGGGGCGCGACAACGCGCTGGCCAGCCAGACGGCCGAGCAGATCGAGGCGAGGCTGGCAAAGATGCCCGATCCCTGGATGCGGATGAAACGCAGGGACCTGTTCGAGCACGGGCTGGAGTCGGGCTATGTCGGGCAGGCGCTGATGCATCTGTCGCGGATGCTGGGCGACATGCAGGCGGCGCTGGACCGGGGCGACTGGGTGAGCGGGCCGGATTTCGGGATCGTGGACATCGCGCTTCTGTCCTACGTCGACCGGCTGGAGCGGCTGGGCTTCGAGGGGCTGTGGGCCGGGGCGCCGCGGGTCGGCGACTGGCTGGCGGCGATGCAGGCGCGGCCGAGCTACGCGGCCGAGGTCGGCGGGCGGATCGAACCGAAGGCGGCCGAGGGCATGCGGGCGGCCGGGGCGGCGCATTGGCCGGCGCTGGAGAGGCGTTGGCGGGCGATGAATCGTTGATTCCGCGGAATAACTGTATAACAATACGCTCGTACCGCATGATGGGCGGTGGAATGGGAGGATACGGAATGAAACTCATGCACTACGCGGCCGCGGCCGCGCTTGCTGTCGGGGCGCAGGCGGCGCCCGTGCTGGCCGAAACGCTGAAGGTCTCGACCTTCGTGCCGCCGAAGCACGCCTTCAACCGAATGCTGGAATCTTGGGGCGAGGAACTGTCGGAGAAGACGGACGGCGCGCTGACCGTCGAGATCTTCCCGGCCGGCCAACTGGGGCCGCCGCCGCGGCAGTTCGACCTGGTCCGTTCGGGCGCGGCGGACATCGCCGTGGTGCTGCACGGCGCGACGCCGGGGCGGTTCGCGATGTCGGAGCTGGCGGGGATGCCGCAGACCGCGCCCGCGGCGGGGAATGCCAGCGCGATCTCGTCGCGCAGGCTGACGGAGCTGGCGCCGGACTACCTGGCCGAGGAGCACGAAGGCACGAAGATCCTGTGGATGGCGGTCACGCCGCCCCTGAAGATCCACGGTGCGGGCGACGTGCCCGAGACGCTGGAGGACCTGGAGGGGCTGCGCATCCGCTATGCCGGGACCATCTGGCAGCAGATCGTCGAGACGCTGGGCGCCTCGCCCGTGCCGGTGCCGCCGGCGCAGACCGCGGACGCGCTGGGCAAGGGCGTGGTCGACGGCGCCACCTTCCCGTTCGAGGCGACGCTGGCCTTCGACCTGGCGCCGGTCACCGACTGGTCGATCACGCCGGGGCTCAGCTCGGCCACCTTTTCGGTGGTGATGTCGGACGCGGCCTATGAGCGGCTGTCGGACGAGCACAAGGCGCTGATCGACGAGACCACCGGCCCCGACCGCGCCGAAGCCTTCGGCGAGATGTGGGACGCCGGCGAGGAGCACGGGCTCGAATACATGAAGGAGGGCGGCGTGACGATCGTGGAGCTGTCGGAGGATCAGCTTGCCACGCTGGAGGAGATGCTGGCGCCGATCATCGAGAACAAGGTCTCGGAGATGGAGGCCGCGGGCCAGCCGGCGCAGGCCTTCCTCGACGCCTACACCCAGTAAGACCCGCGCCGCCCCGGCCGCGTGGCCGGGGCGGCCGCAACCGGAAGGCCCGCCATGAAGACAGACGCCGGGCGCCAGCCGCTGCTGGCCCGTATCCTGCACATGATCGCCTCGCTGGCGCTGGTCGTGATGATGCTCGTCGTCGTGACCGACGTCGTGCTGCGGGTGTTCTTCAACACGCCGGTCAAGGGCGCCTACGACGTGGTCGAGATCGCGCTTCTGGTGATGGTGTTCTTCGGCATCGGCCCGGTCGTGGCGCGGGGCGGCGAGATCCTGATCGACCTGATCGACGGGCTGGTCTCGGCGGCGGTGCTGCGCGCCTTGCGGCTGGTCTCGGCCGTCGGCACGCTGGCGGTGTTCCTGTTCCTCGGCTGGTCGATGGTCGGGCCGGCGCGGGACGCCTATCGCTACGGCGACATCTCGCTGGAGCTGTTCCTGCCGGTCTGGTGGCTGTGGGTCGTGGCCTTTGTCGGTCTGGCGGGCATCCTGGCCTGCACGCTCATCGCGCTTGTCGGCGCTCTTCGCGGATCGCGGGACGACCCGCACGACTATGACGAGGGGGCGCTGTGAGTTCCTTCGCGCTCGGCCTCGCCGGCATCGGCGTGATGTTCGTGCTGCTGTTCCTGCGACAGCCGGTCTGGCTGGCGCTTGCCGCCTGCGGGATCCTGGGCAACATCCTGTTGAACAACGTCGCCATGGCGCAGTTCGTCGCCGGCACCAACGCCTTCGACATCGCCAGCGAATACGGGCTGACGGTCATCCCGCTCTTCGTGCTGATGGGCGAGGTGGCGTCGGGCTCGCGGATGTCGGCAGAGCTGTTCAACGCGGCGCGGGTGGCGATGTCGGGGCTGCGGGGCGGGCTGTCCATCGCCTCGATCGCGGCCTCCGGCGCCTTCGGGGCGATCTGCGGCTCGTCCGTGGCCACGGCCGCCTCGATGACGCGCATCGCGCTGCCGGAGATGCGGCGCGCGGGCTACGACGAGGGCTATTCGGCCTCCTCCATCGCCGCGGGCGGGTCGCTGGGCATTCTCATTCCGCCCTCGATCATTCTCGTCATCTACGGCTCCATCGCCGAGGCGTCGGTGGCGCGGCTGTTCGCCGCCTCGATGATCCCCGGCATCGTGCTCCTGGTGCTTTACATGATCGTGTCGATGATCCTGGCGCGCGCCGCGGGGCGGGCGCCGACGGATCGGGTGGCGAGCCTCGGCGCGCGGCTGCGGGCGCTGATGGGTCCGTGGCAGTTCGTGTTGCTGTTCGTCCTGACCATCGGCGGCATCTATGCCGGCATCTTCAGCCCGAACGAGGCGGCCTCGGTCGGGGCCTTCGGGGCCATCGTGCTGGGGGTTCTCAAGCGCTCGCTGAGCCTGCAGGGGCTGGTCCAGGCGGTGCAGGCCTCGGTGCTGATCTCCTGCGGGCTGTTCATGATCGTGATCGGGGCGACGATCTTTGCCAATTTCGTGGTGCAGACACGGCTGCCCGACACGCTTCTGGACCTGGCGCAGGGGGCCGAGCTGTCGCCGGTGCTGGTGATGCTGCTGATCATCGTGCTCTACATCGTGATGGGCTGTTTCCTGGAAGGCATCGGCATGGTGCTGATCACCGTGCCGGTATTCCTGCCGGTCATCGAGGGCTACGGGTTCGACCCGATCTGGTTCGGGGTCTTGGTGGCGGTGCTGGTGGAACTGGGGCTGATCACGCCGCCGGTGGGGATGAACCTGTTCATCATCAAGGCGCAGGCGCCGGGGCTGGCGATGGGGCAGCTCTATCGTTCGATCACGCCGTTCCTGTTCGCGCCCATCGTGCTGGTGGCGCTGCTCTTCGCCGTGCCGGGGCTGGCGCTGTGGTTGCCGGGGGTGCTGTTTTGAGCCGTTTCGGATCGCTGACGCGATCCGATCCGGGCGAGGGGCGCTGCCCCTCGCGCTCCCCGGCGTATTTGGAACGAGAAGAAACAGGGGCGCGGTGCATCGTGCCCGGGGGAGCGAGTGAATGAGCCAGACACCGAAGATCGCGCTTGAAGAGCATTTCATGGCGCCGGAGTTCATCGAGTATTTCAACCTGACGGCGGTGAACATCTCGCCCCAGCTGTTCGGCAAGGCGCTGGACGCGCTGCAGGATTTCGGCGAGCGGCGGCTGGCGGCGATGGACGGCATCGGGGTGGAGAAGGCGGTGCTGTCGCTGTCGGGGCCGGGCGTGCAGGCGGAGCCGGTGACCGAGACGGCGGTGCGGCTGGCGGCGCGGGCCAACGACTTTCTCGCCGAGCAGATGCAGGCGCGGCCCGACCGTTACGGCGGGTTCGCGCATCTGGCCGTTCAGGACCCGGCGGCGGCGGCGGACGAGCTGGAGCGCTGTGTGCGCGAGCTTGGCATGCAGGGCGCCATGATCAACGGGCAGACCAACGGGGCCTATCTGGACGACGACCGGTTTTCCGTGCTGTGGGAGCGGGCGGCGGATCTGGGGGCGCCGATCTACATCCATCCCTACAACCCGCCGGACGTGCCCTACATGTATCACGGGCATCCCGAGCTTTACGGTCCGGTCTGGTCCTGGACGGTGGAGACCGGCAACCACGCGCTGCGGCTGGTGTTCGGCGGCGTGTTCGACCGGTATCCGGGCGCGAAGCTGATCCTGGGGCATATGGGCGAGACGCTGCCCTACCAGCTGTGGCGGTTCGACAGCCGGTGGGAGATTTCGCGGCGCGGCGAGAGGCGGCTGGAGCTGAAGCCGTCGGACTATTTCAAGCGCAACGTCTGGTGCACGACGGCCGGGGTCTGTTCCGACGCGCCGCTGCGCTGTGCGCTGGATGCGATGGGCGCCGGCCGGGTGATGTTCTCGGTCGACTACCCGTTCGAGCGCGCCTCGGAGGCGGGCGCCTGGATCGAGGCGGCGCCGCTGTCGGAGGACGAGCGGCGGAAGGTGTGTCACGACAACGCGGCGGCGCTTCTGGGACTGTAGCGACGCTTCAGCGCATCATCCGCCGCACCCGGTCCAGGGTGTCGCGCAAGGCGGTTTCGACCAGCGCCTTCTTGTCGGGAAAGCGGCTGGAGGGAATCGGGACGGAGATGGCGTGGAGTTCGCCGGTATCGTCGTGAAAGCCGCCGCCTATGGCCGAGATGCCGTCGGTGTGCTCGTCGATGTCGTAGGACAGGCCGGTCGCCCGCACCTGTTCCAGCACGCGGGCCAGATCGTCCCAGTTGCCCGATGGACCGCGTCTGGCCCATTCCTTCTCGGCCAGCATGCGGGCCTTGTCTTCGGGAATCATGGACAGCGCGGCGCGGCCGTTGGCCGTCGTGGTCAGCGGGAAGATGTCGCCCACGGCGGAGACGGTGCGCAGGCGGTGCGTGCCGGGCACCTGGTCGAGGAAGATCATGCCGGTGCCGCGCAGAACCGACAGGTCTACCGTTTCGTCGACGCGCTGGCTGAGGTCCGAGAGGGACTGCCGGCAGGCGTCGACGACGCTGTAGCGCGTGGCCTCGGAGAGCGCCGTGATTTCGGGGCCCAGGCGGATACCGCCGCCCGAGCCCGTCGCGATGACCAGGCGTTCTTCCTGCAGGGCGCCGACGATACGCTGCACGGTGGAACGGGGCAGCTCGACGCGCTCGGCGATTTGCCCGAGGCTCATGCCGGTCGAGTTCTGGCGCAGAACGCGAAGGATCGCGGCGGCGCGGGCGATGACCTGGATGCCGTTGCGGGCCGCGGCGGGTTCCGTCTCGATCACGGGGTCTTCCTTTTCTGTACCTGATGAAGAATAGGCATGAGGGGACGTCAATTGCAATTCAATCTGCCCACCATGCAGTGCATTCGCACCTGATCGCAGTGCGAATGCGCATCCGATCTGAGCAGTGGGTCGAAGTAACCCAGGGCAAATCCGTGTATTGAACGTTCACCTGGGTGGTGTCAAAGGAACTCGACTTGAGGCGGGGCAGGGGCGTTGGCAGCGTCCGCTTCCCGCTTTCGCTGCGGAATGTCGAAGACCTGCTGCACGAACGTGGGATCGACGTGAGCCACGAAGCGGTCCGGTTCTGGTGGCACCGGTTCGG
>NZ_JARGYC010000114.1 GCF_029168335.1 Psychromarinibacter sediminicola
CGAACATTGCAGAAATTCGTCTCCGTCCACACCTCGGTCAGCAACCATTTCAACTCGGAGCGCAGCTTCTACTCCCGAGCAAACTACAAGAAGAATCGCGCCGCTGCTCTCGCAGAGTGGCGCGGTCTCTGCGCGGTATAAGGGACAGCCATCCTGCCCTTGCGTGAACTGGGTCGAATGCGTCTGCCCGCACCCAGCTGATTGGTCGGACATCACGACTCCGGCCTTGCAATGCGGTGCGTCTTGTTCGTAATGTGGTACATATGCAGTCGGCGCGGCGGTATCCGGCCGACGCTGGTCGCGTGCAGCGCGCCCATTGGGCCGAGGGAGGGGCCGTGATGCCGGGACCGAAGACAGTCCTGATATTGGACGACCACGCAGGCTATTATGCCGAGAAGCTGGGCGCGGCCTGTCCGGGCTATCGTTTCGTCCCGACGACGGATGCCGATACGGCGTTGAAGCACGCCGGCGAGGCAGAGGTTCTCCTGGGCCTTGCACCGTTCATTCCGGAGCGGCTCGTCGCGGCGATGCCCCGGCTGGAATGGCTGGCGGCGCTGACGACCGGCGTCGACAACCTGTTGACGATGAAGGCGCTGGGGCCGGAGGTGGCCCTGACCAATTGCAGCGGGATGCACGGGCCGCAGATGTCCGAGCTGGCGATCCTGCTGATGCTTTCGCTGCAGCGGCAGTTCCCGCGGATGCTGGACAACCAGAACAGCGCGCGGTGGGAGAAGTGGCCGCAGCCGATCCTGCCGGGCAAGACCGTCTGCATCCTCGGGCTGGGGTCCATCGCCGAGGCCCTCGCAGAGCGTTGCAATGCCTTCGGGATGCGGGTGACCGGTGTCTCGGACGGGCGCAGCGAAGTGCCGGGCTTCGCGCGGGTATTCCGGCGGGCGGAGATGAAACAGGCGGCCGGCGAGGCGGATTTCCTCGTTGTGCTGGTGCCCTATTCGAAAGAAACGCACCACATCGTGGGCGAGGCGGTGCTGGCGGCGATGAAGCCGTCGGCCTACCTCGTCAACATCGCGCGCGGCGGCTGCGTCGACGAGGCGGCCCTGCTCCGGGCGCTGGAGGGGCAGGGGATCGCGGGCGCGGGGCTCGACGTGTTCGCGACCGAGCCGTTGCCCCCCGAGGACCCGCTGTGGCGGGCGCCCAACTGCATCATCACCCCGCATGTCGGCGGCTTGTCCGCCACCTACCACGAACAGGCGCTCCCGATCCTGGTCGAGAAGTTCAACGCATACGCGCGGGGCGGGGCGGCCGCGCTGGACACGATCCCGCACGGAGGAAACGCATGACCCATTCGCCGATCACCGATGCCGAGATGGAACGCCGCTGGACCGTGGCGCGCGGCGTCATGGAGGAGCTGGGGCTCGACGTTCTGGTGATGCAGGCGCGCGAGGACTGGATGGGCGGGTACGTGCGCTGGTTCACCGACATCCCGGCCGGCAACGGCTATCCGCGCACGGTGCTGTTCTATCGCGACGCGCCGATGACGGTGGTGGAGATGGGGGCGTTCGGAACCGACCGCATGCTCGACGGCGACCCGGTGCATCGCGGCGTGGGCCGGATGCTGGGCACGCCGTCCTTCGTGTCGATCGACTACACGATCCCCTATGACACGGACCTGGCATTGCAGGATCTGGCCGAGAAGGGTGCCGCGCGGGCCGGCCTGCTGGCGCCCGGCGCGCTGCCCCATTCGCTGATGCGCGGGCTGGAGGAGGCCGGGCTCGATCTGGTGGACGCGACCGGCGCGCTGGACGCGGTCAAGGCCGTGAAAAGCGAGGAAGAACGCAAGCTGATCGCCGAGATCGCGTTGTTGCAGGACAAGGTGTTCGCCGAGGTCTGCGATTTCATCCGTCCCGGCCTGACCGACCGCGACGTGGCCGCCCATGCCGAGGCCGTTGGCCGGCGGCTGGGCAGCGACCAGGGCATCTTCCTGGGGATGTCGGCCGAGCTTGGGAGCCCGTCGCGTTTCATGGGGCGGCATTTCCAGACGCGCGAATTGCAGGCCGGCGATCACATGTCGCTGCTCACCGAGATCAACGGGCCCGGTGGCCTCTACCTCGAAATCGCGCGGACAATGGTGCTGGGCAAGGCCGACGACTTCTTGCTGGAGGCGTTCGCCAACGTGAAGGCGGCACAGGATCATACGCTGTCGCTGATGAAGCCCGGCGCGCAGCCGGCCGAGATCGCCGCGGCGCACGACGCCTGGATGCAGGCGCGCGGGCTGCCGCCCGAGACCCGGCTCTACGCCCACGGGCAGGGCTGCGAGATGGTCGAGCGGCCGCTGATCCGCCGCGACGAGACAATGCCGATCGCCGAGAACATGCATTTCGCGGTGCATCCCGGCTACGACGACGGGCGGGTCTTTGCGGTCATCTGCGACAACTACCTGATCGGCCCGGACGGGCCCGGGGAATGCCTGCACAAGACGGAAAAGAGGATCTTCGAGACCTGACGGTCGCGTGGGAACGCGGTCCGCGAAGGGAGGATAGCATGAGACCAAGACTTACGGCCGGGCTGACCGGTCTTGCGATGGCGCTGGCGGTCCCGGCGGTCGCAGCTTATGGCCGCGCTGCTGGAGCGGGACGGGCATTTGCCCGTGACCTCGGTTCCGAGCGGGCACAGCCACATCTCCATCGTGCAGCATATCGGGACGGAGGACGAGTCGCTAGGCCAGGACATGCTGGAATTCATCCGCTACGTCGCGCTGTTCCCGCCCGAATGATGGGCCGTTCGAGATTCTGATTGACCGCAATACGGTTCATATGCATCAATAGACGGGACAGGTGAGCCGGGCGGACCCGCCCCGGCCACCGCGGAACAACCGGCAGACAGGCCGCGCCCAGGGAGGAACAAGATGGTCACGATCCGCGGAATCGAATTCCAGGGAAACACCGACAACGAGATGGGGCTGGAGTTCTACAACCTCAGCCACCGCTTCGGGTTCCAGAACCCGAACTGGCCGTATTTCGAGGATACGAAGATCGAGCGTATCCATTACATGGCCAAGTCCGGCGTGCTTTCGCAGCGCATCACCACGACGATGCACGCGACCACCCATATTGATGCGCCGGCCCATGTCGTTCAGGGCACGCCGTTCATCGACGAGGTGCCGCTGCCGCATTTCTTCGGCACCGGGATCGTCGTGTCGCTGCCCAAGAAGAAGTGGGAGTTCATCACCGGCGACGACCTCGAGAATGCCTGCGGCCACGCGATCCGCCCCGGCGACGTGCTGATCGTCAACACCGGCTGGCACCACCAGTACGAGGATGGCGACTATTTCGCCTACTGCCCGGGCTTCGTGCCGTCGGCGGGCGAGTGGATGGTCGAGAAGGGCATTAAGGTCGTGGGTCACGACACCCAGGCCAACGACCACCCGCTGGCCACCGCCATCGGGCCGCAGCGCAACGGCCCGCTGCTGCCGCATCTGGCCGACGAGTACAAGGAATGGTCCGGCGGCAATGACTGGGCCGACGACTATCCGGACTGGGAGCCGGTGCACAACATCCTGTTCAAGAACGGCATTCTCGGGATCGAGAACGTCGGCGGCGACCTGGACGCGGTGACCGGCAAGCGCTGCACCTTCGCCTTCTTCCCGTGGAACTGGGATCGCGGCGACGGCTGCATCATCCGGCTGGTCGCCATGATCGACAAGGGCCAGGGCTATCGCATCGAGGCCGGCGAAGCGTTCTGAGGCGGGCGGTGGGCAGATGGCCCACCCGACGCCAGCGGGGCGGGCCGTTCGTCCGCTCCCGCCGACAGACGCGACGCGATCCAAGGGAGGGGAGAGCGCATGCTGATCAAACGATTCGAGGACGCGCAGTCCTACGATGCCCCCAATCACTGGGGCGTCCACGGGCTGCGGCTGCAGGGCTTCGAGGAGGGCGGGCCGACCAACCAGTGGGTCGCGTTTTCGCAATTCCTGCCGGGCGGCGGGGCCGGCCCGGACAGCACCTCGTTCGAGAAGGTCTATGTCGTGCTGGACGGCGAGATGACCATCGAATGGGACGGACGGACCGAGGTGCTGCGCGCGATGGACAGCTGCACGATCCCGCCGGGACAGGAGCGCCGCATCGAGAACAAGTCGAACCACGTCTGCAAGATGCTGGTCGTCATGCCCTATCCGCCGGAGAAATGAGATGGATCTGACCAACCCGCTTTCGATGTTCGACGTGAAGGGCAAGGTGGCGCTGATCACCGGCGCGTCCGGCGCCTTCGGCATGGTCGCGGCCCGGGTGCTGGCCGGGGCCGGCTGCAAGCTGGTGCTGGTGGCCGGGAACGCCGCCGCGCTGGGCGAGATCGCCGAGGAATGCCGCGGGATCGGCGCCGAGGTGGCCGAGGTGAACGGCCGCCCGACCACGCCCGAGATCTGCGAGGGCATGGTGGCGAAGGCGGTCGAGGCGTTCGGGTCGCTGGACATCCTCGTGGTGGCCAGCGGCATGAACAAGGTCGCCAAGATCGACGAGATGGACCCCGAGACCTTCGACGCGGTGCAGGACGCGAATGTCCGGCAAAGCTGGCTGATGGCGCGCGCCGCGACGGTGCGAATGAAGGACCAGGGCACCGGCGGCAAGATCGTGCTGGTGTCCTCGGCGCGCGGGCTTCTCGGCCACCCGGCGGGCTATACCGCCTATTGCGCGTCGAAGGCCGCCGTCGACGGGATCACCAAGGCGCTGGGCTGCGAGCTTGGCCCCACCGGTATCACCGTCAACGCCATCGCGCCGACGGTCTTCCGCTCGCCGCTGACGCAATGGATGTTCGAGGACGACGACAACGCCAAGCAGGTCCGCGCCGGCTTCCTCGCCCGCGTGCCCAAGGGGCGGCTGGGCGAGCCGGAGGATCTGGCCGGGCCGCTGCTGTTCCTCGCGTCGAAGGCGTCCGATTTCTACACCGGGCATATCCTTTATGCCGACGGTGGCTACACCGCCGGGTGACGCGATGAAGAACCGGCAGACAGCGGTGATCGGCGCGGGGCTCATGGGCCACGGCATCGCGCTGACGCTGGCGCGGGCGGGGCAGTATGTCTGCCTGACCGACCCGGTGCCCGAGGCGCTGGCCAGCGCGCCGGATCGCATCGGCGAAAGTATGAAAGTGCTGGGTTGCGACGCAAAAGAGATCGCAAAAGCGCTGAAAAAGATCGAATTGTGCAATTCGGTATCGGCGGCGGTGAAGACGTCGGCCTTCGTTTTCGAGGCGGCGCCGGAGAAGCTGCCGCTGAAGCAGTCGATCTTCGCCGAGGTCGAGGCGCATGCGCCCGACGACGCGATCCTCGCCTCCAACACCTCGGTCATCCAGATCACGAAGATCATGGGCGGGCTGACCGGCCGTCACCGCGCGCTCGGCACCCATTGGTGGAACCCGCCGCACATGATCCCGCTGGTGGAAGTCATCCGGACGGACTGGACCGACGATGCCAGCATGGACGCCATGGTCGCCCTGCTCGCCGATGCCGGCAAGACGCCCGTGCGGGTGGAAAAGGACGTGCCGGGCTTCATCGGCAACCGGCTGCAACACGCGCTTTGGCGCGAGGCGATCAGCCTTGTCGAGAACGGGATCTGCGACGCCGAAAGCGTGGACACCGTCATCAAGTCCTGCTTCGGCCGCCGCCTGCCGGTGCTGGGCCCCTTGGAAAACGCCGACCTCGTGGGCACCGACCTGACGCTGGACATTCACGAAAACGTGCTGGCCGACCTGGAAAGCCGCAAGGGCCCGTCGCCGTACCTCGAACGGCTGGTGAAGGACGGCAAGCTGGGAATGAAGACCGGCGAAGGGTTCCGCAAGTGGACGCCGGAGGAGGCGGACGCGGTGCGCGCGCGGGTCGGCCGGTTCCTGGGGAAGCTCGACACGATACTCGACTGAACGGGCGGCCGGCCCGCGAACCGGCCTTCAAGGAAGGGAGGACTTGAAGATGAAACTGATCACCAACCGCCGCCGGCTGCTGACCGGCCTCGCCGCCGGGGTCGCCGCCCCGGTCATCCTGCGCCACACCCGCGCCTATGCGCAGGGCCGCACCGTCCGCGTCGGCCATGTCAGCCCGCGCACCGGGCCGCTGGCCGGCTTCGCCGAGGCGGACGAGTACATCCTCGAGGGTATCCGCGCGAAGTTCGCGCAAGGCATCGAGGGGCAGGGCGGCACCTACAATATCGAGATCATCACCGCCGACAGCCAGTCGAACCCCAACCGTGCGGCCGAGGTCGCGCTGGACCTGATCCTCGGCGAGGGGGTGGACATCATCACCGCCGCCTCGACGCCGGATACGACGAACCCGGTGGCCGACCAGGCGGAGCTGAACGAGGTGCCCTGCATCACCACCGACTGTCCGTGGCAGCCGTATTTCTTCGGCCGCAACGGGGTGCCCGGGGAAGGCTTCGACTATACCTACCACTTCTTCTGGGGGTTGGAGGACGTGATCGCGGCCTTCCTCGCCATGTGGGACGGCACCGGCGTGCAGAAGACCGTGGCGGGCCTGTTCCCCAACGACGCCGACGGCAATGCCTGGGGCGATCCCGAACGGGGCCTGCCGCCGGCGCTGGCCGAGGCCGGCTACGAGCTGATCGACCCGGGCCGGTATCAGCCGATGACCGACGACTTCACCGCGCAGATCAACGCCTTCAAGGAGGCCGGCTGCGAGATCGTGACGGGCAACATGATCCCGCCCGACTTCGCGACCTTCTGGGCGCAGGCGGCGCAGCAGGGGTTCCAGCCGAAGATCGTGACCATCGGCAAGGCGCTGTTGTTCCCCTCGGTCGTGGAATCGCTGGGCGAACGCGGCGACGGGCTCTCGTCCGAGGTCTGGTGGTCGCCGCACCATCCGTTCGCATCGTCGCTGACCGGCGTGACCGCGGCGGAGCTTGCCGGCGGGTACGAGGCGGCCACGGGCCGGCCCTGGACCCAGCCCATCGGCTTCAAGCACGCGCTGTTCGAGGTGGTGGCCGACGTTGTGTCCCGCGTCGAGGACATGGACGACTACCAGTCGGTCCGGGCGGCCATTCCCGAGACCTCGCTTGATACCATCGTCGGTCCCGTCGACTGGTCGGAGGGGCCGGTCGAGAACGTCACCAAGACGCCGCTGGTCGCGGGGCAATGGCAGCGCGGCGACGACGGGCTGAGCCTGGAGATCGTGGCCAACGCCACCGCGCCGGAAATTCCGGTGACGGCGGAGATGCAGCTGCTCTGAGGAGCGGCCGGCGCCGCGGGCGGGGACCTCTCCCTCTCGCCCGCGGCCCAACACGGGGGGCGACGTGGCGGATATCCTGACACTCGACGGCGTGAAGAAGAGCTTCGGCGCGGTGACCGTGGCGGACGACCTGTCCTATGCGCTGCGCGAAGGCGAGGCGCTGGGGGTGATCGGGCCGAACGGTGCGGGCAAGACCACCATGTTCAACCTGATCACCGGGACATTGTCGGCGGATGCCGGACGGATCCGTTTCGCGGGCCGCGACGTGACGAAGACCGGCGCGGCGGCGCGCTGCCGGGCCGGCATGGCGCGGTCGTTCCAGGTGCCGCAGCCCTTCGGCGGGCTGACCGTCTTCGAGAACGCGATGATCGCGGCGACGCAGGGGGCGGACCTGTCGGGGCACGCGGCCGAGGCGTTGTGCCTCGACGTGCTGGAGGACACCGAGCTTCTGGACAAGGCGAACGTTCTGGCGGGCAAGCTGTCGCTTCTGGACCGCAAGCGGCTGGAGCTGACGCGGGCGCTCTGCGCCAAGCCGAAGCTTCTGATGCTGGACGAGATCGCGGGCGGGCTGACCGACGACGAATGCGCGTCGCTGATCGCGACGATCCGGGCGATCCATGCGGGGGGCATGTCGATCATCTGGATCGAGCACGTGGTGCATGCGCTGCTGGCCGTCGTGGAGCGGCTGATCGTGATCGATTTCGGCAAGATGATCGCGGAGGGCGAGCCGCGCGCGGTGATGGACAGCCGCGAGGTCAAGGAAATCTACCTGGGGATCGAGGCCGATGCCTGAGCCGGTGCTGTCGCTGCGGGGCCTCGACGCCTTCTACGGCGACTTCCAGGCGCTCTACGGCGTCGACATGGAGGTGGCCGAGGGCGAGGTGCTGGCGATCATCGGCGCCAACGGGGCCGGCAAGACGACGCTGATGCGGTCGGTCTCGGGCCTGCTGCGGAATGCCGGCCCGCAGGTGGTGTATCGCGGCCGCGAGATCGGGGCGCTCCGGGCCGACCAGGTGGCGGCGCTGGGGATCGCGCTGGTGCCCGAGGGGCGGCAGCTGTTCCCCTCGCTGTCGGTGGAGGAGAACCTGATCATCGGCGGGCGCGTGGGGCGGAAGGGCCCGTGGTCGCTGGAGGCCGTGTTCAGGCTGTTCCCGATCCTGGAAGAGCGGCGTTCGGTGCCGTCCACGTCGCTGTCCGGCGGGCAGCAGCAGATGGTGGCGATCGGCCGGGCGCTGATGGCGAACCCGGACCTGATCCTGTTCGACGAGATCAGCCTCGGCCTCGCGCCCGTCGTGATCAATCAGATCTACGACCAGCTGCCGGGAATCGTGGGCGAGGGGATGAGCGCGGTCATCGTGGAGCAGGACATCTCCAAGGCGCTGGCGGTGTCGGGGCGGGTCTGCTGCCTGCAGGAGGGACGGGTGTCGCTGGAAGGGCGGTCGGACGAGGTGAGCCGGGAGGCGATCAGCCATGCGTATTTCGGGAGTTGAGGGGGGTGTCC
>NZ_JARGYC010000115.1 GCF_029168335.1 Psychromarinibacter sediminicola
ATCGGCGAACTCATCGACTGCTTCACGCACCAGGAATGCGAAAACTACTTCGCCGCCTGCGGATACGATGCAGATTGATCGGAAAACGCTCTAGGGACGCCGCGGCAAAATCTTCTAGAAGATTTTGATGTTGCAGGATTTTCCAGAAAATCCTGGGGCGCACGATCTTCTGGAAGATCGTGTCGCGTCGACGCTGGTGCGCGGTTCGGCCCCGATGCGGGACCGGCCCGCGAAAAAACCCGCCGGAGGCAGAGCCATCCGGCGGGAGAGTAGGACTTCGAACGGGGACAGAGGGAGCGAGGGACGAGAGGTTCGAAGCCCGAGGGGATCGGTCGGGGAGGGATCAGTCGAGGCCGATGCCGACGACGACGCAGGTCTCGCCCGGGCCGGCATTGACGTGGTTGTTGGCGCCGTTGCCGCCCTGGACCAGCATGCACTTGGTGCCGTTGCCGTTCAGGACCATCGAGCCGTTATGGCCGTTGCCGTACTGGTCGACGATGCCGGCATTGCCGTTGGGGTTCAGGATCGCGGCCGCGGCGTTGGCGCCGTTCGAGGTGATCCGGCCGTTCTTGTGATGATCCTTGGCCAGCTCGTAGCCGATCATGCCCAGCTTCATCAGGTTGGCTTCGTCCTGGTTCTTCGCCGAATAGCCGAAGGTGATGGTGCCACCGGCCAGGGCGGGAGCGGCGAGGGCGGTGGAAATGGCGAGGGTGATGGCAGCGAGTTTCATGTCGGAATTCCTTTTCTGGGTTAGGCGAATATGGGTCGGTTGGAGGTTGGGTCGGGTTCAGAGATCGGCCTTCTGGCCGCAGACATAGGACTTGCCGTCCATGTGCAGGATCAGTTCGGCCTCGACGCTGTCGGGGTCCATGCCGCCGAGCGACGCCTGGCCAAGGGTTTCGGTCTTGCCGGCCTTGACCATGAAGCTGCCGCCCTGGCTGATCGTTGTGCGGCCGCCGGAGCGCGAGGAGATGTTCAGCTCGTAGGCGCCCTCGACCGTGGCGTCGGCGTGCAGGACGCCGGTCCAGGTATAGCCGCGGCCGGACTTCTCGACCTGGATCTCGCACTGCACGGGGGGCAGCGCGCTGTCGTCGTCGGAGCTTTCCGCGCTGGTCGCGGCGGCCAGCCCGAAGACGGAAAGCGACAGGGCCGCTGCGGGGAGGGCGAATGCGCCGGCTTTGGTGCGCAGGAAGGTCATGGGTTTGTCTCCTGGATGTGCCGCCGTCGGGGCGGTGGATTGCGGGGGTTGCGTACCGGGCGGGGGAGGCTCCGCCCGGTACGTGACGGGTCTTAGTTGCCGTTCACGATGGCGACCACGTTGCCCGAACCGTTCACGTTCGAGGACGTGTAGTTGCCGGTGCCGGTCGTCACGGCGGCGACGAAGTTGCCGTTGCCGTTGGTGTTGATGTTGGTCGTGTTGCCGACGCCGATCGTGGCGGCCCCGACCGTGTTGCCCGACCCGTTGGTCGAGGTGTAGGTGCCGTTGCCGTAGCCGGCGGTGCCGACCGCGGTGTAGTTGCCGTGGCCGTCGGTCACAGCGATGGTGCTGTTGCCGTTGCCGTAGACGTCCACCTGGGTGTGGTTGCCGCAACCGGCATTGCCCACGCCGACCTCGTTGCCGTAGCCGTTGACATTGGCGCCGGCGTAGTTGCCCGGGCACCAGGCGAAGGAGGGCGCCGCGGCCAGAACGGCGGTGGCGGTGATGGCGGCGAAGGAAGCTTTCTTGAAAATCGCGAAGGTCATTGAGTTGGTCTCCAGTTGGGCTCGTGTGTTCAGGTTTCAGGTTCGTGTTGTGTGTGGTCGGCGTGGCGTTGCGTCGTGCTGCGCTGTGCCGATGACCTCAACCTGGGCCGGGTCGGAGACGTCAGGCAATTTCACGCCGGGGTTATGCCCTATCCCCCGCGCTGTTATCCGATGACACGGCCGGAAATGCCGCTGCGTCACGGCGGGAGAATCGTTTCAGGGCAATGGGTTGCGGCGCATGTGCAGCCGGCCCGCCGGTCGCGCAACAATGCGTCGAGTCACGTCGCGTCTTTGGGAAGAAAAGTTTTGGCGGGGTCTGGCGCGGGGCCAAATCACCCCCGTTCGTCATCCGATAACAGGGGGTCTCGGGCCGTCCGGCGCGCCGTTTCGAGTCGGATCTGGCGGTCGCGCTCCCGGAATCGGGCGCGGTCCGACTCGGAATATTCCGACAGGCAGCGGTGGCAGGAGACGCCCGATTCGTATTCGGGCCGGGTCCGGTCCGCCTCGGACAGCGGGCGGCGGCAGGCGTGGCAAAGGACGTGCTCGCCCGCGCGCAACCCGTGCTCCAGGCTGACGCGGCGGTCGAAGACGAAGCAGGCGCCGTGCCAGAGGCTTTCCTCTTCCGGCACCTCTTCGAGATATTTCAGGATGCCGCCCTTGAGGTGATAGACCTCCTCGACGCCCTGGCCGATCAGCCAGCTCGTGGCCTTCTCGCAGCGGATGCCGCCGGTGCAGAACATCGCCAGCCGCTTATTGTGGAACCGGTGTTTGTTCGCCTCCCACCAGGCGGGGAACTCGCCGAAGCTTTTCGTCTTCGGATCGACGGCGCCGTCGAAGCTGCCGATTTCCACCTCGTAGTCGTTGCGGGTGTCGATCACGGCGACATCCGGCGCCGAGATCAGCGCGTTCCAGTCGGCGGGGTCGACATAGCGGCCGACGGCGGCGGTGGGGTCGACGCCGGGCTGGCCCATTGTGACGATCTCGCGCTTCAGCCGGACCTTGAGCCTGGCGAAGGGCATGGTCTCGGCCGCGCTTTCCTTCCAGTCGAGCTCGGCGAAGCCGGGGAGCGCGCGGATACGGGCGAGCACCGCGTCGAGGCCGGCGCGGGGGCCGGCGATGGTGCCGTTGATGCCTTCGGTCGCGAGAAGGAGCGTGCCCTTGACGCCGTGCCCTTCGCACAGCTCCCGCAGCACGGGGCGCAGCGCGGCGGGGTCCGCGACGGGCGCGAAGCGGTAGAGGGCGGCGACGATGACCATGGCGTGGCGGGATAGCCGGCGGCCGGCCCCGCCGCAAGCCTGGCGCGCGGGCGGTCTCGTCAATCCTGCGTCAATGCGCGGGCCCCGGTCCGGCCTTCGATTGATTCCCGCCGCCCGGCTGCTAGGGTGCGTCCGTTCCGGAAGGGAGACCCACATGAGCGACGCGCTGATCGTCATCGACGTCCAGAACGATTTCTGCCCCGGCGGCGCGCTGGCCGTGCCGGAGGGCGATACGATCGTCGGCGGCATCAACGCGCTGATGGCCGAGTTCGGCGCGGTGATCCTGACGCAGGACTGGCACCCGGCGGGGCATTCGTCCTTTGCCTCGATGCACGAGGGCAAGGCGCCGATGGAGATGACCGAGATGCCCTATGGCCCGCAGGTGCTGTGGCCCGACCATTGCGTGCAGGGCAGCCCCGGCGCGCAGTTTCATCCCGACCTGGAGGTGGACCGCGCCGAGCTGATCCTCCGCAAGGGGTTCAACCGGGACATCGACAGCTATTCCGCCTTCTTCGAGAACGACCATGTCACGCCCACCGGGCTGGAGGGCTACCTGCGGACCCGGGGGATCGACCGGCTTGTCATGGTGGGGCTGGCGACGGATTTCTGCGTGAACTTCTCGGCGGTGGACGCGGCGAAGCTGGGCTTCGACGTGACAGTGCGCGAAGAGCTGTGCCGCGGCATCGACCTCGACGGCTCGCTCGCCGCCGCGCGCGACGGGATGCGCGGGGCGGGGGTGGTGCTGGCATGACCGTGGCCGTCTGGACTCGCCTGTGACAAACAAGACTCTTGCTTTTCGGTTCCTGCTGACTCATCTAGATGGCATCCGCCCCACCGAAGCAGGCCTCTCCGCCGATCCAGGAGATGCGCCAGAAGGTGGGGCTTTGCGTTTCGAGCGCGCATGACCCGGATCAGACGCATAGCCATCCTGATCGACGGCGGATTCTTCCTGAAACGGCTTCGCGACTGGCCCGGGCACGACCGCGACTCCCCGTCCTCCGTGATGGGGGACATTCGGCTGATCTGCCGTAATCACGTACGCGGCCTGACCGGCGAGACCTGCCGCATGGAGGAGAGCCGGTGGCTGTACCATGTCTACCGGCTGTTCTTCTATGACGCGGAACCGTTTTCCGGCGCACCGCATCACCCGCTGAAGAACCGGCAGGAGGACTTTGCGCGGACCCCCGAGGCCGCCTTCCGCCGCGCGCTGTTCGATCTCATCCGGCGGGAGCGGAAATTCGCGCTGCGGCTCGGGCACCTCAGCAACGACAGGCCCTGGACGCCGCATGACCGGCATCTCAAACAGCTTCTGAAGATCTGGCACCGCGCCGACGATATTCGCGATGCTCTGACCGGCGCGCGTGCCTTATCCGCCGACGAGGCGGAGGCGGCACGGCAGGTGATCGAGTATTGGCTGGCCCTGAAACCGGATGACATCTATCTTCCGCTGCGTCAGAAGGGCGTAGACATGAAGATCGGGCTGGATATTGCCTCCATGACCCTGAAGCGGCAGGTGGATACCATCATTCTGGTGACGGGAGACAGTGACTTCATTCCCGCCGCAAAGGTCGCGCGGCGCGAAGGGGTCGAGTTCCTTCTCGATCCGATGTGGCGGACGGTCGACGGCCAGCTGATGGAACATATTGACGGGTTGGTCGCGGGGTTCCCGCGTCCGGCCGGAAGACGATGAGCTGACATGGACCCGCACGCGCAAACCCTGTCCCAGGTCGCGCATGGCGACAAGAAGGCGCTGGCGGCGCTGTATCGGGCGCTGGAGAAACCCGTCTACCGCTTCATCCACTCCAGATTGAACGATCCCTTCGAGTCCTCCGACGTACTGCATGACGTGTTCATGGAGGTCTGGCGGTCCGCCGCCAGGTTCGAAGGGAGATCGAAAGTGCAGACCTGGATATTCGGTATCGCCTACCGCAAGGTCATCGACCTGCACCGCAAGCGCGGACGGCAGGACGTGACCGACGACATCCCCGAGCAGGTGGATGACAGCCCCGACGCCGAGACCTGCGTGGCCGCCGGCCAGGAGGCCGAGCATGTGCGGCATTGCCTGGAGACGCTGAAGGACGATCACCGCACGGCGATCAGCCTGGCGTTCTACGAGGACATGACCTATGCCGAGATCGCCGAGGTCGCGGGCGTGCCCGAGGGCACCGTCAAGACCCGCGTGTTCCATGCCAAGAAGCTTCTGATGCGCTGCCTGTCGGGCCGGATCGAGCGGAGGGTGCCGGCATGACGACGCGCGACGACATCCACGAACTGCTGCCTTTCCTGGCGAACGACACCCTGGAGGGCGAGGAGCGGCGCGCCGCCGAGGCCGCGGTGGCCGAGGATCCGGAGCTGCAGACCGAGTTGGCGGCGCTGCGCGCCGTGCGCGAGACGATGCGGGCCGAGGACGCCTACAGCCCCGGCGAGATGGGGCTGGCGCGGCTGATGCGCGATGTCGAGGCGGAGGCGCCGCAGGCCGCCGCGCCGCCGCGGTCCGGCCGGGTGCTGGCCTGGCAGGCCGCGGCCGCCGTGCTGCTGGTGGCGGTGATCGGGCAGGGCGCGTTCCTGATGCGCGGTGGCGGCGACATGGCCGAGGCGCCGCAGCCCGAGGGCTATTCGCTGGCCGGGGCGGGCGCCGAGGCGCCGTTCACCGTGGCCATCGCCCCCGACACGCCGGAGCGGGCGCTGCGCGCGCTGCTCCTGGAGGCGGGCGTCGAGGTCACGGGCGGGCCGTCGGCGCTCGGGCTTTACCAACTGGCGCCGGTCGAAGGCGTGACTCCGGACGAGGCGCGTGGCATCCTTGAGGCCTCCGATATTGTCGAGGATCTGACCCTCAACCAGTGATTTGAGAGACATGCAGAAAAGATACCGAGAGATGCGGCACGCCATCGCCCTGTTATTGGCCCTCCTGCTCGCCGGACCCGCGGTCGCGCAGACCGGCGATGGTGACGGCGGCTACGATGGCGCGTACGGTCACGACAACGACGAGGACAGCCAGTCGAACGACTCGGAGCTGATCCCGGACGAGGTCGTGCGGCTGCGCGGCGGACGCGCGGAGTTCGTGACGGTCGGGCCGGCGGACCAGGCCGCCGCCGCGGCAGAGGCGCTCCGCGCGCAGGGCGCGCGGGTGGTGCGGGTGCGGCCCTATCCGAACCTCGGGCGCTATTCGCTGTTTCTCGATCTCGACGGCCTGTCGCTTGCCCGGGCGCGCGCGATCCTGGACCAGGTGGCGCCGGAGACCCGGATCGACCGGCACAGCATGTACCGCCTGACACAGGGCAAGCCGCGGCTCTATGCCGCCAGCATGATCGACGCGCCGGTCGAGACCTGCCGGCTGACCGGGCTGCGGATCGGCGTGATCGACGGCGCGCTGGACCCGTCGCATCCGGCACTGGCCGGCGTGCGGCTGGTGACGCATTCGGTGCTGGACCGGCGCGGCGGGACCAACCCGAACCACGGCACCGCCGTCGCCGCGCTGATCGCCGGGACCGATCCCGACGGCGTGCTGACCGGCTTTGCCGCGGGGGCCGACCTCTATGCCGTCACCGCCTTCGGGCGCGAACGGCGCGGGCCGGCCTCGGACGTCGAGGGGATCTCGGCGGCGCTCGACTGGCTGATGGGCCAGGGCGTGCGGCTGGTGAACATGTCCTTCGCGGGGCCGCAGAACGCGGCGCTCGACGATATCCTGCGCCTGGTGGCCGGGCGCGGCGTGATCATGGTGGCCGCCGCCGGCAATGACGGGCAGGACTATGCCGCCTATCCCGCCGGGGCGCCGGGGGTGATCGCGGTGACGGCGGTGGATGCCGCCGGGCGCCGCTATACCGCCGCCAATACCGGCCCGCATATCGAGTTCGCGGCGCCGGGGGTCGACCTGTACGTGGCGAAGCGCAACGGCGGCAGCTATGCCTCGGGCACCTCCTATGCCGCGCCGATCGTCACCGCGCTGGCGGCAAGGCTGATGCGGCGCGGGGCCGGGTCGACCGATGCGATCCGCGCGCGGCTGCGCAGCCAGAGCGAGGATCTGGGCGCGCCGGGGCGCGACACGCATTACGGCTGGGGGCTGCCGCGCGCCGGGGGCTGCTGAGCCCGGACGGCGCAGGCCCGGATTTTCTTTGAACCGCGAGAGACGGCCGCCCGACACACGGGTGCAACGGGCGCGTCCCTGTCCCGTTTCTGCTGTCCTTGCGGGGTCAACTCCCCTTCAGGCCCCGCATGACCTGACCCCTGCCTTCGGGCGGGGGTCTTTTTCGTCGGCGCCGATCCCTGCCGACGCGCGGGCGCGGGGCCTTTCCGTTTTGACAAGCCGCGGCCCGCTTGGTGTAACGGGCTGCCGGAGGAAGGAAGCACCATGGTCGACATCGCCACCCGCGTCTACAATCACAAGTGGAAGATCGACCCGATCGTGCGGTCGCTGATCGACACCGACTTCTACAAGCTCCTGATGTGCCAGTCGGTGTTCCGCAACAACCGCGACACCCATGTGAAGTTCTCGCTGATCAACCGGACCAAGGAGGTCAAGCTGGCCGAGCTGATCGACGAGGGCGAGCTGCGGCTGCAGCTGGATCATATCCGGTCGCTGTCGCTGACGCGGGGCGAGTCGACCTGGATGCGGGGCAACACCTTCTACGGCAAGCGGCAGATGTTCCGCCCCGACTTCATGGAGTGGTTCGAGAACCTCGCATTGCCGCCCTACCAGCTGGAAGTGAAGGACGGACAGTACGAGCTGACCTTCGAGGGCAAGTGGCCCGAGGTGATGCTGTGGGAGATCCCGGCGCTGGCCGTGCTGATGGAGCTGCGCGGGCGCGCGGTGCTGGAGCGGATGAAGCGGTTCGAGCTGGAGGTGCTCTACGCGCGGGCGATGACCAAGCTGTGGGAAAAGATCGAGCGGCTGCGCGAGCTGGACGGGCTGCGGATCGCCGATTTTGGGACGCGGCGGCGGCATTCCTTCCTGTGGCAGGACTGGTGCGTGCAGGCGATGACCGAGGGGCTGGGCGAGGGCTTTGCCGGAACGTCGAACTGCCTGATCGCGATGAAGCGGGATCTGGAGGCGGTGGGGACCAACGCCCACGAGCTGCCGATGATCTATTCCGCGCTGGCCGACACCGAGGCGGAGCTGCGCGCGGCGCCCTACCGGGTGCTGGAGGACTGGCAGGAGGAGCACGACGGCAACCTGCTGATCATCCTGCCGGATACCTACGGCTCGAAGCAGTTCCTGGAGAACGCGCCGGACTGGCTGACCAAATGGACCGGCGTGCGGATCGATTCCGGCGATCCGGCCGAGGGGGCGGAGACCGCCATCGCCTGGTGGAAGTCGCGCGGCGAGGATCCGAAGAAGAAGCTGGTGATCTTTTCCGACGGGCTGGACGTGGAGAAGATCGAGGAGCTGCATGCGCGGTTCTCGGGACGGGTGCGCGTGTCCTTCGGCTGGGGCACGCTTCTGACCAACGATTTCCGGGGGCTGGTGCCGGGCGACGCGCTGGCGCCGTTCTCGCTGGTCTGCAAGGCGACCGAGGCGGAGGGGCGGCCGACGGTGAAGCTGTCGGACAATCCGCGCAAGGCGATGGGGCCGGCGGCCGAGATCGAGCGCTACAAGCGGGTGTTCGGCGTCGGGCAGCAGGAGGCGCTGGACGTGGTGGTGTGAGGCGTCGG
>NZ_JARGYC010000116.1 GCF_029168335.1 Psychromarinibacter sediminicola
CCGTCCCGCGCATCATCACCCCCAGCATGCCGTGCAAAGGGTGAATCACGTTCTCAAACCCCTGTCGAGGCAGAGTTTTTCAGCAGCCTGTTAAGGACATTGCCGACGCGCAGGGCGACGTGGACGCCTTCATCGCGCAGTACGAACCGAAGACCCGCCGGGTGCCCGCCATCGCCGCCCGGATCGCCGCGCGGCTCCTGGCGGCGAACCGTGCCGAGGAGGCGCTGACCACGCTGGAGGACGCCGACACAGACGCACGACGAGAGTTGCACCCAGACTGGCACCGGGTCCGCCTGGACGTGCTGGAGGCCCTTGGGCGGGCCGAGGAGGCCCAAGCCGCGCGATGGGCCAGTTTCGAGAAGACGCTCTCGGAGGAAGACCTTCGCGCCTATCTCAAACGGCTGCCGGATTTCGACGACCTGGAGGCCGAGGAGCGCGCGCTCGATCACGCGATGGGCTACGCGAGCGTCCATTCGGCCTTGGCCTTCCTGGTGAACTGGCCGGCGCCGGAGCGCGCCGCAGCCCTTGTGCTCGACCGCGCAGGCGAGTTGGATGGGGATTTCTACGAGGTGCTGACGCCGGCGTCGGAGGTGCTGTCGGCGAAGCATCCCCTCACCGCCACGGTGCTCTTGCGGGCGATGATCGACTTCTCGCTGGATCGGGCGCGGTCGAAACACTATCGCCATGCCGCGCGGCATTTCCTCGCAGGCGAAAGCCTAGCCGGCCAGATCGGCGACTACGGCAACATTGAAACCCACGCCACATTCATCGCGCGCCTGCGTAAGAAACATGGCCGAAAACACGCGTCCTGGTCTTTGGTCGATTGAGCTACGCACAGTGCGTGTGGCGTTCCTGAGCATCAAGTGAAGCGCGTTCACTAAGTTGGACCTTTCTGTCCCGTAACGGTTGGCAGTCCCGAAGCGTAGAGAAAACGGCCGTTAGATTAGGCCTCTATGGTGGCGAACCCCGCGAGGGGGCGATTGAAATCAACAGGGAAACATTAGGGTTGGTGAGCCATCCCAGGTCGGCCGCGTGCCAGCGGGCGAGATCGAGGCGGCCGTCATCGACCAACTGCGCGCAGTATTCCGCCAGCCGGAGATCGTCGCGGGGACGTGGAAGGCGGCACGTGCCCTCGCCGACGACACTCCGAGGCCGACGCACGCGCGGCTCTGCAGCAGCTCGATCCGCTGTGGGACGAACTATTCCCCGCCGAGCAAGCCCGCATCGTGGCGCTGCTGGTCGAGCGCGTGGATGTCGGCACTGACGGGCTCAACGTCCGCCTGCGCGTCGATGGCCTCGGCGGCCTCGCGCGCGAGATGCTAGCTGGCGGCATCGAGGTCGCAGCATGACACGCGGGGCGCCGATACCTGACACCGTGACGCTCCACGTCCAGTTCCGCATCGTGAAGCGCGGCGGGCGGAAGGAAATGCAATTGCCGGATGGCGCCGCGCAGCCGAGGCGGACCGACAATACGCTCGTCAAGGCACTTGCCCGCGCCTTCCGCTGGAAGAGGATGCTGGACTCGGGCGACTTCGCCACCATCGCCGAACTGGCCGAGCGTGAGGGCAGGGCATCGCATCCTCCTACATGACCCGCGTCCTGCGCCTGACACTGCTCGCGCCCGACATCGTCGAGGCGATCCTGGACGCGAAGCAGGGGTCGGCGGTGACGCTAGCGCGGGTGCTCGAGGCGTTTCCGGCTGAATGGGCAGGGCAGCCGGACCACATCGGGCGCGCCGGCTGAAGCTGTCATTCGCGTTGTGCGCGGCGAACGGCTGCAACGAGCCTTCTTGGACCCTGGTGTCTTGGGCAGCCTCCGCTCTGTTGGAAAGGAAGAGGACGTGCCTAAGGCGAGAAGGAATGGCCGGTATCGGTCAGGCACTCACTACGCTACGGTCGGATAGCGATGAGCCGGTACCGCGACCGTTGCGGGAGTTGTATGGAGGGCTAGTGATTGGCTACCGTGATGATCGGTCGTTCTTGACGAGGGTTCCTAGATGAAGGCTTTCTTAAAGCTTCTCAGAATTCTATTTTTCTTTGCTGTCTATTTCTGCATCGCCCTATTGGTCGTTGCTTTTGGTCTTCAGGGTTGGCCGGTTGGCGGCCAGATGCTGTTTGCGTTTGGTGTCCCTGTTATTCTGGTCTCTTGGCAAGAAAAGAGGCGATCGCGAAAAATCGCCACGAAATCCATTGCTGAGGGAAGTTTGGAAATCCGAACCTCCCGACCTGAGCCGGTACCGCGCCCAAGTGCCTACGAAAATCGTATCGAGCGTGAGCGCGAACGAACTCGCGAAGCCAATGCTTCAAAAGCACCGGTTGCCGTTCAGTCCTATTCCCCACCAAAGCAGGACTACGCCGAGATCGTTCGCGCTGGAAAGTCTGCGGCGCCAGCACTTGCGGCGGCCGCTGAACGAAACCAGCCTTTGCGCACTGTATCGAGCAAATCGACCCGATCAACGAAAAGCGGATGGGTCCCATCTGGCGAAACAGCTAGCGTGGCTGGCCGCAACATCGGCGGGATGGTCTATGTCGGCACGCCTCCCTTACTGAACACCTACGGGTATCGTGACAAGTGCCGGGCCTATATCGATCCGTCCCTGTCGGTCGCGCGCTCTGGAGCCGACAAATCAGGTGAAGGCATGCCCTATTGGCCGGGGTACTCGGACATCTCACCCCAGTGCCGGGCGACCTACCTTGACTGGCTGGCCAGCGGGCGAAACGATGCCTCCTACAACCCCGGCTACATGTTCCTGTACTTCTACGGGTTGGAGCGTCGCTTCTTCGTCGATCAGTCCAACGAAGACGCCAAGGATATCGTGCAGGAAGTTCGGCGCTTGCAATCACTTTACCCTGACAATCACTCGGTCAGGCGCTACCTGGGTGAGTTCCTCGACATTGCGATGCTTGCCGAGACCGACGTCGACGCTATTGAGCCGATTTTCGAGAGGCAGGGCTGGGAATTACCGTTCTCACTGAAGTACGCAATCGGAGCCCGCATCGACAAAGGCGAAAACCTTAGCGCGGACTGGTTGCTGAGTTGGTTCATCTGCCATCCTGAAACGAATCTGAGAACTCCTGCCGCGCGTTGCCGTGACGAGTTCATCGCACTTTTCCGCATGCGGTTTGACCGCCGTTTTCCTGACGGACTCAAGGTTACTAAGCCCAGGAAATCGCTCACGGCGTCCTATCGTGCAGCTTCGAGCGAGTTTCAGGGCTCCCTAAACCCAACCGTGGATGGCAAACCAGTCCCGGATATCTCCGGCTTGCGAAAGCCGGTGGAAATTGCCCAGGTGTTGGCTGACGAAGTGATGAACGAGCTCGACAAGCTCAGCCGTTTCTTGGGCCGAAATCCTGACGCCCGCGGAAGCGTGGAAGCGCATGCCCTCCTGCCATCTGAACTGTGGCAATCTTTTCCATCTGAGGAAATGGACCGCTTGAAAACTTGGGCCAACGAGATCGTCGAGCGGGGGGGATTGGTGCCGCTCAAGGAGGTCATCGTACGTCTAGAGGGAGAAACAAGCGGGAAGATCGGGAAACGACAGATGACAGGAGCGGCGGACGCGCTCGCACGCCTCGGCTTTGGTCTGGCGCCCGATCCTCGGTTCGCGCTCCGATCGCCGAAGCCGGAAGAGCCTGTTGTGCTGTTCAGCCTGGGCGAACCCATCGAAAGACTGGAGGACGTTTCTGTCAACTATCGGAGTGCCTTGATGGAGTTGGCACTTGGGTCTTTCGTTGCGCATGCGGATGGTCGCATCGCGGAGCCGGAGCGAAAGGTGCTTGAAGATCAGGTGTCTGCCACGGTCCTCAGCGATCAGGAACGCCGCAGGCTGCGCGCGAACCTTGAATGGTTCCTCGCCGTGCCACCGGACATGACGCTTCTGCGGCGCAAACTGAAGGAGGTTGGTCAAGATAGCCAGGCTGCCATCCGTGCAGCGCTGGTTGGGGCAGCACATGCAGATGGAATTATTCACTCCGACGAAGTCGCGAGCATCGAGAAGGTCTACAAGGCTCTGGGCCTCGACCCTGCGCTTGCCTACTCAGACCTTCACGCCGGCGAAATTACGGATGGTCCCCGCACTGTTCGTGCCTCGCAACCGGGCCGTGCAGGCGAAGCGATACCCGATCTTGAAAAAGCCAGCGGGCCTAAACTCGATGCTTCACGGATCGCGGCAATCCGTTCAGACACCGAGCGCGTGTCGTCTGTCCTTGGTCAGATTTTCGATGTCGAAGAGGAAGAGAGCGGTCTCTCCGCGACTGCCAACCAAAGCCAGCTGGCAGGACTTGACCCGAAACACGGCGCCCTTGTTCTCGAACTGGTTAATCGGGAGCATTGGTCTGAAACCGAGTTCGAGAAGATCTGCGCCTCTCATGGTTTGATGGCGGCTGGCGCACTGGAGGTCGTGAACGAATGGGGTTTTGAGATCTACGATGAAGCGCTTCTCGACGAGTATGATGGATATGACGTGTCTCCGGAAATTGCAGAGGCGATAAAGAAAATGATGGAAACGGAGGTCGCCGATGTCGAAACTCAAACCACGTGAGCGCGATGCAATTGTTCAGGCGCTTCGGGCAGGGGTCGTGCCTAAGCTCGGCTTGCGCCATATACAGGTCGGTCGCGTCCGGGAGATCGAAGAACTCGTCAAGGACATGGACCGGATTTCCGATGGCGGTTCGGCAATCCGGTTCATTATCGGGGAATACGGGTCTGGCAAGACGTTCTTCATGAACCTGATCCGCCTCGTCGCCTTGGAGAAAGGCTTGGTCGTGATGTTCGCCGACCTGGCACCAGATCGCCGCATTCACGCGACCGGCGGGCAAGCCCGAGGGCTTTATGCCGAGATGGCCCGAAACCTGTCGACGCGGACAAAGCCCGATGGTGGGGCATTGGCCAGCGTGGTGGAGCGGTTTGTCAGCCAGGCTCACCGAGATGCCGAAGAGCAGGATTTGCCCACTGGGTCTGTCATTCGTGAACGCCTTGGCCACTTTGAAGAACTTACCGGGGGGTTTGAGTTCGCTGAAGTCATCCGTCGATATTGGGAAGGCCATGAGACCGGGGACGACGAGTTGAAGTCCGCAGCCCTAAGGTGGCTGCGCGGTGAATTCGCGACACGCACCGACGCACGCAAAGCGCTTGGAGTGCGAACGATCATCGACGACGCCAGCGTCTATGACCATCTGAAGCTGATGTCGGCATTCGTGTGCGAGGCCGGTTACAAAGGATTGCTGGTCGGCCTCGACGAGATGGTGAATCTCTACAAACTCACCTCGTCGCAAGCCCGCAATGCAAACTACGAGCAGATCCTTCGGATCCTCAACGACGTGCTGCAGGGTAGTGCCGAGAACCTCGGGTTCCTCATGGGCGGGACCCCGGAGTTTCTGATGAACACCCGTCGAGGGCTTTACAGCTACGAAGCCCTCCAGTCGCGTTTGGCCGAGAACACCTTCGCGAGAGACGGATTGGTCGACCTTTCAGGACCTGTTGTCCGGCTGGCCAGCCTGACCCCTGAAGACCTCTTCGTTCTTTTGGCCAATGTCCGGCGGATCATGCAGGACGACGCCGGTGCTTTGCCGGACGATGCGCTCGAGGCCTTCATGGCGCATTGCTCAGACCGGATCGGCGAAGCGTACTTCCGGACGCCTCGCAATACGGTGACGGCCTTCGTGAACTTGCTTTCCGTGCTCGAGCAAAACCCCGGTGTCGAATGGAGCGATCTGATCGGAAAAATCGAGGTCTCCGAAGACCTCGGGGAAGACTTGACCGAGGTAGACGAGTCGACTGGTGCCCAGGACCCCGGTGACGATGACCTGATCAGCTTCAAGCTCTGACGCCGATGAGCAGTGCGTTCGACAAACTGGCGAGGCCTGTGCAGAAATGGATACGCCAGCAAGGATGGCGCGAACTTCGCGACATCCAGGCGCGATCCATCCGGACGATCTGCGAGACCAATGCCGATTTGATAGTTGCGGCTTCCACGGCGGGCGGAAAGACCGAGGCGGCGTTCCTGCCGTTGATTTCGCAGGTGCTTGACGAGCCGTTCGACGGCATCGGCTTCGATCTGCTTTACATTGGCCCGCTGAAAGCGTTGATCACGGATCAAGCCATGCGGTTGGAGGGAATCTGCCAGGAAGCAGAGCTTCCGGTTATTCCCTGGCACGGCGATGTATCGCAATCGATCAAGACGCGTGCGTTGAAATCTCCCAAAGGGATCCTGCTGATAACCCCAGAGTCCCTAGAGGCACTTTTCATTCGTCGCGGTTTGGAAATCGCGCGCGTGTTTGGGGCCACACAGGCGGTCGTGATCGACGAGTTGCACACGGTTCTTGATAGCGAACGCGGTGTCCAGCTCTGTTCACTGCTCACAAGGCTCGAGCTCGCGATAAAGCGCCCAATCCGGCGCATAGGGCTATCAGCCACTCTCGGCGACATGGACCTGGCCAAGGCCTATCTTCGTCCTGACGCAGCAAGCTCAGTCCAGCTCATCGAAGCAGACGGCGGCGAGGCTGAATTGAGGCTCCAGCTTCGCGGCTACGTATCAGGCGATGAAGATGAAAACAGCCCATCCGCAACGGACGCCATCGCAGCCCATCTGTTCAAGCATCTTCGAGGCAGCGACAACCTGGTCTTCGCCGGAGCGCGCCAACGGGTCGAGATCTACGCAGATCGTTTGCGAGAGCTTTGCGAACGGGAACACCTGCCACAGGAATTCTATCCCCACCACGCCAGCCTCTCCCGCGAACACCGTGACTTCGTTGAGCGCCGCTTAAAGGACGTTGCAAAACCGACGACCGCAGTATGCACGTCGACGCTCGAACTCGGAATCGACATCGGTGACGTGACCTGCGTGGCTCAAATCGGGGCACCATTCAACGTCGCCGCGTTGCGACAACGTCTCGGCCGGTCTGGTCGACGAGAGGGACAGCCAGCCATTCTCAGGCAGTACGCCGTCGAAGCCAAGTTGACGTCGGAGAGCAGTTTCGTTGATCGCCTTCGCCTCGGCCTGATCAGATCGATAGCAATGATTGACTTGTTGCTGGAAGGCTGGTGCGAGCCGCCAAAACCGGAGGCGCTTCATCTTTCGACTCTCGTCCACCAGATACTTTCGGTCATTGCTCAGCGCGGCGGCGCTTCTGCGAACGTTATCTACAACGTGCTGTGTCGCGAGGGCCCCTTCCGACAGGTCACGACCGAAGTTTTTGCTAATGTACTGCGTGCGATCGGTCATCCTGAAACTGATCTGATCGAACAGTCTGGAAGCGGGCTTCTACTCCTGGGCAAGACGGGCGAAAGGCTAGTCGAGCATTACAGCTTCTACGCCGTATTCCAGACACCTGAGGAATTCCGGTTGGTTGTAGATGGGCGAGACCTTGGCACCCTGCCGGTCGACAATGTCCTCGCCCCAGGCATGTTGCTGATCTTCTCCGGGCGTCGTTGGGTGGTTCAAGAAATTCATGATTTAGAGAAAGTCATCGTGGTAAAGCCCGCAAAAGCAGGAGTGCCTCCAGTCTTTGGCGGCGACCCGGGTGACATTCATGACAAGGTGATCGAACAGATGTTCGCAGTCCTCGAAGGGGATTTCAAACCCGTGTACATGGACGCGGTTGCCCATACTATGCTCGAGGAAGCACGTGCTCACTACGACCAACTGGAGTTTCAGGCCAATAACATCCGCAGTCTTGGTGAGCATACATGGATCATCGCAACGCGGTTCGGGACGGTGAAGACATCAACGTTAGCGCTTGCACTGAGAAGCGAAGGGTTCTTGGTCGAGCAACATGACGGGTTCTTGGTAGTCGAGGCCGGGGATGAAACACCAGATCTTCGAATGGTGCTTGCACGGTTGTCGGCCGGATACACGGGCGACATCTTCGCCGGCGCTGAAAACCTGATCACGGAGAAGTTTCATGTTTACTTGTCGCGACCTCTTCTGGAGTTGGATGCTGTGTCATCGCGGCTTGTGCCTGGTCTTCTTCCGGGGATGACCAGTAGAATCTTGCAAGTATGACGATCCCGATGGCGAACGTTCGACGTCGGTTCCATCACGCCGAGCGCCACCGGCGTCGAAGTGTTCAGGGTGCAATCTGAAAAACATCATAATGCCAGATGCTTAGAAGCTATTCACCAAATCGGCGCAGTCATGAGGTCCAGAGAATATCGGCCCGGAGAGACCGCTTTAGGGCCACCTGTCAGCAGGGGCAGTGCTCAGCCCCACCCGCATAACCCTCGAAAACAACGGAAAAATCCGGCCGCAGCCGGATCGGGAGAACGCTTTCGCAAGGGCAAGTGGCGGAGGCCATGGGCCTGAAAGACAAGAAAGACGGCTTTGTCTCTGTTTGGGGTCGGCTGGATCGAGGGGAAGGATACTTCGTCACACGTGAAGAATGGGCAAGCGATTGAGAACGTGTGGTTTTGGCTGCATTTGCAGTATCCGTTTTCGCAAGGT
>NZ_JARGYC010000117.1 GCF_029168335.1 Psychromarinibacter sediminicola
GCTGCCCCCAGTATCTGCCCCAGGGTCAGTGAATCAGTCCCTCGGCCGAATGGGAATCCCCAATCGATTCATGTCGGTGGGCAAACGCTCTAAGGGCGGCAAGAGCCGAGCATCTCGTCCTCGGCGGCGGGCTTCTCCGCAGCCTTGCCACCGGCGGCAGCTTTCGCCACCTCAGCCAGCGACGTATGCGCAGCGGTGTTCTCCTTGATCGCGGCGGTCAGTTCCTCGATCCGTTCTTCCAGGCTCATGATGTTGCTCCTCTAGATCTCGTACAGGGCGGCGAATCTGCCGGTCGGAGCGTTGTAGCGCACTACATCTGGCAGCTTCCACCAAAAAGTGATATTTCCTTTTGCGGCTACAGACGTTATAGAATCGAGTGAAACCCAACCCGAAAGGTGAAATCATGTCGAGCGACAAGGCGGTCAAGCCGCAGCACATCTACAACGACCTCTACGATCTCCTGGTGGAGTATTTCCCCGATCACCGGTCGAAGCATGGCGTGTTCGACGTGCCGACCCTTGCGGCGGACCTCGGGAAATCGCACGAGACGATCTACAAAGCCCTGCTCGGCGACAAACTGCACCTGGGCGTTGCCCACGCGATTCTGCGGCTGTCGCACAAGCGGCACCCCGAGATGCCCCTGTATTGGGGCGACGTGATTCGCTTTGTCCTCCCCGAGTACCGAAAACTGAGTGACCCGAGCATCTTCACCGAGGTCTAGCCGAGGCGTCTGCCCTCATCTTTCGGAACACCTCGGGGAGACCTGCATGTCGGGTGACAACGACTTCCACAAGCTACGCATTTCCACCGGCAAGCACCGGGGGAAGGTGAAGAACGTGGAGATCATCTGGAAGCGCTTCTGCGAGAAATTCGCGGAGCCATCCGTCGATCAGACCACCACCTACGGCCAGTACATGAAGCTGTCCGTGGACGAGAAGGGCGCGAAGAAGGCCGCGCCGGGCTACATCGTCGGCGCGTGGTTCGAGGACGGCAAGCGCCGCCTCACCCACATGAAGAAGCGCCACCTCATCTCGTTCGACCTGGACGAGGTGACTGCGGCCCAGATGGACGAGATCGAGATGGGGCTGTCCCTCATCTGCGACTACGAGTTCCTGCGGCACACGACACGGGCGCACTGCCCGGAGTCGCCGCGCTGGCGCATCCACATGCCGATCTCGCGGCCCGTCGATCACGACGAGGCGAACGCGATCACGCGCATCCTGGCGACCATGCTTTTCAGCGACCCGCAGGAGTCCATCGACGCGGTGGACGTGGTGTCGCACCGCTACGCCCAGGTCAGCTACATGCCCAGCCGGTCGAAAAACCAAGAGTACCGGGTGGAGCGGAACGAGGGCAAGGTCCTCGACGTTGACGCCCTCCTGGAGAACTTCGACGGCGACTGGCAGGATCACACCCAACTCCCCATGCGCTCCGACGAGACCACGGCGCGCGGCGCGGACCCGGATCGCAAGATGGAGCGCCCCGACGAGAAGCCGGGGATCATCGGGGCCTGGTGCCGCACCTACACCGTGGACGAGGTGATCCAGGAGTTCCTGTCGGACGTGTACGAGCCGGGGTTCTCCAGCGACGGCCACCCGCGCTACACCTACCTCCTCGGCACCGGTGCGAACGGCGCGGTCTCCTACGACGACGGGCTGTTCCTCTACTCGAACCACGGCTCCGACCCTATTGAAGGCGCGGCGAACGCCTGGGACCTGGCCCGCATCCACCTCTACGGCCACCTCGACCGGGACGCCCGCGAGGACACGTCGCCGGGAAATCTGCCCAGCTACAAGGCGATGGTGCAGTTCGCAGGCAAGGACGACGCGGTTCGCGACGAACTCCTGGCCGGGCGCCGGGCGCAGTTC
The DNA here is from genome assembly GCF_029168335.1 of Psychromarinibacter sediminicola. Lineage (GTDB taxonomy): Bacteria > Pseudomonadota > Alphaproteobacteria > Rhodobacterales > Rhodobacteraceae > Psychromarinibacter > Psychromarinibacter sediminicola. The sequence goes on from NZ_JARGYC010000117.1 coordinate 1,869, forward strand.
GATGACACTTTTGACGACGAGGACGAGGACGAGCAACCCTCTGAAAAACCTAACAAATCAAAGTCGATCGACTCCGGTGCAAGCGATTCCGATTGCAATGACGAAACGCAAGAAGATTCGCTTGCCGACCGGTTCGATGACGATGAGAACGAGGACGACGAGATCGACCTGTCGGACCTCATGGACGAGCCGGAGGAGAAGCCGAAGAAAAAGAAGAAGGCCAAGCCGAAGAAGTGGCGGAACCGGCTCAAGGCGAACCTGGAGACCGGCGCGATCCTCAAGAGCCTGCACAACATCAACCTGATCCTCCAGAACGATCCGGGGCTGGCGGGCACGATCTCCTACAACCTGTTCACGCGGAAGGTCGTCACCCGCAAGGAGATCGGATTCCCTAACCTCGATCTTTCGCGGGTGCCTATCGAGGACCCGTTCAACGGGCGCGAATGGCTGGACGCGGACGACCACGACCGCAAGCTGGTCCTGTCGGCCCCGGAGGACCAGGGCGGCTACGACATGGACGCCGCGCAGATCGACATTGCCGCTGCCGTCGAGACGGCGGCCCGGCGCAACCCCTTCCACCCGATCCGCGAGAAGCTGGAGTCGGTTGAGTGGGATGGGGTCGAGCGCGCCGAGACGCTGTTCATCGACTACCTTGGGATTCCCGACGACGCCTACGGCCGAGAGACGGCGCGAGCCTGGCTCCTGGCTGCCGTCACGCGCGTCTACGAGCCAGGGGCGAAGTTCGACTTCGTGCCGATCATCGGCGGCTCCCAGGGCAAGCGGAAATCGTCGTTCATCAAGGTCTTGGCGTGGGACTATTTTGGGGAACTGTCCGCCGCGTTCGACAACCTCCAGAAGATGGTCGAGTCCATGTCCGGCTCTTGGATCATGGAGGTCCCCGAACTCGCGGGCTTCCGCAAGTCCGAGGTCGAGACAGTCAAGCAGTTTTTCTCGGCGTGTTGGGACCGCGTGCGCCTGGCCTTCCGACGCAACGAGGAGACGTTCTACCGCCAGTGCGTGTTCATCGGTACGACCAACAAGGAGGAGTACCTGAAAGACGAGACCGGCAACCGGCGGTTCTGGCCTCTCAAGGCCCAGGTCGATCTGATCGACACCGACAAGCTGCGCCGCGAGATCGGCCAGGTTTGGGCCGAGGTCGTAACCTGGTATCGCAAGGCGCGTGAGGAGCAGCCCCACGGCGAACTGTTCATCGACCTGGTGTCCGACCAGGCGAAGCAGACGGCGCGCGACCTCCAGGAGGAGAGCCGGACGACGCTGCCGTTCGAGATCATCGCGGAGCGGTTGCAGGAGTGGCTGGACAAGCCCTGCTCGCAGGCGGTGGCCGAGGGCGCGGACACCGGGCAGTTCGATGACGAGGACGACGGCGAGGCCCAAGGGCGGCGCATCCGCGTCTCCGTCGATGATGCTTGGCGCGACGGTCTCGGGAAGGTCAACGACCCGTCGCCCCTCGACCTCCAGAACCTCAACTCCGCCGTGCGCGCCCTGGAAGGCTGGACGGTCGAGCGCCGGAAAATCGGCGGGAAGCGGACGCGCTGGCTCCTCCGCGACGGCGCGGCCTGGGACAGAGCCGTTTGGGAGCCGCTTTAGCGGCGACCAGACTCGAGTCTCGGCGGCTCAACTCCGCTTAGAAAGGTCGCCTTCAGGCGGCCTTTTTCATTCCTGCGGGGATAGAACCTCCGGGCAGAGGGCGTCAGCCCGGCACGCTTCCCGGCTGTGTGCCCGTTGAACCCGGCCCGTGCCCGTTGGATTTTCGGCCACCGGGCACGGTGTAAGCCATTGGAATCTTAGGTGGTTTTTCCCGGTTTCCCGGCGTGCCCGGAGAGTGTGCCCAATAGAGGCTATAGAACACCATGTAGAGTCGTATTTTCCCTCTGCCGGGGAGGCTTACCGGCGCTAATGCACGTTTTATGTATCCCCGAAATATCCTCTATAGGGTTTTTCAACGGGCACACCGGGCACAGGGCGATTTTCGCCTTGAAAATAAGGGGTTTGAGGCTGTGCCCGGTGGCTGAAAATCCAACGGGCACAGCCGGGCACATCGGGCACGGCTGCTCGGCCCTGGATTCTGCCGAAAAATTCTGAGCGGGGTTGAAAGTCTGCCACAAGATCGGGTTCACAGTCTGAGCGGCTGAGCGAGACCGTCTCGGCTCCGCGAACGCCCGGTTGCCCGGTCGCTGGGGCTGTCTGGGCGCTGCCCGGCCCCCGATCTGTGCGAGGGCGCGGCACCTCGGAAACCAAATTGTGCGCCAATGCGCAGACCTAAGCCCTGACTCCCACTATCCGCGCACACGAAACCCCTTAGATTCCGTACTTCTGTGCGCCGATAGACGGCTGCCTATGGAGTTCTGTGCAGAATTGTCGAATATCGCGCTCCGCGCACCCCCCGACGACCGCGAATCGCCCAGAGGGACCCCGAGCGACCCCCTGTCAACCCCTAATGGACATTGGATAAGTCAGGGCATCCCGGAAACCCCAACGCCCGGCCCTTCGGCCCCCTCGGCCCTCCGGCCCACGGGGAACCTGCCGCCGCCTGGGCCAGTGTGGCGGCCTTGTGCGGCCAGAATGGCCGGTGCGGCGTTCGGTTCGGTCGGAGGGCCGCGCCGGAGCCTTCAGGCGGCCCTAGGCAGTCTTGACGGCGTCCTGGGCCAGTATGGCTGCCCCAACGGCCCCATAGGTCCGCGCCAGGGCGCCTAGACTGGCGTGAAACAGAGACTTCGAACCCTCGATGGCAGGCTATTCGGGTGGTCTGCGTGGGGCCGCTTTGCGGACGCTTCCTGCAGTTCGCCGCGTCTGCTCGATTTTCGCCGCGACCGCGAATGCTACCGAAAGTAGGGCGAATTCCGTACATTCGCAGCGACAAGCCTGTTTGTCCGTTTCAGTTCAAAAAGATGCATTGGTCAGTCCGTATTATTGTTCGCTACAACTGACGCAGTCGATCACGGAAATGACCCAGTGACATGCTTTCATCGTGACGGGGCGCGGTCAAAGCTTCGAGGATTGATCTGGGTCATCGAAGGGAAGACACCCGCGCGGTAGCGCCATGCAAGAAACCAGTGAGCGGCTTGAATGAAGATCCTCCTCGCAATCCTGATCCTCCTTACGATCGTTCTTCTGGGGCTGGCCGTCCTCGTGGTCCTGGACCGGCGGGCCGATCGGGCGGAGTGGGACCGGCTCGTGGCGCTTCAATCGGAAGACCCGCGGGTCTTCGACGATGAAATGGTGGCGGACCTGCCCGAGCCCGCGCGCCGCTACTTCACCTATGTGATCCGCCCGCGCACGCCGCTCCTGCCGGTCGCCGAGATCGAGATGACGGGGCAGTTCAGCCTCGGGGCCAAGAACAACCCGCGCTATCAGCCGATGGAGGCGCGCCAGGTGCTCGCTGCGCCGGAAGGCTTCGTCTGGGCCATGAAGACGACTGGTGGCATGCCGGTCGCAGGTTCCGACTCGGGCCTGTGGACCCGGTTTCGCATCTTCGGCCTGCTCCCGGTCGCCCGTGCCGGGGGCAATGCCGACCACGCCCGCTCCGCCTTCGGGCGCTACGTGTCCGAGGCGGTGATCTGGACGCCCGCGGCGCTTCTGCCCGGCCCGGGCGTCACCTGGACGGCGGTGGATGACGACACCGCCCGCGTCACGGTCCGCCGCGGCGCGTTGAGCCAGGCGGTCGACGTGACCGTGGATGCCGAGGGTCGGCCCGAGTTGGTGTCATTCGACCGCTGGACCAACGCCAACCCCGACAAGACCTACCGCCTGCAGCCCTTCGGCGCGGTGGTGTCGGACTTCCGCGAGGTCGGGGGCTATCGCGTGCCGTTCTACGTTGAGGCGGGCAACTTGTTCGGGACCGACGACTACTTTCCGTTCTTCATCGCCGATGTCACCGAAATCCGGTTTCCTGGTGTGCGGCCATGACGGCTATGCTCATCGGCTTTCAAGTCCTGCTCCCGCTGGCATCGCTCGCATGGCTGTTCTTCATGCCGGCAGGAAGCCTGGTAGGTTTCGTGCTTCAGGCCGCTGGCACGGGGGCAATGCTGTTCGCCCTGGCGCGCGTCGCGCAATGGGCGCTGCCCGTCTGGTGGTTGCCGTGGGTTTATGGGGCGCTGTGGCTCGGCGTTGTTCTGTTTCGGGCGCTAGGAGAGCGAGGCGACCCACGACCTGTGATACCCGAGGGCGCTTGGGGATGGACGGGCCTCGCGGTGGCGGTCCTGCTGTGCGCCGTTGGCGGGTGGCACGGCGCGCGGGCGCTGATGGGGTGCAGCCTGCCGCCGGTGGCGGTCGTCGACATCGCCAACCCTTTCGGTCCGGGCCGCTACCTCGTCGGTAACGGGGGGTCCAACACCGTCGTGAACGCCCACCTGAAGACACTCGATGCCAGCGTCGAGCGGTTCCGCCCGTGGCGCGGGCAATCCTACGCACTAGATTTCTTCGGCCTTGGTCCCTTCGGTCTGCGCGCCGACGGATGGCGGCCGGCCGATCCCTCGGCCTATGCGATCTTTGGTGCAGCGCTGCGCGCGCCCTGTTCGGGGACGGTGGTTGCGGCGGAGGAAAGCATGCCGGACTTCGAGGTTCCGGAGCAGGACCCGGTGAACCGCCTGGGCAACCATGTCATCCTGCGGTGCAGCGAGGCGGAGATCGTCTTCGCACACATGCGGAACGGGAGTCTGAGCGTTGTATCGGGCGACATCGTCGCCGAGGGGGACAGGCTGGGCGAAGTCGGCAATTCCGGCGCGAGCACGGAACCGCATCTGCACATCCATGCGCAGCGTCCCGCAGCCGAAGGGGCGCCGCCGATCTCGGGCGAACCCCTAGCCCTGCGCATCGACGGCCGCTTTCTGGTCCGAGGCGACCGCCTGACCGGCACGGGTGAATGACGCAGGTCGCCGCCTACGTCGCGCTGACCTTCCTCCTGTCTTGGACGTTTTGGGGCGCGGCGATCCTGTCCGGCAGCGAGGCCGCCATCTGCCGGATCGCGGGCGCCTTCGGTCCGACTATGGCCGCGCTGATCCTCGCCGGGATCGGCGGGCGGGAAGATCTCCGGCGGTTGCTCGCCGGCTTCCGCCGCTGGCGTGCTCCCTTTGGCTTATGGTTCTTCTCGGTCCTTTCCACCGCGGTGCTGGGCATTGTCGCGCTCTGTGTCGATGACTTTCTGGGCGGAACGCCGGACTGGCCCGAGCCGCAAGCGCTGGCGCTGGCGCCTGTCGTGTTCCTGTGGGTTCTGGTCTTCAGCGTAGCGGGAGAGGAGACCGGCTGGCGCGGGTATTTGATGCCGAGGCTTCTCACGCGGACCGGGCCGGTGCGTGCCAGCCTGGTCCTCGGGGTGGTCTGGGCGGTATGGCACCTGCCGCTCTGGGGGCTGCCGGGGGATTTCCACGCCGCCATCCCGATATGGCTGTTCGTCGCGCAGATTCTCGCGGTCTCAATCATCTACACGTGGCTTTGGCTAGCGAGCAGCGGCAGCCTGGTCATTGTCCATGTCTTCCATGCCGCGTCGAACGCGACGCTGAGCCTGTTGCCGTTGGTGCCCGGCGAGGGGGCAGAAACACTCCGTCCGCTGTGGATCGCGGTGGGTCTGCTGTGCCTTATTGCCTTGGTCGCGGCCGTCAGGTTGGCGAGCGGGATCAGGCAGCAGGCGCGGCATTGAATGCAAATTCGATTGGTGTGTATCAGACATGTCGAATACTCGATACGAGCCCATTCGGGTGGTCTGCGTTGGTCAGCTATGCGGACGAAGCGCTCTTTCGCTGCAGCCGCTCCAATGGCTACTGTTGGTCAGCAGATCAATGTGCCTTGGCGGCCATAGGAGCTACTATGGTAGTTTACGACTAATATCCTCGGAGATTTGGGCGCAGAAAGTCCCCAACAGCGCTAGGACGCTCAACTCTGCAGGCTGCCAAAGATGGACGTAAGTTAGCTATTTGATGCGCTATCCAAGCGTTTCTTGATCGCGCTTCTGCAAGTGTCTCGTACCAATTTCGCCTCTGTTAGAACTAACTCAATTGGTTCGCCTGTTCCCATCAGCGCATTCAGGCGTTCCGATGAGCCGCTAACTACTTTGTTAGAGCGTTTTCCGATCAATCTGCATCGTATCCGCAGGCGGCGAAGTAGTTTTCGCATTCCTGGTGCGTGAAGCAGTCGATGAGTTCGCCGA
>NZ_JARGYC010000118.1 GCF_029168335.1 Psychromarinibacter sediminicola
CAGGTCTTCGACATTCCGCAGCGAAAGCGGGAACCGGACGTACATCATCACCGCAAGACGGATGATCTCGCGCGACGTCTTGAAGTATTTGAATGGGCAGCGTCGGGTCATGGGGCGCACGCTACCGGCACCCCTACCCCGCCTCAAGCCGAGTTCCTTTGACACTGCCGCAGCAGCGCCTCGCGGATCGGGCTCTTGGACATCCCGAGAAGCCGGACGAGTTCTGCTTCCGGCAGTTTCCGACCCATCGGAAATTCGCCAGAGATGATTCGCGACCGGATCTGCTCTCGCGCAAACCCGGACAGCTTCTGCCGTTCGACTGGCGTTTTCCTGACTGCAGATTCCAAGCGCCTCGTCCTCCCGGCCGCGATGTTATATGATATACCCAACCGTACAAGGGTGCGTGGCGCCGTTTTTTTGGTGTCGGTTTCAACGGCAGAGTCAGCGATTATCCAGCGCGCCATCCGGCTCAATTCCCGGTGCGCGCTGAGCTATCGCGCCGTCGAGGACATGCACGCCGAAGGCGGCATCGACGTGTCCTGCGAAACCGCACGGCGTGAGTTGGGATTGCACGTGACCGGCGGACGCTCGAACGACCGAGCGGAGGTTTCACATCAGCCAACCCGACGCCGGGAGCGGCAACAGATCCGCTTCAAGTCGCCCGGATCGGCACAGCGCTTTCACGCCGCCGATCTCACGTATTTCGGCCTCCAAAGGCCTTTTCCGCAATGATGCGATCGCGCTCTGCTCGCGCTTCGACGAAATCACGGAACTTGCGGCGCAGGCCGGTCAGGCGGCGATCGCCCCTCCATACAAGCCTGTGCCAGTAACTGGTGTAGACGACTGATTTCGGACCAAGCGGCAGGACGAGCTCGCCTTTCGCAACCGCATCGAAACAACCTGCAAGCACGCCCAGCACCAACCCGGATTCCGACCGAGCAAGCCCGAGGGCGCTTGCAACCTTCGAATACCCGACATTCGCTTCCTGGTTCGGCCCGAGAGGGAGTCCCGTCTTTTCGCTCCATGTGGCCCATTCCGCTTGGGTCGGGTCGGTCGAGAGGTCCGGCAGATGGATCAACGGGACCCCTTCGAGGGTTTCGGTCGTCTCGGACAGATTGAAGCGCTCGGCAAACCCCGGCGTGCACACCGGCGCGAATGCACCCGGGAAGAGGTCGATGCTGGTCAGGGGCGGTTCGGGTTCGCTCATGAAGCGAAACGCGAAAGTAATCTCACCCGTGTCAAGGCTGACGACCTCCGGTGTGGAGTCTATCCGCAGATCCAGGCCCGGCATCTCTCTCAACATGTCCGGGAGGTACTTTGGCAACCACGTATCCGCAAAGAATTGCGTCACTGTCAGAGCAACTCGTCTGGGATTGCCGGCCGCGCTCAACTCCTCCTGCAGGGCGGCCAGCTCGCTGAATGCCGACGAAAGACGATGGCTGACGCGCAAGACATCTTCGGTCGGCTCCAGCCCCGCGGAGCGCCGACGGAATATCGGGTGCCCGATACGTGCTTCCAAAGTGCGGATCTGAGCGGCGACGGCCGCACGGCTTACGGCAAGCTCCTCCGCCGCAGGAGCGATACCACGATTTCGGATGACCGCCTCGGCAGCTCTCCATCCATTGAGCGCGTCGATCTTCATGGCTTGGCAAGATTTTCTTTTCGCTTATCGAGAAATTCTGGCGTTTTTGCCAAGCTAGCATGGCATATCCTGATCAGGAAGTTCAGCAATTCTTGTCGGGGGCCAAAAGATGATAACCTACCTGGTGCAGCGAGAGATCGAGGGGGTCGGCCTGTCCGGGCGGCCCGGTCTGGAGTTGTCGGCCGCGCGTTCGGTCGAGGCACTGGCGCGCATGGCGCCACGTGTGACGTGGTGCCACACGTGGATCGGCGCCGATTTCCTGCTCAGCCTGTATCGCGCGGACGCCGTCGGCGACGTGATCGAGCACGCGCGACGCGCCGGTCTTCCCGACGGACGCATCTCCCGCGTTCTCGCGGAACTGCCAGGCGCCGAGACATCCTGGCTGACGTCGCTCGACGCGACCGGGACTTCTCGCGGCTAAACACCGTCGCCCGGAACCACTGACGCCTTGGCGCAAGGCGCCCGAGGTCCCCGCCGGGGCACTACCAGACTGTTCGTCATCGCGCCCACACACCGCCGATCCGAAAGCCCTCGCTCGGCACCAAGTCCATGGCTTTGGCGCGGGCGCGTGCAACCCGCTCGGGATTCGCAACGGTCCAATCACGGAACGCAAGGTATCCGGCCCGGTGGGCATCCGCCCACTCCTGGATCCCCACGCTCTCCTGGCCTGCCCCCAAAATCGCCGGAACGAGCGACATCTTGATCCTAGTAAATGTCCGCGAGCAGGTCCGCGCCGTTTCGGCATCCAGAAACGCACGCGCTGCAGCGGCCTCGCAGGCGTAGTAGACGACCAAGTCACGCTCACTCGGGGCGGACATGTCCCGTGCAGGGTCGGCCCACGCGAAGGGTGTCGCCAGACAAGCGGAGATCGCGAAAAGGAGAAGCTCTTTCCGGGTCATCGTTCACTTCCCTTGCTGATTGGTTACGGGCCGGCCCGAGGCCCCCGGGACAAAGGTTTTGCCGAGACCGCAGCGGGCCGCTTATGCTGTCATTTCAGAAGCAGAGCGCCCATTGACCTAACGAATTCTCATGAGATCCCCCGAAATCGCCCTGGGCGACTTGCGACTGGACCGCACCACGGGGCGGCTTTTTGGCATGGACGGGGCGGAAACGGAGCTGCGGCACCAGACGATGCGCGTGCTTCAGCTGATGGCCGCGCGACCGGGCGAAACCATAACGCGGCAGGAATTCAACGACGTAATCTGGGACAAGCGACAGATCAGCGAGGACGGGCTCGTCCAATGCATTGCAGAGATCCGCGCTGCGCTGGGTGACCGCGAGCGCCGGATCGTGGAAACAGTGCCGCGCAAGGGATACCGACTGATCGTCCCGGACGCGCCCACGGCCCGTCCACGTGTCGCGCTCGCCGCCGCAGGAGCGGCTCTCATCGCCGTGATCGCCGGTCTCTATCTCCTGCTCCTGATCGACCGCGCGCCTGGAGCGACCCCGTCAATCGCCGTGATGCCCTTCGAGGACCTGAGCGTGGCTGCGCACCGGGGCGACCTGAGCGACGCGATCAGCGAAGGCATCATCGCCAATCTCGCGCGCTATCCCGAATTGACCGTGATCGCACGCAATTCCAGCTTCCAGTTCCGCGATCGCCCAACCGACGTCCGCGAAATCGCGCGCACGCTCGGCGCCGACTACATCCTGGAGGGCAGCCAGCAGTTCGATGGAAATCGGCTGGTCGTGACGGTACAGCTCGTGTCGGGCCGGACCGCAGCGCATCTGTGGGCCGACACCATCGAGGCACCGCTCGGCAACCTGTTCGACATAAACAGACGCATCACAGGCCGGGTCGCGAATGCTGTGGGGCTGGAGGTCATCGACGCGGGGGATCCGGACCATCCCGGACATGACGCCAGCGCCGTGCTTCTGTTCAACCGAGGCACGAGCATGATGCTGGGCGACCTGTCGCGGGAGACCTGGGAGGCCGTTCGAGAGCTTGATCGACACTCTATCGAGAAATATCCTGACTCGGCATGGGGATATATTGGCGCCGCGCTCGGCCTGCGCAACGGCGTGCGCTTCGGTTGGATCGAAGAAGATGGCCGGGCTTCCCTGGAAGAGGCCGTCGCACATGCGCGCCGCGCAATCGTGCTCGCACCTCAGAACTACATGGGTCACTATGCGCTCGGCCGGGTGCTCATGCAGCAGGGCGATCAGCAGGGGGCGATCGCCGCATTGGAGCACGCCGCGGCGCTCAACCCATCCTCCGCGATGACATTGGAGGCCTTGGCCCAACCCTACATATATCTCGGAGAAACCGAGCGCGTCTTCGAGATCCTCCGCCGGATCGACACCATCAACCCGTTGCCAGGCCGCGTAACGCACTGGCTGCGCGGCTGGGCGCACTGGCAGGCCCGAACCTGCAACGACGCCTTTGCCGCCATGAAACGCATGCCGGTCCCGCCGGTCGCCTCTTTTAAGCTACTGGCCGCGATCCACGTCTGCCGCGGTGACATAGAGACCGCACGCGACGTGCTCTCCGATTACCTCGAAGAGTACCCGGACTGGTCAATCGCAAAAGAGCGAGCGCTGAACGACGGCAACTGGACCGAGGCGGGTGGCTACACCCGGTGGCTGGACGCGCTGAGATCAGCCGGTCTGCCGGAAAGATGAGCTCGGAGCCGGGGTCAAGACACGGGAAGTGGGCCTGGCAGGCCCTGTCACCTTGATAGGACGGTGGGGAGAGTCAGAGGCTTCTCAACCCGGAGATGTTCAGGGTATCAAACTATGTTTCTCTGACAAGCCCTGTTCCATCTCGGCGAGTGCCACCGGGGCGGGCGAAGCCGGCCTGCCCGCGGAAAGGTCGTCGCAGCGGCCCGAAAACTAATGGTCATCTCGTGGGCGACATCCGCGCCGGGCGCCTGCGAAGTAATCAGACTTGGCGTCGCGCTGATTTCTTGTGCATAGTTCTGGACCGTGCCCCGGTGCTCTGGAAACCATCGCGGGACGAGTCATTGAGAGGAGACTTCGACGTGTTCCACCGCACCATCCTGCCCGCCGCTGCCGCGGCGCTGACGCTGACCGGCGGCGCGCTTGCGCAGACCAGCGTGGACTTCGCGCTCGACTGGAAATTCGAGGGGCCGGCCGCGCCCTATTTCGTGGCCATCGACGAGGGCTACTTCGCGGAAGAAGGGCTGGAGGTCGAGATCACCGCCGGCTCCGGCTCGCTCGACGCGATCCCGAAGGTGGCGACGGGGGCCTTCCCTGTCGGTTTCGCCGACATCAACTCGCTGATCCGCTTTCTGGACCAGAACCCGGACGCGCCGGTGACGGCCGTCATGATGATCTACGATGCGCCGCCCTTTTCCATCGTGGGGCGCAAGTCGCTCGGTGTGGAAAAGCCCGCCGATCTCGAGGGCAGCGTCCTGGGCGCGCCGCCGCCGGACGGCGCCTGGGCGCAGTTCCCGATCTTCGCCGCCGAGAACGAGCTGGACATGGACAAGATCACCGTCGAGCCGGTGGGCTTTCCGACGCGCGAGCCGATGCTGGCCGAAGGGAACGTGGATGCCGTGACCGGCTACAACTTCTCTTCCTACTTGAACACCGCGCGGCTGGGCGTGCCGGAGGACGATATCAGCGTTATCATGATGAGCGACCACGGCGTGGACCTTTACGGCAACGCGGTGATCGTGAACACCGAGTACGCCGCCGAGAACCCCGAGGTGATCGAGGGCTTCCTGCGCGCGGTGGCCAAGGGCTGGAAGGCCGCCATCGCGGATCCGGCCGGAGCGATCCCGAGCCTGATGGAGCGCAACCCGGCGGCAGATGCCGACCTGGAGACCCGGCGGCTGGAGCTGGCGATCGAGGGCAACGTGATGACCGACTGGGTCAAGGAGAACGGCCTGGGCGGGATCGACCCGGCACGGCTGGACAGCGCGGTGCAGCAGATCGGCACCGTCTACGAGTTCCAGAACGCGCCCGACCCGGCGGCCTATTTCACCGACGAATACCTGCCCGACGAGCCGTTCATGATGGAGTGAGCGCCGGGCGCGCACGAGAGGCCGGCGCGCGGGGTGCCCCGCGCGCCGGGCAGAAGACGGGGCGGGACAGCAAGACATGACGGCGATGATCGAGATCCGCGGCGTGCGGCATGCCTATCAGACGGCCGACGGCCCGCTGCAGGTGCTGGACGGGCTGGAGTTGACGGTCGACGAGGGCGGCTTCGTCGCCGTCGTCGGGCCGTCTGGGTGCGGCAAGTCCACGCTGACCCGGCTGATCGCCGGGCTGATGAAGCCCGACGCCGGCGAGATGCTGCTGCACGGGCGGCCGGTGCAGGGACCGCGCTCGACCGTCGGGATGGCGTTTCAGAACCCGGTCCTGCTGGAATGGCGGACGATCCTGCAGAACGTGATGCTGCCGCTGGAGATCGTGCCCGCGAAAACGCCGCGCCGGCAGCAGGAAGAGCGGGCGCGCTACCTGCTGTCGCTGGTGGGGCTCGACGGGTTCGAGGACAAGCGGCCCTCGGAACTCTCCGGCGGGATGCGGCAGCGGGCGAGCTTGTGCCGCGCGCTGGTCCACCAGCCCGAGGTGCTGATCCTGGACGAGCCCTTTGGCGCGCTCGACGCCTTCACCCGCGAGGACCTGTGGCAGACCATGCACCGGGTGAAAGAGAACGAGCCCTTCACCGGCGTGCTGATCACCCACGACCTGCGCGAGTCGATCTTCCTGGCGAACCAGGTGGTGGTGCTGTCGGGTCGCCCGGCGCGGACGCAATACGTGCTGGACGTGCCGGCGACGGGGCCGCGCGACCTGGAGCATCTGTACACCGCCGAGGCGTCGGAGATGCTGACCGTCCTGCGCCACCAGATCGAGGTCGCGCAGGGCCGCGCGCCGGCCGAGGACACGGCCACGCCCGCCCCGCCTCCGGGGTCGGCCGCGCAGGGCATGCAGTAAGGAGAGACGGCGATGGCCTATGTTCCCGTACCGGTCACCAAGCCCCGCGGCGTCGCCATGGCGCGCAGCAAGGCCGTGGGCAAGGCGCTGGTCAGCCGCTCGGTGATGGCGCCGCTGGCGGCCATTGTCGTATTCGTGGTGCTGTGGGAGTTGCTGGTGCAGGCCAATGGCTGGCCCGATTACGTGATGGCCTCGCCGTCGGACCTGCCGCCGGCCTACGCGCGGTACTGGGATCTGTTCCTCGTCATGGGCTGGCAGACGCTGTGGAGGACGGTCGTGGGGCTGGTGCTGGCCGTGGTCGTCGGCGTGGCGCTGGGCATGATCATGGGGTTCTCGCGGCTGATGCGGGATGCGCTCTACCCGCTGCTGGTGGGGTTCAACGCGATCCCGAAGGCGACGGTGGTGCCGATCGTGGCGCTGATGTTCGTCGGCGCGCATGACTTCAACACGATCCTGATCGCATTCATGATCTCGTTCTTCCCGATCGCGGTGTCGATTTCCATCGGGCTGTCCACGCTGGAACCGGAATACCGCGACATCCTGCGGGCACTGGGGGCGTCGCAGTCCACGATCTTCTGGAAGATCGCCCTGCCCAAGACGCTGCCGGAGTTCTTCGGGGCGATGAAAGTGGCTGTGACGCTGGCCTTCATCGGCACCAACCTGATGGAGATCGTGAGCCCGCATGGGCGGGGCCTGGGGGCGCTGTTCGATTCGGGAAAGACGAACTCGGACTACCCGCTGATGTTCGCGGTGCTGATCGCCTTGGCGGTACTGGGGATTCTTCTGTATTACGTCGTCGTGGCGCTGGAGAAGATCTTCGCCGGCTGGGCGGAGCGGACGCCGACCTGATTTCGCTGCGCGGTGCTGGCAGACGAATTCTAACTCGTCTCGGCTTGGACAGTGACACTGTCCCTTATGCCGCGCAGAGACCGCGCCGCTCGGCGAGAGCCGCGGCGCGGGTCTTCTTGAAGTTGGCTCGGGAGTAGAAGCTGCGCTCCGAGTTGAAATGGTTGCTGACCGAGGCGTGGACGGAGGCGAGTTTCTGCAAACGTCGCATCCTCCGGAACCGCAGCATCGCCCGCTCGCGTCGTCGGAATGGCAGGTGGGAGTTCTCGGCGCGGTTGTTCAACCAGCGACCGGTTTCCTGGCGATCAGCCGCACCGATTTCCTTCAGTGCCGCGCCGTAGGACCGGAGCCGGTCGGTCACGATGGAGTCCGGCCGACCATAGCGCTTCATTGATTTTCTGAGGAATTTCAGGGCCGCCTTCTT
>NZ_JARGYC010000119.1 GCF_029168335.1 Psychromarinibacter sediminicola
GGGGGATGTCATCCCCCCAGACCCCCCTGAGCGTATTTGCAACGAGAAGAAGCAAGCCGGGCCGGACCCGGTCGTGGGAGCTTTCGATCAGAGGCCGCCTTCGTCCTTCAGGAAGGCGACGATTTCGGCGATGCCCCTGCCCGTTCTTACCCCGGCCATGACAAAGGGCCGGCCCTGCCTCGCGGCGCGCGCATCCGCCTCCAGCTGGCCGAGGTCGACGCCGACATGCGGCGCCAGGTCGGTCTTGTTGACGATCAGCAGGTCCGAGCGGGTCAGCCCCGGCCCCTTCTTGCGCGGGATGTCCTGCCCGGCCGCCGTGTCGATCACGTAGAGCGTCAGGTCGGCCAGTTCCGGGCTGAAGGTGGCCGCGAGGTTGTCGCCCCCCGACTCGATGAAGATCACGTCGAGATCGTCGAAGGCCGCGCGCAGCTCGGCCACGGCGGCGAGGTTGATCGAGGCATCCTCGCGGATCGCGGTATGCGGGCAGCCGCCGGTCTCCACCCCGCGGATGCGCTCCAGCGGCAGGGCCTGGGCGCGCATCAGGTACTCGGCATCCTCCGAGGTGTAGATGTCGTTGGTGATCACGGCGACCGAGTAATCCGGCGTCAACGCGCGGCAGAGCGCTTCGGTCAGGGTGGTCTTGCCCGCGCCGACGGGGCCGCCGATGCCGACGCGCAGGGGGCCGTTGCCGCTCATGTCCGGAAGATCCTCACATCCATCGTCTCGTGCCGCATCGCTGCCAGATCGGCGCGGGGGGCGAAAGCGGTTATGTCGTCCACGCGGGCCTTTGCCGCCTGGTCCGCGATCTCCGCGACGGTCGCGTGCAGCCCGGCCAGCACCCGCTGCCCCTCGGCCTGCCCGAGCGGCACGAAGCGCACGGCGGCGCTGACGAGGTTCGAGGCGACCGCGTGCAGGTACTGCGCCGCCACCTGCGCCGGCGGCAGGTCGAGGCGGCGCGCGGCGACGCCCACGGCCACCGGGTAGGGCAGCGGGTCCATCGGCGTGCCGGTGGCGCCGGTAATGGCCTCGGCAAAGGCCCGGCCCTGCGCCATGGTCTCCTCCCAGCGTTCGCGGGAGGCGGCCAGCGCCCGGGCGACCGCCGCCAGCCGGTCTTCCGCCTCGCCGCGCAGCGCGCAGGCCAGCAGGATCGCGTCCGACCGACCGGCGCCGAGCCGCAGGATATCCTCCAGCCAGGCGGCCAGGTCGTCGGCCGAGGTCACATCGCCCGCGGCGATGGCCTGTTCCATTCCGTGGGAATAGGCAAAGGACCCGACAGGGAAGGCGGGCGACAGCCACTGCACCAGCGTCAGCAGGTCGCTCACGCCAGGGCCTCGCCGTCATCGTCGCCGTCTTCGTCGTCGTCGATATGCGTGTGCGCCGAATGGTGATGAACCGGCCCGTGATCATGCCCCATCGTCCGCCCGTGCCCATAGGCCCCGCCCTCGGGCGTGAACGGCTCGGTGACTTCGGCCACCTCGGCGCCCAGCCCTTCCAGCATCTGCGCCAGCACGTGATCGCGCTGGATCAAGAGCCGGCCGGGCTCGATCCGGCAGGGGGTATGGCGGTTGCCGATATGCCAGGCCAGCCGCGGCAGATCGCCGGTCACCTGCAACAGCGCCTCGGGCGCGGCCTCCACCGCGATCAGCCGGCCGTCCTCCAGCACGAAGGCATCGCCGTGATCCAGGCTGACGGTCGCGGCGAGATCGGCCAGAAACGCCATACCGCCCGCCGCCTGCAGTTTCCTGCGGCGCAGCAGGCGGCCGTCATAGGTCAGCACCACGCGGTCGGCGGCGGCCGCCTCCAGCGGCGCGCGACGGATCTCCGTGGCTCGCGGCAGCGCGGCGCTCACCGGCCCGCTCCCGTTACGGATAAGCGCGCCCGGCGAAATAGGTCCGGGTCAGGCCCTCGCGGGAATAGCCGCGCACGGCCAGCTGCGCGTCGGTCAGCGCGAACAGCGGCTCGTAGCGGCTGGCGGCGGCGAACCGGCGAAGGAAATGGCCGAGGCCGGCGCGCAGCGCCGAGCGCCGACGCGGCGTCGTGAGTGTCATGAGAGCGCTCCTGCTCATATTTCGGGCTGTTCGAGAACAGGCCATCAGATGCACAGGACGCGCGGCTTTTGCTAGGGGCGCGCGGAGATACCCGCCTTGCCCCTGCTGCATGGCTCGCACCCGCGCCCGCACCAAACCTAACCCCCTGCATCGCATCGCTCCTTTCGCCCCCGAAGTGTCCGACCTTTCGCGGGCGGAGACAAGGGTGGCGATGCGGGAACGTCCGTCAGAGAGAGGGGAGATCGCGGACCACGCGCCCCGCGCCCGCGCGTCAGCGCAGGCCGAAGACGCGGCGCGCGATCTCCTCGCGGCGCAGGCCCATGCGCGCCAGCTCCGCGTCGGTCTTGCGGTCGAGCGCCTCGAAGGCGAGCATCCGGTCGCGCGCCTCGCCGATCATGCGGAACGGCGCGGCAACGGCGTGCAGCAGGCGCGCAACGGCGTTCGAGTCGGTGTGGGGGCGGCCCTCGGCGGTCATCATGCTCATCGGAAACCTCGTGCGGTCCAGGGTTTTCTTGCGGTCACCCCCGATCTAGTTTCGCCGCAGCGCGGCAACAACGCACATATCCCCAACCCCGCCATGCACGCGGTTCATAGCCCTGCCCGCCCGACAGACACCCCATCGCGGCCACCCCCGCAGAAAAACCACCCCCCGCTTCTTCTGGCCCAAAATACTCCCGCCGGAGGCATCCGCCACGAGCCACCCCGCACCACCCCCTCAATGCCGGGCGCAAGCGCCCCCGGAGGCCGCGGGCGGGTGGGTGGGGCGGCCTCCGGGGGCGCGGCTCAGAACAGGAAATACCGCTGCGCCAGGGGCAGCTCCGCCGCCGGCGCGCAGGTCAGCAACTCGCCGTCGGCCCGCACCTCGTAGGTCTCGGGGTCCACCTCCATCGCCGGCGTCGCGCCGTTCATCACCATGTCCGCCTTGCCGATCTTGCGGGTGTTCTCCACCGGCAGCGTCTCCTTCGCCAGGCCCAGCGTCTGCGCGATGCAGCCCGCATTCGCCGCGTGGCTGACGAAGGTCACGGCCGAGCGTTCCACCGACCGCCCGAAGGCGCCGAACATCGGTCTTGTATAGACCGGCTGCGGCGTCGGGATCGAGGCGTTGGGGTCGCCCATCTGCGCCACCGCGATGGTGCCGCCGATCAGCACCGTCGCGGGCTTCACCCCGAAGAAGGCCGGATCCCACAGCACCAGGTCGGCCCGCTTGCCGGGCTCCACCGTGCCGATATGCGCCGACATGCCGTGCGCGATGGCCGGGTTGATCGTGTATTTCGCGACATAGCGCTTCACCCGGACGTTGTCGTTGTCGCCGGTCTCGTCGGGCAGCCGGCCGCGCTGTTTCTTCATCTTGTCGGCGGTCTGCCAGGTGCGGATGATCACCTCGCCCACCCGGCCCATCGCCTGGCTGTCCGACGCGATGATCGAAAACGCCCCCATGTCGTGCAGGATGTCCTCGGCGGCGATGGTCTCGCGCCGGATGCGCGACTCCGCAAAGGCCACGTCCTCGGGGATCGCCTTGTCGAGGTGATGGCACACCATCAGCATGTCGAGATGCTCTTCCAGCGTGTTCACCGTGAACGGCCGCGTCGGGTTGGTCGAGGAGGGCAGCACGTTCTGCTGCTCGACCACCTTGATGATGTCGGGCGCATGCCCGCCGCCCGCCCCTTCGGTGTGAAACGCGTGGATCGTCCGGCCCTTCATCGCCGCCACGGTGTTCTCCACGAACCCGCTTTCGTTCAGCGTGTCGGTGTGGATCATCACCTGCACATCCATGTCGTCGGCCACCGACAGGCAGCAGTCGATGGCCCCCGGCGTGGTCCCCCAGTCCTCGTGCAGCTTCAGCGCGCAGGCGCCGCCCTCGACCATCTCCACCAGCGCGGCCGGCTGGCTGGCATTGCCCTTGCCCGCCAGCGCCAGGTTCATCGGAAAGGCGTCGAAGCTCTGCAGCATCCGCCCGATATGCCAGGGCCCCGGCGTGCAGGTCGTCGCCATGGTGCCGGTCGCCGGCCCGGTGCCGCCGCCCAGCATCGTGGTCAGCCCGGAATGCAGCGCGTCGTCGATCTGCTGGGGACAGATGAAATGAATATGCGCGTCGAAGCCGCCGGCCGTCAGGATCTTGCCCTCGCCCGCGATCGCCTCGGTTCCCGGCCCGATGACGATGTCGACGCCCGACTGGGTGTCGGGATTGCCCGCCTTGCCGATGGCGGCGATGCGCCCGTCGCGCAGCCCGACATCGGCCTTGTAGATGCCGGTGACGTCGACGATCAGCGCGTTGGTGATCACCGTGTCCACGGCGCCGTCCGCCCGCGTGACCTGGGACTGGCCCATGCCGTCGCGGATCACCTTGCCGCCGCCGAACTTCACCTCGTCGCCGTAATGCGTCAGGTCGCGCTCCACCTCGACGAACAGCTCGGTATCGGCCAGCCGCACCCGGTCCCCGGTGGTGGGGCCGTACATGTCGGCATAGGCGGCGCGGGGGATCTGGGCGGGCATGGCGGCTCCTCTGGCGGGCAATTCGGTTCGCCCGAACGTTAGGGCGGGAGAGGCGCGACAGTCGAGTCCATCGCGCCCCGGCGCCGCGCAAAGCGCTGTCGCTGCACAGCAAAGAGGCAGCCTGCGAAGATTGAAATTGACGCAGGGTCCGGATTACCCTCACGCTCGCGTTACGGAAAGCGCGCGACTCATCCGGCTGCGGACCGGGCGCGCGCCTGACGCACAGGGAGACGACACTTATCATGACAAAACACATACTCACCGCGGCCTTCGTGCTGGGTGCCGGGGCGGCTATGGCCGAGCCCAGCGTCGAGCGCGGCGAATACCTCGTGCGCGGCCCCATGGGCTGCGGCAATTGCCACACGCCGATGGGCCCCGACGGCCCGATGCAGGATATGGAACTGGCCGGCCGGCTGGTCGAGAAGAACGACATGTTCACCGCCATCGCGCCGAACATCACGCCCTACGGCCCCGCCGGCAGCTGGAGCGACGCCGAACTGGCCCGCGCGATCCGCGAAGGCATCCGCCCCGACGGCTCGGTGATCGGCCCGCCGATGCCCTTCACCTTCTACCGGAACCTCGGCGACGATGACCTGATGTCGGTGGTGATGTTCCTGCGGACCCTGCCCGAGGTCGAGAACGACCCCGGCAAGTCCACCTACAACATCCCCCTGCCCCCGGCCTACGGCCCGCCGGTCGAGAGCGTGACGGCGCCCGAGCGCGGCGTGACGGTCGAGTACGGCGAATACATGGCCGGGCCCATCGCCCATTGCATGGAATGCCACACCCCGATGGGGCCGCAGGGCCCGATGGTCGAGACCGACCTTGGCCGCGGCGGGTTCGAGTTCCACGGCCCCTGGGGCACCTCGGTCGCCGCCAACATCACGCCGCACGAGGACGGGATCGCGGGCTATTCCGACGCCGAGCTGGAAGCGATGATCACCGAGGGCGTGCGCCCCGACGGCACCCGGATGAAACCGCCGATGCCCTACGGCTATCTCGCGCGGATGACGCCGGAGGATCTGGACGCCATCGTGCTCTACCTGCGCGACCTGCCGCCGCTGCCGGACGCCGAGTGACACGCGAGGCGGGGCCGCGCGACAGGCGGCCCCGCCCCCCGAAGCCCCCCTAAGCCTGGAACTCCTCGTCCACCGGCACCTGCAGCGCCGTGACCAGGCCGTTGGTCTCATGCGCCATGCCGATGACCGCCAGCAGCTCGCCCTGCATCTGCGCCGTCATCCCCTTGGCCCTGGCCGAGGCGGTGTGCGAGTGGATGCAGTAGGAACAGCCATTGGCCACCGACACGGCGACATAGATCATCTCCTTGGTCAGGGGGTCCAGCGCGCCGGGCCCCATGACCTGTTTCAGCCGGCCCCACGTCGCCTCCAGCACCTCGGGCTGATGCGCCAGCGCGCGCCAGAAGTTGTTGACGAAATCGGTGCCGCGGGTGGCGCGGATGTCGTCGAACACCGCCTTCGCGCGCGGGTCGAGATCGTCGTCGGACAGAAGCGGGACCGTCGCCATCACGTCACCGCCAGAACGCGGGCCGGCCCGCCGGTGCCCTGTTTGTGCTTGGGCGCCCCCACGAACACCGTGGCGCCGGTCGCCGGCAGTTGGTCGAGGTTGGCGAGGTTCTCGATCCCGTAGCGGCCGGCGGGCAGCCAGGAGTAATGCACCGCGAAATCCGCCGAGTTGCCGGGGTCGAGCGACAATGTGTCCACCCCGATGCAGGCCGCGCCCATGTCGAGCAGCATGTCGGTGGCCGACTTGGCGAAGCCCGGAAAGGCCAGGGCGCCGTCGGGCGTGTTGCGGAAGGATGCCTCGCCCACCTTCGCGCCCCAGCCCGAGTGCATCGCGACGCAGGCGCCCTCGGGGATCGCGCCGTTGGCCGACACCCAGGCCTCGATATCCTCGGCCTCGACCATGGCGTTGGCGTCGTCGGCGGCCTTGCCGGTAATGTCGACGACGCAGAGCGGGCACATCAGGTTTTCCGGCTCCAGCTCGGCCACCGAGGCGCCGTCGGGGGCGAAGTGCAGCGGCGCGTCGATATGGGTGCCGGTATGCTCGTAGATCGTCAGCTCCCAGATCTTGTAGCCGTCGGGATCGTGGTCGTATTGCGAGCTGTAGAGGATGCCGGGATTGCCGTCGAAGGTGGGAAAGTCGCCGTCATAGGCGTGGGTCAGGTCCACCACCTTGCCCGACGACTGCGCCAGCGCCGGGCGGGCGGACATCGCCCCCGCGGCCACCGCCGCCACCCCGGCGGCGGCGCCGCCCCGGAACAGATCGCGGCGGCTGAGCATCCCGGTCTTCACCTTGTCGATCACGCAGGCATGGCACATGGGTCTTCCTCCCTGTCATGGGCCGCTTGACGCGGCGGTTGTGCGGCCGCCCGGGCCGAGCGGCCCCGGCCCCTCATGCCGAGCGGCCCCGGCCCCTCATGCCGAGCGGCCGTCGTATAGCGTCGTCTGCAGCGCGCGGGGGTCCACCCCGTCGAGGCAGTTGAGGTTGATCGCCGCCATCGGCGTGCCGTCGGGCATCCTGCCGTAGGCGAAGCTCTCGATCCCGCAGATCGCACAGAACATGTGCCGGATCGTGCCGGTGTTGAACGTGTACTCGGTCAGGTCGTCCTCGCCGCGCTCCAGCGAGAACGTCTCGCGCGGGGCGAAGGCCAGAAGCGAGCCCAGCTTCTGGCAGCGCGAGCAGTTGCAGGCGATGGCAGGCTCCAGACGGTCCAGCTCCACCCGGTAGCGCACCGCGCCGCATTGGCATCCGCCCGTGTATTGCGTCATGCGAAAACGCCCTCCCTCAGCATCTTCACCCGCGGACCATGCCGGCGGCGGTAGAGATACCGCGCCCAGGCCGCATAAAGCGGGGTCGGAGGCCCCGCCTCGCTCCGGTCGTCCTGCGCCACAGTACACGGCACGACTTCTTCGGCTATTGTCAGATAGCGGCCCCGGTCGAGCGGAACGCCGTGCAGCGCCGACCCGCCGGGGCGCGGTCGAACTTTGCGATGCCGGAGACATAAGCATGTAGGTCTGACACTTGGTACTGTCCTCGCCAGAAGCGCCGCCCCGGGGGGCGGGTCTCTCGGGCATTTCGAAACGAAATGCCCTGCCGACAGGCGATTGCAGAGCAATCGCCGAGAGGCGGCGCTGCACGGCGTTCCGC
>NZ_JARGYC010000011.1 GCF_029168335.1 Psychromarinibacter sediminicola
CGGCGAACTCATCGACTGCTTCACGCACCAGGAATGCGAAAACTACTTCGCCGCCTGCGGATACGATGCAGATTGATCGGAAAACGCTCTAGGTAGCCATCTTCGCTGAGTTTTCGAAAGGTCTCAAAGTCAATTGTCGAGAAATCAATCGTTGTGCAATTCTTGTCAGTTCTAATATTTGATAGGTATTGCGCAATCATAGTTTTTCCGGTTCCCTTTTCTCCTATTATGAAATACTGATCTTGCTCCAGAACCTGCTTGCTGTGGTTGTCGTCAAAGTATACTTTGCTCAAGATTTCAAAGTTGTTCTTCTCTTGAAAAACGGATGCGTCGTGGCATTTCAGGAAAAGCTGACTAAATTTCTTCATTATCCTAGCTTTCGGCATGGTCACATTTTTCATAGACTAGGCTGCAATTCATTTGTACGACATGTCAACAATCACACGAACTTTGTTTTTCGTGCGAAGGCGAGGTGCGTTACGGTTGGTGACTGAGAAGTTGAGCTTCGCATTATTGCAACTCTAAGGGGCGGCCAGTCGGGCCTTGGCGTGCGTTCCGCTCTTGGCAGGGAGACCCCGGGTCGAGCCCGGAGTGACGGCAAGGCTGGGGCGGTGCGGGCAGGGCCTCCCTCCACTCGACAACGCCCCCGCCCTGTGACAGATCGACGGCGCAAGGAGAGCGCCCATGACCACCACCCGTTTCGCCCCGTCGCCCACCGGTTACCTGCATGTCGGCAACCTGCGGACCGCGCTGTTCAATTTCCTGATCGCGCGGAAGGCCGGCGGCACCTTCATCCTGCGGCTGGACGATACCGACCCGGAGCGCTCGAAGGAGGAATATGTCGACGGGATCAAGGAGGATCTCGAATGGCTGGGGCTGACATGGGACCGGGTGGAGCGGCAGTCGGAGCGGCTCGACCGCTATGCCGCCGCGGCGGATGAATTGCGCGAGAAGGGGCGGTTTTACGAGGCGTTCGAGACGCCGGGGGAGCTGGACCTGAAGCGCAAGAAGCAGCTGAACATGGGGCGGCCGCCGGTCTATGATCGCTCGGCGCTGAACCTGTCGGAGGACGAGAAGGCGAAGCTGCGCGAGGAGCGGTCGGGGCACTGGCGGTTCCTGTTGAACCATGAGCGGATCGAGTGGGAGGACGGGATCCTCGGGCCGGTCTCGATCGACGCGGCGAGCGTGTCGGACCCGGTGCTGATCCGGGGCGACGGGCAGGTTCTCTATACGCTGGCCTCGGTGGTGGACGATACCGAGATGGGGATCACCGACGTGGTGCGCGGGTCGGACCACGTGACGAACACCGCCACGCAGATCCAGATCATCGAGGCGCTGGGCGGCGCGGTGCCGCGGTTCGCGCATCATTCGTTGCTGACGGGGCCGGCGGGGGAGGCGCTGTCGAAGCGGCTGGGAACGTTGGCTTTGCGGGATTTGCGGGAGCGGGGGGTGGAGCCGATGGCTTTGCTCTCGCTGATGGCGCGGCTGGGGTCGGCGGATCCGGTGGAGCTGCGCGGCTCGGTCGAGGAGCTGGTCGAGGGGTTCGACATCGCGCGGTTCGGGGCGGCGCCGACGAAGTTCGACGTGGACGACCTGTTCCCGATGACGGCGCGGTATCTGGCGTCGCTGCCGTTCGAGGCGGTGCAGGAGGACGTGCGGGCGCTGGGCGTGCCCGAGGCGATCGCCGAGCGGTTCTGGGACGTGGTGCGCGAGAACCTGACCGTGAAGTCGGACATGGCCGGCTGGTGGGAGGTGTTCCGCGACGGCGGCAAGGGGGCGGTGCTGGACGCCGAGGACCGGGCCTTCGTGGAGGAGGCCTTTGCGCTCTTGCCGCCGCATCCCTACGGGCCGGAGACGTGGTCGGAGTGGACCGCGGCGGTGAAGGAGAAGACCGGGCGCAAGGGCAAGCAGCTGTTCATGCCGCTGAGGCTGGCGATCACCGGGCGGGCGCGGGGGCCGGAGATGGCCGAGGTGATGCCGCTGCTGCAGGTGCCGCCGTCGTTGTAGGCGCTGTCGGCGCTGTCGGCGCGGCTCAGAGGTGGCGGCAGGTCCATACGACGACGCCGCCGCCGCGGGACGGCGTGATGGTGACGTTCGGGCCGTCGGTCCAGTAGCGGCGATTGTCGCAGGGCTTCTGGCCGGCGACGAAGGCGTGGCCGGGCGCGGTGTTGCCCGGGGCGAACATGCGGCACTGGTAGGTGAAGGCGGTCGCGGTGGCGACGTCGAACCCCGCGGGGCAGGTCTGCGATGCGGCGGTGAGTTCGATGGCCGGGCCGGGGCGGATCGGCGCGGTCTGGTGCGGCGAGACCCCGGGGGTGGTCTGGGCCGCCTGGGCGGGCGGCGCCAGGGCGACGAGGGCGAGGGCGAGCAGGGCGCGGCGGGGCATGGCGGAACCTCCGGGAGCGGACCGGCACGCGATGTGCCGGTTACGCCCGTGGGTCGTGCGGGGCCGCCGCGCGGTTCACTCTCGTGAGAGGCGCAGGAGGATCAGGCCGTTCGGGCCGAGCGTGACCGTGGGGCCGGAGAGGCTGGCCGCTTGTGCCAGAAGGACCTCGCCGGAGGTGCCGAGCTCGTGCGTGACGTCGTCGGCGGACAGGTTGAAGACGCAGGCGATGTCGTCGCCGCGGGTATAGGCGAGCACCGGGTCGGCGCTGTGAAGAAAGACCTGCCGGCCCTCGCGCAGCGATGGCTCGGCCCGGCGCAGGGCCAGCATCGTCTTGTAGAAGGCCAGGACGCTGTCGTCGCCGGT
Organism: Psychromarinibacter sediminicola; assembly: GCF_029168335.1. Lineage (GTDB taxonomy): Bacteria > Pseudomonadota > Alphaproteobacteria > Rhodobacterales > Rhodobacteraceae > Psychromarinibacter > Psychromarinibacter sediminicola. The sequence continues at coordinate 2,750 of NZ_JARGYC010000011.1, forward strand.
CTGCCCGTCGACGGCGCGCGCGGCCTGGGGCGGTTTCACCGGAAGCCAGGTCTTGTTGGCCTGCGAGAACCCGGCATTGGGGGCGGCGGCCTCCCAGACCATCGGGGTGCGGCAGCCGTCGCGGCCCTTGAGCTCGGGCCAGAAGGTCAGCCCCTCGGGGTCGGTCAGTTCGTGGTAGTCCAGCTCGGTCTCGGTCTGGCCCAGTTCCTCGCCCTGATAGAGGCAGACGGAGCCCTCGAAGGACAGAAGCATCGCGGCGGCGAGCTTCGCCAGCGCGTCCTGGTCGGCGCCGTGCTTTTTCCAGCGGGTCGCGTGGCGCGGCACGTCGTGGTTGGAAAAGGCCCAGCAGGGCCAGCCCTTGGGCGCGTGTTCGAAGAACTCGCCGATCCGCCGGCGGAAGAAGGACGGCGAGAAGTTGGGGCCCAGCATCTCGAAGGAATAGGCCATGTGCAGGCGTTTGCCGGAGGTGTACTGGCCCATGATCTCGATGGCGTGGTGGCTGTCGCCGACCTCGCCCACCATCGTGCGGGCATCGTATTCGTCGCAGAGCGCGCGCATCCGTTCCAGGAAGGCCAGGTTCTCGGGCTGGTTCTTGGAATGCAGGTGGTACTGCATGTCGTAGGGCCGGCGCGCGGGCTCTTCGGGGCGGCGCGGGTCGGCGGCGTCGTCGGGCAGGCGCGCGTCGTGGAAGTAGTAGTTGACCGTGTCCAGGCGGAAGCCGTCGACGCCGCGCTCCAGCCAGAAGCGCATGTTGTCGAGGTGGTACTGCTGAACCTCGGGGTTGTGGAAGTTGAAGTCCGGCTGTTCCTTGAGGAAGTTGTGGAAATAGTACTGTCGCCGGCCCGAGTCCCATTCCCAGGCGATGCCGCCGAAGATCGCCTGCCAGTTGTTGGGCGGCGCGCCGTCGGGCCTGGGGTCGGCCCAGACGAACCAGTCGGCCCGGGGGTTGTCGCGCGACTGGCGCGATTCCTCGAAATAGGGGTGCTGGTCGGAGCAGTGCGACAGCACCTGGTCGATGATGACCTTGAGCCCGAGGTCGTGCGCCCTTCTGACCATTGCGTCGAAGTCCGACAGGTGGCCGAAGACCGGATCCACGCCGCGGTAGTCGGACACGTCGTAGCCCATATCCTTCATCGGCGAGGGGAAGACCGGCGAGAGCCAGATCGCGTCGACGCCGAGGTCGGCGACGTGGCCGAGCCGGTCGGTGATGCCCTTGAGGTCGCCCACGCCGTCGCCGTCGGCGTCCATGAAGGAGCGCGGGTAGATCTGGTAGGTGACGGAGCCCCGCCACCAGCTGTCGTCGGTCATGTCGCTCTCCCTGGCGGCGTGGCGAAGCCCTGCGATCCGGGCGCGGCGCGGGGCAGGTGTCGGCTCAGCAGAAATCAAAGCGCGCCGGGGATCAACCGCGCCTTTGCACCCGCAGCGAAGTTTTCCGCGGCCGGGCCGTCCCGGGCGGTGGTTGCTGGCGGGCGAGGCATTCCGAGCTGTACAGGGAGAATTTGGTGGAGCCGAGGGGAATCGAACCCCTGACCTCGTCATTGCGAACGACGCGCTCTCCCAACTGAGCTACGGCCCCACTGGCGCGCTATGTGATGGGTTTTACGCACGCTGTCAAGCGGCCGCTCGCCGCGCCCTTTCGGGCGCTTCTCGTTCGGGGCGCGACGGGCGGCGGTGTCAGCTTTCGGCTTCGGCGACGTTGCGTTTCACCTCGAAGAAGCTGTCGGGCGTGACGGACATCGAATCGATTCCGGCCTCCACCAGCACCTTGGCGAAGTCTGGGTAGTTCGATGGCGCCTGGCCGCAGAGCCCGACCTTGCAGCCCTTGGCATGCGCCCGCTCGATCACCGAGCGGATCATCCAGACCACCGCCGGCGAGCGTTCGTCGAAGAGCCCGGCGAGCCGGTCGCTGTCGCGGTCGATGCCGAGGGTCAGCTGGGTCAGGTCGTTGGAGCCGATGGAGAAGCCGTCGAAGCGCTCGGCGAACTGGTCGGCGAGGATCACGTTCGAGGGGATCTCGCACATGACGTAGACCTGCATGCCGTTCTTGCCGCGCTCCAGCCCGTTCTCCTTCATCACGGCGAGCACCTGGTCGGCTTCCTCGGGCGTGCGGCAGAACGGGATCATGACGATCACGTTGTCGAAGCCCATCGCCTCGCGGACCCGGCGGATCGCCTGGCATTCCAGCGCGAAGCCGTCCTTGTAGCCCGGGTCGTAGTAGCGCGAGGCGCCGCGCCAGCCGATCATCGGGTTCTCCTCGTGCGGCTCGAACTGGCGGCCGCCGAGGAGGTCGGCGTATTCGTTCGTCTTGAAGTCGGACATGCGCACGATCACCGGCTTCGGGTGGCAGAACGAGGCGATCCGGGCGAGGCCCATGGCGAGGTGGTCGATGAAATAGTCGGCCTTGTCGTCGTAGCCCTTGGTCAGCTCGGCGATTTCCTCCTTCGCGGCCTCGTCCTTCAGCTCGTCGAAATGCAAAAGCGCCAGCGGGTGGACCTTGATCGCGTTGTTAATGACGAATTCCATCCGCGCCAGCCCCACGCCGTCGGTCGGCAGGCGCCACCAGCGGGCGGCGGTGGCCGGGTTGGCGAGGTTCAGCATGACGTGGGTCTTGGTCTCGGGCAGCTGGGAGAGGTCGAGATCCTCGACCTCGTAATCCGAGGTGCCGGCATAGACGCGGCCCTCGTCGCCCTCGGCGCAGGAGACCGTCACCTCCTGTTCGTGGTGCAGGACATGGGTGGCGTCGCCGCAGCCGACGATGGCGGGCACGCCCAGCTCGCGGCTGACGATGGCGGCGTGGCTGGTGCGGCCGCCGTGGTCGGTGACGATGGCGCGGGCGCGCTTCATGATCGGCACCCAGTCGGGGTCGGTCTGGCTGGTCACCAGGATCGTGTCGTCGACGAAATCGTCGATGTCCTTGACGTCCTCGATCAGGCTGACATGGCCGGCGGCCACCGCCTCGCCCACGGCGATGCCGCTGATCAGCAGCTCGCCATGTTCCCGGATGGTGTAGGATTTCAGCGCGCCGGCGTCGACGCGGCTCTGCACCGTCTCGGGGCGGGCCTGGACGATGTAGAGCTTGCCGCTGTCGCCGTCGCGGGCCCATTCCATGTCCATCGGCTGGCCGTAATGGCGTTCTATCTCGGCGGCCTGGCGGGCGAGTTCGACGATCTCGTCGTCGTTCAGCACGTAGGCCGCGCGCTCGGCCTTGGAGGTGGGCACGTTGCGGACGGGGTTGGCCGGGTCGCCGGAATAGATCATCTTCTTTTCCTTGGCGCCGAGCTTGCGTTCGAGGATCGGCTTGAGGCCTTTCTTGCCGAGGAACGGCTTGTAGACCTGATACTCGTCGGGCGTCACGGCGCCCTGCACGACGTTCTCGCCCAGGCCCCAGGCGGCGTTGATCAGCACGACCTTGTCGAAGCCGCTCTCGGTGTCGATGGAGAACATCACGCCCGAGCCGCCGGTGTCGGCGCGGACCATCTGCTGCACGCCGATCGACAGCGCCACGTCCATGTGGTCGAAGCCCTTGGCGTCGCGGTAGGAGATCGCGCGGTCGGTGAACAGCGAGGCATAGCACTTGCGGCAGGCTTCCAGAAGCTGCGCCTCGCCGGTGACGTTCAGGTAGGTCTCCTGCTGGCCGGCGAAGGAGGCGTCGGGCAGGTCCTCGGCGGTGGCCGAGGAGCGGACGGCGACCGACATGTTCTGTTGCCCGGCGCGGCTCGACAGCTCGCGGTAGGCGGCGGCGATGGCCTCGCGCAGGTGGTCGGGCCATTCGCCGGCGCGGATCGCCTTGCGGATGGTCTCGCCCGTCTCGTGCAGGGTGATCTTGCCGTCGGCCAGCGCCTGGGTTGTCTCGCGCACGAGGTCGGTCAGGTCGTTATGCGCGATGAAGCCGCGATAGGCGTCCGACGTGGTGGCGAAGCCCGGGGGCACCGCCACGCCAAGCTCGCCGAGGGTTTGCACCATCTCGCCCAGCGAGGAGTTCTTGCCGCCGACGAGCGCGACGTCGCCCCGCCGCAGGTTTTCGAAGAAGATGACGTCTTTGGTGTCGGTGCTCATGGCGGTTCCTTCCCGTGCCGGTTCGCGGCGAAGATTAACACCGTCATGGAACGGCCTGCGTTGATACGGGTCAAGGTCATGGTTCGAGGTCTGGCGCGCGGCCGGATTTGTCATGGTGTCGCGGGCGCGGGCTGCTACGCTGCCGGGGCACGATGGAGCCGGAGCGGACGACCCATGCGACTGACCGTGAACGGAACCGAGCACGAGCTGGATGTCGAGCCGGACATGCCGCTTTTGTGGGTGCTGCGCGACGAGCTGGGCGTGACGGGCGTGAAATACGGCTGCGGCATCGCGCAGTGCGGCGCCTGCACGGTGCATCTGGACGGGATGGCGATGCGGGCCTGCCAGGTGCCGGCGGCGGCGGCCGAGGGGGCCGAGGTGCTGACCATCGAAGGGCTGGGCGGCGGCGACGCGCTGCACGCGGTGCAGCGGGCCTGGATCGACGAGCAGGTCGCGCAGTGCGGCTATTGCCAGGCGGGGCAGATCCTGCAGGCGGCGTGGCTTCTGGAGACGAGCCCTGCGCCCTCGGACGAAGAGATCGACCGGGTGATGAGCGGCAACCTGTGCCGCTGCGGAACCTATCCGCGGATCCGGGCGGCGATCCACGCGGCCGCGGCCGCGCTGCGCGAGGGCTGAGCCATGACACGCGCCGCAACGATCACCCGCCGGACCCTGTTGATCGGGGCCACGGCGATTGCGGGCGGCGTGGCCTTCGGCGCCTGGGCCGTGCGCCACCCGCATGACAACCCGCTGGCCGAGGGGCTGGGCGCCGGCGAGGCGAGCTTCAACCCGTGGGTGAAGGTCACGGGCGCGGGCATCACGCTGATCACGCCGCATGCCGATCTGGGTCAGGGCGCGGTCCACATGCAGGCCGCGCTGATCGCCGAGGAGATGGACCTCGAATTCGGGCAGTTCGACACCGCGTTCGGTCCGCCCGACCCGGCCTATTACAACCGCGCGATGGCGGCGGAGGCCGGCGCGGCGATGGCGGCGCTGACCCCGATCTCGGCGGCGATGGCGGAAGCGGTCGCGGGCGGGGCGATGAAGCTTTTCGGGGTCCAGGGGACCGGCGGGTCGACCTCGGCGCCCGACAGTTTCGACAAGCTGCGCGAGGCGGGCGCCGTCGCGCGGGAGACGCTGAAACGTGCCGCGGAAGAGCTGACCGGCGTGAGCGCGGCGGAGATGACCACCGAGGCGGGGCGCGTGATCCTGCCGGACGGGCGGGCCTTGCCCTATACCGACCTCGCCGCGGTGGCGGCGGAGGTGGCGCCGGTGCGCGATGTCGTCCTGCGCCCGTCGTCGGAGTGGCGGCTGATCGGCCGGCCGATGGCGCGGATCGACATGGCCGACAAGGTGACGGGGCGGCAGGTCTACGGCATCGACCTGGCGCCGGAGGGCATGCTCCATGCCGCCGTGCGCACCAGCCCGCGGCGCGGCGAGGTGCTGTCATACGACGCCAGCGCCGCGGCGGGGATGCGCGGCGTGCAGGACGTGATCGCGGTGACGGGCGGCGTGGCGGTGCTGGCCGACAACACCTGGCGCGCGTTCCGGGCGCTGGACGCGGTGGAGATCGCGTGGGGGCCGGCAGCCTATCCGGCCGAGCAGGCGGAGCACTGGGAGGCGGTGGGCGCGTCGTTCACCGACGCGCGGATGGACGCGGAATGGCGTGCGGACGGCGACGCGGCGGCGGCGCTGTCGGCCGGCGCCGATGTCGCGGCGGAGTACCGCGCGCCCTACGTGGCGCACCAGCCGCTGGAGCCGCTGAACGCCGTGGTCCTGGTGACTGAACCGCGGGTCGAGGTCTGGACGGCGCACCAGCTCCCGCGCTTCCTGCAGCAGCGCGTCGCCGGGGTGACCGGGCACGATGCCGAGCAGGTCGTGCTTCACAACCAGTTTGCCGGCGGCAGTTTCGGCCACCGGCTGGAATTCGAGCATGTCACGCTGGCCGCCGAGATCGCCAACGCGCGGCGCGGGACGCCGGTGAAGCTGACCTATTCGCGCGAGCAGGACTTCGCCACGGACTTCCCGCGCCACATCGCCATGGCGCGCGGGCGCGGGGCGGTGGCGGACGGCCATGTCACGGCCATCGACATCGACGTGGCCGGCGCGCCGGTGACGGCGTCGCAGATGGGCCGGATCGGGCTGGGCGGCGCCGGGCCGGACACGCAGCTGCCCGCCGGGGTCTGGAATGCGCCTTACGGGCCGGAGCATTTCCGGGTGCGGTCCTATGCCGTGCCCGGGCTGGCGCCGGTGTCGTCCTGGCGCTCGGTCGGCGCCTCCTGCGGCGGCTTCTTCATCGAGACGCTGATGGACGAATTGTGCCACGCCGCCGGGGCCGACCCGGTCGAGGAGCGGCTGCGGCTGATGACCGACCCCGTCGCGCGCGGCGTGCTGGAGGCGGCGGCCGAGATGGCCGGCTGGGGTCGCGACCCGGGCGAGGACAGGGGGCTGGGCGTGGCGCTCGTGGAGAGCTTCGGCGTGCCGGTGGCGGAGATCGTCGAGGTGACGGCCACCGAGGGCGGCATCCGGATCGACGCGGTCTGGGTGGCCTCGGATTCCGGCACGGTGATCGACCCGGTGAACATAGAAAACCACATCCAGGGCGCCGTCGTCTGGGGGCTCGGGCACGCGATGAATTCCGAGATCACCTATCGCGACGGGATGGCGGAGCAGTCGAACTATCACGCGGCCGAGGGGATGCGGATGCACCAGTGCCCGCGGATCAGCGTGCGCACGCTGGAGGCCGCGCCGCGCATCCGGGGGATCGGCGAGCCGCCGGTGCCGCCGGCCGCCCCGGCGCTGGGCAACGCGATCTTCGCCGCCACCGGCCAGCGGCTGCGCGAGATGCCGTTCCGGCGGCATGTGCGGTTCGTGTGAGAGGCTTCGCGATGATCCGGTTCCTTGTCCTCGTCCTCTTTACCGGTTCGGCTGCCGCGCAGGAGGTGACGGTCGACCCGCCGGAAGACGGCTCGGTCAGCCGCGCGGAGGGGCTGGCGGCCTGGGAGCGGGTCCATGACGTCGTCTCGCACCCGCGCTGCGCCAATTGCCATGTGGGCGCGGACAACATCCCGATGTGGTCGGGGCCGAGCTATGGCGAGACCCGGCCGCACGGCATGTTCATCAGCGGCGGCGAGAGCCGGATCGGGGCGGAGTTCCTCCCCTGCAGCGCCTGTCACGTGACGCTGGACGCGGGGCAAAGCCGGACCGACGGCCCGCACAGGCCGCCGCAGGTGGCGCTGGACTGGCGGCTCGCGCCCGTCGACTTCCAGTGGTTCGGGCGGAGCTCGGCCGAGATTTGCGCGCAGATGGCCGACCCCGACCGCACCGGCGGCCGCGACTGGGTCGCGCTGGCCGAGCATCTCAGGGACGATGCCGGGCATGGCGGCTTCGTGAAATGGGGCTTCGACCCCGGCGGCGGGCGGGCGCCGGCGCCCTATGGGCTGCAGGCCCATATCGACGATGTGCTGACCTGGGGCGCGGCCGGCACGCCCTGCGAGACCGGAGGATAGGCGATGCGGAGGCCGCGTCTTTTACAGGTGGCAGGTGCGCTGCTGGGGGCAGCGGCGGTGCTGCAGCTGGTCGCGCTGGTCCTTGGCGCGGACGGCGCCGGGTGGATGCTGGGTCTCGGCGCGGCGGTGCTGGCAGCGCTCGCGGCCGCGGGGCTCTGGCGCGGCTGGCGCTGGCTGGCCTGGCCGGTGTTGCCGGGCGTCATCGTTGCGGCGGGCCTGGCGCTGGGCGGGATCGGAACGCCCGGGGCGCCGGATGCGCTGCGCCTGGCGATGGGGCTGGTCGATGCGGCCGTCGCTATCTGCCTGTTCGCGGCGCTGTGGCGGCCCCGGCACGCAGTCGTGTCGTGAGCCCGTGGCGCGCCGCGGCCGGCGCGGGGCATCCTCGCTCCGGGCGCGGCTGAGCCTTTCTCGGCGCGTTGCGGACAGTCTTCCCTGCGAGTCTTGTGTTCGCGCGCGCTCTCGGCGCTAAGTTGCGGCAGGCGATGCGCGGGGTAGACCGATGTTGTCGAAACGGCTCTGGCGGCTGTTGCAGCTGTCGCGGGAAATCTGGGTCCGGACGACCCTGATCGCGCTGCTCGCGGTGCTTGCGGCGCTGCTCGCCTGGGCGGTGAGCGGCCTGATTCCCGAGGAACTGGCCGACCGGTTCGGGCGGGACGCGGTGCTGCCGGTGCTGAACATCCTCGCCTCCAGCATGCTGGCGGTCGTCACCTTCTCGCTGTCGGTTATGGTCTCGGCCCACCGCGCGGCGGCGAGCCAGGTGACGCCGCGCGCCCACCGGCTGCTGTTGGAGGACACCACGACCCAGACCGTGCTGGCGACGTTCCTCGGCGCGTTCATCTTCGCGCTGCTGGCGCTCGTGCTGTTCCGCGCCGGGTTCTATGGCGAGCGGGCGTCGGTCGTGGTCTTCGGCTTTACGGCCCTGGTGATCGTGCTGGTCGTCGTCGCGATCCTGCGCTGGATCTCGCATCTGACCGGGCTGGGCAGCATGGACGAGACCATGCGGCTGCTGGAGTCCCGGGCGCGGGGCAACCTGGAGAACCACCGCAAGTGGCCGGGGCTGGGGGCGGCCTGCTACGACGGCGAGGCGGACCTGCCGCAGGGCGCGGTGCCGGTGCGGTCCCGCAGCTCGGGGTTTGTCCGGCACGTGGACGTGCGGCTCTTGCAGGCGCGTGCGGAGGCGCGGGAGTGCCGGGTGTTTCTATGCGCCATCCCCGGCGACTGGGTGGGCGAGGGGGAGCCGCTGGCCTACACCGACCATGCGGGCACGGACACCGCCGACGGCATCCACGACGCCTTCACCTTCTCGCCCCTGCGCAGCTTCGACCAGGACCCGCGCTTCGGGGTCTTCGTGATGGCCGAGATCGGGGTGCGGGCGCTGTCGCCCGGCATCAACGACCCGGGCACGGCGATCGAGGTGATCGGCCGGCTGGAGCGGATGCTGATGGAAAACTCGCCGGACAGCGTGGCGGCGGAGCCGGCGAGTTTCCCGGACGTGCGGGTGCGGCGGTTGCCGGAGACGGAGCTGATCGAGGAGGCCTTCGCGATGATCGCGCGGGACGGGGCCGGGATGGTGGAGGTCTCGGCGCGGCTGATGGGCACGCTGCGGCGCATGGCGGGGTCGCGCGACCCGGAACTGTCGGCGGCCGCGCGGGACCTGGCGCGCTATGCGCTGGCGGCCTCGGAGGAGGCGCTGGCGCGCGAGCACGACCTGAAGCGGCTGCACGCCGCCGTCGCGGGCTGGGGCGGGTTCGAGCCCGAGACCGAGCCGGAGCCGCTGGTGATGCGGCCCCGGCGCTGAGCGCTCAGCCGACCAGCTCGCCGCGGGCGAAGCGTTCGATCTGCGCCGCCGGGCGGGCGCCGGTCAGGCGGGCGGCCTCGCGGCCCTCGCGGAACTGGATCAGGGCGGGGATGCCGCGGATGTTGAAGCGCACGGTGGCGTCGGGGTTGGCCATCGTGTCGAGCTTGGCAAAGCGGACATGCGGCGCCATGGTCCGGGCCGCCTTGGCGAACTCGGGCGCCATGGCGCGGCACGGGCCGCACCAGTCGGCCCAGAGGTCGACGATCAGCGGCAGGTCGTCGGCCTTGGCGGCCTTCTCCAGCGTGGCGAGGTCGATCTCGCGGACCTTGCCGTCGGCGAGCTTCGCGCCGCAGACGCCGCATTTCGGCCCGTCGGCCAGCCGCTCGGTCGGCACCCGGTTGGCCGACCCGCAGTCGAGGCAGGTGAGTTTCGTATGGGCCGGCATGGCGGCGCTCCCCTTCAAATTCACTATGGCGAATATATCGGGAGCGGGGCGGCGGAATACAAGAGCGCGCCGCGACCTGCCGAGAGGCTGGGGTGAGGTGCGCTCATCGGGCCCTGCGGGCCCTCTTCGCGAGGAGGGCCGCAGGGGCCGACGAGCGCGGGGTCATTCCGCCGCGTCGGCGTAGCTTTCCAGCGGCGGGCAGGTGCAGACCAGGTTGCGGTCGCCGTAGACGTTGTCGATCCGGTTGACCGGTGGCCAGTACTTGTCGATCCGGAAGGCGCCCGGCGGGTAGCAGCCCTGCTCGCGCGTGTAGGGCCGGTCCCAGTCGCCCACGAGGTCCTCGACCGTGTGCGGCGCGCGCTTCAGCGGGTTGTTCTCGGCGTCGATCTCGCCCGCCTCGACCGCCGCGATCTCGTCGCGGATCGACAGCATCGCCTCGCAGAAGCGGTCAAGCTCGGCCTTGGTCTCGCTTTCCGTCGGCTCCACCATCAGCGTGCCGGCCACCGGCCAGCTCATCGTGGGGGCGTGGAAGCCGTTGTCCATCAGCCGCTTGGCCACGTCGTCCACGGTGATCCCGGCGGACTTGTCGAAGGGCCGCGTGTCGAGGATGCACTCGTGCGCCACGCGCCCGCCCCGGCCCTTGTAGAGCACGTCATAAGCCCCCTCCAGCCGCTTGGCGATGTAGTTGGCATTCAGGATCGCCACCTTGGTCGCCTGGGTCAGCCCCTCGCCGCCCATCATCAGGATGTAGGCCCAGGAGATCGGCAGGATGTTGGCCGAGCCGAAGGGCGTCGCCGAGACCGGCCCCTCGGTGCCGCCCGTGGCCGGGTGGCCGGGCAGGTGCGGGGCGAGGTGCGCCTTCACGCCGATCGGGCCCATGCCGGGGCCGCCGCCGCCATGCGGGATGCAGAAGGTCTTGTGCAGGTTCAGGTGCGACACGTCCGAGCCCAGCTCGCCCGGTTTCGACAGCCCCACCAGCGCGTTCAGGTTGGCGCCGTCCAGGTAGACCTGGCCGCCGTACTGGTGGGTAATGTCGCAGACCTCGCGCACCGTCTCCTCGAACACGCCGTGGGTCGAGGGATAGGTGATCATGCAGGCGCCCAGGTTCTCGCCCGCCTCTGCCGCCTTGGCGCGGAAGTCCTCGACGTCGATGTCGCCGTTCTCGGCCGATTTCACGACGACCACCTTCATCCCGGCCATGTTCGCCGAGGCAGGGTTGGTCCCGTGCGCCGACATCGGGATCAGGCAGATGTTGCGGTGGGTGTCGCCGTTCGCCCGGTGATAGGCGGCGATGGTCAGAAGCCCGGCGTATTCGCCCTGTGCGCCGGAATTGGGCTGCATCGACATGGCGTCGTAGCCGGTGATCTCGCACAGCTTGGCCGAGAGGTCGTCGATCAGCTCGCGGTAGCCCTGCACCTGCCCGTCGGGGGCGAAGGGATGGATGTTGGCGAACTCGAACCAGGTGATCGGCGTCATCTCGGCCGCCGCGTTCAGCTTCATCGTGCAGGAGCCCAGCGGAATCATCGCCCGGTCGAGCGCCAGGTCGCGGTCGGCCAGCCGGCGCATGTAGCGCATCATCTCGGTCTCGGCCCGGTTCAGGTGGAAGATCGGGTGGGTCAGGTAGTCCGACTGGCGCAGGAGCGGCTCGGGCAGGCGGTATTCCTCGGAGCGCGGGGCGCCGATTTCCAGCCCGAAGGCGACCCAAAGCCGGTCGATGTCCTCGAAGCGCGTGGTCTCGTCCAGCGCGATGCCGACCTTGCTGTCGCCGACCTTGCGCAGGTTGATCCGCTGGTGCCGGGCCGATTGCAGGATCACGCCCTGCAGCGCGCCGACCTCGACGGTGATCGTGTCGAAGAACTCCTTCGGCTCGACCGTGTAGCCGGCGGCCTCCAGCCCGCGTGCCACGCGCAGCGCCTTGCGGTGGATCTGCTGGGCGATGGCCTTGAGCCCCTTGGGCCCGTGGAACACCGCGTAGAACGAGGCCATGACCGCCAGGAGCGCCTGCGCGGTGCAGACGTTCGACGTCGCCTTCTCGCGCCGGATGTGCTGTTCGCGGGTCTGCAGCGACAGGCGGTAGGCCTTGTTGCCGCGGTCGTCGACCGAGACGCCGACGATGCGGCCGGGCATCGCCCGCTTATGCGCGTCGCGGCAGGCCATGTAGGCGGCATGCGGGCCGCCATAGCCCATCGGCACGCCGAAGCGCTGGGTGGAGCCGACGGCGATGTCGGCCCCCATCGCACCGGGTTCCTTCAGGAGCGTCAGCGCCATCGGGTCGGCGATGACGGTGCCCAGCGCCTTCTGCGCGTGCAGCGTCTCCATCTGCGCGGTGAAATCGCGCAGGTGGCCGTAGGTGCCCGGGTACTGGAAGATCGCGCCGAACAGCCCGGCCTCGGGCATCTCGTCCGGGTCGCCGACGATCACCTCGATCCCCAAGGGTTCGGCGCGGGTCTCGATCACCGCGATGTTCTGCGGGTGGCAGTTCTCGTCCACGAAGAAGCGGGTGGCCTTCGACTTCGACACCCGCTGCGCCATCGCCATCGCCTCGGCCGCGGCGGTGGATTCGTCCAGCAGCGAGGCGTTGGCGATGTCCAGCCCCGTCAGGTCGCAGATCATCGTCTGGAAGTTCAGCAGCGCTTCGAGCCGGCCCTGGCTGATCTCGGGCTGATAGGGCGTGTAGGCGGTGTACCAGGCGGGGTTTTCCAGGATGTAGCGCTGGATCGCCGGCGGCGTGACCGTGCCGTGATAGCCCTGGCCGATCATCGTGGTGAAGACCTGGTTCTTCTTGGCGCATTGCCGCATGTGCCAGACGAGTTCGCGCTCCGACAGCGGCGCGCCCAGCTCCAGCGGCTCCGCCTGGCGGATCGACTGCGGCACCGTCTCGTCGATCAGCGCGTCGAGGCTGTCGGCGCCGACCACCTCCAGCATCTCCGCCATCTCGGCGGGCGAGGGGCCGACATGGCGGCGGTTGGCGAAGTCGTGCGGATTGTAGTCGGTGGGGGTGAAGGGCATGTGTGGACCTTGTTGCTGCTGCTGGTTCGGGCGGGCAGGGGACCGGCGGCGGTGCCTGCCGTCATCCCCAGGGGCCGCGGCCCGTGGCGCTAGCCGATGAAGTCCTTGTACTCGGACTCGTCCATGTATTCGTCGATGGCCGTGGCGTCCTCGGCCCGGATCTTGAAGAACCAGCCGTCGCCCAGCGGGTCCTCGTTCACCAGCCCGGGGTTCTCGACGATGGCGTCGTTCACCTCCACGATCTCGCCGTCGAGCGGCGCGAGGATGTCGGAGGCGGCCTTGACCGACTCGATCACCGCGACCTCGTCGTCCTTGGACACTGTCGTGCCGGCGTCGGGCAGTTCCACGAACACCACGTCGCCCAGCTGCTCGCTGGCATGCTCGGTGATCCCGACGACGATCAGGTCGTCTTCGGGGCGGAGCCATTCGTGCTCTTCGGTGTATTTCATGAACGTCTCTCTCCTGTTGTTCATCGCTTGTAGCTCGCGGTGCGGAACGGCATCGGCACGACGGTGGCCGGCAGGCGCTTGCCCCTGACCTCGCCGTAAAGCGTGGTGCCGTCATCCGCGTGGCCGGTCTCGACATAGGCCATGGACATGGGCGCTTCGATGGAGGGGCCGTAGGCGCCGGAGGTGACGGCGCCGATGGGAGTGTCGGTCTCGGCGGTGGCGAAGATGTCGGTGCCGGGGCGCATCGGGGCGCGGCCCTCGGGGCGCAGGCCGATGCGGCGGCGGGGGGCGCCCTCCTGCAATTCGCGCAGGATGCGCCCGGCGCCGGGAAAGCCGCCCGCGCGCGCACCGCCGGGGCGGCGGGGCTTGCCGATGGCCCATTCGAGGGCGGCCTCCACCGGGCTGGTCGTGGTGTCGAGGTCGGCGCCGTAAAGGCACAGCCCGGCCTCCAGCCTGAGCGAGTCGCGGGCGCCGAGGCCGATGGGCGCCACCGCGTCGATATCCAGCAGGGCGCAGGCCAGCACCTCTGCCTGCGCCTCGGGCACGGAGATCTCGAAGCCGTCCTCGCCGGTATAGCCGGAGCGCGAGACCCAGAGTTCGCCGAAGACCGTGTCGAAGACGGCGACATCCATGAACCGCATCTGCGCCACGCCCGGAACAAGCGCCGCCAGCGCGGCTTCCGCCTCGGGGCCCTGCAGCGCCAGCAGCGCGCGATCGCGGACCGGCGTGATCTCGCAGCTCTCGGCCAGATGCGCGCGCAGATGCGCCAGATCGTCCGCCTTGCAGGCGGCGTTGACCACCAGGAACAGATGGTCGCCGCGATTGGCCACCATCAGGTCGTCGAGGATGCCGCCCGCGTCGTTGGTGAAGAGCGCATAGCGCTGCCGTCCCTCCTTCAGCCCGGCGATATCGGCGGGGACCAGCGTTTCCAGCGCCAGCGCCGCGTCCTGCCCCGGCTTGGCGCGCAGCAGGATCTGGCCCATGTGGCTGACATCGAACAGCCCGGCGGCCGCGCGGCAGTGCAGGTGTTCCTTCAGCACGCCCATCGGGTACTGCACCGGCATCTCGTAGCCGGCAAAGGGCACCATCTTCGCCCCCAACTCGCGATGCAGGTCGTTCAGGCTCGTCCGCCGCAGGTCGCTCATGCCGCCCCTTCCGTCCAAGGCCGGACGCATGCCCGGCACCGAAACGCGCGGGGTCTGCCCCGCGCACCGATGCCCCCTCTGTCCTTTCGCCTGAGATCGTTATCCCTTCGGCGCCCCGTGCCCGGGGTCTCTCCAGAGTTCGCGCTCGGCCAGGTCCCTGTCGCCTGAGAGTTTACCGGGGCGGTTGCTCCTTCGGCACCGGCGCCTGCGCCGGATTCTCCCTGAACCGATGTCGCGGAGGCTATGCGAAGCGCCGCAGAGCAGCAAGGGGTTGTCTTCCGCGCCGCCCCCGGCCAGATGTTGGGGTCATGTCAGACCCGTTCTTCTTCGGCTACGGATCGCTCGTGAACCGGGCGACGCATGACTTCACCGATGCGCACAAGGCCCGGCTTCTGGGCTGGCGCCGCGTCTGGCGGCATACCGCGCTGCGCCCCGTGGCGTTCCTGACGGCCGAGCCCGACCCGCAATCCGAGATCGACGGGCTGATCGCCCATGTGCCGAACGACGACTGGGCGGCGCTGGACGAACGCGAGCACGCCTATGACCGCACCCGCGTGACCGGGCAGACCCGGCACGGGGTGACGCGGCCCTTGCACATCCAGGTCTATTCCATCCCGCAGGGCAAGCACGGCGCGCCCGACCGGGCGCATCCGGTGCTCCTGAGCTACGTGGACGTGGTGGTGCAGGGCTATCTGCACGAATACGGCGAGGACGGTGTCGCACATTTCTTCGAGACGACGGCGGGCTGGGACGCGCCGATCCTCGACGACCGGGCGAAGCCGATCTATGCGCGCCACCGGCCCCTGACCCCGCACGAACGCGCGCTGGTCGATCACTGGCTCCGCAAGGTCGGCGCTCGGGTCACGACGCGGGCCTGACCCGCGCTCGTCGGCCCCGTGCGGGGCCTTCTCGCGATGAGCGCCGGCGGGCGCGAAGAGCGCGGGGTCAGCGCGGGGTCAGCTTTTCCAGCGCGGTGCCGTCGGCCCAGGTGCCGTGCAACGCGCCATCCGGCATCACCACGTAGACCACCGGCGTGTCGCTGCCCCAGTCGACGGCCACGACCCGGCCCTCGATGATGCCCTGGCCGCGATAGGTGTCGCCGCCGACGGACCATTCGACCTCCACTGCCGTGCCCTGCTGCACGATCCAGACCGTACCGTGATAGGTCGAGCCGTCCGGGTTGCGGCCTGCGGCGGCGTACTGGCCGTCGATTCCGATCACCGGGACCGGTTTCGTGCCGGGGCCGGTTTCCTTCTTGCCCTGCTGTTGCTGGGCCGGGGCGGCGGTGGCAAGGGCCGAGAGCAGGCCGGCGGCGAGAAGGCGGCGGGTGAGCATGGCGGATCCTCCTGATTGCGCAGGAATGATCGGGCGCGGGCGCAGCGTTGGCAAGTCGGGGAATCCGGACGCCATCAGGCGACCGGATCGGCGTCGCTGCCACGCCCGGGGCGCGCCCACCGGCATTTCATCCCTGCAGCGCGCGCACCCCGATCTCGCCGTCTTCGCGGGCCCGCATGGCCAGCGCCGCCGCATGGCTTCCGGCGAGCGTGGTGAAGTACGGGATCTTGTCGGTCAGCGCCACGGAGCGCATCGAGCGCGAATCCTCGACCGCCTGCGCGCCCTCGGTGGAGTTCATCACCAGCGTCACGCCGCCGTCCTTCATCACGTCCACGATGTTCGGCCGGCCCTCGTAGGCTTTCAGCACCGTCTCCGCCTCCAGCCCGTGCGCCTTCAGGAAGGCCGCCGTGCCGCGGGTGGCGAGGAGCCGGAAGCCGAGGTCCGACAGGATCTGCGCCGTCTCCACCAGCTCCGGGGTCTTGTCCTCTTCCTTGATCGACAGAAAGGCGGTGCCGCCCTCGGGCAGGTGGGTGCCGGCGCCCATCTGCGCCTTGAGGAAGGCGTGCGGGAAGGTCCGGTCCCAGCCCATGACCTCGCCGGTCGAGCGCATCTCGGGACCGAGCAGCGTGTCGACGCCGGGGAAGCGGGCGAAGGGCATCACCGCCTCCTTGACCGAGTACCACGGCATGTTCGGGTCGGCGAGCGTCAGCGGATCGGCCAGCGGCAGCGGGTCGTCCGGGCCGGTGCCGGGCGGGTAGGGGGCGCGTGTCGGGAAGGCCGAGAGCGGCTCGCCTGCCATCAGCCGCGCGGCGATCGACGCGATGGCGCTGTCGGTGGCCTTGGCGACGAAGGGCACGGTGCGGCTGGCACGGGGGTTCACCTCGATCAGGTAGACCGTGCCGTCCTTGACCGCGAACTGGACGTTCATCAGCCCGACGACGTTCAGCGCCTTGGCCAGCGCGGCGGTCTGGCGCTCGATCTCGGCGATGATATCGGCAGGCAGGGTGTGGGGCGGCAGGCAGCACGCGCTGTCGCCGGAATGCACCCCGGCCTCCTCGATATGCTGCATGATGCCCGCGATATGCACTGCTTCGCCGTCCGACAGGCAGTCCACGTCGACCTCGACCGCGCCGGAGAGGTAGCTGTCGAGCAGCACGGGGCTGTCCCCCGAGACCACCACGGCCTGGTCGATATAGCGTTCCAGATGCGCCTGGTCGCGGACGATCTCCATCGCGCGGCCGCCCAGCACATAGGACGGGCGGATCACCAGCGGGTAGCCGATCCGCTCGGCCATCGCCAGCGCCTCGGCCTCGGAGTGGGCGATGCCGTTGTTCGGTTGTTTCAAGTCGAGCTTGTTGACGAGCGCCTGGAACCGCTCGCGATCTTCCGCCAGGTCGATGGCGTCGGGCGTGGTGCCGAGGATCGGAATGCCGGAATCATGCAAGGCATTGGCCAGTTTCAGCGGGGTCTGCCCGCCGAATTGCACGATGACTCCATGCAGGGTGCCCGCCTCCTGCTCCACCCGCAGGATCTCCATGACATGTTCGAATGTGAGCGGTTCGAAATACAGCCTGTCGGATGTGTCATAGTCCGTCGACACGGTCTCCGGGTTGCAGTTGACCATGATGGTCTCGTAGCCGCTGTCGCTCAGCGCGAAGCAGGCGTGGCAGCAGCAATAGTCGAACTCGATCCCCTGGCCGATCCGGTTCGGGCCGCCGCCGAGGATCACCACCTTCTTGCGGTCGGACGGCCGGGCCTCGTCCTCCACCTCGCCCATCACCGGGGTTTCGTAGGTGGAGTACATGTAGGGCGTCTGCGCCTCGAACTCGGCGGCGCAGGTGTCGATGCGCTTGAACACGGCTGTTACACCCGCGGCGATGCGGTCGGCGCGGATGCTGGCCTCGGTCCGGGCGGTCAGCGTGGCCAGTCGGGCATCGGTGAAGCCCATCATCTTCAGCTTGCGCAGGCCGGTCGCGTCCTGCGGCAGGCCCTCGGCGCGGACCTGCTCTTCCGTCTCCACGATCTCGCGGATGCGGGAGAGGAACCAGGGGTCGAAGCTGGTGACGTGCTGGATCGTGTCGTCGTCGAGCCCGTGGCGCATTGCCTGCGCGACCAGCCGCAGCCGGTCCGGCGTCTGGGTCGACAGGGCTTTGATCACGGCGGCGTGGTCGCTTTCGCCCTCGATCCCCGGAATGTCGATTTCGTCGAAGCCCGACAGCCCCGTCTCCATCGAGGACAGCGCCTTTTGCAGGGATTCGTGAATCGTGCGGCCGATGGCCATGGCCTCGCCGACCGACTTCATCGCAGTTGTCAGCTCGGCCTTGGCGCCGGGAAACTTTTCGAAGGCGAAGCGGGGGATCTTGGTGACGACATAGTCGATGGTCGGCTCGAACGACGCCGGCGTCACCTTGGTGATGTCGTTGTCCAGCTCGTCCAGCGTGTAGCCCACGGCGAGCTTCGCCGCGATCTTGGCGATGGGAAAGCCGGTGGCCTTCGACGCCAGCGCAGACGACCGCGACACCCGCGGGTTCATCTCGATCACCACCATGCGGCCGTCCTCGGGGTTCACCGCCCATTGCACGTTCGACCCGCCGGTCTCGACCCCGATCTCGCGCAGCACGGCGATCGAGCCGTTGCGCATGATCTGGTATTCCTTGTCGGTCAGCGTCAGCGCCGGCGCCACGGTGATCGAGTCGCCGGTATGCACGCCCATCGGGTCCACGTTCTCGATGGAACAGACGATGATCGCGTTGTCCGCCTTGTCGCGGACCACCTCCATCTCGAACTCCTTCCAGCCGAGCAGCGACTCGTCCACCAGGATCTGGCCGACCGGCGACGCCTCCATCCCCGTCCGGCAGTAGAGCTCATAGTCCTCGCGGTTATAGGCCACGCCGCCGCCGGTGCCGCCGAGCGTGTAGGCCGGCCGGATGATGGCGGGCAGGCCGACATGTTCCAGCGCCTCCATCGCGCGGGACAGGCCGGCGGCGATGTCGAACTTGCCGCCCGCGGCCTTCGGCGCCGAGACGATGGTGGCCTTGGGATTCTCCAGCCCGATCCGGTCCATCGCCTCGCGGAACAGGCCGCGATCCTCGGCCATCTCGATGGCCTCGCGCTTGGCGCCGATCATCTCGACGCCGTATTTCGCCAGAACGCCCATCTCCTCGAGCTTCAGCGAGGTGTTGAGGCCGGTCTGCCCACCCATCGTCGGCAACAGCGCGTCGGGGCGTTCCTTCTCGATGATCTTGGCGACGACCTCGGGGGTGATCGGCTCGATATAGGTGGCGTCGGCCAGCCCCGGGTCGGTCATGATCGTCGCCGGGTTCGAGTTGACGAGGATGACCCGGTAGCCTTCCTCGCGCAGGGCCTTGCAGGCCTGGGCGCCGGAATAGTCGAACTCGCAGGCCTGCCCGATGATGATGGGCCCGGCGCCGATGATCATGATCGAGTGGATGTCGGTTCTCTTCGGCATGGATCCCCCGGGGTTAGGTCGGCGGGGTTATAGACGTGCGCAGCGCCGGTGCAAGGGTATCCGGATATACGCCGGCCGCATCCCGTGCTCGCATGGTGCGCAACGCCCTCTTGGGATCGGCCGCTCGCCTCAAAATCGCCCAGTTCCCCGCTTAGCAAAACGGAAAAAACGGGCAGTAAACTGGTATTAAGAGGTACGGATGCGTAATTTTTTCTGCTTTTCAGCGGCCTACCTTGTCGTTGGAATTCTATTGGTTCAGCTGTTCCGCGGCGATGCTGCGGAATCCGTTCTGATCGCCCTGAAGGCTTCGGCGGCTATCCTGCGGAATTCGGACTGGCGCATCATGGGTGTCTTCGTGCTGGCGCTGGCCTATGTCTTTTTCTCGTGCGGCCGGTCTGAGTGGCGTGAACTGGCGATACGGCTGGGCTTTGCCGTCGTCGGAACGATCGTTTTCCTGTCGGCATTCGGGCTGATCAAGACGCTTCTGACCGACATCCAGCCGTTCTTTGCGGACCGGTTGTTCGCCAATCTCGACGCCGCGCTGCATGGCGGCGTGGACCCGTGGAGGATCACGCATGAGTGGGCCGCGGCGATACCGATGAGCTGGGCGGGGCCTATTTACCTGCATGTCTGGAGCGCGCTGTCCGCCCTTGTGCCGCTGGCGCTCGCCGTGCTCGATCGGGATGAGGCGCGCGTACGCCGCTACCTTGTCCTTTACGGTGTCGCGTGGATCCTGCTGGGCAATGCCCTTGCCCTTGCCGGCATGTCGGCCGGGCCGGTCTACTACGACCGGGTGCTCGGAGCCGACCGCTTCGCTGAGTTGAACGCCGCCATAGACGGGGGTGCGCTGGGCAACCCGCTGTTTCGTTTGATCCAGGAAGGACTCTGGGAATTGCACGTGGACGGGCCAAAGATTCTCGGCACCGGCATCTCGGCCTTCCCGAGCGTGCATGTCGCTGTGGCCTGCGTCGTCGCACTTTATACCGCGGAGCGAGTGCGGTGGCTGACCCCGGTTGCTTTCGTCTTCGTAGGGGCGGTCCTATTCCTGTCGGTTTTCACCGGGTATCACTACGCGATCGACGGCTACGTTTCAGTCCTCGTGGTCGGTGCAAGCTGGGCCTGGTTGCGCCGTGGAGAGATGCGGCGTGGAGAGATTCGAGAAGTCGCTGCGCCAGTTGCTGTTCCCGCCGAGTAGCGGCCGAACGCGGTTAGAAGGTTCGTCCGGCGGGGCTTGCCGCGCCTCGTCATGCCCCCCTATGCATCCGCATCACGATCGGGACGAGAGGATGCGACATGCTTCAGGGGAAAGCCGCCATCATAACCGGTGCAAGCCGTGGCATCGGCCGCGCAGCGGCCGTCGCGCTGGCGAAGGCGGGTGCACGAGTTCTGGTTCATGGAACCAATGCGGATCTGCTTGAACCGCTGGCCGAAGAGATCGGGGGGCTCTGGCTAGCCGGCGACGTCGCCGATCCGGCGACGGCCGCGGCGGCAGTCGCGCGGGCCGAGGCGCGGTTCGGCGGCGTCGATATCCTGGTCAACAACGCCGGGATCAACACCCGGTCCGCGACGCTCGACATGACCCTGGACGACTGGCAGCGGGTGATCGACGTAAACCTCACCGGCACGCTGCATTTCTGCCGGGCCGTCCTGCCGGGGATGATCGCGCAAGGCGCCGGCCGGATCGTCAATGTCAGCTCGGCCGCCTCCAAGACGCCGCACCGCAATGCCGCGCCGGCCTATGGCGCGTCGAAGGCGGGGGTGAATTACCTGACCCTGCACCTTGCCCAGGAGATGGCGCCGCACGGCATCCACGTGAACGCCGTCTGTCCCGGCCCGGTGGAAAGCGACATGACGGCGCAGTGGGACGACGACTATCGCGCGAAGGTGCTGCAGCGGGTGCCGCTGGGGCGGCTCGGGACGGCGGAGCAGGTCGCCGAGGCGGTTCTGTTCCTGGCCGGCCCGGGGGCGGATTTTGTCACCGGAGAGCTGTTGGACGTGAATGGCGGCACGGTGATGGACTGAGTTGCCGCTCGCCCTGTCTGCGGGTGGATAATGTAAACTTGTTTACATATGGAACCCGTTGACTTGAAATGGAAACTGCGACACTCTTTGACAACTGTTTGAAGAGGTGGCCATGGCCGATCTGCGGCTGGCGATCATCGCCGACGACCTGACCGGCGCGCTCGACACGGCGGCGCCGTTCACCGCGAGTCCGGGGGGCGTCGTCGTGGCCACGCGGCCGGAGGCGCTGCGCGTGGCGCTGGATCGCCGGCCGGCGGTCGTTGCCGTCTCGACGCGCTCGCGGGAAATGCCGGCGCGGGCCGCGCGCGAGGCGGTCGCGGCCACGCTGGCGATGCTGCCGCCGGGGGCGGCTGTCCTCAAGAAGATCGATTCGCGTCTCAAGGGGAATGTCGCCGCCGAGCTCTCGGCGTTCCAGGGGCCGCTGACGGTCTTGCCGGCGATTCCCGAATTCGGGCGGGTGGTCTCGGACGGCGCCCTGCGCGGCTTCGGCGTCGAGACGCCGCTGCCGGTGCGCGACGTTCTCGGCGACGCCGCGGCGCGGGCCACGGTGCCGGATGCCGAGACCGACGCGCAGTTGTCCGAGGCGCTGGCCGCCGCGCCGGAGGACGCGGTGCTCGTCGGCGCCCGCGGGCTGGCGCAGGCCCTGGCCGCGCGCTGGGGGCTGGGCGCCCCGCCGCCCGCCGAGTTGCCGGCCCCGGTCTGTTTCGCCATCGGGTCGACCGACCCGATCACCCGGGCGCAGGTCGACGCCCTGCGCGCGGATCGGCCGACGACCGCGTTCGTCGCGGCCCCCGCCGGCCGGGTGCCGCCGCCGCCAGACGACGTGCCGGACATCGCCGTGGTCGCGACGACCGAGGGCGACGAGACCCGCCCCGCCACGGTCGCGTGCACCTTCGCCCACGGCTTGGTGCCCTGGATCCGGTCGGCCCATGGCGCGCTCCTCACCGGCGGCGCCACGGCCGAGGCCGTGCTGGACGCGCTCGGCGTGTTCCGCCTGTCGCTGATCGGCGAGGCGCTGCCGGGCCTTCCGGCGGCGCGGTCGGGCCGCTGGGTCTTCGTGACGAAATCGGGCGGGTTCGGCCAGCCGGACGCATTGCTGCGGCTGGCCCCCGGAGCGCAGCGGGCCGAGGTCTGAGCGATGACGGACAAGCCCGGCCGCAGCACGGCGGCGCAACGCAAGAGCCTGGCGGACGTGGTCTTCGAGAAGCTCAACCGCGCCATCAAGTCCGGCGCCTACGCCGCCGACGAGCGCCTGCCGACCGAGCATGACCTTGCCGCCGAGTTCCAGGTCTCGCGCCCGGTGATCCGCGAGGCGCTGCGCCGGCTACGCGACAACGGGCTGGTCTATTCGCGCCGCGGCGCCGGCAGCTTCGTGCGGCAGGTCGGACTGCGCGAGCCGATCGGCTTCGGCCATGTCGCGAGCATCGCCGATCTGGACCGCTGCTACGAGTTCCGCATTACGCTGGAACCCGAGGCCGCCGCCGCCGCCGCCCGTCGGCACGATGCCGTCTCGATGGCGCCGATCGACGCCGCCCTGGCCGAGATGCGCGACGCCACCCAGCGCCGCCGCCACCGCGAGGATGCCGATTTCGCCTTTCACCTCGCCATCGCCCGGGCCTCGGACAACCGCTATTTCGCCACGGCGATGGAGGCGCTGGAGGACCATATCGCGGTGGGAATGCAGTTCCACGGCATGTCGCTGAAGATCACGCCCGACGGGCTGGTGCATGTCTACGAGGAACACAAGGAGATCGCCGAGGCGATCCGCGAGGGGCGGGCCGACCGCGCCCGCGACCTGATGCGCGCCCACCTGATCGGCTCGCGCGACCGGCTGTTCGAGGGGCGCCGCGCCGGTTTGGGCGAAAGCGCCTGACCGGCTACCAGAGCGCCCAGTGCTGGCCGGCCCAGGCGTGGCCCACGAAATGCACGAAGGCGTTCAGGTAGACCACGGCGAAGAGCGCGGTCAGAGCCTGCCCGGCCCGCGTCTCCAACCGCCGCCAGATCACCACGAGGCAGGCGGCAAAGGCCACGCCCTCCAGCACGCCGAACAGCCGCCCGTGATGGTCGGCGTCCCAGAACGACACCGGGCTGACCAGCCGCCAGTCGCTGACCGGCCAGAAATGCGCATGCGCGTCGCCCGCATGCAGCGGCAGATCGAACGCGATGTGCAACAGCGCCGCGGCTGCCAGGAGCCACAGCCAGCGCTGGCGCAGCAGCAGACCTGCAGCCACCGCCGCGGCGTAGACGAGGGCCGAATTGAAAATGTCCACCAGCGCGTCGAGCGCGACCAGGTCGCCCGCGCCGCGGCCCCGCAGGAAATGCTC
Organism: Psychromarinibacter sediminicola; assembly: GCF_029168335.1. Taxonomy (GTDB): domain Bacteria; phylum Pseudomonadota; class Alphaproteobacteria; order Rhodobacterales; family Rhodobacteraceae; genus Psychromarinibacter; species Psychromarinibacter sediminicola. The sequence continues at coordinate 26,311 of NZ_JARGYC010000011.1, forward strand.
CGCGAAGAGAAAGGCGTCGGGCAGCAGCGCGCCCGCCAGGATCACGGCCCACTCGGCCCGCGTCGCCCGCCGCCCCAGCACTGCCAGCCCCAGGGCCATATGCGCCGGCGTGTTCATCTCTGCCCCGCATGCCGTTTCATCTTGGCCAGAAATACTCTGGGGGGTCCGGGGGGCAAGGCCCCCCGGCGGATCGGCGGGCGCGCAGCGCGCGGCGAAACCTAGAATGCCGCGCGGTAGATCGTCTCGATGTCGTCCACGCTCATGTCGCGCGGGTTGTTGTCCATCAGCCGCCGGATGCCGTGCGCCTCCTCGGCCCAGGGCCGCAGGTCGTTCTGCGTCACGCCATGCGCGCGCAGCGCCATGTCGATGCCGAGATCGCGGCAGAAGCCGCTCGCCGCGGTCAGCACCTCCTCGGGCTCGGCCGATTGCGGCAGGTGCAGCGCGGCCAGAACCTCCGCGGTCTTGCCCGGCACCTCGGGCGCGTTGAAGGCCAGCACATGCGGGAAGATCAGCGCGTTCGAGATGCCGTGCGGCATCCCGGCATGGCTGCCCAGCGGGTAGGCCAGCGCGTGGCCGGCGGCGGTGTTGACCGGCCCGAGGCACAGCCCGCCGTAGAACGAGGCCAGCAGCATCCCGGCGCGCGCCTCGGCGTCCGCCCCGTCCTCGACCGCGCGCTTCAGGTAGCGGCCGGCGAGCTTCATGCCCATCCGCGCGTAATCGTCGATCAGCGGATGCGCCTTGACGTTGGTGAAGGCCTCGACGCAATGCGCCAGCGCGTCGACGCCGGTGGCGGCGGTGACGGCGGGCGGCACGGTCATCGTCAGGTCGGGGTCCAGCACCGCGATGTCGGCCAGCATCAGCGGGCTTTCCACCGCCGTCTTCGCGTTGGTCTCGGTGTTCGTCACCAGCGCCCGGATGCCGCCCTCCGAGCCGGTGCCGGCGGTCGTGGCGACCTGCGCGAGGTCGGAGCATTTCTTCGCCACCTTGTTCGGCCCCGCCACGTCGGCGAGCCTCTGGTCGCTGTCCCAGAGAACGGCGACCAGCTTGGCTACGTCCATCACCGAGCCGCCGCCCAGCCCGACCACCAGCGCCGGCTGCTGCGCGCGGGCGGCCTCCAGCGCCGCGGCGAGGTCGCTGTCCTTGGGCTCCGGCGCCACGTCAGTGAAGACGGCGACGTCGCCGGACAGCCCCAGCTTCTCCACCATCGGCGCGGTGGCGGGCTGGGCCACGACGAAGACGCTTTGATAGATCGAGGCCCACTCGCTCAGCTTCGCGGCGGCGCCCTGGCCGATCTCGATCCGGCGGGGCATGTGCAGGGTGATCGCGCGGGAGATGTCCATCGGTCTGCCTTTCTCAGGTCGTCAGGGGGCCGGGCGGCGAGCCGTTTCGAAACGGCTTGATGCAAGCGGCTTCGAAGCCGCTTGGAACGCGATTGCGAAATCGCGTTGTCCAAGGCCCTTCGAAGGGCCTTGCGCGCACGGTCGGGCGAAGCCGGTCATCGGGTCAGCCGCCCAGCTGTTCCATCTCGGCCCAGATTTCGGCGCGCTCGGCCTCGGCCAGTTCCACCAGCGGCGGCTGCGGCATCAGCCAGCCCGTGTCGCCGCGCGACCGGGCGAGCATCGCCTTCACGGTGGGCAGTTGCACGTACTTGTTCGACAGCGTTCGCCAGGCGTTGATCCGGTCCTGCGCCGCCGCGACCTCGTCGGATTTCGCGGGATCGTTCCAGCCCTCCCACACCACGCGCAGCGCGTCGGAGCGCAGGTTCGACGTGGCGGTGATGCAGCCCGCGCCGCCCATCTTCAGCACCGGCAGCATCAGCGGGTCGGCGCCCGCCAGCACCCCCAGGTCGGGGAAGCGGTCGCACATCGCCTTCATGTTGTCGAGGTCGCCCGAAGAGTCCTTGATCCCCACGACGATGCCGGGGAAGGCCTGCATCAGCCGCTCGATCAGGTCGTGCGAGATCGGGATCTGGGTGACCTGCGGGATGTGGTAGAAGACCATGCGAAAGTCCTGCCCCACGCCCTCGATCACCCGCGAATAGAAGCGGTAGAGCCCCTCGTCGCTGACACCCTTGTAGTAGTAGGGCGGCAGCAGCACGACGCCCTTGACGCCGGCCCGCACCGCGTGGCGGGTCAGCTCCACCGTGTCGGCGACGGAAGGGGCGGAGGTGCCCGGGAGCAGCACCTCCGCCGCGAGCCCGCCCTCGATGGTGCCGTCCAGCAGCGCCATCCTGTCGTGCAGGCCGAAAGAATTCGCCTCGCCGGTGGTGCCCAGCATCGCGATGCCGTGGCAGCCTTCGTCCATCAGCTTTCGGCAGTGGTCGACATAGAGCGGCAGGTTCGGCTTGCCGTCCGCAGTCACGGGCGTGGCGGCGGCGCAATGCACCCCTTGGATCGCGTGTTTCATTGTCCCCTCCCGGCCGCCAGTTTCCGCGCATAGGCGATGGCGTGGTTCATGTTCTCGTGGTTCGCGATGCCTTGCCCTGCGATGTCGAAGGCGGTGCCGTGGTCGACGGAGGTGCGGGCGATGGGCAGGCCCAGCGTCACGTTCACCCCGGTGTCGAAGGCCACCAGCTTGACCGGGATGTGCCCCTGGTCGTGGTATTGCGCGACGATCAGGTCGAAGGCGCCGTTATAGGCGCGGTGGAACAGCGTGTCGGCCGAGATCGGCCCGTGCGCGTCGATCCCCTCGTCGCGGGCCAGCGCGACGGCGGGGGCGACCTGGATGTCGTCTTCCGACCCGAACAGCCCGCCCTCGCCGCAATGCGGGTTGATCCCGGCGACGGCGATGCGCGGGGCGTCGTAGCCCAGCTCCTTCAGATGGGCGTCGCCGGTGCGGATCGTCGCCAGCACCCGGTCCGGCGTGGCGCGGTCGATCGCGTCCTTCAGCGCCACGTGGGTCGAGACGTGGATCACCTTCAGCCGGTCGGAGGCGAGCAGCATGAAGGCGCCCTTCTGCCCGGTCAGCGCCGCCAGCATCCCCGTGTGCCCGTCATAGTGGTGGCCGGCGGCGTTCAGCGTCGCCTTGTTCAGTGGCGCGGTGACGATACAGCCGATCTCGCCGGCCAGCGCCGCCGCCACGGCCGCCTCGACATAGCGGAAGGCCGCGTCGCCGCCGCGCGCATCCTCCTTGCCCCAGGGCAGGGGGCCGCCCTCGACCGGCAGGTCGGTGACCTGCACGGTGTCGAGGTCGATCTCCGCGCCGACGGCCTCTCGCGCGGCCTCCAGCGTCCGGCGGCAGCCGAAGACGCGGGTTTCGGCGCGCTGGTCCGGGGCCATCTCGGCCACCGCCTTCACGATGATTTCCGGGCCGACCCCGGCGGGGTCTCCCATGGTGATGCCGATCATGTCACGTCCTTGAATCCGGCCCAGTCCGGCGACAGCGCCAGGTGCTTGATGGCGCGCCGGTGGTAGGTATAGGCGAGGTGCAGCGTCCCGTCGTCGGCCTCGATCAGCGAGGGGTAAGACATTTCCCGGTTGTTTCCGTCCACGGAATTGTTCGACAGGCAGGCGCCGGGGCCGTCCTCCACCGTCACGCGGTCGGGAAAGCTGCGGCCCTCGTCGGTGGAAAAGCACAGCGTCATCGGCGCGCGCGGCACGCCCCAGGTCGGGTTGCAGCCGCCGGTGGCGTTGGGGCGGTCGTCGGCCTCGCCCAGCTCGTCATAGAGCGACTCGCGCCGCGCCTCGGGGTGTTCGGCCGCGTTCGTCGGGTTGCAGGCCATGGCGATCCGGCCGTCGCGCAGGCGGATCACGCTGATCGAGGAGTTGTTGTTGGGCACGTCGGTCGGCTGCGGCTCCGACCAGCTTTCGCCGTCGTCCTCGCTGTCGGTGCGGAACACGAAATCGGCCGGCCGCCGGCGGAAGAAGGCGGCCCAGCGGGCGCCGCCCAGCGGCACCAGCGTCATGTGCACGCAGCCGATCGAACCGGGCACGTCCACCTCGCGCCAGCTGGCGCCGCTGTCCTCGCTGATCGCCAGCGCCGCGGTGTCGTGGCTGCCGGTCCATTTCTGGCCGGGGCGCGAGACGCAGCGGAACAGCGGCAGCAGCCATGCGCCGTCGGCGCGCACATGCACCGGCCCGCGCACGAAGGAGCCGTTCGGCAGCGCCAGATCCTCGGGGGTCTTGCCCAGCTCGCGCATCCGGACGACGCAGGCGTCCTGGTTGCCGCCGGGCTGGGCGGTGTGGATCAGCAGGCGGCGGCCGTCGGGCGCGTCGAACTCCACCGGGTTCTGCTCCGACCGCTCGGGGTCGTCGGTGACGGCCTCGCCGCCCTCCCATGCGTCGTCGGCGAGCGTGGCGCGGTGGATCGAGATGTCGGATTTTCCCTCCAGCGAGCCGCCGAACCACAGGCAGTGCAGCCCGTCCGCGGCGGGCGACAGGAAGGCGGCGTGGTTCTGGATGCAGGGGCTGGGCAGCAGCGCCTCGCGCCGGCCGGCGGCGGTCTCGCGCAGGCGGCCATCCATGCCGTCGGCGATCTGGTCGGGCGTCATGATGGGCATCGAATCGCGCTCCTGTCGCTGTTGCGAACCGGGTCTCGGCGGCCGGATACTTCCGGTTGCAGGGCAAAGTTGTCAAGTTGAAAAAACGCTGATCATGGCAAGTTTCATGACCTGCCGCTCTCTATATATCTGTTTATCATACAGAAAAGCACCTCTGATCCGGAAGCCCCTTGTCATTTCAGATTTTGAATTGACAATTATGGCCGTCCGGGGAACTCTCCCCGGCGAGGAGACCGGAGGGCCGCGCTGCCGCCGGCGGGGAGATCATGGATCGTGACGCAAGGACCGCTTTCGGACAAGGCCGGGGATCGCGCCGCAATCGTCGGCGTGACGATGATGGTGGGCGTGGCGCTTCTGGCCGCGACGGATGCGGTGCTCGTCCGCTTCCTGGCGGGCGGGGTGCATCCCTTCGTGATCGGCTTCACCCGGGCGCTGTTCGGGCTTCTGGTATTCCTGCCGTTCATCCTGTCGCGGCCGGGCATCCTGCAGTCGAACTACCGGTTCCGGCACGTGTTGCGGGCCGCGCTGAAGCTCGCCTCGCTGATCGCCTTCTTCTTCGCCTTCGCCCTGTCGCCGCTGGCCGATGTCACGGCGATCATGTTCGCGGCGCCGATCTTCGTGACCGTGGGTGCCTGGGTCTTCCTGTCCGAGCAGCCGCGGGCGATCCGGGTGATCGCCGTGATCGTCGGCTTCGTCGGCGTGCTCCTGGTGCTGAGACCGGGGCAGGGGGCGGCGGTGTCGCCGGGGCTGGCCTTCGCGCTGGTGGGCGCGCTGCTGACGGCCGTTATCCAGCTTCTGCTGAAGCCGATGTCGGGGCGCGACCCGACCGAGACGCTGGTCGCCTGGAACCTGATCGCCACGGTGCCGATCGCGGCGATCCCCGCGGCCATCGTCTGGGAGACGCCGACGCCGGCGGAATGGGGGCTTCTGGCCCTGCAGGGGGCGCTGGGGGCGCTGAACATGGGGCTGGTGACGCGGGCCTTCTCGCTGGCCGAGGCGTCGCTGCTGGTGCCGATCGACTTCCTGCGCCTGCCGCTGGTGGCGGGGATGGCGTATCTGTTCTTCGCCGAGAGCGTGCCGCTGGCCACCTGGATCGGCGGGACGGTGATCTTCGCGGCGACGCTTCTGATGGCCCGCAGCGCCCGGGCCCGGCCGGAGCGGCCGTGATGCGCGCGGCGGGGCCTACCATGCCGGGGCAAGGCGTTTCGGGACGCCTTGCGGCCGGCCGCCCGGCCTGTGGCTCAGGCGTTGAACGGCGCCAGCACGTCGACGATCAGCTGCCGCATCTGTTCCTGCAGCGCCGAGCGGCGGTCGGCGCGGTATACGAGATACAGGTGCGAGCGGAACTGCGGCGGCAGGTCCAGGTCGATGAAGCGCACGTTCGACATGCCCAGGATCCGGGCCGAGCCCGGCACCAGCGCCACGCCGAGCCCCTCGTTGACCAGCGACAGCACCGTGTGCGTCTGGCTGACCTCCTGCACGATCCGCGGCGCCACGCCGCTGGCGGCGAAGAGCGCCTGGTGCGTCTCGCGCAGGAATCCGCCGCGGTCGATGGAATAGCCGACGAAGGCCGCGTGGTTCAGGTCGGACAGCGTGACCTCGGGCGCCGTGGCCAGCGCATGGTCCGCCGGCACCGCCAGGACGAACGCTTCGCTCACCACCCGCTCGCGGGCGATCTCGGACCGCGGCGCCTCCATCCGCGTCAGCCCCAGGTCCAGCCGTCCGGAGCGCTGCGCCTCGACGATCTCGTAGCTCATCATCTCGGTGGGGTTCACGGTGACGTCGGGGATCCGCCGCGCCGCCTCGGACAGGATGCGCGGGATGAATTCCAGCGCCGCCGAGGGCACGAAGCCGATCGCCACGCTGCCGGACTGGCCGCGCTGCGCCTGCCGCGCCAGCAGCACCGCGTGCTCGGTGCGCTGCAAAAGCTGGGTCGCCGAGGCGTAGAAGCTCTCGCCCGCGGGCGTCAGCCGCACCTGCCGGTTCGACCGCTCCAGAAGCAGCAGGCCGATGCCGTGCTCCAGCAGCTTGATCTGCCGCGACAGCGGCGGCTGGGTCATGTTCAGCCGCTCCGCCGCGCGGCGGAAGTTCAGCTCTTCCGCGACCGCCACGAAACAGCGGAGTTGAAAGAACTCGAATGTGCCAGTGGCCATCGGGGGGCCTCCTGCCTTGCGGGACGGCCGCAGAGTGATCCAGGAATTGGATCAAATCAATCCAAGTTTGGAATGTTCTTTTTAACGAGTGCCCGTAGACTCGCCCGAGTGTCCGCATTGCGTCGGACCGGTTGCGAGGCGCGGGAGGAGTCGTGCCTAGCAATCCTGACACCTTAGGGAGGTAACTCAATGATCAGGAAACTCAGCAGCGCCGCAGCGGTGCTTCTGACCTCGTCCGCGGCCTTCGCGGCGAGCCACGCCGACACGTCCGTGACGGTCGTGTTGTCGGAAGAGCTGGACATCGTCGACCCCTGCGAGGCGTCGCGGTCCAACGTCGGGCGTGTCGTTCTGCAGAACATCTCCGAGACCATGACCGAGCTGGTGCCCGGCGAGGGGCTGCAGACGCGCCTCGCCACCGGCTGGGAGGATCTCGGCGACGGGACCTGGCAGTTCACCCTGCGCGAAGGCGTCAACTTCCATGACGGCAGCGCGTTCGACGCCGCCGACGTGGCGCATTCGCTGGCGCGGATCAAGTCCGAGGACATCACCTGCGAGATCGGCGCCAAGTTCTTCGGCGGCACCGAGCTGACCACCGAGGTGGTCGACGATCACACCATCAACATCACGGCGGACCCGGTACAGCCGATCCTGCCGCTGCTGATGTCGACCGTGACCGTCGTGCCGTCCGATACGCCGATGGATTCCCACGTGGAAACGCCCATCGGCACCGGCCCGTACATGTTCGACGAGTACAACCGCGGCCAGAACATCAAGCTGTCGCAGAACGAGAACTACTGGGGCGAGAGCCCGGCGGTCACCGACGCGACCTACGTCTTCCGCTCCGACTCGGCGGTGCGTGCGGCGATGGTCGCGCAGGGCGAGGCCGATATCGCGCCGAACATCGCGCTGCAGGACGCCTCGAACCCGGAGATGGACTTCTCCTATCCGAACTCGGAAAGCGTCTACATGCGGCTCGACACCACGATGGAACCGCTTGACGACAAGCGGGTGCGCGAGGCGCTGAACTACGCGGTGGACCGCGAGGCGTTCATCGGCACCATCCTGGCCGACGGCACGCTGCTGGCGACCTCCATCGTGCCGCCGTCGACCCTGGGCTACAACGAGGAGCTGGAGCCCTATCCCTACGATCCGGAGCGCGCCAAGGAGCTGCTGGCCGAGGCCGAGGCCGACGGCGTCCCGGTGGACCTGGAGATCACCTTCATCGGTCGCCTCAACAACTGGGGCAATGTGACCGAGACGCTGGAAGCGCTGACCGCCATGTGGGAGGAAGTCGGCTTCAACATCGACCTGCAGATGGTCGAGGTGGCCGAGTGGCTCGAGTACTACTCGCAGCCGTTCCCGGAGGATCGCGGCCCGACCATCGTCGCGGCGATGCATGACAACGCCAACGGCGACCCGGTCTTCTCGATGTACTTCAAGTACGACTCCGAGGGCCTGCAGTCGGGCGTGCGCGACCCGGCGCTGGACGCGATGATCGCCGATGCGACGACCGCCACCGGCGACGAGCGCGAGCGGCTGTGGAAGGACATCATGCACTACATCCACACCGAGCAGGTGTATGACGTGCTGCTGTTCCACATGGTCGGCTTCAGCCGGGTGAACCCGCGGCTGGACTTCACGCCGACGATCCGCACCAACAGCGAACTGCAGCTGTCGCAGATCACGTTCAACTGATCGAAACCGGCCGGGGGCGGCGATGCCGCCCCCGGCCGGCCCGCCGGCCGCCCGCGCGCGGCCGCCTCTACGACAGCAGGGCAGCGCCATGAAAAGCTTCCTCGGAAAACGGGCCATCGCCAGCGCCATCTCGCTCGTCGGGCTCGTGATCCTTGTTTTCTTCCTTAGCCGGCTGACCGGCGACCCGACCGACCTGTACCTGCCGGTCGACGCCAGCCAGGAGGCGCGCGACAACTTCCGCCGCATCCACGGGCTCGACCAGCCGCTGATGGTGCAGTTCTTCCAGTACGTGGGCGATCTGCTCCGCTTCGACTTCGGCGAATCCATCCGCCGCTCGGAACCCGCGATCGACGCCGTCCTGCGCGGCTTTACCTGGACGCTGCAGCTGGCCGCCATCACCATGGCGCTGGTGACCGCCATGGCGATCCTGATCGGCTCGCTGGCCGCGTTCCACGTCGGCGGCTTCTTCGACCGGCTGGCCACCTTCTTCTCGCTGGTGGGCGCCAGCGCGCCCGATTTCTGGATCGCCATCGTCGCGATCGTGATCTTCTCGGTGAACCTGGGCTGGGTGCCCACCTCCGGCACCGGGGGCTGGGAATTCTGGATCCTGCCCGTCGCGGTGCTGTTCATCCGCCCCTTCGGGCTGATCCTGCAGGTGGTGCGCGGCTCGATGATCTCGACGCTGTCCTCGGCCTACGTCAAGACCGCGCGCGCCAAGGGCCTGCGCAACCGTCCGATCATCTTCGTGCACGCCCTGCGCAACGCGATGCTGCCGGTCATCACCGTGATCGGCGACCAGGCGGCGGCGCTTCTGAACGGGGCGGTGGTGGTGGAATCGATCTTCGGCTTCCCGGGCGTCGGCAAGCTGATGATCGACTCGATCCTGCAGCGCGACTTTTCCGTCATCCTCGCCGCGATCATGGTCACCGCCTTCGCGATCTTCCTCATGAACCTCCTGATCGACATCCTCTACGCGGTGCTCGATCCCCGAATCCGGTACTGAGCCATGGCCGTTAGCGAAACGCCCCCCGCCAGCGAGGCGCAGTCGATCCCCAAGCCGCCGCCGGCCTGGCTGTCGATCCTGCGGATGCTGTACCGCGACAAGTTCGCGCTCTGCGCCGCGATCTTCCTGATCGTCGTCGTGTTCTGCGCGGTCTTCGGCCCGATGCTGCTGGGCGAGGCCGCGACCGATCAGAATCTGCGCGGCCGCAATACGCCGCCCTTCGACTTCTCGCAGCACTGGACGATGTGGCTCGGCGGCGACGCGCTGGGCCGGCCGCTGCTGGCGCGGATCATCGTGGCGGCGCAGAACACCATGATGATCGCCGCGGGCGCGGTGCTCGCCTCGCTGATCATCGGCACCACGCTGGGCCTCGTCGCGGGCTATACCGGCAAGGCGGCGAGCCAGGTGATTATGCGGCTGGCCGACGTGATCATGTCCTTCCCGTCGCTCCTGCTGGCCGTGATCGTCCTTTACATGCTGGAGCCCGCGGTGGGGAACCTGATCATCGTGCTGGCGATCACCCGGATCCCGATCTACCTCAGGACCAGCCGCGCCGAGGTGCTGGAGGTGCGCGAGCGCATGTTCGTACAGGCGGCGCAGGTGATGGGGGCCTCGACCTTCCGCATCGTGTTCCGCCACATCCTGCCCGTGGTCGCGCCGACGCTGATCACCATCGCGACGCTGGACTTCGCCTTCGTGATGCTGGCGGAAAGCTCGCTGTCCTTCCTGGGCATCGGCATCCAGCCGCCCGAGATCACCTGGGGTCTGATGGTGTCGCAGGGCCGCTCCTACCTGACCTCGGCCTGGTGGCTGTCGTTCTGGCCGGGCCTGGCGATCATCCTGACCACGCTGTCGCTGAACCTTCTGTCCAACTGGATGCGTACCGCGCTCGACCCGGTACAGCGCTGGCGGCTTGAGATTTCGAGGAAGAAGAAATGAGCCATCTGCTGGAAGTCCGGAACCTGACGGTCGATTTCCACACGGCGCAGGGGACCGTCCACGCCGTGCGCGACGTGTCGTGGCATCTGGACCGCGGCGAGTGCCTGGCGATCCTGGGCGAGTCCGGCTCGGGCAAGTCGGTCTCGGCCTCGGCGGTGATGAACCTGATCGACTGCCCGCCGGGCGAGATCGTGTCGGGCGAGATCCTGTTCGAGGGCGAGGACCTCTTGAAGATGCCGTCCGAAAGGCGGCGCGACCTGAACGGCCGCCGCGTGGCGATGATCTTCCAGGATCCGCTGAGCCATCTGAACCCGGTCTACACCGTCGGCTTCCAGATCTCCGAGATGATGACCACGCACGGCGAGCCCAAGGACAAGGCCCGCGCCCGGACGCTGGAGCTGATGAAGCGGGTCGGCATACCGGACCACGAGAACAAGTTCGACCAGTACCCGCACCAGTTTTCCGGCGGCCAGCGGCAGCGCCTGATGATCGCGATGGCGCTGGCGATGAAGCCGGACATCCTGGTCGCGGACGAACCGACCACGGCGCTGGACGTGACGGTGCAGGCGCAGATCCTGCGGCTGCTGGAGGAATTGCAGGCGGAATACGGCATGGGCCTGCTGCTCATCACCCACGACCTGGGCGTGGTGGCCGAGGTCGCCGACCGCGTGGTCGTGATGAACGCCGGCGAGATCGTCGAGAGCGGCACCGCGCAACAGGTCTACAAGGCGCCCGTCCATCCCTACACCAAGAAGCTGATCGCCGCCGTCCCCGGCGAAGGCGAGATGGCCGAGCCGGTGGGCCAGGACGAGCCGGTGCTGAAGATCGACAATCTGCGCAAGGTCTATGGCGGCTTCACCGCGCTGGACGATGCGACGCTGACGGTGCTGCCCTGCGAGACCGTGGCGATCGTGGGCGAGAGCGGCTCGGGCAAGTCGACGCTGGCCAAGACGGTCCTGCGCCTGGAGGACGCCACCAGCGGGGCGGCGTATTACGACGGGCGCGATCTGGTCTCCCTGCCCGCGAAAGAGCTGTTCGAGCTGCGCCGGCACATCCAGATGGTGTTCCAGGATCCGACGCAGTCGCTGAACCCGCGCATGTCGGTCTACGACATCGTATCCGAAGCCTTCGCGATCCACCCGGACATCCTGCCGAAGGCGAAATGGAAGGCGCGGGTGCAGGAGCTTCTGGAACAGGTCGGGCTGGAGGCGGCGCATATGAGCCGCTACCCGCACCAGTTCTCGGGCGGCCAGCGGCAGCGCATCGCGATCGCCCGCGCGCTGGCCCTGGAGCCGCAGCTGATCATCTGCGACGAGGCGGTGTCGGCGCTCGACGTGTCGATCCAGGCGCAGGTGATCCAGCTTCTGAAGCGCTTGCAGAAGGAGCTGGGGCTCAGCTACCTGTTCATCGCGCACGACCTGCCGCTGGTCCGCGACTTCGCGCATCGCGTCGTCGTCATGCAGGGCGGCAAGATCGTGGAACAAGGACCGGTGCGGGAGATCTTCGAGTCCCCGCGCGAGAAATACACAAAGGACCTGCTCACCGCCTCGCCGCATCCCGATCCCGAGGTGCAGGCAGAGCGGCGCAAGGCCCGGATGGAACTGGAGAAGACTGCATGACGAAGCGCGACGTGCTGGTGATGGTCCCCCCGCTGCCGCCCCAGATGGCGCAGCTGGAAGAGACCTATGCCGTCCACCGCTACGACCTGGCCGAGGACAAGGCGGCCTTCCTCGCCGAACACGGCCCGCACTGCGAGGCGGTGGCGACGAATGGCCACGAGGCGCTGACCCGCGAGCAGCTGGAGCATCTGCCGAACGTGAAGATCGTGGCCTGCTCCTCGGCGGGCTACGAATACATCGACGTGGACGCGCTGACCGAGAAGGGCATTCCCTTCACCAACACCTCCGACGCGCTCAGCGACGACGTGGCCGACTGCGCCGTGATGCTGACGCTGGCGACGCGCCGGCATCTGGTGCAGGGGCACGCCTATGTGCAGACGGGCGAGTGGGGCCGCCAGGGCATGTATCCGCTGACCTCGGCCATCAAGGGCAAGAAGGCCGGGATCGCGGGCTTCGGCACCATCGGCAAGGCCATCGCCCGCCGGTTCGAGCCGATGGGGCTGGAGATCGGATATCTCGCGCGGTCGAAAAAGGACGTGCCCTATCGCTTCTTCGACGACGTCGTGGCGCTGGCCGACTGGGCGGACATCCTCGTCGCCATCGTTCCCGGCGGCCCCGAGACGGAGGGCATGATCGACGCCCGCGTCTGCGAGGCGCTGGGGCCGGAGGGCACGTTCATCAACGTCGCGCGCGGTTCGGTCGTGAACGAGCAGGATCTGATCGCGGCGCTGTCCTCGGGCAAGCTGGGCAGCGCCGGCCTGGACGTCTACCTGAACGAGCCGAACCCCGACCCGGCGCTGACCTCGCTGCCGAACGTCACGCTCTACCCGCACCACGCCTCGGGCACGGTTGAGACACGCGACGCCATGGCGCAGCTGGTGGTCGACAACATCGCCGCCTGCTTCGCGGGCAAGCCCCTGTTGACCCCGGTGAACGACGTGGCGCCGGCCCGCGCCTGACCATGGCGACGATCCTCACGACCTCGCCCGCATTCGCCAAGGTCGGGGATCTGCCCGACCGGATCGCCGCCGCCGGCTTCGACCTCGTCCGCGTGCCGGAGGACGGCCCGGACTTCCGCAAGGCGCTGGCCGGGGCCGCCTATCTCGTGGCCGGCCTGCCGGCGGTGGATGCCGGGGTGATGGATGCCGGACCCAAGCTGAAAGGCATCCTGAAGCACGGCGTCGGTGTCGACAGCATCGACGTTGCGGCGGCCACCGCGCGGGGCCTGCCGGTCTGCTCGACCCCCGGCGCCAATGCACAGGCGGTGGCCGAGATGGCGCTGGGCGCGATCTTCGCCCTGGCGCGGAACATGGTGGCGGGGCACCTGACCGTCGCCTCCGGCGGCTGGGACCGGCGCCGGGGGTGGGAGGTGGCCGGCCGCACGCTGGGCATTCTCGGCTTCGGCCAGGTCGGCCGTCGGCTGGCGCGGATGGCGCGCGGCGTCGGCATGCAGGTGATCGCGCATGACCCGTACCCGGCCGTCGGCGTGGCCGAGGATCTGGGCGTGCGGCTCGGCACGATGGAAGAGGTGCTGGCCGCCGCCGACGTGCTGTCGCTGCACCTGGCCGGCGGGCCGGACACCGATGGGCTGATCGGCGAGAGCGCGCTGGCCCAGATGAAGCCCGGCGCGGTTCTTCTGAACTATGCCCGCGGCTCGATCCTGGACCTCGATGCCGTGGCCGCGGCGCTGGACGACGGCCGCCTCTCCGGCGCCGCCATCGACGCGTTCGAGGCGGAACCGCCCGACACGGCTCACCCGATCTTCACCGCGCCCAACGTGCTGTTCTCGCCCCACTCGGGCGCGGATACCGAGGACTCGCTGATCCGCGTCGGCGAGATGGTGCTGGAGGATATCGAGACGCTGGCGGCGGGCGGCATGCCCGCGCGGGCGCTGAACGCAAAGGAGCTGACCGCATGACCGCCCCACGCTACGACATCGCGGCACTGGAGCGGTTCGCGCGGGATCTCTTCGCGGCGGCCGGGCTGGAGACCCGGCTGGCACAGGCCGTGGCCACCCATCTGGTGATGGCCGACGCGATGGGACACGACACCCACGGCCTGGGCCTGGCGCCCTGGTATCTCGACCATATCGCCGACGGAACCGTCACGCGCGAGGGCGAGCCGGCGGTCGTCTCGGACCGCGCGGCGGCGGTGGCCTGGGACGGGCGGCGCCTGCCGGGAGCCTATCTGACCGAAAAGGCGGTGACGCTGGCCGTCGACCGCGCGCGGGAGGCCGGGACCTGCACCGTGGCGGTGGGCAATTCGCACCATATCGGCGCGCACGCGGCCTATCTGGAACTGGCGACAGATGCCGGGATGATGGTGATGATCGCCTCGTCGGTGCCCTCGGCGGCGACGGTCGCGCCCTTCGGCGGCCGCGCGCCGGTCTATACGCCGAACCCGATCGCCTGGGGCATTCCAACCGGCGGCGTGCCGATCCTGATCGACATCTCGGCGTCGATCACCACGAACAACATGGCCAAGCGTCTGGTGAACGAGGGCCGGATGTACGACCACGACTGGCTGATGGATGCCGAGGGCAATCCGACCAACGACCCGAACGCCGTGTTCAACGGCGGCACGGTGCTGCCGACCGGCGGGCTGGATCACGGTCAGAAGGGCTATGGCCTGGCGCTCGTGGCCGAGTCGGTGACGCAGGGGCTCTCCGGCATGGGCCGGGCGGACGCGCGGCCGGGGATGAACTGTTCGTTCACCGTGCAGGTGATGGACCCCGAGGCCTTCGGCGGGCGCGAGGCGTTCCTGCGCCAGACCGGGTGGCTCGCCGATGCCTGCCGGGCGGCCGAGCCGCGGCCTGGCGTCGAGCGGGTGCGCCTGCCGGGCGAGGCCGCGGTGCGGCGGCGGTCCGAGGCGCGGGCCAACGGCGTCGGGCTCTATCCGGGCATCCTGGAGGCGCTGGAGGAGAAGGCTGCGGCGCTGGGCGTGGCCCTGCCGAAGCCGGTCGGCTGACGGCCCGCACCGGGCCGAGCGTCAAGCCTCCTGCCGACGCTCACCCGACATGCGCGCGCAGGAATTCCAGCGCGCGGGAATGCGCCGTCTCGGCCGCCTCCGGCACGTAGGAATCCCGCGCATCGTTGGCAAAGGCATGCCCCGCCTCGTACCAGCAGATCTCGATCTCGGGCAGGTGGTCCTGCACCTCCTCCATCAGCGCCTTCGGCGTGTGGTCGTCCTCGGTCCCGCAATGGCACTGCACCGGCGCGCGCAGCGGCAGGTCGAGATATTCCTTCAGCCGCGTGCCGTAGAACGACACGGCGCCCGCGATCTCCAGCTTCTGCGCCGCGCGCACGGCCAGCCCGCCGCCCCAGCAGAACCCCATGACGCCCACCGGCTGGCCGGTCTCGGCGAGTTTTTCCACCGCCGCCTGAACGTCCAGCATCGCCTCGTCCGGCAGGGTCGCCATCATCAGGTCGCGCCCGCGCGAGGCCTCGTCGAACGGGATCACCGCGCCGCGCTCCTGCCGGTCGAACAGCGCCGGGATCGCCACGTCGTAGCCCTCGCGCGCGTAGCGGCGGGCGACGCCGATCAGCTGCTCGGTCACCCCGAAAATCTCCTGGATGATCACCAGCCCGCCATGCGCCTTGCCCTCGGCCGGCGTCATGTAGCACTGGAACGTGTGCCCGTCGGAGGCAGTGAGATCGGTCATCATGTTGCGTGTCTCCTCGCGGAACAGGGGGCGCGGACCTGGGGGCAGGACAGGGGGCAGGGCCGCCGGGCGCCAGATCAACGCCCGGCGGATGTGGTCAGTTCCCGACGGAAATGCCGGCGTCTTCGTAGTAGCGCAGGGCGCCCGGGTGGTACGGCATCTCGTTCGACGGCGCCATCGTCTCCACGTCCATCCGGTTGAACGCCCCGAAGGACGCGGCCAGCGCCTCCTTGTTCTCGGCCAGCGCCTTGAGCATGTCGTAGACCAGCTGTTCGTCCACGTTGGCGTTGGCCATCATCATCCACGGAATCGACATGATGTTGGCGCCGTAGTTCTCCAGCCCGTTGATGTTCTCGTTCTGGTCGAGCGAGATGATGTCGCCCGCCGGCAGGAAGTCCTTGAACGCGGCCTCGCCTTCTTCGCTGTCGTCGAGCGAGATGTAGCACAGCCCGCCGCGGTCCTGCAGCTTGACGGCCGACTGCTGCCCCGCGCCGGAGTTCAGCGACACCAGCGCCACGTCGACCAGCCCGTCGCCCAGCGCGTTGATCCCCGCCACGAAGGACGCGACCGGCACTTTCTGGAAGTCGTCATAGGTCAGGCCCGCATTCGCCAGCCCGCCCATGATGTAGAACGGAATGATCGTGGACGAGGTGTATTCCGACGCGATCCGCAGGTCGCCGGCCTGCTCGGCCAGGTCGTCCACCGTCTCCAGCCCCAGATCGCAGGGCGCCATCAGCCCGGTCTGCAGCGGGAACATGGTGCCCACCAGCCGGATATCGGGATGCGCGCGGTCGTAGTTGCCGGTGCCGGTATAGGCGTATTCGGTCTCGACCCCGTTGGCGAAGCCGAAGTCGACCTCGCCCGCATGGATCAGCGGCAGGTAGCCGACCAGTGGCTGGGTTCGCGCGGTGATGCCGTTCTCGTTGGCGACCTTCGCCACGGCCTGCCCGGTATTGTAGGCCAGCGAGCCCTGTGCGCCGCTCGCCACGGTCACGACCTGCGCCGAGACGGCCGTGGCCGAGACGGCCAGCGCCGCGCCGAGTGCGTATCCGAAGTGTTTCATTGTCTTGCCTCCCCTTTGGTGGATTGCCCGGGCGTCACGCCCCTGGAATGGATGAAGTAGAGCACGGCCAGCCCCAGAACGGCCAGCCCCGCCGCCGCCCAGCGCAGGCCTGCATCGAGCGGGATGTAGGAGATCGGCAGCGCCGCGGCGCCCAGGACCAGGAACGCCAGCCGCACCGGAAGGCTCAGCCGCGTGCCCCAGTAGCCGATGATCGCCACGGTGATCGCCGTGACGCCGGCCGCCGACAGTGCCGAGGCGCGCGCGATCTCTCCCCACGTCCCCTCCATCACCAGCGCCGGCGTGGCGACGAAGGCGAAGGGCAGGATGAACGCGACCCAGCCGGTGCGCATCGAGGCGAGCCCGGTGCCCAGCGCGTCGGCCTTCGAGATCGTGGCCGCGGCAAAGGCCGCCAGCGCCACCGGCGGTGTGATCATCGACATCATGCCGAAATAGAGGATGAAGAGATGCGCGGCGACCGGCTCGATCCCCGCCTCGACCAGCGAGGGCGCGACCAGCGCGGCCAGCAGCACGTAGACGCCCGAGGTCGGCATCCCCATGCCCAGCAGGATACAGATCACCGCCGAGACCAGCAGCAGAAGCAGCACATTCTGCCCCACCGCGTCCACCAGCACCAGCGTCAGCGCAAAGCCCAGCCCGGTGACGTTCAGCACCCCGATCACGAAGCCCGCCGCCGCGACGATCAGGATCAGGTCGACCATCGAGGTGCCGGTATCGACGAAGACCTGCCCCAGCCGCTTCAGCGTCAGCCGGTCGCCGCGATAGGGCCGCAGGAACCCGACCGCCACGATCGCCACCGCCGCCATCAGCGCCGAATCCTCGGGGTCGTAGCGGAACCAGAACAGCGCCGCCAGCAGCACCGCGAACGGAATGGCGAAATGCCAGCCCTCGGCCAGCACCTGCCGCGCGGTCAGCGCATCCTCCTCGTGCGGGGCGATCCCGTCGCGCCCGGCGATCAGGTCGACCTGCAGGAAGACGCCCAGGTAGTAGAACACCGCCGGCACCAGCGCCGCGCCGGCGACGGTGACGTAGGGGATTTCCAGGAATTCGGCCATCAGGAAGGCGGCCGCGCCCATGATCGGCGGCGTCAGCTGTCCGCCGGTGGAGGCCACCGCCTCGACCGCGCCCGCGTCGCGGGCCGAGTAGCCGCCGCGCCGCATCAGCGGGATCGTGACGACCCCGGTCGTCACCACGTTCGACACGGCCGAGCCCGAGATCGAGCCGAACAGCGCCGAGCCGATCACAGAGATCTTCGCCGCGCCGCCGCGCGTGCGGCCCGCCACGGCCATCGCGAGGTCGGTAAAGAACGCCCCGCCCCCGGCCGCGAACAGAAGCTGGCCGAAGAACACGAAGAGCAGCACGATCATCGTGCCCACCGCCAGCGGCGAGGAGAACACGGCCGACGGATCGAAGCCCACATATTGCACCAGCCGCACGGGCGACAGCTCCTTGCCCACCAGCCGCCCCGGCACCATGTCCGCGAAGAGCGCATAGACCAGGAACACCGCGACGATCGTGAACAGCATCCAGCCCGCGCGCCGGCGGATGCCCTCCATCACCGACAGCGTGACGACGGTGCCGATCACGGTGATCTGCCAGGGCCGGTAGAACTGCTCCTGCAGGAGCCAGCTGAAGTCCCAGGCCGCATACATCAGCGTGCCGAAACAGACCGCCGCGATGGCCGCGTCGACCCAGCCGACCCGCGCCTTCGGCTCCTTGCCGCGCCAGCCGTAGCGCAGGAAGGCGATGGTCAGCGCAAGGCCGAGCTGCAGCGCCATGTATTGCTGGGACAGAATCGCGACGCCCATGCGCGTCGGCGCCTCGACGTTCCACAGGACACAGGCGACCACCATGGCCACGGCCAGCACCGCGATCAGGATCGCGGCCGTGCCGGTCGGTCCCGCGGCTTCCGGCTGTTTCGTCGCGTCCATGTTCCGGCCCCACCCCCGCGTCGCTCGCGAGGCGAGGGTAGGTGCCCGCGCGCCGCTTTGCAAATGCCGCGGCGTGCGGCCGCGCCCGTCGCGGCGCGGGTCTGTGCGCCGCGTGACACCCGGCTGTGCGTTGGGTTTCCCGGCGCGATGCTCTAGATACGCTCCCGACGCATTCATGCAGGAGACACGTCCGATGAGCACAGACGAATACGACCCACCCCGGGTCTGGACCTGGGACAGCGAGAACGGCGGCCAGTTCTCCAAGACCAACCGCCCCGTCGCCGGCCCCACCCACGACGCCGAGTTGCCGGTGGGCAGGCATCCCTACCAGCTCTATTCGCTGGCCACGCCGAACGGGCAGAAGGTGACGATCCTGTTCGAGGAGCTGCTGGAGGCCGGCCACGACGCCGAATACGACGCCTGGCCGATCCGTATCGGCGAGGGCGAGCAGTTCGGCTCGGGCTTCGTCGCGGCGAACCCGAACTCGAAGATCCCCGCGCTGATGGATCACACGACCAACCCGCCCACGCGGGTGTTCGAGAGCGCCGCGATCCTGATGCACCTGTCCGAGCGCTTCGGCGCCTTCCAGGTCAGCGACCCGGCCCACCGGCCCGAGATGCTGTCCTGGCTGTTCTGGCAGATGGGTAGCGCGCCCTATGTCGGCGGCGGCTTCGGCCATTTCTACGCCTATGCGCCGAAGAAATGGCAGTATCCCATCGACCGCTTCGCGATGGAGACCAAGCGCCAGCTCGACGTGCTGAACCGCCACCTCGCCGACCGCGACTGGATGGCCGGCGGCGAATACACCATCGCCGACATCGCGATCTGGCCGTGGTACGCGGGGCTGGTGCTGTTCGACCAGTACAAGGCGGCCGAATTCCTGGACGTGAAGAGCTATACCAACGTGGTGGACTGGGCCGAGCGCATCTGGGACCGCCCGGCGGTGAAGCGCGGGCGGATGGTGAACCGGCTGAACGGCGACCCGTCGCAACAGCTGCACGAGCGGCACTCCGCGTCGGATTTCGAACACCGGACGCAGGACAAGATCGCGGCCGAGTGATGGCGCCGCGCGGCGGCGACGCGGGCGTCGGCGGGCTGGACACGCCGGTCGGCCCGGTCCGGGTCGCCGTGGCGGACGGCGCCGTGACAGGCGTCGGCTGGGGCGAGGCGGCAGGGCAGGGCAGCGACCCGGTGCTCGACCTGGCCCTGGCGGAGCTTCGCGCCTACTTCGACGGCACGTTGACGGCGTTCACCGTGCCGTTGCGGCCGCCGGTCTCCGGGCTGACCGCGCGGGTGCTGGCCGAGATGCAGGCGATCCCCTATGGGGAGACGCGCACCTACGGCGACCTCGCCCGTGCGCTGGACGTGCCGGCGCAGGCGTTGGGCCAGGCCTGCGGCGCCAATCCGATCCCGATCCTGATCCCCTTTCACCGCGTGCTGGGGGCGACCGGGCTCGGCGGCTATTCCGGGGCCGGCGGCATCGAGACGAAAGTGGCGCTGTTGCGGCTGGAGGGCGCGGGCGGGCTGCTGATCTGACCCGTTCAGGCGCGGGCCCGCCGCGCCGGGAGCAGCTGCTGCGCGATCCCGGCGAAGACAAGGTAGAGCGAGGTCAGCACCAGCCCCCAATGCGCCCAACTCGACGGGTCGAAATCGACCCACGCGGACCAGCCGGCGAAGAAGACCCAGGCGAAGGCCACCGGCAGCGACACCGGCCGCCAGCGGGCCGTGCGCACCGGATGGATGAATTTCAGCGGCAGGAACATCGCCACGGTCAGCACCACGACGATGAACAGGATCGCCCAGAAGTTCGGCTGCAGCCCGAACAGCACGATGACCACCATGTTCCAGCAACCGGGAAAGCCGGCGAATGAATTGTCCTTCGACTTCATCCCCGTGTTCGCGAAATACACCACGCTGGCAAAGGTGATCAGGATGATCGCGATCCATCCCGTCCAGCCCGGCAGCAGGCCCGACTTGAACAGCGCGTAGGCCGGGATGAAGACATAGGTCAGGTAGTCGATGATCAGATCCATCAGCACGCCGTCGAACTGCGGGGCGTTGACCTTGATATCCGTCTTCCGCGCCAGCGGCCCGTCGACCCCGTCCACCGCGAAGGCGACGACCAGCCACAGATACATCAGCCCCCATTTCTCGTCGACGGCGGCGAGCATCGCGAGCATGGCAAAGACCGCGCCGGTGGCGGTCAGCATGTGGACGGCAGTGGCCTTGATGCGCGGTGTCATCCGGTGGTCATGAAGCATTCGGGCCGCGAGGGCAACATATTGGCGCGGTCAGCCCCCGCCGTCAGTCCCCGCCGTCAGTCCCCGCCGTCAGCCCCCGCCGTCAGTCCCTGCCGTCAGTATCCTTCGGCGCCTCGGCCGGCCAGGGCGCGGGCGTCTCCCAGGTCGCGGGGGGCACGTTCCGTCGCGACAGCTGGATCGCCAGGCCCAGCGCCACGCCCACCCCGATGGCCACCGTCAGGTCGGTCACCACCGTCAGGACCAGCGTGATCACCAGAAGCGCCCGGTCCGCCCGCGGCAGCGCCATGTGGTGGCGCCACTTGCCCGGCTCGCTCATGTTCCAGGCGGTGATCAGCAACAGCCCCGCCAGCGCCGGCATCGCCATCTGCCCGGCCAGCGGCGCGGCCAGCATCATCACCGCCAGAACCGTCGCGGCGTGGATCATCCCCGCCACCGGCGTCCGCCCGCCCGCGCGCACGTTGGTCGCCGTCCGTGCGATCGCCCCCGTCGCCGGCAGCCCGCCGAAAAAGGCCGAGCCGATATTCGCCAGCCCCTGCGCGTAGACCTCGGCGTTCGGGCGGTGCTCGTCCTCGATCATCCGGTCGGCGACCATGGCCGACAGGAGCGACTCGACGCCGGCCAGGAAGGCGATCACGAAGGCCGAGGGCAGAAGCTCCAGGAACCGCTCGCCCGGCAGCGCGGGCAGCGAGGGCAGCGGCAGCGTCCCCGGCAGCGCGCCGAACCGCGACTGGATCGTGTCCACCGGCAGCGCCAGCCAGACCACCGCGCCCGAGGTCAGCGCGACCACCACGATCAGCCCCGGCACCAGCGGCGGCAGCCGCCGTGCCAGAAGGATACCCGCCATCGTCGCCAGCCCCACCGCCGTCGCCGGCCACGACCAGCTCTCGCGCGCGGCCCAGAGCGCCGGCAGCTTCTCCAGGAAATCCGCCGGCACCTCTGCCATCTGCAGCCCGAACAGGTCCTTCAGCTGGCTCGCCGCTATGATCACCGCGATCCCGATGGTGAAGCCCGAGACCACGGCCTCGGGCACATGTGCGATCAGGTTGCCGACCCGCAGGTAGCCCGCCACCACCAGGATCACCCCGGCCATCAGCGTCGCCAGCACCAGCCCGTCGTAGCCATGCGTCGCGATCACGTCGTAGACCACCACGATGAAGGCGCCGGTCGGCCCGCCGATCTGCACCCGGCTGCCGCCCAGAAACGAAATCAGGAAGCCCGCGACAACCGCGGTCACCAGCCCGGCCGCCGGCTCCGCCCCCGAGGCGATGGCGATCGCCAGGCTCAGCGGCAGCGCGACCATCGCCACGGTGACGCCGGCGAAGAGGTCGCCCAGGAACAGCCGGGGCGAATAGCTGCGAAGCGTGCTGAACAGCTTGGGTTGCATGGGCAGGGTCGTTGGTTGTGATGTTACCCGCTTACGCCGGCCGCGCCCGATTGGAAAGCCCGCCGCCGCCCCCGCGCCGGAATGTCGCCCGGCGTCGCCACGACCCGGGAGGAAACGACGTCACGCCTTCGGATGCGCCTTCTCGTAGACCTCCATCAGCCGCGCCTGGTCGACCGCCGTATAGGCCTGCGTCGTCGACAGCGAGGCATGGCCCAGCAACTCCTGGATCGCCCGCA
Source organism: Psychromarinibacter sediminicola (assembly GCF_029168335.1). Taxonomy (GTDB): domain Bacteria; phylum Pseudomonadota; class Alphaproteobacteria; order Rhodobacterales; family Rhodobacteraceae; genus Psychromarinibacter; species Psychromarinibacter sediminicola. The sequence continues at coordinate 48,772 of NZ_JARGYC010000011.1, forward strand.
GGTCGCCGCCGGCGGCCAGCAGATGCGTCGCGAAGCTGTGGCGCAGCGCGTGCGGCGTGGCGGTGGCCGGCAGGCCCAGCTGCATCCGCGCCGACTGCATCGCCTTGCGGATGAGGCGCGGATTCACCGGCCCGCCGCGCACGCCGCGGAACAGGGGCCGCTCCGGCTCCACCGGCCAGGGGCAGGCGCGGACATAGGCCGCCACGGCCTCGCGCGCGGCCGGCAGCACCGGCACCACGCGCTCCTTGCCGCCCTTGCCCCTTATGCGCAGCGTGTCCGGCAGCGGATGGTCGGCCCCGGTCAGCCCCAGCCCCTCGGAGATCCGCAGCCCGCAGCCGTAAAGCAGCGTGACGATCGCCACGTCGCGCGCCGCGACCCAGTCGTTCGGCGTCTGCGTCTCCACCGTGTCGATCATCTCGCGCGCCGCCTCGGGCGTCAGCGGGCGGGGCAGCTTGCGGCGGTATTTCGGGCTGCGCGCCGACAGCACCGCCGTCGGGTCGAACCCCTCGCGCTCCGCCGCCCAGGCGGCGAAGCCCTTCACCGCCGACAGCGCCCGCGCCAGCGACCGCGCGCCCAGGCCCCGGCCCCGCTCGAAGGCCATCCAGGCGCGCATGTCCGATACCGTCACCTGACCCAGCGCCGCCACGCCGAGGCTTTCGCCCTTGTGGACCGTCAGGAACGCCAGGAACCCCGCCACGTCGCGGCGATAGGCGGTCAGCGTCTGCTCCGCCGCGCCGTCCAGCGCCTTCAGATGCGACAGCCATTGCGCCAGCGCGTCCCTGAGACCCGCCGACAGAGCCGCCGGATCGGCGGCGGCTGTCACGACAGCCAGCGGCGCATCGCCCGTTCGAACACGCCCGCGAAGAAGGTCAGAAGGTCGGTGCCCTGGCTCGGCTTGAACTGGTGCGGATCCTCGGCGCCGAAGACCAGCATCCCCGGCAGGCGCCCGGGGCCGAGATCCAGCTTCAGGCAGGCCTCGGACCGGACCCAGTCCGCCCGGTCGCCATAGATCAGGTCGCTGTCGGGCTGCACCTGGCGCAGCGTCACCTGGCGGACCGGGACATTCCGCCCCTGCGTCAGGTACTCGCCGATGAAGCCCGGCTCCACCACCAGCAGCACGTCGCCCAGATCGCGCGCGGCCGGATCGTCGTTCGCCACCGCCGATTCCAGCACCAGGCGCAGCGCGTCGACGCGCAGGATCTCGGCGATCTCGTTGTTGAGGTTCGCCAGGAATTCCTCGAACTCCGCCGGGTCCAGCATCTTCAGCACCGCGCGGTGGATCATGTTGGTGCCGGCAAGGTTCTCGTAGGCCGCGGCGATCACGTGGCGATGCGTCTCCTCCAGCCGCTCCAGCCGCGATTCCAGCCGCTCCATCGCGATCCCGCGCAAATCGACGATGTTGCCGCCCATGACCTTCTCGTTCGCGGCGATCAGCGCGCGCATCAGGTCGCGGTCCTCGAGAATCAATTCGGGTTCGGAAATGATCTTGGTCCGCAGATCACCGGTGATCGCGGCGTTTTCGCTCGTCATGCCTGCCTCATTTCGGGGCTCTTCCGGCCCCGTCTGTTTGTTGCCCTTCGTTTTTGCCCAATGACTTGGGGACACGTCCAGTGCTTTGTCCGGTATCGGCCGGGGATCGGCCCGGCGGGTGGCAGGCGGGTCACAGAACGAAAAACGGGCGGCTCCCGGCCGCCCGCATACGGGATAGGTGTCAAAGGCGCGCCGTCAGAGAAACCTTCAGAGGATCTTCTGCCCGGTCTTCTCCCAGTCCTTCAGGAAGCCTTCGATCCCCTTGTCGGTCAGCGGGTGCTCGGCCATCTTCTTGATCACGGCGGGCGGCGCCGTGGCCACGTCGGCGCCGATCTTGGCGGCCTCGGTCATGTGGTTCGGCGTGCGGATCGAGGCGGCGAGGATCTGCGTCTCGAAGCCGTAATTGTCATAGATCTCGCGGATATCCGCGATCAGCTGCATCCCGTCGATGTTGATATCGTCCAGCCGGCCGATGAAGGGCGAGATGAAGGTCGCACCCGCCTTCGCCGCCAGCAGTGCCTGGTTGGCCGAGAAGCACAGCGTGACATTGACCATGTGGCCGTCATCCGACAGCGCCTTGCAGGCCTTCAGCCCGTCCCAGGTCAGCGGCACCTTGATCGCGATGTTGTCGGCGATCTTCTTCAGCTCGTGGCCCTCGCGGATCATGCCGTCGGCGTCCAGCGCCACCGTCTCGGACGACACCGGCCCGTCGACCATGTCGCAGATTTCCTTGGTGACTTCCTTGATGTCCCGGCCGGATTTCATGATTAGGCTGGGGTTCGTGGTCACGCCGTCGACCATGCCAAGCTGATGCAGTTCGCGAATGGCGTCGACGTCGGCGGTATCGACGAAGAATTTCATGGGAGCCTCCTGTTGGCAGTGCGGTGCTTGCCAGTGACATATCGCGTGTTAGCGCTAATCGGAACCCCTCTCGCGACCCGGGCGGGGGCCGCGCGATGAGCGAGCCGTCCTTCTTCGACGAAGGCACGCTGATCGCCGTCCTGACGACCCAGCCGCTGGACAGGCTGCTGGACTACCGCGCGCCCGAGGGCGGCTGTTTCCTGGGCGCCTTCGTCGAGGTGCCGCTGGGGCCGCGCAAGGTGCTGGGCGTGGTCTGGGGGCCGGGGCTCGGCGACTTCGACAGATCGAAGATCCGGCCGGTGATCCGGGTGCTGGATGCCGCGCCGATGCTTGAAGAAATGCGACAATTCCTCGGCCGGGCGGCGGATTACACGCTGACGCCGATGCCCGCGATGCTGCGGCTTGCGACGCGCTCGCCGGGGCTGGGCGACCCGCCCTCGATGCGCAAGGTCTACCGGCTGGGCCATGCCGAGCCGGAGAGGATGACCGACGCGCGCCGGCGCGTGCTCGAGGTGCTGCGCGATTATGGCGGGCTGGCCTTCACGCTGGGCGAGCTGGCCGAGACGGCGGGGGTGACCGCGTCGGTCGTCAAGGGACTGGTGAAGCAGGGCGCGGTGCTGGAGGAGGAAAGCCCGCGCGACCAGCCCTACCGGCGGCTCGACCCGGACCTCGCGGGGATGACGCTGACCGACGACCAGGCGGCGGCGGCCGAACATCTGCGCGCCGGTATCCGTTCCGGCGCCTACGGCACCACCCTGCTGAAGGGCGTCACCGGTTCCGGCAAGACGGAAGTCTATCTCGAAGCCGTCGCCGAAACCCTGCGCCGCGGCCGGCAGGCGCTGGTCCTGCTGCCCGAGATCGCGCTGACGGCGGAGTTTCTCAAGCGCGTCGAGGAACGCTTCGGCGCGATGCCGGCGGAGTGGCATTCGGGCGTGACCATGACCGAGCGCCGCCGGGCCTGGCGCATGGTCGGGGAGGGCGGCGCACAGCTCGTCGTCGGCGCCCGCTCCGCCCTGTTCCTGCCGTTCCGCGACCTCGGGCTGATCGTGATCGACGAGGAACACGACACCTCCTACAAGCAGGAGGACGGCGTGCTGTACAACGCCCGCGACATGGCGGTGCTGCGCGCCTCGATCTGCGAGGCGCGGGTGATCCTGGCCTCGGCGACGCCCAGCTTGGAAAGCTGGGCCAATGTCGAAAGCGGGAAATATGAAAGGCTGACGCTGACATCGCGCTTCGGCGACGCGGAATTGCCGGATATGTCCACGATCGACATGCGGCAGGAGGAGCTGCCGTCGAACCGCTGGATCTCGCCCGCCCTGGTCGGCGAGGTGCGCAAGCGGCTGGAAGCGGGGGAGCAGTCGCTGCTGTTCCTGAACCGCCGCGGCTATGCGCCGGTGACGATCTGCCGGGCCTGCGGGCACCAGATCGGCTGCGATCACTGCGACGCGCGGATGGTGGAGCACCGATTCCTGAAGCGGCTCGTCTGCCACCAGTGCGGCGAGACGAAACCGATGCCCACCGTCTGTCCGTCCTGCGAGGCCGAGGATCGGCTGGCCCCTGTGGGGCCGGGGGTGGAGCGGTTGCAGGAAGAGGCGGTGAGCCTCTTTCCCGACGCCCGGATCGCGGTGCTGTCGTCGGATCTTTTTGGCTCGGCGCGGGCGCTGAAGGCGAAGGTGGAGGAGATCGCGCAAGGCGGGGCGGACATCGTGATCGGCACGCAGTTGGTGGCGAAGGGGCACAACTTTCCGCTGCTGACGCTGGTGGGGGTGATCGACGCGGATCTGGGGCTGCAGGGGTCGGACCTGCGCGCGGCGGAGCGGACGTTCCAGCTGATGCGGCAGGTGGCGGGCCGCGCGGGGCGTGCGGAGAAGCCCGGCGTGGCGCTGCTGCAGACCTATCAGCCGGAGCATCCGGTGATCCGGGCGATCCTGTCGGGCGACGAGGAAGGCTTCTGGGCCGCCGAGGCGGCGGAGCGCAAGCAGGCCGGCGTGCCGCCCTATGGCCGCATGGCGGGGATCGTGCTGTCCTCGCCGGACGTGCAGGAGGTGTTCGACCTGGGCGGGGTGCTGGCCCGGAACGATGCGCCGCTGCGGCGGATCGGGGCGCAGGTCTTCGGGCCGGCGCCGGCGCCGATCGCGCGGATCCGGGGGCGGCATCGGGTGCGGCTCTTGGTGAAGGCGGCGAAGACGGCGCCGCTGCAGGGGGCGCTGGCGGACTGGGTGGCGCAGGTGAAGCTGCCGGCGAACCTGCGGCTGGCGATAGATATTGACCCGCAGAGCTTCTATTGAGGGTCGCGTCCGAGGGTGTCCGAGGTTGGACGGGGTGGTAAGTAACGGATATTGTTATCGATAGCGGTAACAGGGGTTGGGCGTCCACGGGGCGCTGCACCGGATCAGCCGCGGGCGATTTCCACCAGCTTCGCGCGGCGTACCCGGTTGCACAGGCCCGCGGGGCGATCTCGGGCAGGCGCCCGTCCCGCTATGCGAGCCAGGCCGCGACGGCCTGCGCCACCTCTGCCATCGCCTCGGCGTGACCCTTGCCCGTCTGCCGCTTGCGCGGCTTCAGGTCGTGGTCGCCGTCCGCGACCCAGTCCACGCGGATCGCATCGGAGAGGGGATAGCCCGGCACCTCTTCGGCCGTGCCGAACGGATCGCGGGTGCCCTGGCAGATGAGGGTCGGGGTGCGCAGCCCTTCCAGATGCTCGGTCCGCAGCTTTTCCGGCTTGCCCGGCGGGTGGAACGGGTAGCCGAGGCAGAGAAGCCCCGCGATCCGGCCATCGGCCCATAACCGGTCCGCGACCATGCTGGCGACGCGGCCGCCCATCGACTTGCCGCCGATCACCAGTGGGGCGGCGACGGCCTCCACCGCCGCCAGGTACTCCTCATTCAGTGCCTCGGCCCGCGGCGGCGGCCGCTTCGCCCCGCCGCTGCGGCGCGCGGCCATGTAGCCGAACTCGAACCGCGCCACGCGCAGGCCCGCGGCGGCCAGCGCCTCGGCCGCGAGCGTCATTGCGGGCGCGTCCATCGCGGCGCCGGCGCCGTGGGCGAGCAGGATCGTCGCCGGGGTGTCCTCCGGCCCGTTCCACAGGAATTCCATCGGTTGAACCTCCGTCGCGTCGGGCTTCCGCTTGGCCGTGCCGGGCGCTAGCATCCCGGAAAATCCGAGGGGAGGACAGGCATGAAATTCGGCATCGGGCAGAGCGTCGCCCGCAAGGAGGATGCGCGGTTCCTGACCGGCCGCGCGCGATATGTCGCGGATATCGAGCGGCCGCGGATGCTGCACGCCGTCGTGCTGCGCGCGCCGGTGGCGCATGGCCGGCTGAACGGAATCGAGACGGAGGCGGCCAAGGCGGCGCCGGGCGTCGCGGCGGTGCTGACCGGCGCGGACTGTGCCGCCGACGGGATCGGGGGGCTATCCTGCCACACGCTGTTCCCGGGGATGCACCAGGTGAAATCGGCGCCGCCGATGCCGGCGCTCGCCACCGACCGGCTGACCCATGTGGGCGCGCCGGTGGCGCTGATCCTGGCCGACAGCCTGGCGGCGGCGCGGGACGCGGCCGAGCTGGTGGAACTGGACTACGAGGAGCTGGACCCGGTACTGACGCCGGCGGCCGCCATGGCCGAGGGGGCGCCGGTGCTGCATGCGGGCGCCGAGGACAACCTGGCCTTCACCGTGGCGCTGGGCGATGCGGGCGCCACCGAGGCCGCGTTGGCCGCCGCGGCCCATGTCACGCGGCTGGAGCTTCACAACAACCGCCTGTCGGCCAACGCGATCGAGATGCGCGCGACGCTGGCCGAATGGGACAGGCGCGACGGGCGGTTGACGGTCCACACCTCGACCCAGAACCCGCATTCGGTGAAGAGCGACGTGGCCGGCGCGCTGGGTCTGCCGGAGACGCAGGTGCGGGTGCTGGCGCCCGATGTGGGCGGCGGATTCGGGATGAAGGGGGCCGTGTATCCCGAGGACGTGCTGGTGGCCTGGGCGGCCAAGCGGCTGGAGCGGCCGGTGCTGTGGCAGGCGGACCGGGCGGAGTCGCTCCTGTCGGACTATCACGGGCGCGACCAGACCGTCACGGCCGAGCTGGGCTTCGACGGGGACGGCCGGATCGCCGCGCTGCGGGTGACGATGGACTATAACCAGGGGGCGCATCTCGCCTCCGGCGGCGGCGTCGCGGCGATGTTCGCCAGCACGCTGGCCACCGGCTGCTACGACATTCCGGTCGCCCATACCTACGCGCGCGGGGTCTACACCAACACCGCGCCGACCCAGCCCTATCGCGGTGCCGGGCGACCCGAGGCGAGCTATCTGATCGAGCGGCTGATGGACAAGGCTGCGGCCGAGCTGGGCGAGGACCGGGTGGCGCTGCGGCGAAAGAACCTGATTTCGGCCGGGGCGATGCCCTACAAGACGCCGCTGCTCTACACGATCGACGGGGGCGACTATGCGGCGGTTCTGGACCGGGCGCTGGCGGCGGCCGACTGGGACGGCGCGGCGGCGCGCAAGGCCGCGGCGGAGACAAAGGGCCGGCGCCGGGGCATCGGCCTGGCGGTCCACATGGAGAATGCCGGGCTCGCCAACGAGGGCGCCGAGATCCGGTTCGACCCCTCGGGCGGCGTGACCGTTCTGGCGGGCACCTTCAGCCACGGGCAGGGGCACGAGACGGTCTATGCGCAGATGGTGTCGGACTGGCTGGGCGTGCCGTTCGAGACGGTCCGCGTCGTGCAGGGGGACACCGACGCGGTGTCGTTCGGGCGCGGCACCGTGGCGTCGCGGTCGATGATCAACGGCGGCGGCGCGATCCGGGGCGCGGCCGACGAAGTGATCGAGAAAGGCAAGGCGATGGCCGCGCATCTGATGGAAGTGTCGCCGGCGGATGTGGAGTTCGCCGAGGGCACCTTCTCGGTCGCCGGCACCGACAAGGCGATGCCGATCCGGCAGATCGCGGCGTTGTCCTTCAAGCCGATCTTCCCGCCGGAGCTGGGGATGGGCCTGCACGGGCAGCACGATTTCCTGCTGCAGGGCTTCGCCTTCCCGAACGGCTGCCAGATCTGCGAGGTCGAGGTCGACCCGGAGACCGGGGTGGTGGAACTGGTGCAGCTGACTTCGGTCGACGATGTGGGCACGGTGGTGAACCCGATGCTGCTGGAGGGCCAGATCGTCGGCGGCATCGCGCAGGGGATGGGCCAGGCGCTGATGGAGGACGTGGCCTATGACGGCGAGACCGGGCAGCTGTTGTCCGGCAGCTTCATGGACTATGCGATGCCGCGGGCGGGCGACGTACCGCCGGTGCGGTTCGAGGTGCTGTCGACGGACACGCAGAGCAACCCGCTGGGCGCGAAGGGCGCCGGCGAGGCCGGGACCGTGGGGGCGACGCCGGTGGTGATGTCGGCCGTGCTGGACGCGCTGGCGCCGCTGGGGGTGCGCGAGCTGGCGCTGCCGGCCAGCCCGCAGCGGGTCTGGGCCGCGATCCGCGCGGCGGAGGGATAGGCTGCCTCCGGGGCGATCGTGGCATCTTCGGTCGGGCGGCGCGCTGCGGGAATTCTATCGGCGCGCGGCGGCCGGTGCAGAAATTCCTTCTGCTATCCGCCGGCAGAACAGTCGGAAACCCTTCGGAAAACCACCTAGATCAGCCGCATACGCACATTCCAACCGAAAGGAGGTCGCCATGCGGCACGACCGGCCGCGCACCGGGCTGGCGCCCGAGGATCCGAAGCTCTTGCGCAGCTTTTCCTATATCGACGGCAAGTGGCGCGCCGCCGCCGACGGCAGCGTGCTGACCATCTCCGACCCCGCCGACGGCTCGGTCGTGGGCGAGGTCGCGAGCCTGTCCGCCGAGGAAAGCGCGGCGGCGGTGGACGCGGCGCAGGCGGCGTTTCCGGGCTGGTCCGGCTGGCTGCCGCAGGCGCGGTCCACGGTGCTGCGGCGCTGGTTCGACCTGATGATCGAGCACAAGGAGGACCTGGCCCGGATCATGGTGGCCGAGCAGGGCAAGCCGATCTCGGAGGCGCGCGGCGAGATCGACTATGCCGCGAGCTTCGTGGAATACTACGCAGAGGAGGCCAAGCGCCCGAACGTGGAGGGCGTGACCAGCCACCTGCCGGATGCCGAGGTCGAACTGTGGCTTGAGCCGATGGGCGTGGTGGCGCTGATCACGCCGTGGAACTTCCCCTCGGCGATGCTGACGCGCAAGGCGGCCGCGGCGCTGGCGGCGGGCTGCACCGTGGTGGCGCATCCGTCGTCGGAGACGCCCTATTCGGCCACCGCTCTGGCGGAGCTGGCCGAGCGGGCCGGCCTGCCCGCGGGCGTGTTCAACGTGGTCACCGGCCGCGCCTCGACCGTGGTGCCGCCCTGGACCTCGGATGCGCGGGTGCGGGCGCTGTCCTTCACCGGCTCGACCGAGGTGGGGCGGCTGCTCTACCGCGACAGCGCGGAGACCATCAAGAAGCTGGTGATGGAGCTGGGCGGCCACGCGCCGGTCATCGTGTTCAAGGGCTGCGACCTGGACGAGGCGGTGGCGGAATCGATCAAGGCCAAGTTCGCCACGTCGGGCCAGGACTGCCTGGGCGCCAACCGCATCTACGTGGAGCGGCCGGTCTACGAGGCGTTCTGCGAGAAGTTCGTGGCGGCGACGCAGGCGATGACCGTGGGCCGCGGCATGGACGATCCCGACATCGGCCCGCTGATGAACGAGAAGGCCGTGGCCAAGCAGGAGGAGCACGTCGCCGACGCGCTGGACAAGGGCGCCAAGCTGGCCTGCGGCGGCAAGCGCCACGCGCTGGGGACGCTGTTCTACGAGCCGACGGTGCTGACCGACGTGCCGGCCGACGCCGCGATCCTGCACGAGGAGACCTTCGGCCCGGTGGCGCCCATCGTCCCCTTCGACACCGAAGAAGAGGTCGTGGCGCGCGCCAACGACACCGAGTACGGCCTGGTCGCCTACCTGCACAGCCTCGACCCCCGGCGCATCTACCGCGTCAGCCGGGCGCTGCAATACGGCATGGTGGCGGTGAACCGCACCAAGGTCACCGGCGCCCCGATCCCGTTCGGCGGCACCAAGCAGTCCGGCCTGGGCCGCGAGGGCGCGCGGCTGGGGATGCAGGAATTCATGGAACTGAAATACGTCTGCCGCGACTGGGCATGAGCGCTACGAAAGGAACAACAACATGCTGAAGAACGACATGCTGGACCAGTGGGACAGGGATTACTTCTTCCATCCCTCCACCCACCTGGCGCAATTCGCCCGCGGCGAGGCCCCGAACCGGATCGTCACCGGCGGCAAGGGCTGTCACATCGAGGACCGCGACGGCAACCGGCTGCTGGATGCCTTCGCCGGGCTCTACTGCGTGAACGTGGGCTACGGCCGCCCCGAGATCGCCGAGGCCATCGCCGAGCAGGCGCGCGAGCTGTCCTACTACCACGCCTATGTCGGCCATGGCACCGAAGCCTCCATCACGCTTGCCAAGATGATCCTGGAGCGGGCGCCGGACGGCATGTCCAAGGTCTATTTCGGCCTGGGCGGCTCGGACGCGAACGAGACCAACGTGAAGCTGGTCTGGTACTACAACAACATCCTGGGCCGGCCCGAGAAGAAGAAGATCATCTCGCGCTGGCGCGGCTATCACGGCTCGGGCCTGATGACCGGCTCGCTCACCGGGCTGGAGCTGTTCCACAGGAAGTTCGATCTGCCGCTGAGCCAGGTCATCCATACCGAGGCGCCGTACTACTATCGCCGCCCCGACCTGAACATGTCCGAGGAGGCGTTCACCGCCTGGTGCGCCGCCGAGCTGGAGCAGCTGATCGAGCGCGAGGGCCCCGACACCATCGCCGCCTTCATCGGCGAGCCGGTGCTGGGCACGGGCGGTATCGTGCCGCCGCCGGCCGGCTACTGGGAGGCGATCCAGCCGATCCTGAAAAAGCACGACATCCTGCTGATCGCGGACGAGGTCGTCACGGGCTTCGGCCGGCTGGGCAGCATGACGGGCTCGGACCATTACGGCCTGACGCCCGACATCATGACCATCGCCAAGGGGCTCACCTCGGCCTATGCGCCGCTGTCGGGCTCCATCGTCGGCGACCGCGTGTGGCAGGTGCTGGAGCAGGGGACCGACGAGTTGGGCCCCATCGGCCATGGCTGGACCTATTCGGCCCACCCGATCGGCGCCGCCGCGGGCATCGCCAACCTGCAGCTGATCGACGAGCTGGGACTGGTGGAGAATGCCGGCACGACCGGCGCGCATTTCCGCAAGGCCATGGCGGAGGCCATCGGTGCCCACGCGCATGTCGGCGACATCCGCGGCGAGGGGATGATGTGCGCGGTGGAGTTCGTGAAAGACCGCGACACGCGCCGCTTCTTCGACGCCTCCGAAAAGGTCGGCGCCCGCGTCACCGAGGCGCTTCTGGCCGAGGGGGTGATCGGCCGGTCGATGCCGCAGGGCGACATCCTGGGCTTCGCGCCGCCGCTCTGCCTGACGCCGGCGGAGGCCGAGGAGATCGCCGGCAAGACGGCGAAGGCCGTGGCGAAGGTCCTGGGCTGAGACGACCCCGCGGCGCGTTCCGGGCGACCGGGGCGCGCCGGCCCCCCGGGGCCGCCGCGCTACCCCTCGGGCAGCGGGTCCGGCCCGTCCTTCACCGGCTTGGTCACGATGTAGCCGTAATAGCGCTCGATCCCCAGCCCCGCGTCCAGGAGGCGGTCCATCAGCCGCTGATAGGCGTCGACATCCGCCACCACCAGCCGCAGCATATAGTCCACGCCGCCGCCCAGCGCCCAGCAGGTCCGCACCTCGCGCGCTGCTGTCATCGCCTCCTCGAATCGGCGGAAATCCTCGGCCCGGTGGCCCGACAACACGATCTCCACCAGCACCTCGGTCGCCGGGGCGATCCGGCGCACGTCGACCATCGCGCGGTAGCCGGTGATGTAGCCCGCCGCCTCCAGCTTCTTCAGCCGTTCCCAGCAGGGGCTTGGCGACAGGTTCACGGCCTCGGCCAGCGCGACCTTGGTCATGCGGCCGTTCACCTGCAACTCGCGCAGGATCGCCATGTCGTAGCCGTCAAGCTTCGGTTGCCGCGCCATGCCGCCCGTTTTTCCTTGTTCCGCATCCGGTTATAGGGGGCGCGCGGCGGAATGGCCATGCGGGCCGGTCCGGCCCGCGACAGCGCGGTTTCGCCGCATGCCGGGCGGCTTTTCCCGGCGCGATTGACGTGCATCAACACAGATGTCGCGCAAGTCTGAAACGACTGGCCGCGAAACGAACAGGATGTCGGCATCGGCGCGGGCCGGTGCGCGCAGAGCCGGAGGAAGACCCCATGTCGCAGACCTCACAGGAGCCAGCGCCGGGCGCGGCCGAGCCGGTCCCGGGCCGGGCGCTCGACCGGGCGCTGAGCGCGATGCAGGCGCAGACGACGATGGGCATGTCGCCCCGATCGGCCGCGGCCGCCTGGGCGGACTGGCTGAGTGCCGCCGCGCGGGCGCCGGGGCTTCAGCGCGAATGGGCCGAGCGGGCCTGGCGCAACCAGTGGCGCGCGCTGCAGGGGCTGGCCGACCCGGCGCTGGGGTTCCAGCCCGAGCCCGGCGACCGCCGCTTCGACCACGAGGCCTGGGACCAGTGGCCGTTCCGCGCCTGGAAGCAGTCGTTTCTGGCGGCGCAGGACTGGTGGGGCTTTGCCACGCAGGGCCAGCGCGGCATGCGCAAGCGCAGCGCCGAGCGGGTGAACTTCATGGTGCGGCAGATGCTGGACATGGCGTCGCCGTCGAACAACCCGGCGCTGAACCCCAAGGTTCTGCAGGCCACGGCAGAAAGCGGCGGGCTGAACCTGATGCGCGGCGCCGGGCACCTGGCAGAGGATGCGGTGGCCGAACTGGCGGGCGTGCCGAAACAGTCCGAGACGTTCGAGGTCGGCCGCACGGTGGCGACGACGCCCGGGCAGGTCGTCTATCGCAACGACATCTTCGAGCTGATCCAGTACGCGCCGCAGACCGAGACGGTGCAGCCCGAGCCGGTGCTGATCGTGCCGGCCTGGATCATGAAATACTACATTCTCGACCTCAGCCCGAAGAACTCGCTGATCTCGTACCTGGTGGAGCAGGGCTTCACCGTCTTCTGCATCTCCTGGTGCAACCCGACGGAGGCGCAGCGCAACCTGTCGCTCGACGACTACCGCGCGCGGGGGGTCATGGCGGCGCTGGACGCGATCGGCCGGATATGCCCGGACACCCGGGTTCACGCCTGTGGCTACTGCCTGGGCGGCACGATCCTGAGCATCGCGGCGGCGGTCATGGCGCGGAGCAACGACACGCGGCTGGCCTCGATCACCCTGCTGGCGGCGCAGACCGATTTCTCGGAAGCCGGCGAGCTGATGCTGTTCGTCGACGAGGCGCAGGTCGCCTATCTGGAAGACCTGATGTGGGCGCAGGGCTATCTGGATCAGAAACAGATGGCCGGCGCCTTCCGGGTGCTTCGGGCGAACGACCTGATCTGGTCGCGGCTGATCCGGCGGTACATGCTGGGCGAGGAGGAGCGCGAGTTCGACATCGGCGCCTGGAGCGACGACACCACGCGGATGCCCTACCGGATGCATTCGGAGTATCTGCGCGGGCTGTTCCTGGAGAACCGGCTGACCTCGGGGCGGTTCGCGGTGGACGGCCGGGTCGTGGCGCTGAGCGATATCGCGGCGCCGATGTTCGTGTTGGGCACGGAGGAGGACCATATCGCGCCGTGGCGCTCGGTCTACAAGGTCTCGCTGTTCACCGATGCCGACCTGACCTTCGTGCTGACGAGCGGCGGCCATAACGGCGGCATCCTGAGCGAGCCGGGGCACCCGCATCGCAGCCACCGCATCGGCCACCGGGCGCCGGACGATCACTATGCCGACCCGGACACCTGGTTCCAGCAGCACCAGCCGCAGGAGGGGTCGTGGTGGCCCGTCTGGGCGGACTGGCTGACCGCGCGGCAGGCGGGCGCGCCGGTGGTGCCGCCGCCGATGGGTGCGCCGGAGGCGGGGCTGCCGCCGCTGGATCCGGCGCCGGGGCGGTACGTCCTGCAGCGGTGAGGCGCCGGGGCGCGCTGCGCGACCTTCACCCGCTCTTCGAAATAGGGCGTGCGGTCTTCGGGCCGGAGCATCGGTCGTCCTCCCCCCGGTGCGTCACCGACTCGCGGCGGGGCGGGACGCATTGACGGCGGTCAACGGGTGCGGGCGCGCGTGTCCCGGATCGCGGCGGCCGTGTCGTCGGGGTCCGTCTCGGCCGACAGGACGATCCAGTCCATCGCGCCGGGGTCGCGCCGGAGCTGCGCGTCCAGCACCTGCGTCGTCGCGTCGGAATCGCTGCCCTGCCGGGCCTCCAGCCGCCGGCGCAGCACCTCCGGCGCGGCCTGCAGCCAGACCCCCTGAAACGGCACGCCGGCGCTCTCGGCGACCGACCGGATCGCCGCGCGGCGGTCGGGCCGGTCATAGACCGCGTCCGCCACGACGGCGGCGCCGGACGCCAGCAGGGCGCCGGCCCGCGTCGCCATCTCGCCATAGACCTTGTCGGATGTCTCCGGCGTGTAGGCCGAGTCGGGCAGGCGGGTGGTCGAGGGCACGCCGAACATCGCCTTGCGCAGCCTGTCGCTTTCGAGAAGCCGCGCGCCGGGCGGGGCGCCCAGATGCGGCGCCAGCGCCTCGGCCACGGTGGTCTTGCCGCTGCCGCTGAGCCCGCCGACGGCCACCAGCCGCGGCGGCGCCGGGCGCAAGTGCGCCAGCGCGAGGTCGTAATAGGCCCGCGCCGCGCGGGCCTTGTCGTCGTCGCCCTCCTCGGCCTGCGTCGCGGTGACATGCGCCCGCACCGCCGCGCGCAGCGCGGTGAAATAGGGCAGGAGCGCAAAGCCGTCCTCGCCCCCCGCCGCGTCGAGGTAGCGGTTCACCACCAGGTTGGCATAGGCCGTCATCTCCCGGTGCCAGAGATCCATGGCCAGGAAGGCCAGGTCATACAGCACGTCGACCGTCGCCAGCCGGTCGCTGAAGTCGATGCAGTCGAACAGCCGCGGGCGGCCGCGGAACAGGCAGATGTTGCGCAGGTGCAGGTCGCCGTGACAGCGCCGGAGCGCGCCGTCCCGCGCCCGCCGGTCCAGCAGATCCCGGTGCCGCTCCAGCCCGTCCCGGAAAGCGCTGTCGATCTCCGCGACCTCGGCGTCCGAGAAGACATGGCTTTCGCCGAACCCGGCATGGTTGATGTCGAGCACGCCCGCGATGTTCTCCGCGCCGCTCTCGTCCTCGACCACCGGGGCCTGTTCGTGCGCCGCCGCGACGACGTCGGCCACCTCGCGCATCAGCGGCGCCGACAGCCGGCCGTCCGTCGCCATGCGGTCGAGCAGGAGGGTCTGGTCGAACCGCTCCATCTCCAGCACGGCATCGACCAGGTCGCCGTCGCCGTCGAAGGCGAGCCCGGCATCGGTGCGGGTGATCCGGCGCACGCGGCGGTAGAGGTCCGGCGTGATCGCGCTGTTCAGCGCCAGTTCCTTGCGGCAGCCGTCCAGCCGGATCTGCGGCGTCGAGAAATCCGCATAGGGCAGATGCACGGCGCGCTTCAGCTTGTAGGCCCGGTCGCCGGTCAGGAAGATATGCGAGATATGGGTCTCGACCGTCTCGACGGCCCGGCCGCCATGGGTCGCGGGATCGGACAGAAAGGCGATCGCCGCGCTCTGGTCCTGCACCTGCATTCCGATTCCCCTTGCGGCCGCCGGACAGCGTCGACCGCGAGCAGCCGGTCGCGGCGGCCGGTTTGACCGGTGTCGAGCGCCCCCTGGCGCGGCCCGGGCGCGGGTCAGTCGTCGCGTTCCCCGGCGCCTCCGGCGAGTGTCTCGAACACCTCGATATCGGTCGGATAGTCTTCGCCGGACTCCTCTGCAAGTAGATCGATGTCGCGGATCTCGACGAGATACGGCGTCTTCAGCGCGATGGCGCCCGCATCGGCGAGCGCATGGAACGCCCGGCTGATCGATTCCTGCCGCGTGCCGGGCAAGTGCGCGCTCGAGCTGCACTGCCGGGCGGGCGCGCTTGACTGCCGTGCCATCGTGGCCGCGCCGAGGATGCTGGGCGTTCTGCGGCGCGGGATGCCGGAGCGGCTGCGGCCGGTCCCGACAGGCATCGCGCCGGCGGGGCGGCCCGCCGGTCCTGCGCCACCGCTAGTCGGGGGGCGCGGCGGGCTCGGCGCCGGAGACCAGGAGCGCCTGCGCCACCATGTCGGCCGCCGAGGGGCTGAGCGCGACGGGCGTGTCGTGCAGCATCGCCAGCCGGGTGAGCGCCTGCAGGTCGGCGTCGCCGCCATGCGGCACGGTCGGGTCGGCGAAGAAGATGACCGCGTCCAGCTCTCCGGTCGCGATCAGCGCGCCCAGCTGCTGGTCGCCGCCCCGCGCACCGCGTTGCAGGCGTTTCACCGTCAGCGCCGGGGCGGCGTCGGCGATCATCCGCCCGGTGCCGCCGGTGCAGATCAGCTGGTGCCCGGCGAGCCTGTCGGCGTGCCGCGAGACCCAGGCGCGCAGCTGCGTCTTGCGCGTGTCGTGCGCGGCCAGCGCGATGCGGCGCGGTGCGGTCGCGGCGGCCCGGGCGCGACCGGTGATCGCCAGGATGGCACGGACTTGCGCGGCGAACCCCGGCGCGTCGGCCGGAAACGCCCCGGCCAGCGCCGCGGTGCCCACGGTGAAGCCCGCGGCGCCGGCCTCGGCGATCTCGCGCACCCGGGCCGCGCTGTCGATGCTGCCGGCCATGATCACCGGCTTGTCCGCCGCCGCGCAGACCTGCGCCATCAGCTCCGGCACGTCGCCCCGGAAGCGATAGGCCAGCAGGTCCAGCCCGTGCACGTATTCCAGATCGGCCAGGCGGCGGGCGGAGTCGACGATGTCCGCCGCCGGGCCTTCCAGAACCGACGGGTGCCCGGTGATGCGGCCGGGAAACGGATAGTAGCGCACCGGGTGGTTGCGGGTCAGGGCCGTCACGTCCTCGGCGCGCGTGCCGCCCAGCAGGCAGTCGACGTCCAGGTCCACCGCCGCGCGGGCCGAGGCGATCTCGCTGTCGGCGTCGAGGCTGACCACCTCCAGGTAGGAGCGGCCGCCGGCGGCCCGGATCTCGTCGGCGAGCCCCTTCAGGTCGGCGAAGGGCAGGCCCACGTCCTTGAACCCGATATGCCGGACGCCGCCTTCCAGCGCCTCGCCCAGCCGGGCGCGAGCGTCCGGGATGGTCCGGTCGTCGGCGGTCAGCATCAGGATGAAGTCGAAGGCCATGGCGGCGGCTCCTTCAGGCGGGTGGCAGCGTCGCGGCGGGTCGGGTCCAGCTTTGCGCCGCCTCGGCGATGCGCAGATGCGGCGCGCCGAGGCTGGCCTCGATCAGCGCGTCCAGGTGGCCGAGGGCGGCGCGCGCGGGCAGGCCGGCCGCGATCAGGGCGGCGAACACGTCGCCGACGCCGTGCGGGACGCCGTCGCGCAGCGGCCGGCCGAGCAGCTCGGCGCCGTCCCGCGTCACCGTCAGAACCCCAGTCCGCGCCGGACCGTCGGGCACCGAGGTGACATGGATCGTCCGCGCCCGGCCCGCGCCCATCAGGCCCTGCGCCGCGGTCCGGGCGCTGTCGCGCGTCTCCGCCGGCCCGCCGGCGAGCCATCCCAGCTCGAAGAGGTTGGGCGTCAGCACGTCGGCCAGCGGAACCAGCCGGTCGCGCAGGGCGGCGGCCGCGTCTTCGGGCAGGTACAGACCCTTGGGCGCGTCGCCGAGCACCGGGTCCACCACGACGCGGAGCGGCCGCTCTGCCGCCGCGCGCAGCCGGTCCACGAGGTCGGCGGCGAAGGCCACATGCGCCGCGCCGGGCAGATAGCCAGTCAGCACCGCGTCCTGCCCGTGCAGGAACCCGTTGGCGTCCAGCGCATCGACCATTTCGGCAAGCGTCTCCGGCGGAACCGGGTGCCCCGCGGCACGGGGCCAGCCGGGATGGTTCGACAGGACGACCGTCGGAAGCTGCGTCACCGTATGGCCCAGCGCCTGCAGCACCGGCGCAGCCGCGGACAGGCCCACATGTCCGTGGGCCACCCAGCTCGACAGGATCAGGATTCGGGCCAAGATCGTGCGCTCCCATCCCCCAACTCACCCGCCGGTCGCCCGCGCGGCCGCGAGGGGCGCGGTCATGCCGCTTGACCCTCCGACGCCCTTGAAATACAGACTGTCGGGCCCCGCGGGTATAGCTTAATGGTAAAGCCCCTGCCTTCCAAGCAGGTGATGTCGGTTCGATTCCGTCTACCCGCTCCAGGCCCGCTCCGCAAACCGCGCCACGACGACGTGCCCCGGACATATTGGCGCGCCGGCCCCGGCTTGCCGATCTTGCGTCACTTGGCTATGCCCGCCCGGAACGACGGAGCGAGGACAGATGGCGCGACAGCCCACCGTGAAGGAAGACCGCGACAAATCCCGCCGCATCGGCGCGCTGCGGGAGCTGTGGCCGTTCCTGCGGCCCTATCGGGGACTGCTCCTTGCCGCCATCGGGGCGCTGGTGCTGACCGCGACGGTCTCGCTGACCCTGCCGCTGGCCGTCCGGCGGGTGGTCGACGGGTTCGAGACCTCGGCCTCCGAACTGCTGGACAGCTACTTCGTCGCGGCGCTGGCCATTGCGCTGTTGCTCGCGCTGGGGACGGGCCTGCGCTATTACCTCGTGACGCGGCTGGGCGAGCGGGTGGTGGCGGACATCCGCAAATCGGTGTTCGACCGCATGATCGGCATGTCGCCGGCCTTCTACGAACGGATCATGACCGGCGAGGTCCTGAGCCGGATCACCACCGACACTACGCTGATCCTGTCGGTGATCGGCTCGTCCGTCTCGGTGGCGCTGCGCAACCTGCTGATACTGATCGGCGGCCTCGTCCTGCTGCTTCTGACCTCGGCCAAGCTCACCGGGCTGGTTCTGCTGATCGTGCCGGTGGTGATCGTGCCGATCATCGTGCTGGGCCGGCGCCTGCGCAAGCTCTCGCGCGAGAACCAGGACTGGATCGCCGCCTCTTCCGGCAGCGCCTCGGAGACGCTCTTGTCGGCGCAGACGGTGCAGGCCTTCACCAACGAACCGGCGGCGCGGCGCAGCTTCGCGGATGTGACGGAGCGGTCGTTCCTCTCCGCCAAGCAGCGGATCGGCACCCGCGCGCTGATGACCGTGATCGTCATTGCGCTGATCTTCTCGGGCGTGGTCGGCGTGCTTTGGGTGGGCGCGCGCGACGTGCGAGCCGACCTGATGACGGTGGGCGAGCTGGTGCAGTTCGTGATCTACGCCGTGATGGTGGCCGGCGCGACCGGGGCCCTGTCCGAGATCTGGGGCGAGCTGCAGCGCGCCGCCGGCGCCACGGAACGCCTTGTCGAATTGCTGGGCGCGAAAGACAGCGTGACCGACCCGGAGCACCCCGTCCCGCTGGTCGAGCCCTGCCAGGGCGCCATCGCCTTCGACAACGTGACGTTCCACTATCCGACCCGGCCCGACACCCAGGCGCTGGAGGGCGTGTCGCTGACGATCGCGCCGGGCGAGAGCGTGGCGCTCGTCGGCCCGTCGGGGGCCGGGAAATCCACGGTGATCCAGCTTCTCCTGCGCTTCTACGACCCGCAATCGGGCACCGTGCGCATCGACGGCCAGGCGCTGACCGGGATGACCCGCGCCGATTTCCGCCGCGCCATCGCGCTGGTGCCGCAGGATCCGGTGATCTTCGCCGACACGGCGCGCGAGAACATCCGCTTCGGCCGGCCCGACGCCACCGACGACGAGGTGGAGGCCGCCGCCCGCGCCGCCGCCGCCGACGAGTTCCTGTCGAAGCTGCCCGACGGCTACGACAGTTATGTCGGCGAGCGCGGCGTGATGCTCTCGGGCGGCCAGAAACAGCGCATCGCCATCGCCCGCGCGATCCTGCGCGACGCGCCGATCCTGCTTCTGGACGAGGCGACCTCGGCGCTGGACGCCGAAAGCGAGCGGCTGGTACAGGCGGCGGTGGACGAGCTGAGCCGCGGCCGCACCACGCTGATCGTCGCCCACCGGCTGGCCACGGTGAAAAAGGCCGACCGTATCCTGGTGTTCGACGAGGGCCGGATCGTGGCCGAGGGCACCCATTCCGACCTGGTGTCGCAGGACGGGCTCTATGCCCGGCTGGCGCGGCTGCAGTTCACCGAAGGGTTGGCGGCGGAGTAGCGGCGCCGACCATGGGTTGAGCGGGCCGCCGGACGGACCGGGGGGCCGGGCGCGCCGTCGCGCGAAGCTCGCCAAACGCACGCGCGCGCCGCCGTTTTCCTTGCGTCCGGGCGCGGTTAGACGCATCCTTCCCGAAAAAGGAGGACAGGCCGGTTAACGGCCGTAGGGAGGCGATACCCCATGGCGACCTATGCGAGCGCCGCGGACCGCGACGCGATCCAGAACGAAATGAACTGGGAGGAGCGCGACGTCCCGGCGACGCTCTACCAGCTTCTGGACCGCACCGCGCGCCGCTTTCCGACCGGCGACGCTTTCACCTTCCAGTTCTTCTCCGACCCCAAGGCCGATGCCGAAACGCTGACCTGGCAGGAGATGCAGGCGGCGATCACCCGCGCGGCCAACCTGTTCCGGTCGCTGGGCGTCGGCGCCGAGGACAGCGTCGCGCTTCTGATGCCGAACTGCACCGAGGCGTTCGTCGCGCTCTACGGCGCGCAGGTCGCGGGGATCGCGGCGCCGATCAACCCGCTTCTCGACGCCGAGCAGATCGCCGGCATCCTGCGCGAGACCGATGCCAAGGTGCTGGTGACGCTCCGCGCCTTCCCGAAGACCGACGTGGCGCAGAAGGCGGCCGAGGCGCTGCGGCTGGCGCCGAATGTCGAGACGGTGCTGGAGGTCGATCTCCTGCGCTACCTGAGCTTTCCGAAGAGCTGGATCGTGCCGCTGATCCGGCCGAAGGTTCACCCGCGCCACACCGCCCGAATCCTGCGCTACGGCGACGAGATCGCCCGGCAGAGCGACACGCTCGATTTCGAGGACAGCCCGGGCGACCGCGTCTCCGCCTATTTCCATACCGGGGGCACCACCGGGATGCCCAAGGTCGCCCAGCACCTCTATTCCGGCTTCGTCTATAACGGCTGGATCGCGGAGCGGCTGTTGTTCACCGACGACGACACGCTGATCTGTCCCTTGCCCCTGTTCCACGTCTTTGCCGCGGTCGTCGTCGGCGGGGCGGTGATGTCGTCGGGGGCGCATGTCGTCTGCCCGACGCCGCAGGGCTACCGGGGCGAGGGGGTGTTCGACAATTTCTGGAAGCTGATCGAGCGCTGGAAGGTCACCTTCGTCATCACGGTCCCCACCGCCATCTCGGCGTTGATGCAGCGCAAGGTGGATGCCGACCTGTCCTCGCTGAAGATCGCTTTCTCGGGCTCGGCGCCCCTACCGGTCGAGCTGTTCCACCGCTTCAGCAAGGCCACCGACGTCACCATCGTCGAGGGCTACGGGCTGACCGAGGCGACCTGCCTCGTGGCGGTTAACCCGCCCGACGGCGAGAAGCGGATCGGCTCGGTCGGGCTGCCGTTCCCGCACACGGATGTGCGTATCCTCGATTGCGACGACGACGGCACCATCGTTTCGGAAAAGGGCGTCGACGAGGTGGGCGAGATCTGCGTCGACAATCCCGGGGTCTATGTGGGCCATACCTACATGGACCCGGCCAAGAACCGCGGCCTCTATGCCGACGGCAAATGGCTGCGCACGGGCGATCTGGGCCGGCTCGATCCCGACGGGTATCTCTGGATCACCGGCCGCGCCAAGGACCTGATCATCCGCGGCGGCCACAACATCGACCCCGCCGAGATCGAGGACGCGCTGCACGGGCACGAGGCCGTCGCCTTCGCCGGCGCCATCGGCCAGCCCGACAGCTTCGCGGGCGAGCTGCCCTGCGCCTATGTCGAGCTGGTCGAGGGCGCCGAGGTCACCGAACAGGAGCTTCTGGACTGGGCGTCGAAGCGCATCCACGAACGCGCCGCGCGGCCGAAATACCTGGAGATCCTGCCGGAACTGCCGAAGACGGCGGTCGGCAAGGTGTACAAGCCCGACCTGCGCAAGCGCGCGATCAAGCGCGTCTATAACGCGGCGCTGGCCGAGAAGGGGCTGGCTGCCGAGGTGGTCGAGGTGGTCGAGGACCGGCGGCGGGGCCTTGTGGCCAAGCTTCGGGCGACGGGCGAGGTGGACGAAGAGGCGGTCGTCCACTGCCTGGGCGAGTACGCCCGTCCCTGGGATTGGGCGAAGGCGTCGTAGCACGCGAAGGCTTGCGGATTCTGCCGGCACCTCTACGCTCCGCCCATGGACCTGACCGCCCGCCTGACCGCCGAGATCGACGCCCGCCGCGACGACCTGATCGCGCTCACCCGCGACCTGATCCGCATTCCCACGCTGAACCCGCCCGGCAAGTGCTATCGCGACATCTGCGAGTTCCTGGACGCGCGGCTCTCCGCCTCGGGCTTCACCACCGAGCTTCTGCGCGCCACCGGCACGCCCGGCGACAGCGATCGCTACCCCCGCTGGAACATCGTAGCCCGGCGCGCAGGCGCGGCGCCCGGCGACTGCGTGCATTTCAACTCGCATACCGACGTCGTCGCGGTGGGCGAGGGCTGGACGGTCGATCCGTTCGGCGGCGAGATTCAGCAGGGCCGCATCTACGGCCGCGGCGCCTGCGACATGAAGGGCGGGCTGGCCACCTCGATCGTCGCCGCCGAGGCGTTCCTGGCCGTCTGCCCGGACTTCGGCGGCGCCATCGAGATCTCCGGCACCGCCGACGAGGAGACCGGCGGCTACGGCGGCGTCGCCTGGTTGTCCGAAAAGGGATACTTTTCGCCGGAGAAGGTGCAGCACGTCATCATCCCCGAGCCGCTGAACAAGGACCGGATCTGCCTTGGCCACCGCGGCGTCTGGTGGGCCGAGATCGAGACCCACGGCCGCATCGCCCACGGCTCGATGCCGTTCCTGGGCGACAGCGCGATCCGCCACATGGGCGCGGTGCTGGAAGAGATCGAGCGCTATCTCTACCCGCTCTTGGCGTCGAAGCGCACCGAGATGCCGGTGGTGCCGGAAGGCGCGCGGCAATCCACCATGAACATCAACTCGATCCATGGCGGCGCGCCGGAGCCCGAGGCCGATTTCACCGGCTTCCCCGCCGCCTGCGTCGCCGACCGCTGCCGCATCGTGATCGACCGTCGCTTCCTGATCGAGGAGGACCTCGCCGAGGTGAAGGCCGAGATCGCCGGGATGCTGGAGCGCATCCGCGCCGAGCGGCCGGGATTCACCTACGAGATCCGCGACCTGTGGGACGTGACGCCCACGATGACCGAGCGCGAGGCCCCCGTCGTGACCACCGTCGCCGGCGCCATCGAGACCGTGCTGGCGCGGCAGGCCGACTACGTCGTCTCTCCGGGCACCTACGACCAGAAGCATATCGACCGGATCGGCCGGCTGAAGAACTGCATCGCCTACGGCCCCGGCATCCTCGACCTCGCGCACCAGCCCGACGAATGGGTCGGCGTCGACGACATGGTCGACAGCGCCAAGGTGATGGCGCTGACCCTGGCCGAGCTGCTCGCCACCTGAGCCGCAAGCCGCTTCGCAGCGGCTGTCTGGTCGTTCCGCCTCCCCGTTCTAGATGTCGGGCGAACCGCAAACGCGAGGACGCCCATGACCCACAAGCTCACGCTTCAGGCCATCGAGCCCGTGACGCACAACGTCAACCATCTGGTCTTCGACCGCCCCGCCGGCTACGAGTTCGCCCCCGGCCAGGCCACCGACTTCGCGCTGGACAGGGACGGCTGGCGCGAGGAACAGCGCCCCTTCACCTTCTGCAACCTGCCCGGTTCCGACACGCTGGAATTCGTGATCAAGTCCTACCCGTCCCATGACGGCGTCACCGAGCAGATCGCGAAACTGCAGCCCGGCGACACCGTGCTGATCGAGGATGCCTGGGGCGCCATCGAGGACAAGGGCCCCGGCACCTTCATCGCCGGCGGCGCCGGCATCACGCCGTTCATCGCCATCCTGCGCGCCCGCCTCGACCGGGAGGGGACGCTCGACGGCTCGCAGCTGATCTTTTCGAACACCGAAGCGCGCGACATCATACTGCGCGAGGAATGGGAGCGGATGCCGGGGCTGGACACGACCTTCACCCTGACGGGCGAGGACGCGCCCGGCCTGCCGCATGCCAGGATCGACGCCGGGTTTCTGGACCGCACGGTCAAGGACTGGTCGGGCATGTTCTATGTCTGCGGCCCGGACAAGATGGTCGAGGACATCGCCGGCCTCCTGCGCGACAAGGACGTGCCCGCCGCACGGATCGTGAGCGAGGAGGCCCGAGGCGGGCCGCGTCCGGGAGTGCTGGTCAAGCGGGCAGGGAACGACTAGCCTTTGCCCACAAGACCAACAGGGGGATCCCGATGTTCGCACGACTCACGACCACCGCGGCCGTTCTGGCGCTGAGCGCCGGCGCCGCTTTCGCCCAGCAGACCGACATCACCATCGGCATGCAGCTGGAGCCGCCCAACCTCGACCCCACCGGCGGCGCGGCGGCGGCGATCGACGAGGTGGTCTATGCCAACGTCTTCGAGGGGCTCACCCGCTACAATGCCGACGGCTCGATCTCGCCCGCGCTGGCCGAAACCTGGGACGTCTCCGAGGACGGGCTGACCTATACCTTCCACCTGCGCGACGGGGTGACGTTCCACGACGGCACCACGATGGACGCCGAGGACGTGAAGTTCTCGCTCGACCGCGCCCGCGCCGAGGATTCGACGAACGCGCAAAAGGCGCTCTTCGCCGGGATCGACACGGTCGAGGTGGTCGACCCGCTGACCGTCGAGGTCACGCTTTCGGCGCCGAACTCGGCCTTCCCGACCAACATGGCCTGGGGCGACGCGGTGATCGTGGCGCCCGAAACCGCCGCCGACGCCGCCACCAACCCCGTCGGCACCGGCCCGTTCATGTTCGACGAATGGGTCAAGGGCGACCGGGTGGAGCTCGTGGCCTATTCCGACTACTGGGGCGAGGCGCCGGCGCTCGACAGCGCGACCTTCAAGTTCATCTCCGACCCCACGGCGGCCTTCGCCGCGATGATGGCCGGCGACATCGACGCCTTCCCGGTCTATCCCGCCCCCGAGACGCTGGCGCAGTTCGAGGCCGACCCGCGCTTCGAGGTGATCGTCGGCTCCACCGAGGGCGAGACGATCCTGGCGATGAACAACGCCGACGAGGTGCTGTCGGACGTGCGTGTCCGCGAGGCCATCGCCCACGCCATCGACCGGCAGGAGATCATCGACGGCGCCATGTTCGGCTATGGCACGCCCATCGGCACCCATTTCGCGCCGCACTACCCCTTCTACGTGGACCTGACCGACCAGTCCGACCACGACCCGGAAGAAGCGCGCGCGCTGCTGGACGAAGCGGGCCACGGCGACGGCCTGACCCTGTCGCTGAAGCTGCCGCCGCCGACCTATGCCCGCCGCGGCGGCGAGATCATCGCGGCGCAACTGCGCGAGGTCGGGATCGACACCGAGATCGAGAACCTCGAATGGGCGCAATGGCTGGAACAGGTGTTCCGCGGCAAGGATTTCGACCTGACCATCGTCAGCCATACCGAGCCGATGGACATCAACATCTACGCCCGGCCGGATTACTATTTCCAGTACGACAACCCGGAGTTCCAGGCGCTGATGGACGAGATCGCGCTGGCCACCGACGAGGAAGAGCGCGCGGCGCTCTTCGAGCAGGCGCAGCGCATGATCGCCGATGACTACGTCAACGGCTTCCTGTTCCAGCTGGCCCGCACCGGCGTCGCGAACGCCAATATCGAGGGGCTGTGGGAGAACGCGCCCACCCAGGCCAACGACCTGACCGGCGTGCGCTGGACTCAGTAGCCGCCCCCTCCCTGACCCTCCCCCTGCCAGGGGGAGGGGACCGCGGCGCGTCGGGACGGCCGGCGCGGTCGCCCCTTTCCCGAAGCCCGCACCTCGCCTAACGTCGCCCCTATGCTGCGCTTCTTTCTCTCGCGCCTCCTGTCGCTCGTGCTCAGCCTCGCCGTCGCGAGCCTGGTGATCTTCACGGTGATCGAGGTGATCCCCGGCGACCCGGCGGCCTTCATGCTGGGCCTCAACGCCGAGCCCGAGGCGGTCGCGGCGCTGCGGGCCGAGCTGGGGCTGCAGGGCGGCTATATCGACCGCTACCTCGGCTGGATCGGCGGGCTTCTGGCGGGGGATTTCGGCACGTCCTACACCTATCGCGTGCCAGTGGCCGAACTGGTGGCGGCGCGGCTCTGGGTGTCGCTGCCGCTGACGCTCTACGCGCTGGCGCTGTCGACGCTGATCGCGATCCCCGTCGGCGTGGTGGCCGCGGCCCGGCGCGGCGGGGCGGCGGATTACGGCATCATGGGCGCCACCCAGCTCGGCATCGCGGTGCCGAACTTCTGGTTCGCCATGCTCCTGGTGCTGGTCTTCGCGATCAAGCTCGCCTGGTTTCCCTCGGGCGGCTTCCCGGGCTGGGACCAGGGGCTCTGGCCCAACCTCAAGGCGCTGACGCTGCCGGCCATCGCGCTCGCGCTGCCGCAGGCGTCGATCCTCGCGCGTGTCATGCGCTCGTCTCTGCTCGAGACACTCGGCCAGGACTATATCCGCACCGCGCGTGCCAAGGGCCTGTCGCGGCAGGCGGCGGTGCTGAAACACGCGCTGCGCAACGCGCTGATCCCGGTGATGACGATCCTCGGGCTGCAGTTCTCCTTCCTGCTGGCCGGCGCGATCATCATCGAGAACGTGTTCTTCCTGCCCGGCCTCGGCCGGCTGATCTTCCAGGGCATCACCCAGCGCGACCTGATCGTCGTGGAATCGGTGGTGATGCTTCTGGTCTTCGCGGTGATCCTCGTCACCTTCCTCGTCGATCTCGCCTATGCGGCCGTCGACCCCCGGCTGAGGCGCGCGCGATGAAGCTGCCCGGCCAGCTCTACGTGGGCGCCGCTCTGTCGGTCGTGTTCATCGCCGCCGCGCTCCTGTCGCTCGGCTGGGTGCCCTACTCGGTCGAGGGGATGAACATCGCCGAGCGGATGCAGGGCCCGTCCGCGGCCTACTGGCTCGGCACCGACCAGTTCGGCCGCGACATGCTGTCGATGCTGATGGTGGGTGCGCGCACCTCGATCGCCGTGGCCATCGTCGCGGTCGGCATCGGCATGGCGGTGGGCGTGCCGCTGGGCCTTCTGGCGGCGGCGAACCGCGGCGGCCTGGTGGACGAGATCGTCATGCGCGGCAACGACCTGGTCTTCGCCTTCCCGTCGCTCGTGATCGCCATCCTGATCACCGCCGTCTTCGGCCCCTCGGCGCTGAACGCGATCCTCGCCATCGGCATCTTCAACATCCCCGTCTTCGCCCGCGTCACCCGCGGCGGCGCCCTGTCGCTCTGGACGCTCGACTATGTCCTGGCCGCCCGCGTCTCGGGCAAGGGCAAGATCCGCATCTCTGCCGAGCATATCCTGCCCAACATCGCCAACCTGCTGATCGTGCAGGGCACCATCCAGTTCTCGCTCGGTATCCTCGCCGAGGCCGGCCTGTCCTATGTCGGGCTCGGCGCGCAGCCGCCCACGCCCTCCTGGGGCCGGATGCTGGCGGAAAGCCAGACGCTGATCTCGCTCGCCCCGCATATCGCCATCTTCCCCGGCCTCGCCATCGTGTTGACGGTGCTCGGGCTGAACCTGATGGGCGACGGCCTGCGCGATCTGCTCGACCCCCGCCTGAGGCGCGTCGCATGAGGCTTCATCCTGGCGAAAATACGCCCGCCGGAGGCTTGAAGACTCCTGTCGCGCCATCGGTTTTCATGCCTCCGGCGGGCGTATTTGGAACGAGAAGAAGGACGGTTCCGTGCTGAGCGTCGAGGGCCTGTCGCTGTCGATCCGCGGCGCGCCGGTGCTGTCGGAGGTCTCCTTCGAGGTGCGGCCGGGCGAGGTGTTCGGGCTGGTCGGCGAGAGCGGCTCGGGCAAGTCGATGACGGCGCTGTCGGTGATGCGGCTGGAGCCGCGCGGCGCCGAGGTGACGGGCCGCGTCGTCTTCGAGGGGCGCGAATTGCTGCGCGAGCCGGAGCGGCGGATGAACGCGCTTCGGGGCCGCGAGGTCGGCATGATCTTTCAGGAGCCGATGACGGCGCTGAACCCGGTGCAGACCATCGGCGCCCAGGTGGCCGAGACGCTGCTGGTCCACGGCGCGACGGACCGGGCCGGGGCGCGCGCGGCGGCGGAGGCGCGGCTGGCGCGGGTCGGGTTGCCGCCGGAGCGCTGCCCGCTGTCGCGCTATCCGCACGAGCTGTCGGGCGGGCAGCGGCAGCGGGTCTGCATCGCGATGGCGGTGGCGCTGCGGCCGAAGCTGTTGATCGCGGACGAGCCGACGACGGCGCTGGACGTGACGACGCAGGCGCAGATCCTCGACCTGGTCCGCGGGCTGGTGGCCGAGGAGGGGATGTCGCTGATGCTGATCACCCACGACCTCGCCGTGGTATCGGGCATGGCCGACCGGGTCGCGGTGATGAAGGACGGCCGCATCGTCGAGCAGGATGCGACCGAGCGGCTGTTCCGGGGGCGGAGCCATCCCTATACGGAGAAGCTCTTCTCGGACAGCGCCCATGTGCCCGACCGCGAGCCGCATATCCGGCGGGCGCCGGTGCTGGAGGTGGTGGGGCTCGTCCGGGAATATCCGGGGCCGCGGAAGGGGCTCATCGCGCGGCACGCGGCGGTGCGGGCGGTGGACGGGGTGGACCTGACGGTGCATGCGGGCGAGAGCGTGGGGCTCGTGGGCGAGTCGGGCTGCGGAAAGTCGACGCTGACCCGGGCGATCCTGGGGCTGGAGGGGCTGCAGGGCGGCGCCGTCCGGCTGGAAGGGGCGCCGGTGGTGGCGCCGCATGTGGGCCCCGAGGTGCGGCGGCGGATGCAGGTCGTCTTTCAGGATCCCTACGGCTCGTTCAACCCGCGGCACCGGGTCGACCGGCTGGTGGCGGAGCCGTTCCACCTGGAGCCGGTGCCGGAGGCGGAGCGGCGGGACCGCGTGGCCGAGGCGCTGGAGGCGGTGGGGCTGAAGGCGGGCGACGGGGCGCGGTTTATCCACGAGTTTTCCGGCGGGCAGCGGCAGCGGATCGCCATCGCGCGGGCCATCGTGATCCGGCCGTCGCTGGTGATCCTCGACGAGGCGGTCTCGGCGCTGGACGTGTCGATCCGGGCGCGGATCCTGGACCTGCTGGCGGCGCTGCAGGGGCGGTTCCGGCTGAGCTATCTGTTCATCAGCCACGATCTGTCGGTGGTGCGGGCGATCACCGACCGGGTGCTGGTGATGAAGGCCGGCCGAATCGTGGAGGAGGGGGCGACGGCGGCCGTGTTCGACGGGCCCGAGCATCCCTACACGAAGGAGCTGATCGCGGCCGTGCCGCGGGTGCCCGAGGGGTGGGTCGCCTGAGTGTCCGAGGTTGGACGGGGGATCAAGTGTCTGGGATCGTTGATGATAGCGGTAACTGTCCAGGGTCGGACGCGGACCATGATACCGGATCGGCCGGGCGCGGGTTCCACATGCCCGGGGGCGCGCGGCCGGCGCTCGCAGCCTGGCAAATCCGAATACGGTGGCCCGCGTCCGGAGCGTGCCTCCGGGGCGCGTCTGGGTCCGCTTCTGTCGGCTCACAGAGAGAAAGGTATATACATAAGATATAGTCGTGTTATACCGCCTCCCCATGGCCGGACCGGGTCCGGTGACAACCATGGAGGTGGCACTATGTCGAAGAAGAGCAAGATCAAGGATCTCAAGCGCGAAGTGAAATCCCGCAAGGGCAAGATCGCGCGCCAGGAGGCCAAGCTGAAGAAGGCGAAAAAGGCCCTGAAGAAAGCCGCCTGACCCGTCCCACTCACGGAAGCCGGGGCGGGCCTGCGGCCCGTCCCGAAAACGAGGAGGAGCCCCCAATGACCAAACTGACGGACGTTCCGGGCGTCGGGCAGTCGCTCGCCCGCGCGCTGCAAGACGCGGGGATCGAGGATGCCGAGGCGATGGCCAAGGCTGGCGAGGCCGGGCTGATGGCCGTGCCGGGCATCGGGCGCGCCCGCGCCACGACCCTGGCCGCCGCGGCGACCGCGACCATCGCCGGCGCGCAGCCCAGCGCCCCTGCGCGCAGCGCGACGCGCGGTCCGACCGCTCCGCCCCCGGCCGCGGCGGTCCCCGAAGGCGAGGATGCCGCAGACGGACCGGAATGGACGACGGAGGAACGCGCCTCGACCCTGACGGTCGTGCGCACGGCGCCGCGACCCGCGACGAAGCCCAAAGCCGCGGCCGTGGCCGCGGCCGGTGCGGACGAGATGACGCCCGCCCGGAGGGCCGCGGATGGCGCGGCCAAGGCGGCAAAGCAGGCGAAGGCGGAGCGGAAGGCGGCCGAGGCCGCGGCCGCGAAAGAGGCGAAGAAGGCCGCGAATGCCGCCGCCAAGGCCGCCCGAAAGGCGAAGAAGGCCGCGAAGGCCGAGGCGACGGCGGCGAAGAAGGCCAAGAAGGCCGCCAAGGCCCAGAGCCAGGCCAAGGCGCAGAAGAAGGCCGCCAAGGAGGCCAAGGCCGCCAAGGCGCGCAAGAAGGCCGCCGTCGAGCGGGCGGACAAGGCGGTGAAGACGGCCAAGGCGAAAAAGGTCAAGGCGAAGAAGGCAAAGAAGGCCGCATAGGGCGGCGGCTTCCCGTAAGGGCCGATTTGCGGTATCCTGCCGGGCAAAAGAGCCGACACCCGAGGCAGGCCAATGATCCGGACACTCGCCCTGGCAGGGGGCATCGCGGGCGCCGTGGCGCTGTCGCAGTTCCCCGAGTTTTCCCAGCAATACCTGCAGCGCCTGTCGGGCGCGGTCGACGAGTTGCGTGCCATCGTGCTCGACTTCGACGCGACGGCGGCGCGTGCCGGGATGACGCGCGAGGAGGCGCTGGCGGATCTGTCCGGCTCGGCCTTCCAGTCGGAGCTGCAGGCGACGCTGGCGGGGCGGATCACCCGCTACGAGGATCTTGCGGCGGATTACGCGGCGCTGCGCGAGGCCGAGCCGCTGCAGCGGCTGGCCCAGGTGCATCGCTTTGCCGATGCCGACCTGGCGCGGCGGACATGGGCCGATTTCCGTCCGGCGGTGCCGGTGACGGCGGACGGGATGCTGTTCGCCGGGATCGGCTTCGGGGCCGGGTGGCTCGGCGTGGCGCTGCTGCTGGGCCTGGCGGGGCGGGCGCTCCGGCGGCGGCGGGCGGTTTCGGCGTGAGCGTCGAGCCGGCGGGGGAGGCCGCGCCGGAGGGAGCGCGGGCACGGGGCTGAGGGCGCGGTGTCATCCCGCCGGGGCCGGCAAGCCACGCGATGCGGCGCCGTGCCGCCGGGACCGGCGCCTTCCCGGCCCGCACCGCCGCATCCGCTTGACGCGCCCGACCGTTGCGGTATGGCTCGCCTCCATGGCTCTGTTCTCCCGTTTCGAATGGATGATCGCGTGGCGCTACCTGCGGGCCCGGCGGGCCGAGGGCGGCGTCAGCGTCATGACCTGGATCAGCCTGATCGGCATCACGCTGGCCGTCTTCGCGCTGATCGCCACGCTGTCGGTGCGCGCGGGCTTCCGAGCGGAGTTCGTCGACACGATCCTGGGCGCCAACGCGCATTCCACCGTCTATTCCAGCGTCTACGTCACCGAGACCGGGCAGACCACCCGCGCCATCGAGGATTACGAGGCGCTGGCCGAGCGGATCGCGGAGATCCCTGGCGTCACCCGCGCCGCCCCCCTGGTCAAGGGGCAGGTGATGGCCAACCTGCGCGCCAACAACGCCGGCGTCGAGGTGTTCGGCATCCGGCTGGAGGATCTGAAGGGCCTGCCGCGCATCGCCGATCGCGAGACCTCCTCGGGCGACATCGACCGCTTTTCGGAAGGCATCGCCATTGGCTCCGGCGTGGCGCGCGAGCTGGCGGTGTCGGTGGGCGACACGATCAAGCTGATCTCGCCCAACGGGGTGCAGACGGCGTTCGGCACCTCGCCCCGGATCAACGCCTACGAGGTGGTCTATATCTTCAGCGCGGGGCGCTACGACATCGACCGGACGCGCGTCTACCTGCCTTTCGCCGAGGCGCAGAGCTTCTTCAACAAGGAGGGCGCGGCCGACGAGATCGAGGTGATGGTCGAGGAGCCCGAGGAGATCGAGCGCTATACGCCGGCGCTGCTGGACGCCGCGGGCGAGCGGGGGCTGATCTGGACCTGGCGGGATTCGGCGGGGTCGTTCCTGCGGGCGCTGGACGTGGAGGACAACGTGATGTTCATCATCCTGTCGATCCTGGTGCTGATCGCGGCGATGAACATCATCTCGGGGCTGATCATGCTGGTGAAGAACAAGGGGCGCGATATCGGGATCTTGCGCACCGTCGGGCTGACCGAGGGGTCGATCCTGCGGGTTTTCTTTCTGTGCGGGGCGTCGGTGGGGCTGATCGGCACGGCGGCGGGCGTCGTGCTGGGCTGTCTCTTCGCGATCTATATCGACCCGATCTTTTCCTTCGTGAACTACGTCATGGGCGGCGGGGTCTGGGATCCGTCGATCCGGGGGATCTACAACCTGCCGGCGAAGCTGGAGTTCTGGGACGTGATGTCGGCGGTGGTTTTGTCGCTGGGGCTGTCCTTCGTGGTTACGATCTTCCCGGCGCGGCGGGCGGCGCGGATGAACCCGGTGGAGGCGTTGCGCTATGAGTGAGGCGGCGCTGGCGCTTTCGGGGCTGGAGAAGGGCTATATGCGGGGGCAGCCCGGCGAGGTGATCGTGCTGAAGGGCGCCGAGCTGACGGTGCGGCCGGGCGAGGTCGTGGCGCTGGTGGCGCCGTCGGGGGCGGGGAAGTCGACGCTTCTGCACATCGCGGGGCTGCTGGACACGCCGGATGCGGGCGAGGTGCGGATCGGCGGCGACCCGATGGGCGGGCTGTCGGACCGGCGGCGCACGCGGGTCAGGCGGCAGAATGTCGGCTTCGTCTACCAGTTCCACCACCTGCTGCCGGAATTCACGGCGCTGGAGAACATCGTGCTGCCGCAGCTGGCGAACGGCGTGGGGCAGGCGGCGGCCGAGGCGCGGGCGCGCGACCTTCTGGGCCGTGTCGGCGTGGCGGAGCGGGCCGGTCACCGGCCGGCGGCCTTGTCGGGCGGCGAGCAGCAGCGGGTGGCCTTCTGCCGGGCGCTGGCGAACGCGCCACAGCTATTGTTGGCGGACGAGCCGACGGGGAACCTGGACCCGGCGACCTCGGACGTGGTGTTCGGCGCGATGATGGAGCTGGTGCAGGGCACCGGGCTGGCCGCGCTGATCGCGACGCACAACCTGGAGCTGGCCGCGCGCATGGACCGGACGGTGCATCTGGACGCGGGGCGCATCGTCTGATCCTGTTGATGTGCGGCGGCGCGGTATGCGCGAGCCGCGACGGTGACGGCAAAACGGAACGGGGAGACGGCGAATGCGACGGTGGATGATGGCGCTGGGCCTTGCGGTGGCGGGTCCGGCCGCGGCGCAGGAGGTGGATACGGGCGAGGCGCTGTTCCGCGCGCATTGCGCCGCCTGCCACGGGGTCGACGCCACCGGCAAGGGGCCGCTGGCCGCGATGCTGACGGTGCCGGTGGCGGACCTGACGGTGCTGGCGGCGCGGAACGGCGGGGAATTCCCGTTGCTCGACGTGATCCGCACCGTCGACGGACGCTCGATCCTCGCGGCGCATGGCGGGCCGATGCCGGTCTTCGGGCCGATGACCGGCGGCGGCAGCGCGGTGGTCGACGGGCCGGAGGGCACGGTGCTGGAAACCACGGGCGACATCGTGAAGATCGCGGAATACCTGGCGACGCTTCAGGCGGAGTAGGGCGCGGCGGCGGGTGCCGGGGCGGCAGGATTTTCTGGAAAATCCTGGCCGGGCAAAACCTTCCAGAAGGTTTTGCGCCGCACGATCTTCTGGAAGATCGTGTCGGCTCCGCCGCGAGAGCCGGCGTCGCGTCGGTGGTTACGCCAAGGAAGGTGCGTCGAAGGATCCACAGCAAAGAAAAATCGTCCCAACGCCTGACGATGCGTGTTACAGTGATGCCCAATAACAATACCGAGGCAGCAACCATAACGGCAGAAAGACCGGGAGGCGGAAGATGCGGGCAGTCTTCAGCATAGCGGCAATACTGGGCGGTGTCGGGCTGATCGCCTGCACCAGCGACGTCGAGACGGGGCGCGATTCGTATGTCGAGCTCTGCTCGGGCTGTCACGGCCCGGCCGGGCGCGGCAACGGGCCGGCGGCGGCCTCGCTGGAGGTGCCGCCCGCCGACCTGACGGCGATCGCGGCGCGGAACGGCGGCGTGTTCCCGAAGACCGAGATCATGGCCAAGATCGACGGCTACGCCAAGGGGCAGGAGCACCACGGCGCGATGCCGGCCTTCTGGCCGCTCCTGGAGGGGCGCACGGTGCTGGTGGAGACCGGCGACGGGATCGTGACTCCCACGCCCGAACCGTTGGTGGAACTCACCGCCTATCTTGAGAGCATCCAGCGCTGATCCCCGCCGGTCGGCGAAATGTCATCACCGGGTCACGGAACACGCCGTGCCCGCGCATCGTTTCCTTTCCAACAGCCGGCCGCGACGGCCGGCGGACGAGAGGAGACGCGAGATGAATTGGGAACAGATCAAAGGCAACTGGAACCAGGTGAAGGGTCAGGCCCGCGAGCAGTGGGGCGAGCTGACCGAGGACGACCTGCAGAAGGCCCGCGGCGAGCGCGAACAGCTGATCGGACTGGTGCAGGAGCGCTATGGCCTCGCCAAGGAAGAGGCCGAGCGGCAGGTCGACGAATTTCAGGCGGGGCTGTGAGCCATGGCTGATACTGACCGCACCCGCACCGACGCCACCGGGCAGCTGTTCGACGAGCTGGAGCGGGTCCATGCCGGGATGCTGGGCGTGGACGGCTCGGGCCGGCACATGCAGCCGATGACCCATTTCCTCGACCGGGACGCGCGCTGTTTGCGCTTCATCACCGCCTCCGACACCGATCTGGTGGCGGAGATCGGGCTGGGCGCGCAGGCGCAGTTCTGCGTCATTGGGAAGGATCACGACTTCTACGCCTGCCTGAAGGGGCCCGTCACTGTCAGCGAGGACCGCGAAAAGCTGGACGAGCTGTGGTCGAGCGTGGCCGAGGCGTGGTTCGAGGACGGCCGCGAGGACACCAAGGTGACGCTCCTGGAGATGCCGGTCGCCGAGGCGGCGGTCTGGTCCTCGACCGGCAGCACGCTGACCTTCGCCTGGGAGATCGCTAAGGCCAACGTGGCCGACGGCAAGACCCCGGATGTGGGCGAGCACAAGATCATCGACTTCCGGACCGCGGCGTGAGCCGGCCCGGATGCGACGACAGGGCCCGTCCCGGATATCGGGGCGGGCCTTTTTGCGCGGGGTCAAGGCGCGGCCGGGGCCTGGCGTGCTATGGGGCGCGGCAAGGAGGATGACGCGATGAAATGGCTATGGGCGCTGATGCTGGCCGCGTGGCCGGCGATGGGGCAGGACATGGGCAGCGGCGAGCGGAACTTCGACATCTACTGCTCGGGCTGTCACGGCGAGGATGCGACGGGCGACGGGGTCGTGGCGATGACGGTCGACACGCCGCCGCCGGACCTGACGCGGCTGGCGGAGCGGAACGGCGGGGTGTTTCCGCGGGCGAAGGTGGTCTATCAGATCGACGGGCGCGACCCGGTGCCGGCGCATGAGCGGGAGATGCCGGAATATGGCGACCTGCTGGAGGGGCCGACGCAGGCGATGAAGACGGCCGCCGGGCAGCCGATTCTGACCTCGGTGGCGATCGTCGAGCTGGTCGAGTGGCTGGAATCGGTGCAGCGCTAGCGAAGTGTCCGAGGTTGGACACTATGTCAAGCTATTGGAATCGTTGTAGATAGCGCTAACTGTCCAGGCTCGGACGCCTTAGTCGTCCGGGCCGGTGGCCGGGTTCACGTCATCCGATAGCCGGCGGCGCGTTTTTGGCTGACGGCGGGGGTCCGGGCAGGGTGAGGCTGCGCCCGTCGCGGCGCCCTGTCCCCCGACCCGATCCCTGAAAGGACCAAAGACATGAAAGCCAAGACCCTTCTGAGCCTCGCCCTGGGCCTCGCCCTTGCCGGGCCGGCCGCCGCCTATGACCTGAAGGTCATGAAGACCGATGTGGATACCTCGATCCTCGTCGGCCCGACGATCAAGAAGGTGGATGACGACATCCTCTACCCGATCCCGAAGAAGAAGATCCCGATCCCGCGCCCGGGATGCCTGTCCTGCCCGCCGATGCCGGTGGACCGGGGCGGGCTGGCGCTGCCTGCCGTGCAGTAAGCCGGCCTGCCGGTCCGACGGCCCCGGGATGCGCGGCATCCCGGGGTTTTTTCTGCGCTGTTATCGGATGACCGCGGCGCGTTTTTGAGTGACGCGGGGGCAGCGGCGAGGGTGGCGGTGCGTTCCGAACGGGACGCGGACCCCGAAACCCTGACCCAAAGGATATTGACCCATGAAAGTTCTTGTCTCCCTGACCGTCGCCGGCCTTCTGACCGCGGTTTCTGCGCAGGTCGCCGCCGCTTCGCCCACAGTCCTGCCGGGCGAGATGGACCCGCGCGGTCCGATCACCACGCTGCCCTTCCCGCCGCAGCCGCAGCCCTATCCGGTGCCGATCCCGACGCCGCGGCCGTTCCCCTGGCCCGGCCCGGTCTGCCTGTCCTGCCCGCCGTTCCCGGTGGATCAGGGGCCCGGGCAGGTGATCCTGCCGGCGGTGCAGCAGCCCGCCCTGCGTTGAGGTTGCGTGATGCAGGTGCCCCGGGGCGGTCGGCGCCCCGGGGTGTTTTGTTGGGTCGCTGGGGTGTCGCGTGTGGGGGTGGTGGGCAGATTGCCCACCCTACGGCGCGGCCGGTGGAGCGGTGTTCCGCGCGGAACAAGGCGAAGCCGCCGCGCGAGCGCCGACGCGCCCTGTCTATCGCGATTGTGCCATACTGGGTCCGGCGGCGATCCCGTGACCCGCCCCGGGACATGAACCCGTCGTGGGGTTTGGGACGCCGCCGG
>NZ_JARGYC010000120.1 GCF_029168335.1 Psychromarinibacter sediminicola
CTGTCTGGTGGCCACCGCGCTTCTTCGTAGTCTGAGGTTGTTCAACGACCGACGACAACGAAGGAGAGCACGATGACCGAGACCATGATCGACCTCCCGGGGGTGATCGCCAAGAGCGATGACGCGGATTCGCGCCGGGCGAGGCCGTCGTGTCCGGCGGTGTCGAGATCCCGCGCAACGACTGGTTCCGGCTTTCGCTCAAGGTCACGGTGGGCGAGACGGAGGCCGATCTGGCGCCGATCCTGACCGAGATCGTGCTGTCCCTGCCGCCGGACGTGCTGGCCGCGGAGGATCTCGAAGATCTTGTGGCGGAGGCCCGGTTCTATCCGACGCTCCCGGACGGTCGGCACTTCGCGCTGGACGGGGGCCCGATTGCGCCACTCATCAAGGCGTTCCAGGAACTGACCGGCCTCGCCGGCGAGATGCACCTCGCCGACGCCGAGACGGCCTGGCGGATCGCCGAGGCGCTGGAAGGATCCGGCCTTCCGTTTGCGGGGCGCGAGGCGGTCGAAGGCCTTGTCCGGCGCCTGCGCGCCCTGACCGACCCTGCATCGGTGCCCGTTCCGCCGGGGCTGGAGGCCAGGCTGCGACCGTATCAGCACCAGGGGGTTGGATGGCTCCTGGCATTGTCGGAGGCCGGGTTTGGCGGCGTGCTGGCCGACGACATGGGACTTGGCAAGACATTGCAGGCGCTGGCGCTACTCGTTGCGCGCCACCTCGCGCCCGGCGGCACTGGCCGGCCCAGCCTGGTTGTCGTGCCGACCAGCCTGGTGGCGACCTGGCGGCGAGAGGCACGCCGCTTCGCGCCGGGCTTGCGCGTCCTCGTGCTGCATGGCCCGGACCGCGGCGCCCGGTTCGGGGAGATCCCTGACAATGATGTCGTCTTGACGACCTATCCGCTGCTCCACCGCGATCACGAGACCCTGTTCGCGCAGCCGTGGGACGTTGCGATCCTCGACGAGGCCCAGGCGGTCAAGAACCCGGCCGCGGCGCTGGCGAAGCACAGCCGGAAGGTCGACGCGCGCATGCGGTTGGCGCTGACCGGCACACCGCTAGAAAACAACCTAGAGGAACTTTGGGCGATCTTCGACTGGGTCAATCCCGGGCTCCTGGGCACCCGCAGCCAGTTTCGTGAGAGCTTTCGGACACCGATCGAAACTCACGGTGACGTGGCCGCCAATGCCCGGCTTGCGCAGCGGACGCGCCCGTTCCTGCTGCAGCGCACCAAGGAGACGGTCGCCCCGGACCTGCCGCCGCGCACGGAGATCGTCGAGACCGTCCTGCTCGAAGGGGCGCAGCAGGGGCTCTACGAGACGATCCGCGTCGCGATGGACAAGCGTGTGCGAGACACGCTGGCGACGAAAGGCCTCCAGGCGAGCCGGATCACCGTGCTCGACGCGCTTCTGAAGATGCGCCAGGCCGCCT
Organism: Psychromarinibacter sediminicola; assembly: GCF_029168335.1. Lineage (GTDB taxonomy): Bacteria > Pseudomonadota > Alphaproteobacteria > Rhodobacterales > Rhodobacteraceae > Psychromarinibacter > Psychromarinibacter sediminicola. Next base: position 1,426 of record NZ_JARGYC010000120.1, read on the forward strand.
GCGATCCGGCGCTGGTCAAGATCCCGGCCGCCCGCAAGGTCACGCGCAGCGCCAAGCGCGAGCGCCTGATGGACATGCTAGAACCACTGGTTGCCGAAGGCCGTAAGGTGCTCGTGTTCTCGCAATTCGTCGAAATGCTGAAGCTGATCGAGGCCGACATTGCGGCGCGCGGCTGGGACTATGCGATGCTGACCGGGCGCACTCGGAAACGGGCCGAGGCCATCGACCGGTTTCAGAGCGGCGCGGTCGACCTGTTCCTGATCAGCCTAAAGGCCGGCGGCACCGGCCTGACGCTGACGGCGGCCGACACGGTGATCCTCTACGATCCCTGGTGGAACCCCGCGACCGAGCGCCAGGCGATGGACCGCGCCCACCGCATCGGCCAGACCAAACCCGTCTTTGTCTACCGCCTGATCGCCGATGCCACCGTCGAGGCGGCGATCCACGACCTGCAAACGCGGAAACAGGCTCTCGCCGATGCCCTGTTCGACGAAGGTCAATCCGGCGGTTTCGACATGTCGGAGGACGACCTGCTCGCCCTGTTCAAACCGCCCGCGTCGTCCGCAGCTCCGTAGGTCCCATCCTCCGGTTTCGCGCGCGGTACTGACGTACTTGTCCCGCCGGTCAGGCGACGCCCTGATGCGCGCCGAGAAGATGTTCCACATTCCCTGTTCCAACCCCATGCGTTCGCTGCAACGCACGAGAAATTCCCTGTTACCGCGCTTAGGGAAATCCAATCCAATCTAATCTATTGTTTTAATGCAGCTATTTTCAACGCATTCCACCGAAATACCCGACTTTGCGGCAATTTCCCTGTTATCTTCCCTGTTACCAGGGAAATTCTGGCCCAGACTCGATAGCTCCAGACTGGCTGCACAGCCAGCATAGCCAACCACCTGATATCACTGGATAATCTTGGCGCTTCTGCCGCAGTATCCGGCGGCTACTGGGATATCAAGCCACCTCAGACGGTAAATCGCGCGCCATTTCGCTGAATGGCGGTGTCAAAGGAACTCGGCTTGAGGCGGGGCAGGCTCAGAGCCGAAGTTCGCCGCGCCGAGCATGAAGGTCCGCTCAGGGCCGATGGCCCTCTTTGAGCGCGTTGCGTCGACCGATAGCACACTTCACCAAACGGCCACCGACACCGCCCAGCCGTGCCCTCGGACTCTTCAACCATTCGCTGCAGGAGCAAGATCCTGGCGAGGACGCAATGGCACCATGGAAAGGGTCGGTGAGTAACGAGGCCGGGTCCCGGACGGCGATGGGCCGCCCGGAACGAATGCTCAATTCGTGGCCGGCGCGCCGGACGCGTCGCCCGGAACGCGCGCCAGGAGCTCGTCTATCGACACGACGTGGACGCCGGCCTCGGTGTCAAAGGACACGCTCCACGCGGCGGGAAGCGACACGGGTTCTTCGACGCGATCGGGCTGATCCAGCGCGCCGCCGAAATCCCGGCGGGAGAGCAGGAGATCGCGCGTCACCATCGGTTCGACAAAAGTGACGTCGCCATCCCAGGCGCCGTAGATCAGCACTGCCTCGAAAGGCTGCCCTGCGAAGACGGGATCGGTCACGTCGAGCCAGTGTTCGCCCATTGCCGGGATCGGGTCGAGGTCCGGAGGGGGCATGTAGGTCGGGGGCATCAGCTCGGCCGACGGACGGTTCGCCGCCTTCTCCATGAAGCGCGGATCGGCAGGGTCGATGGCGAGCCGCTCGGCCTCCGTCGTGATGTAGAAGTGCACGTCGAAATGCGGCACGCCGAAGAGGTCGTCCGGCGCGTGACCGTGCGGCATCCAGTCGAGCGACACGTGATCGTAGCCGGCCGCGCGCGCAGCGTCGGGCAGCGGCACAGTGACGAAGACCATGTCGTGGCCGGCAGAGGCCACGGCCTCCTCGGTCATCTGGATGCCTATGCGGGTTGCGAGGCCCGCGGCATCGGTCTGGGCGAAGGCGCGGACGCTGCCCGCGCCCAGCGGCATCTCGGGACCGTATTCGAGGGTCTGCGCGGCTGCGGACAGCGGAACCACGCTCGCCAGAAGAGCGGCCCGGAGGGTTCGGTGGATGGTCATGGGTAAGTCTCCTTGGTTTTACTTGAGGAAAGGGGCCTGCGCGGACACCGCGCAGGGCGGACATCATTCGGCGGCGACGGCCTTCTGCCGCCGGTGCCGAAGGAAGAGGCTGTCGGGGTCGCGGACGGCCCGCAGCTGCGCCAGCCGCGCCGCGGCCTCGGGCGCCAGGGTCCGGAGCGCGCGGTGAGGACGGTCGAGATCGGCCTCACCGACATAGGCGCCGGTGCAAAGCGGGGCGACGCCGTCGATCGCGGCGCGGAGCCAGCCGATGTTCGCCGCATCCGCCGCCTCGTCCTCCCAGATCGCATAAAGCGCGCCAAACACGCGCCCGTGGCAGGAGAAGGCCGCGCCTGCGGGCGTCTCGACGGCGTTCGACCGCAGGACGACGAGCGCCATGCTGGCCTCAGACGGCGCGCGCGCCATGCTGTCCACGACGCGCCCGAGAACCTCGCCGAAGCGGGCGTCGGACCAGACCGTGTCGACGGCGTAGCGGTGCCCGGCCGGCATCGAGGGGTCGGTCGCCTCGTAGAGCGCGCCGAAGGGCGTCGGCATGGGCCCGATCACCTGGAGCGCCTCCGGCGCGCCCTGTCCCAGCGCCGCGTGGATGGCGCAGGCTTCTGCGTCCGTTTCCGCGAAGACGGTGGCGATTGCGGCGATCACGGGGCCGTCCGAAGCCGGCGTGACCTTCGCCGTGAACTCGACGCGCGCGGGGGCCTCTGCCATGACGGTCTCCGCCCACTCGGCGACCGCCTCCACGGAGGAGCCGGGATAGACGCGGATCGCCGTGCTGATGGCCTTCCGCGCCGGCTGGAGCGCAAGGTGGTAGGCCGTGACGACACCGAAGAACTCCGGGCCCGCGCCGCGGGCGGCCCAGAAGACGTCCGCATTGTCCACCGCCGTCGCCGTGACTGTACGGCCGTCGGCAAGGACGACCTCGACGGCCGTCACCGAGAAGCAGGCGAAGCCCCATTCGGCCGAGTTCCAGCCCACGCCGCCGCCGAGCAGGTAGCCCGACATCGGAACGCTGCCGCAATGGCCAAGCGGGAAGGCCAGGCCGTGACGTTCGAGCGCGGCCGCCATCCGTGCGTTGGTCACCGCGGGCCCCACGCGCGCGGTCCGTGCCTCGACGTCGAGCTGCATGGCGTCGAGCGCGCCGAGGTCGATGACCATGTCGGCCTGCGCGGCGATCCCGGTGAACTGGTGCCCGCCACCGCGTGGCGAGACTGTGAGATCGTTCTCCGCGGCGAAGCGCACGGCCTCGGCCACGTCCGCGGCGCAGGCGGCGCGGACGATAAGTCTTGCCCGGCGCGCGGGCTTGCGGGCGTTCCATATGAGCGCGTCGCTGTCTGAGGCTAGCCGCGGCTCAAGCGCGGTAATGACGGCGCCCTTGAGGCGCTTCTCAAGGATTTCGGTATGCATGTCTTGTATCTTTCATGCGGGAACAGGCGCAGAGGCCGGTCCCGACGGGTCGGATAAGTGGCGGCGCATGGCCGTCGGTTTTGGTGGTTTCGGGTGGCGCGGTCGTCTCGGATCGGCGACCGCGTCCTGAAGCCTTCTATAGGCCCGGCTCTCGCGGAAGGCTTGCTAAGTCTCGCCTCACGGATGCTTAAATGAATGCTAAGGAAATGCTCAGCGGCCGGGGCACGTCACGCGAACTCGGTCGGCTCGCCCTGTTCCGCGTCCTCGAGGACGAGCCGAGACTGACAGATGAGCCGGAACCGGCCGCGCCCCGTCTTCTCGATCCTCAGGCAGGCCCCGCGATCCTCGAGCCTCCGGCGCAACAGCACAAGGCGCGCGTCGAGGTTCTCGGCGTGGTCCGGAAGTCTCAGGGATCGGTCGAGGCGCAGCTCGCGCGTGGTGAACTCCGTCCGGCCCGTCGTCGCGTGCTCGCGCAAAAGGCGCCACAGGATCGCGCCCGCCACCCCCTTGATGAGATAGTCGTGGCCGATGAACACGCTGTTGTCGCGCGGATAATGGCGGACCGTCACGCCACCTTCCGAAGCGACGCCCGGGGGGGCGAGCTGGGGACTCTCATCCGCGTCTTCTTCTCGTAGAAGTGCCATCATCGCACCGAGCTGGTTCGCGACCAGCACGAGTGCGTCTTCGCATTCGTGGTCGAAGCGCATGACCTCGTCCGACTCGGCGAACAGGACGCCGAGGACGCGGCCCTCGGCGACGATCGGAACGGCGATCTGGCTGTGCGGCGTGCCAAGGCCAGGGAAGGGAACGCCGGCAGGGTCCTCCGCAAGAAGCCCCGCCCTTTGCGCGGCGGCGCCAAGCGCGGCCCCGTATCGGTAGTCCGCGCTTACGTGGCCGATGCGGATGGGAACGGCCTCGCGTGCGGCGACGCCGATCACACCTTCGCCCGGCAGGATCTCCGCTCCGATCCCCGAGACGGCATAGCCGCGCGACCCGAGCGCAAAGAGGCGGCCGTCGCATTCCGACATGAGAAGGATCGCATTGGAGATGCCGAGATGGCGAACCATGCCGTCGAGTGCCGCGTCGGCAAGGTCGTCGAGATCCCGGCAGCGCGAGAGGTCTTCGACGCAGCAGCGCACGGCTGAAAGAAACGATACGCTCCGGCCATCGGCCTGCGCCCTGGGTGGCAGGACCTGCTCCACGTGCACGACCCGGAAGATGTCCGCGCCCAACAGCCGGAACACCTTTTCGAGACCATGATGGGACGCGATGCCCGCGAGTTTCGCCTTCATCGTCTCGAAAAGCGGCCCCGAGGTCCGCGTTTCCACATAGTCGAGATCGAGCCGGTACAGTGCGAGCGTTCGCGGGTCGAAGATCTGGACGCTTGCCTGCCGTGTGGCGAGCAGGTTGGCGCGCGTCTTGTTGAAGAACTGGTAGGACAGGGCGACGTGATCCTCGTCGACCCAGTGCACCTGGCTGATCATCGAGGCGTTGGGCATGCCCTCGACGTCGCAGGTGCAAAGCGTCGAGGCCGCGATGCCTTCCATCGCGCCGCGCAGCTCGCGCAAGCCGAACCTCGTCATCTGGACAGCTCCGCGCCTGCGCCGGGGCCCGGCGTCTGGGTAAAAACGCGCTCAGGGACGAATTCGAGCGATGCGAGGCCGGTGGTGCCGCAGAGCGCGTAGACATCGGCTTGGGCACGCATGTAGCCGAGCTCCACCAGGTCGTCGGCGAGGATCGCGCTCTGGCGCGCGGCCTCGCTCAGGTCATCCGGCGCGATCTCGTTGAAGACGGCCCGGGAGGCCTTCAACTGGATCGATCGGTGATCGCGCGCGCGGGAAAAGGTCGCCGCAATCGCGCTCCCCGCCTGCACGGCCTCGACGAGTTCGGCATTTCCGGCCCACGAAAGCAGGATGCGAACGGTCCCTTCCGAGCTTACGCGGCAGGCCACCCCGGCCCCGACGATCGGTCGTCCGTCCGGCCGACGTGCCCCGAGGGTCACCGATACGCCGCATTGAAGAAAGGCTATGAGATGAGCCGGCAGCGCATTCGACGCTCGGGCGGCGTCGCGCCATGCGATCTGGTCGTCGGTGGGTGTGGCGTAGGTTGGGTTTGCCAACGGCGAATTCCGAAGAAGGCCGGCGAGAGGCCGTAAAGTCCCGATACCTGCAGCTTCTACCACGGAAACACGAAGGTCACACAACTGGATTCGTACTTCGGGCTCTCCTGTCCGCGCGGCCATTCTTCGGACGCGCTCCATTCGGATAGCCAGTTGATGCAAATCACTGCGGGCCACCGGGAATCGGATAGGAAGACAATCGCACCGCTGGTGGTGCGCCATATGTCATCCGGTCCTCCGACAGGAGGACAAGCGAGGTTCGATGCCGACACGCGCCATTCCGCTTTTTCTGGCCATAACCTTCCTGATCACCTGGGGGATCGTCGGCTTCTACGTGCTGGCCCCGGACCTTGCGTCAGGCTGGTTCGGAGAGATCAGCGGCGCGCACCCGCTCTTCTTCCTCGCCACATGGGCGCCCGCCATCGCGGCGCTCGTGCTGGTCCTGTCCCATGCC
>NZ_JARGYC010000121.1 GCF_029168335.1 Psychromarinibacter sediminicola
AAGAAGGCGGCCCTGAAATTCCTCAGAAAATCAATGAAGCGCTATGGTCGGCCGGACTCCATCGTGACCGACCGGCTCCGGTCCTACGGCGCGGCGCTGAAGGAGATCGGCGCAGCCGATCGCCAGGAAACCGGTCGCTGGCTGAACAACCGCGCCGAGAATTCCCACCTGCCATTCCGACGACGCGAGCGGGCGATGCTGCGTTTCCGGCGTATGCGAAGTTTGCAGAAATTCGCCTCTGTCCACGCCTCGGTCAGCAACCACTTCAACTCGGAGCGCAGCTCCTACTCCCGCGCCAACTTCAAGAAGAACCGCGCCGCCGCTCTAGCAGAGTGGCGCGGTCTCTGCGCGGCATAAGGGACAGCGTCACTGTCCAAGCCGAGACTAGTTAGAATTCGTCTGCCAGCACCCCCATCTCGCCGACTGCTCCGTGGGTCGGTTTGCGTCATGCCGTAAGCGTATCGCCGGCGTGGGCGGTGGACAAGATATTGCGAACGACTTGCATTCGTGTTGACGACTGCGAGTGATTTGCATTATCAGGCGTAACAATCGATAATCATGATTTGGAGGCTTTGATGCGCAGACCCATCTCGGCTCTGCTAGCCGCGACAGCGCTGACGGCCGTGCTCGCGCACGGTGCCGCTGCGCAGAATGGCGATTCGCTAAAGGTCGTCACCACTTTCACGGTGTTGGCCGACATGGCGCGCAACGTGGCGGGCGACGCGGCGGAGGTCGTGTCGGTGACGAAGCCGGGGGCCGAGATCCACGGCTACGAGCCCACGCCGCAGGACATCGTGCGGGCGCAGGATGCCGACCTGATCCTGTGGAACGGACTCAATCTCGAACTATGGTTTGAGCAGTTTCTGCGCAATCTCTCGGACGTTCCGGCCGTGACGCTGACCGACGGGATCGACCCTATTCCAATTGCCTCGGGCGCGTACGAGGGCCAGTCCAACCCGCACGCCTGGATGGGGCTCGACAATGCGATGGTCTACATTGACAACATCGCAGCCGCGTTGTCGGAACAGGACCCGGCCAACCTGGCGACCTACGAGGCGAACGCCGCCGCCTACAAGGACGAGATCCGCGGCACCATCGAGCCGCTGCGCGACCGAATCACGGCGATCCCCGAGGATGGGCGATGGCTGGTGACGTGCGAGGGCGCGTTTTCGTACCTTGCGCGGGACTTTGGAATGCAGGAGCTCTATCTCTGGCCGATGAACGCCGACCAAGTGGGTACGCCGCAGCAAGTGCGCGCTGTGATCGACGGCGTGCGCGAGCACGACATCCCGGCCGTCTTCTGCGAAAGCACGGTGAATACCGCCCCCGCGCAGCAGGTCGCGCGCGAAACGGGGGCCGAGTATGGCGGCGTGCTCTATGTCGACTCCCTGTCCGGGCGGGACGGCCCGGTGCCGACATATCTGGACCTGTTGCGCGTCACCGCCGGGACGGTGGCCGATGCGCTGGCGCCCGAGGGCGACTAAGCGCCTTCGCCGAACGCACGACCCCGCGGCTGTCCGGACCGCTCGACCCGGCTACATGAAGCTCCTGCGACACGCCCACATGAAGGAGACGAGATGCTGGACACGACGGAGGCAACCCGCACCGCGCCCGATGGGCCGGGTGGCGGAATCTTCGCCCGCGATGTCACAGTAACCTATCGCAACGGCCACACGGCCCTTCAGGACGCGAGCTTTGAGATCCCGCGCGGCACGGTGACGGCGCTGGTGGGCGTGAACGGCGCGGGAAAATCGACGCTCTTCAAGGCGATCATGGGCTTTATCCCGACGTCGCAGGGCGAGATCCGGCTTATGGGTCAAACCGTGAGACAGGCCTTGCGTGCAAACCTCGTGGCCTATGTCCCGCAGTCCGAGGAGGTCGACTGGGCCTTTCCGGTGCTGGTCGAGGACGTGGTGATGATGGGCCGCTACGGGCACATGGGCTTTCTGCGCCGTCCCTCGGCAGCAGATCGGGCCGCCGTGGATGCCGCGCTCGGCCGGGTGAACATGGGCGAGTTCCGCCACCGACAGATTGGCGAGCTGTCTGGCGGGCAGCGCAAGCGGGTGTTCCTGGCGCGTGCCCTGGCGCAGGAGGGCCGGGTGATCCTGCTCGACGAGCCTTTCACTGGCGTCGACGTGAAGACCGAGGAGCAGATCGTCGCCCTTCTGCGCGAGCTACGGGACGAGGGGCGCGTGATGCTGGTCTCGACCCACAACCTGGGCAGCGTGCCCGAGTTCTGCGATCGCACTGTCTTGGTGAAGGGTACAGTACTGGCCTACGGCCCGACCGAGACGACATTCACGCGCGCCAACCTCGAACGTGCTTTCGGAGGCGTGTTGCGCCACTTCACGCTGGGCGGCGCCAAGCTGCACGAGGATTACGACGACGACCCGCGCGAGATCACGATCTTCACCGATGACGAGCGGCCATTGGTGCGCTACGGCAACCAGACGCAGGTGCAGGGAGACCGCGAGTGAGCCTGCTGCTCGAACCCTTCGGCTATGGCTACATGACCAACGCGATGTGGGTCTCGGCGCTGGTGGGCGGGGTCTGCGCCTTCCTGTCGGTCTACCTGATGTTAAAGGGGTGGAGCCTGATCGGCGACGCGCTCTCGCACTCGGTCGTGCCCGGGGTCGCGGGCGCCTACATCCTCGGGCTGCCCTTCGCGCTGGGGGCATTCATCGCGGGCGGGCTCGCGGCGGGCGCCATGCTGTTCCTCAGCGAGCGCTCGGGCTTGAAGGTGGACGTGATCATCGGGCTGATCTTCACCTCGTTTTTCGGGCTGGGGCTCTTCATGGTCTCGGTCAACCCCATGTCGGTCAGCATCCAGACTATCACCATGGGCAATATCCTGGCGATCACGCCGGCTGACACGCTGCAGTTGTCGATCATCGGCGTTGTCTCGCTGATCGTGCTTCTGGCGAAGTGGAAGGACCTGATGGTGACCTTCTTCGACGAGAACCACGCCCGCTCGATCGGGCTGCGGCCGGGGCTGCTCAAGGGCGTGTTCTTCGTGCTGCTGTCGGCGGCGGTCGTGGCTGCGATGCAGACGGTCGGGGCGTTCCTTGTCATTGCCATGGTGGTTACGCCAGGGGCCACGGCGTACATTCTGTGCGACCGGTTCCCGCGTCTGCTGATCGTGTCGGTTACCATCGGCGCGTCCACGAGCTTTCTGGGTGCCTACGCCAGCTACTTCCTTGACGGGGCGACGGGCGGGGTGATCGTGACGCTCCAGACCCTACTGTTCCTCCTCGCCTTCGTGTTCGCCCCAAAACACGGGGTGCTGGCCGCGCGCCGGAAGGCGTCGGACGCGTTGCGCGGGCCTCGTGATCCCGAAGCGCAGACGCTGAGGAGCCCCACGGAATGAGCCTCGATACGCTCCTGCTGCCGTTCACCTTCCCGTTCATGCAGAACGCGTTCCTCATCGCGGCCATGGTCGCGGTGCCCACGGCGCTTCTATCCTGCTTTCTGGTGCTCAAGGGATGGGCGTTGATGGGCGACGCGGTCAGCCACGCCGTGCTGCCCGGTATCGTGCTGGCCTGGATCACTGGGCTACCACTGATCCTGGGCGCGTTCGGGGCGGGGATGACCTGCGCACTTCTGACCGGTTATCTGAGCGAGAACAGCCGCGTGAAGCAGGACACGGTGATGGGCGTCGTGTTCTCGGGTATGTTCGGCGTGGGGATCATCCTCTACACATCGATCCACACGAACGAGCATCTCGACCACGTGCTCTTCGGCAACATGCTGGGCGTTGGGCCGCAGGACCTTCGAACGGCGGGGCTCATCTCGCTCGCAGTATCCGCCGTACTGATCCTGAAGTGGAAGGATCTGCTGCTGCACGCCTTCGACCCCGCGCAGGCGCAGGCCAGCGGGCTTCGGGTTAACCTGTTACACTACGGGCTGCTGTCACTTCTGTCTCTGATCATCGTCGCGACACTGTCCTCGACAGGGCTGATCCTGGCCATCGGACTGCTGATCGCGCCGGGCGCCATTGCGTTCCTGACCGTGCGCCGTTTCCGGCACATGCTGGCCGTTGCGGTCACTGTCTGTCTGTTTTCGATGCTGTCCGGTACCTATGCCAGCTTCTTCCTCGACAGCGCGCCGGCGCCGACCGTGGTACTGATCCTGACCGGGTTGTTCATTTTGGCCTTCATCCACAGGATAAGGCGGACGCGGGAGGCTTCGCGTCAGCGCGCAGCGAGTTGAAGGCACTGTCATGTGTGGACGTATAAACAACCGCGCCAAGAATTCACACCTGCCGTTCCGACGACGGGAGCGGGCGATGCTCCGCTTCCCGCGGATGCGAAGTTTGCAGAACTTCGTCTCCGTCCACGCCTCAGTCAGCAACCATTTCAACTCGGAGCGTAGCTTCAACTCCCGAGCGGGGGCTGTCAAAGGAACTTGGCTTGAGGCGGGGCAGGGGCGTCGGTAGCGTTCGCCCATGACCCGACGCTGCCCGTTCAAGTACTTCAAGACTTCGCGCGAGATCATCCGTCTCGCCGTGATGATGTATGTCCGGTTCCCGCTTTCGCTGCGAAATGTCGAAGACCTGCTGCATGAACGTGGGATCGACGTCAGCCACGAAGCGGTCCGATTCTGGTGGCACCGGTTCGGCCCGATGTTTGCCGCGGAGATCCGCAAGAAACGCGCTGAGCGTCTTCGGTCCTGGCCGCAATGGCGATGGCACCTCGACGAGATGTTCGTGAAGATCAACAGGGAGCGCCACGAATTGTGGCGGGCTGTCGACCACGAGGGCGAGCCAACTACAAGAAGAACCGCCCCGCGGCTCTCGCCGAGTGGCGCGGTCTCTGCGCGGCATAAGGGACAGCGTCACTGTCTAAGCTGAGACCGGTTCTCATCCGGCTGACAGCCCCGTTTTCATCGATCTGACAGCCCGCGCCTTATCGAGGACTAGCCGTCATTGGAGAGGACGGCTCGGTCACGGGAAAGCGCCGGTAGGAAAATTCCGATGGCCCGGTATTGAAAATCATGCAGCCAAACTCGCCGCGGTATGTGCCTGGCGGGCAAGGGCGGTTCATCTCCTGTTGTCGATGCATCTCCTGCATGGCCATGTTGAAGGCGCGCGCGTCGCTGTCGCTGCAGCCCCCTAGAAGAACGGCCGCGAGCAGAAACGTGGCAGAGGTAATGATGCGCATCGAGCAGTGTTCCCAGTAGTAAGTATCGGATTCGACCGAGTGTTGCCCGAAAAGATCCCCGGTTCAAGCATCATGGTCGGTAGCGGCGACTTCGCCGGTCGGCGCAACCAGTTTGCACACGACGGCTCGAGGCAGGCGCCGCGCAAACTGCCCGTGGTTCATCGGAATGGATGAAGCGGCAAGAGTGGGCCGTGCGTCGCCCGCTTCGGCAGACAAGGCGCACCCGTTACTCGGCGAATGGCTAAGCCCCGAGAGAGCGCGGACGGTTACCTCTGTCCGTCGCGACGCTCGGCCTTGTCCTCTGTTGGGTCTTGTCAAGAGAACTCGGTTTGATAGTCTAGATATCGCTCGGTTATTGGTCTCGATGGCGCTCCGGAAGGACTTCCTTCTTACGGAACAAATTGCTGCATCTTCTGATAACTGAAGTTGAACGGCAAAAAACGATTTGAAACGATTCCTCTGACTCTATCTCTTGGGAGGTGTGGTGCCATGCGGAAATGGCTAAGGTACGTTATGCCCGCCCGGGCCAGGGCTCCCCGGGACGGCGCTGCTTTCGACGTCGCCGCATACCTCGATGGAATTCTTTCGACTGTGCCAGACAAGCACAAAGCCACTCAGGGTCTGATGCTGGCGCATCGCAGTTTGCGCGAGGATCTCGACCGTGCCCTGGCCGACGGGCTCGTGTCGAAGGGCGAGGCCCGCGCCACGCAGGTAGCTTTCGACGCCGAGCTGCGCGTGCGTTTCGGTGATTGCGCAGTCTTGCCCGAAGAAGAGACTGGCGCAGAAACGCAACCCGATCGTCACGCAGAGCCACCCGAAATCGCCGTTGTCGAGGCCGCCGCCTTGGAGGCCGTGACATCTGCCTTCGATGCGCCTACCGATGGCAGCGCGGCGCGGGCTCATGTCTTGGCGGAGCGCGCGCGGGAGACTCTGCGGCGCATGTTGGATGACAGCGAGCTACCCAAGGCTGCACGTAAGGAAATCACCCGAAGGGCCGAGGCACGCATTTGCGACCTTGTGGACCAGATCACACCCTGATCGGCAAGCCTTTGCCCAAGTTGAGGCGGCACGCTCGTTTTTCAGTGGTCCAAAAGCCGCTTGCCCCCAATCGATGCAGCGGTGCCTCGCGTCGAGGAGCGCCGGATTGAGTTCGCCGTCCATTTATGCGCTGCAGAAGCTTCTTTCTCTTGACCGAACGTGTACGTGTTCGGTGAGGGGGACGCGGCGTTCGCACCAACGTTCGAGATCGGTGTTGAAACTCTAGGCGGTGACCGGAATGGCGGAGCGCAGAATGGCCGGGAAGACCAGATAAGGCTTCACAAATCCCTGTCGTTCTCGTGGCGGTGGTTTCCTGCGTTAGCCGGCCTTGGGGCTGTGTCAGAAGGAATCGAGTTGGGCGGGGCAGGGCGGTTTCGTAGCGTCGGGCCATGACGCACCACGTCGCCGTTCCAGCACGTGAACTCGAAGCCGTCGGAACACCAGCGGAGGTTCGACCGCATGACGACCACCTTGCCGTCATGGGTTTGCTCCGGACGCTCTGTGTATTTGCGTGCCAGCAGCAGGTTGTGTGCCTGCATGATCCGGTAGACCCGCTTGTGATTGACCGGCGCCAAGCCATCGGTGCGCAGCTTTCGGTTCAGCACCGCCGTGATGCGCCGGTAGCCATAGGTCGGGCGCTTCGCGACCAGCCGCTCAATCAACGGCAGAAGCGCCGCGTCTTGCGCTTTATGATAGCGCCGACGCGGCTTGGTCTTGCCGCGCACCCGCTCGTGCAGGTTCGAGCGCGAGACCCCGAGCGTGTCCGCCACGGCCTTCATCGGGAACCGTCCGTCTTCAGCGACCCGGCAAGCAAGGTCGGTTTTTTTGCCCGCGACCTGTCCAGCGCCTCCCGAAGGATCTCGGCCTCCAGCGTCTTGCGGCCGAGCTGACGCTCGAGCTCGCGGATGCGATCCTCCATCTGCCGCACCTTCTTGTTGCTGGTTACATCGTCGTCCCCGGTCACGGCGACACTCCCTCCTTCCAGCATCAGCTTGCGCCAACGATACAGAAGATTGGGCGCCACACCATTGCGCCGAGCGACGGCCGAGATGGTCATCCGTGAACTATAGCTGGCAACGCTCATGAGCGTCACGCCGCGGCCTTTTCCTGTGCACATGATGGGCTGCGGCCGTAGAAAACGGCCA
>NZ_JARGYC010000122.1 GCF_029168335.1 Psychromarinibacter sediminicola
GCGGGACGTCTTGAAATACTTGAACGGGCAGGTCACGGATCATAGGGCGGACGCAACCGACGCCCCTGCCCCGCCTCAAGCCGAGTTCCTTTGACAGGACCTTTGACACTGCCTACGGGCAGGGTCGGGTCATGGACGGACGCAACCGCCCCTCCCCCGTCTCAAGCCGCGTTCCTTTGAGAGTTCGGGGATAGAGGTACCTGGCACTTGGCTGACAGCTCACCCCAAGCTGTCGTCATGGCGTAGCAAAGCGAGCGCTTCAACTTCATATCCAATGCGGACGCGCAACAGAGCCGCGTTCAGGATCGAAAACGTGACTGCGGACAAGTACGCGCTGTGGATCAGCGGCAAGGCCACGCCTTCCGCAACGACGGCGACATAGTTGGGGTGGTTCAAGAACCGGTAGGGCCCGCGCCGCAACCGTTGGTGCCCCGGTATGACGATCACCCGCGTGTTCCACATTCGGCCAAGCGAGACGATGCACCACCACCTCAGAACCTGCGCGGCGATGGCCACTGCCAGCATCGGAAAGCCCAGCCATGGCAGGAACGCGCGTTGAAGCAGCCAGACCTCGGCCACGCAGGCGACCAGAAAGCCGGTATGCAGTGCGACCATCCAGGGATAGTGACCTGCGCCGAACTCCCGCCCGCCTTGCATGCGGCTCCAGGCGGCATTGCGCCGCGCAACAATCATCTCGGCCAGGCGCTCCACCGCCGTGGCCAGGATAAGCAGGGTATATGCTACCATCGCAGCAGAACCATCTCGCAGCAGAATCCCGGCCCCATCGCGATCAGCAGCCCCAGGTCGCCGTTCCCTGCCGGCCGCTCGGCGATTGTGTCCGCCAGCACGTGCAACACCGAGGCGCTGGACAGGTTGCCAACCTCTTCCAGCGATCGCCGCGTCAGCGACAACGCCTCGCCCGGGAGTCCGAGAGCATCACGGATCGCGTCGATCACCCGCGGGCCGCCTGTGTGACAGACCCACCAGGCGATGTCGTCCCGGCAAAGGCCATTGCCGCTGAGAAATCCGTCAACGTCCCGCCGGAGGTTCGCGTTCACAAGATCAGGCACGGTGGCGTCGAGAAGCACGCGAAAGCCGAACGCGCCGATCTTCCAGCCCATGATAGTCTCGGTGTCGGGATAGAACCGACTATGCGTGTCGATGGAGGACGGGGCCGCGCCTGCCGGGCGAACCTTGCTTTCGGCTCCGCTTGCCAGGACGCAGGCGCCGCCGTCGCCGAACAGGGTGGCCGCAATCAGGTTTGCCGGGGTGAAATCGTTCAGCTGCAGCGTCAGAGAGCACAGTTCGACAGAGATCAGCGCGACGATGTGGTCTGGAAACCCTTGTAGATAGTCATGTACGCGCGCCAGCCCCGCCGCGCCGGCGACGCAGCCCAGGCCAAAGATCGGTGTCCGTTTGACATCGGGGCGCAGAGCCAGCCGGTTCATAAGGCGCGCATCGATCGACGGGGTCGAGATGCCGGTTACACTGACGAAGAACACCGCGTCGATATCCGTTGCGTCGAGGCCGGCCGCCTGCAGCGCGCGCCGCATGGCGTCTTCCGCCAGATCGGTGCCGGCTTCGATGAAATGGTCGTTCGACGCGGTGAAATCCTCGATCTCTGGATATGACTCCAGCGGCAGAGCAAGATGGCGGGATTTCACGCCGACCGTCTGCTGCAGCCGGTCCAAGCGGGCACGGTTGATCCGCGCCCCGTCCCATTTGGAGATCATCGCATCGAAAATCTCGTCTTGCCGGTAGCGGTGCGGCGGAAGCGCCTTTTCAACGTGGAGGATATTCATCGGCCCGCTCCTTTCAGCCAGTTGGCGCACGCCCGAAGGCAGTCTCATGCCTCGGCAAGCCGCGACAGCATCATGTCGAACAGCCAGGGCATCCGCCACAGAACCGGGACCATATGGTCGCGCAGCACCGGCCGGTCGCGCAGCCACAGCAGGCCGCCGGTCGTCGACCAGTACCGCCGCGACACACGGCGCAACGTCTGCGGATAGGTCTCTGGCCGCCCCTGCGTGATGCAAGCCACTGCCGCCCTTGCAGAATCCAGCCCAAGCCGAATGCCCTCGCCGGTCAGCGGATCGAGATAACCAGCGGCATCGCCGATCAAGAGTATGCGCCCGTTCATCGGCATGAGCACCCGCTGCTCGAATGGCCCCGCCCCCAGCCGGGCGCTGCAGGGCCTGCAGGGCAGCCGATCCCGCAAAGCGGGAAACAGAGACAGTATTCTGCAGTATATGTCCGCTTCGGCAGGAAAGGCGTCGCGGTAGAACAGAACCGCGACGCCGACAAGATCCGCAGCAATCGGGGTGACATATGCCTCGGCCTGGTCGGACCAATGGACCTCGACGAAGTCCGACCACGGCGCGACAGCAAAGTGCCGCCGCAGCCCCAGTCGCGCCCGGCGCCGGGACGGCGCGGAAAGCCCCAGACGCCGTCGGATCGGCGACTGCAACCCGTCGGCCACGAGCGCGAAGCGTGCAGTCTCGCCCGTTATCGTCACGCTTTGGGAGGTTTGGGCGATATCGCGCACGGTCTGTTGCCGGATTTCGACCCCGAGCTCCCGCGCGCGGCGGTTCAAAGCGTCCTGCAGCACCGTGCGCCGAACGCCCAGCCCAGGTCCCCTTCGGAAATGCCCATCGGCGCTGTGTTTACCGTGGATATACCGGACGCCCCGAAACCGATGGAAACGCGATGGCGCAACCCCAAGCGCCGAAAGGTTTTCGACGGCGGCGGGCATCAGCCCTTCCCCGCAGGCCTTGTCAACGGAGCCGACACGCCGCGCGATCACCAGCGTGTCCAGCCCGGCGTCGGCTGCAGCAATTGCAGCGCCCAGCCCCGCCGGACCGCCACCAATGATGACGACATCGCGCATGGATCCACCCAAACCCTGTTTTGCGAGCATAACCGTGAATCGGACCGGACCAAGACTTCATTTGCCTCGGCGCGGCAGCGGATCCCGCGCCGTCTGGTCGGTAAACCCGGCAAGCCAGAGCACGAGATGGGCGAACACGACATGCATTATCGCCAAGCCAAGCGCAGCGCAGGCTAGGCCCGGATACCGGATCGCGCCACGCAAATACCGGGGGCCGGAACGTATGCGCGGCTAGAAGCGCTTGACGAACTTCATGCCGAAGCCGACAGAACTGTTGCCTGAAAACGAGGACACCGTCGTTCCGAGGTCGCTGACGAACGGCGTTGCATCGCCAAGTCTGGTGGCAACGATGTTGGTTTGGATCTGAAAATCGTCCTTGCTGTAGACCAAACCCAGCGCGGCACCGTAGAATCCGTCGACGGGCGTCAGCACGGTGGTCCGCGGGCTGGTCGACGGCTCGTAGATCAGTGCGGCCGTGGCCGTCCAGCGGTCGCTTAGCTGCCTGCCGATGCCCAGCCTGTAGGTGACGGTGTCGTTGAAATCGACAAGAGGATCACTCGTTGCCGCGGATAGGATAGGCGGCGCGAACTGCAACTTCGACCATTCGACCCAGCGGGCGCCGCCGAAAACGAAGGTCTCCGGCGCGATGCCGGACACGAACTCAAGGTTCAGGGATTGCGGCGTGGTCGCGTCGACCGTCGACACCAGCGTGACCGGTCCCGACATCTCTGTGGTAACGAAACTATGTTCGATTTCCGAGTTGTAGGTCAGTGATATCCGGAGAAAGTATTCCGGAATCTCGTAGGCGGCACCGATCACATAGCCAAGGCCGCTATCGCGCGCCATGGACGCGGAATAGCCGGAAAACGGACCATAGAGGGCACCATTCAGGCCGAACCCTGCTTCGGCCTGCTGCCAGCGCAGCCCGCCATGCACGCTGAACCGGTCGGTGAAGCGATAGCGCAACATCGTCGTCATGCTCGATGTATCCGCGCTTGCCGTCGTGCCGGCAAAAGCGACGGAACTCGGACCATAGGTGACGTCGGCGCCGAACGGCTTTTCCAGGATGAAGCCGAAGGACAGCTTGTCGGTCGCGTCGACCTTGAAGCTGCCCGACGGCAGGGAAATCTCAGACGCGATATTGCCCGTGGGGCTGCCGCCGAAGTGCGGCGAGTCGTTGCCCGAGGTGGTGGGCATGACCCGGGCGTAACCCAGCTCTGCCACCGTGCCCTCGCTGAACATGAAGGTGATCGGCTGGCCGGTGGTGTCCAGCCCGCCCGCGGCGGCCTTGACAGCCAAAACCGAAATCAATCCGCAAATCGCTGCTCCCCGCATCGTCCCCTCCGCCGTCTTCCCTGGGGTCGAAATTAGCGGCAAAGACCGGCATTCAGCCCGATCTTTTGCGCGAGCGGGCTTTTCAGGGCTACCTTGTGCCGCGAGGGCAACGGCGCGCGGGGCCAAATCCGGCTAGCGCGGCCGAAGCGTGACGACCGAGCGACTTTTCCCGGTTCGCCATTTCCGTTCTGTCGCGAAATGCAGCGAGCCGTCGGCGTTCAGCGCGAACTGAAGCTTCAGGTATTCCCCGGGGGACGTCCCGCTCAGGTTCAGCTGGTTGTTCGAAATCTCGCCGTCGACACGTTCGATGCCGGTTTCGACGCTGGGTAAAGTATCCGCCGACAGCAGCAGAATGCTGCCATCGTCCTGGCGGACGAACTCTAGCGAAAGGTCGCGCGCTCCAAGGCTGGATCCGCACCGCCCCGTCAGCTTCACCCTTGCGGCGTCGCCTGTCGCGGCAAGGCGGCATTTCATCTTTGCCTTCGAAAGGGCCTCGTAATAGATGCCGTTCCCGGTCCAGGAGCCGACAAGATCGGCCAGCGACATCTCTGCCCTGGCGGGCCCGGCCAGCAAGACTACCAGGAGAAAGAAATATCTGGTCATCTCGTGCGCGCTCCGATCGCGCCCCAACATAGCAGACTTGGAAAAAGAAAGAGATCGGCGATTGCCGCCAGCAGCATCGCGACCGCGGTAAGCTGTCCAAAGACCGAAACGCTGGGCAACAGGCTGAACGCCGTCGTCGCGAATCCTGCAAGCAGGATTAGGCTTGTCGTCAGGATCGGGGCCGATGCCGCGCGCAGCGCCGTCTCAATGGCCGCCCGGTCGACCGGCGCGCCGCGAGGACGCGCCAATCGCAATCGGTTCAGCAAGTGGATCGTGTCATCGACAGCGATCCCGAACGCCACGGTAAAGGCAATGCCGCCGATGATCGTCAACGGCCGGTCTGTCAGGAAAAGCCAGGCTTCGACGCCGAGAATCGGCAGCAGGTTCGGCACCATCGAAAGGGCGGCAATACGCACCGACCGCGTGAGCAGCGCAGCAAGCAGAGCGACAAGGCCCACGGCGACATAGAACGCGACCCGCAGTTCCTGTACCACCCGCGGTAACTCGACGCTGGCCATCAACGAATAGCCGACGACTTGTGCGTTCTCGAGACCTGCGTCTTTCAGATCTTCGCTTACGGCCTCGGCGGCACCGAGAATCTCCTGCCAGCTCCGGTCGAGCGACCCGACGACCGGCAAGGCGAAGGCCCCGCCATCGGCCGCCTCGAACCGCCGCAACGCTGCGGCGTCGCTTTCGCGCATGTCCCGAGGCGGCACGAATCCGTCCCCGGTGCCGTAAAGCGCGCGCCCGGCCCGGGCCAGCAGCGCCCGATCCTCGGGCGACAGGCCCGGGCGCGGGTCGGCGGCCTCGAGAACGACAAATGCCTGGTCGCTGCCGGGCAGGCTTGCCTTCAGCCGCTCCAGGGTCTCACGGAACTCGCCGCCCTTGGGCACATGCTCCATCAGCCGGAAACCGATCACAGTTTGCGTTTGTGCCGCCAGCAACAGCGCGAGCGAGGCGAACGCGATGAACGTGATGATCCGGTTTGCGGGCAGCACACGGATTGCCAGGCCGGCGAGACCGCGGAACCTCAGCGGGTCGGGCCGCCCCTCGGCGCGGTCGCCCAATAGCAGCAGCGCCGCGGGCGGCAGCGCAAGGTACACCGCCAGCGTGGTCATGGCCATGCCGATCGGACCTACAAGCGCGACATTTGACAGCGTAGGCGACCCGACAAGCGACAGGCAAACGAACGCCAGCGCGGTCGTCAGCGCCGCTAGGATCACGGCCGGAATGGTTTCGTTTAGACCCAGGACAAGCGCGCGCCCGATATCGCATCGGTCCCGGTGCCGCATCACGGCGTAGAAGACGTGCACGCTGTCGGCAATGCCAAGCACGATGATCAGCGTCGGAATGATCGCCATGAACGGGTCGAACGGGATGCCAAGAAGCGCCATCGCACCGACCGTCCAGGACAGCCCCAAGACGCTGGGCACGGCACACAGGATCGCCGTTCTCCAAGACCGGAAAAGGAAAAGCGCAAAAAGCACGCACAGCAGGGTCGAGGCCGGCGCGATAAAGGCCTGGTCGGCCATCAGGGCGGAGCTGATTTCGCGCTGCAGTGCCGCAAGGCCGACAGGCTTGACGGTCAGCGCGGGGTCCGCAGCCGCGATTTCGGCTTCAAGCGCGGCAAGGCGGTCCTCCAGCGGCACTGACCTGTCCGGGATGACTGTAACCAGCGTCGCGTTTCGGTCTTCCGACAACAAATAGGGCGCCAATGGAGCAGCTTGCAAAAGGCGATCCAGCCGTTCGGACGGTGCAGCATCGCCAATGCCTTCCCGCGACAGATAGTTTAGTCCAAGCCCCGAAGGATCCGGCAGCGAGAAGATACTTATGACGCCAGCAACGCCCGGCGACAGCTGTAGAGACAAAACAAGGTCTTCAAAGGCGGCAAATGTTTCCGCGTCGCCAAGGTCACCTGCCGTGACGAAGAGTATCTCGTCCTTCGACGGGGCACCGAACCGGTTCTCAAGCTCGGTATTCGCACGGTAAGCCGCGGAGTCGCCCTTAAGAGCGCGCGCGACATCGCCTTTAATCGAAAGATGGAAAACGGCAAATGATGCGCTGACGATAACCGTCAGCAGAAAGAAGAGGCATGCCGATCGTGGTCTGGAACGGAGAGCTTCGACCATGACCCGCCTCTTTCCCTCAAACAGAGACTGCGACGCTTCGAAGCGCAACGCAAGACGGATTCTCCGGTGGTATCAAGCGGATGAGAACCGGCCTCAGTGAACCGATGAGGTGGATGCCCCCACCAGCGGGATCGAACGTGCCATAACGGTCTCACGGGACCAAGAAATGGGAGGCATCAGTGGAAAACATTAGCATATTGGCGATCGATCTGGCCAAGGGGAGTGTTCAACCGACATTTCCCATTTGGCCGGTTGCCGATGAGCCTACGGGCACCTGACCCAGCCTTCCAAGCATTTTCTGCTTCGGTCTGTTTTGGAGCGCTGG
>NZ_JARGYC010000123.1 GCF_029168335.1 Psychromarinibacter sediminicola
GCTGCCCCCAGTATCTGCCCCAGGGTCAGTGAATCAGTCCCTCGGCCGAATGGGAATCCCCAATCGATTCATGTCGGTGGGCAAACGCTCTAAAAAAACACCAGGCCGCAAAGACAGCACTCCGAGAAACTTCCGGTCTTTTGCCCCATGCAACTACACCTTGGGAGCTCTATGATGAGGACCAACCTGAAAAATTTGGTCCTTCGACGATCAATTACTATAGGAGCCACTGGGATTCAGTCGAAGAGCAATTTCAGCGCGACCTCCACGAATATGATATCAGTAACGAGGCGAAGCGGTCCATGCACGATGCTCTCATGTGCCATCGCCATGAGCTATTTCGTTCAGTAGTTCTCACCTTGTTGCCCTATGTTGAAATGGAGTTTCGGAAAGCATTCGAAATTGATGTTGGTGGCAATGCTGCCAGCCTGCAGGAGCTTCGAAGCATAGTGTGGAAAGTGCCTGCAGGCATTGTATTGAGCCATTCAGCTCCTATGGATTTACTCGAAATTTTGGATGCCCATCTATACGAAAAAGTCAAAATACCTGAGGCCCTTTCAAAATTTCAAGCCGATCAAATTCCGAACCGGCACGCTGCAATACACGGCCTGATAGAATACAGCTCGTATCAGAACAGCCTGAATGCTTTAATAGTCGCCGACTATGTTTTATTTTTAATCAGCCAGCTCAGAAAACACTCTGCGGAGTAGTACTTCGAGCCAGCGTCATTGCCGCGACGTGATGAGAAACTGGGGCATCGCACACCTTAGCCACCCTTCGGGGTGGCTTTTTGTTTTCGAAAGTTAACTTGTTTTCGTATCAGGGACCATGTTTGCGAATTGATGGCCTCCTTATGCTTGGAGAAAAGGCCGAGGATATGCTTGCAAAATGGCTAAGCCGTTCGCCTGCCTTTGTCTTGGTGTCATTTGAATCAATGACTTATTTCGGCTCAATGGCCAAATAATGGTTGCTGCTACACCGAGCCT
Source organism: Psychromarinibacter sediminicola (assembly GCF_029168335.1). GTDB lineage: Bacteria > Pseudomonadota > Alphaproteobacteria > Rhodobacterales > Rhodobacteraceae > Psychromarinibacter > Psychromarinibacter sediminicola. Next base: position 987 of record NZ_JARGYC010000123.1, read on the forward strand.
TGTCGCCCCGGCAAGCCTTGCCGGGGCGGCCGAGAGGGTCGGGCGGCGCGCGTCACGATCCGCAGGCGGCCATCTCGGCGGCGATCGACCGGAGGAAGGCGGGGTAGAAGCCCGCCCCGCCGGGAATGCCGGACCCCAGCGGGTCGATCGTCCCGGCGGCGCCGCCGGTGCCCTCCAGCACCGTATCGACCAGATCCTGGTTGAACTGGGGCTCGGAAAACACGCAACGGACATCCATCGCGACGATGGTGTCGCGGATCTCCGCCACACGGGCCGGGCCGGGATCGGTGGCGTCGCTCAGCGCGATGGCGCCGGCGGCGGGGATGTCGAAACGGTGCTCGAAATACTGGTAGGCGTCGTGGAAGACCACGAACCGCATGTCGCGCACCGGGGCCAGCATGGCGCGGACGTCCTCCATCGCGGCGTCGATCTCGGCCTTGCCCGCTTCGGCATTGGCGGCGTAGGCGCCGGCGTTTTCCGGGTCGAGCCGCGCCAGTTCCGCCGCGATCACGTCGAGCCAGGCCTTGGCGTTCTCGGGGTCGAGCCAGGCATGCGGATCCAGCCCGTCGTGATCGTGCCCGTCGTCGTGCCCGTCTTCCTCATGCTCCGCTTCGTCGTGATCGTGGCCGTCGGCCCCGAAGGACGCGCCCTCCCGGAACGCCAGCGTCTGGGTGCCGGGCGCGTCCAGCAGCTCGACGACCACGGCCCCCGAGGCCAGCGTGTCGATGGAACCTTCCAGCCAGGGCGCCAGTTCCGGCCCGACCCAGAACACGGCCTCGGCCTCCTGCAGCGCGCGCGCCTCGGAGGGGCGCATGGAATAGCCGTGCGGCGACGCGCCGGGGCGGACCACCAGCGACGGCGTGCCGATCCCGTCCATGACGCGCGCGACAAGGCCGTGAACCGGTTCTATGTCGGCCGCGACTTTGGGCGCCTCGGCGGGCGCGGCCGTCGCGACCGACGCGCCCAGCAGGCCGCCCAAAAGAGCGATCCGGATTTGGTTGGACATCGACGCCTCCTGTAATTATGTAACGGTCAACTGCATGTGTATCTGCTATGTTATACCATAGCAACCTCTTGGCGGCAGGAGATCCGAAAATGACCACACAGGCGTTCGAGCCCCACGATCACGAGACCTGCATCGCGGACGGCGTCTCGACCGTCGCGCAGATCTGCGCCGACCAGGGGCTTCAGTTCACCAAGACGCGGCAGCGCGTGCTGGAAATCCTGCTCGACGACCACAAGGCCATGGGGGCCTACGACATCCTCGAACGGCTCCGGGCGGAGGGGCTGGGATCGCAGCCGCCGGTGGCCTACCGGGCGCTGGATTTCCTGGTGAAGCACGGCTTCGCGCACCGGATCGAGCGGCTGAACGCCTTCATCGCCTGCTCGCATCTCGACGACCCCCATGCGCCGATCTTCCTGATCTGCCGGTCCTGCGAGCGGGTGGAGGAAACCGAATCCGACCCCGGAAAAGGCGAGATCGGCAAGGCCGCCCGCAAGGCCGGTTTCGTCGTCGAGCGCACCGTGCGCGAGGCCGAAGGCCTGTGCCCCGACTGCGTCGGGCAGGACGCGCCATGACCGATCCGCTCGTCGAAATCCAGGGGCTCACCGTCCGCTACGGGTCGGCGGTGGCGCTCGAGTCGGTCGATTTCGCCATCGACAGGGGCGAGATCGTCACCATCGTGGGGCCGAACGGCTCCGGCAAGTCCACGCTGATCCGGGCGATCCTGGGCGGGGTGGGCCTGGCGAAGGGCCGGGTGCGCAAGGCACCGGGGCTGCGCATCGGCTATGTCCCGCAGCGGCTGGCGCTGGACCCGACCCTGCCGATGACGGTGCGGCGGTTCCTCGGCCTGCCCCGCCGGGTCGCTCCGGCCACGGCGCGGCAGGCGCTGGACCGCGCGGGCGTGCCGGGGCTGGGCGAGCGGCAGATGGCGGCCCTGTCGGGCGGCCAGTTCCAGCGGATCCTGCTGGCCCGCGCGCTGCTCGAAGAACCGGATCTCCTGATCCTCGACGAGGCGGCGGCGGGGCTGGATCAGCCCGGCTCGGCCGCCTTCTACGCGCGGATCGAGGATGTCCGGGCCGAGACCGGTTGTGCCGTGTTGATGGTCAGCCACGACCTGCATGTGGTGATGAGCGCCTCGGACCGCGTCGTCTGCCTCAACGGGCATGTCTGCTGTGCCGGGACGCCGGACGTGGTCGCGGAAACGCCCGACTACCGCGCCCTGTTCGGCGAGGGGACGCACGGGACCATGGCGCTTTACCGGCATCACCACGACCACCGGCACGCGCATGGCAACGAACATCTGCACCACGAGGAGCCGGCGGAGTGATGCTGGACGATTTCATGACCCGCGCCGCGCTGGCCGGCATCGGCACCGCGCTGGCCGCCGCGCCCCTGGGCTGTTTCGTGGTCTGGCGCCGGATGGCCTATTTCGGCGACGCAACGGCGCATGCCGCGATCCTGGGCGTGGCGCTGTCGCTGGCCTTCTCGCTGCCGGTCTTCGCCGGGGCGCTGGTGGTCGCGCTGGTGATGGCGACGCTGGTGGCGCTGATGTCGGGGCGCGGCTATGCGATGGACACGCTGCTGGGCGTGCTGGCGCATTCGGCGCTGGCCTTCGGGCTGGTGGCGGTGTCGTTCCTTCAGACCGTGCGGATCGACGTGATGGCCTACCTGTTCGGCGACATCCTGTCGGTGTCGCGCGGCGACCTCGGCGTGATCTGGGGCGGCGCGGCGATCGTCGTCGCGCTTGTCGCCTGGCGCTGGTCGGCGCTGCTGACGGCGACGCTGAACCCCGATCTCGCCCGCGCCGCCGGCATCGACCCGAAGCGCGAAGAGCTCGTCCTGACGCTGGCGCTGGCGCTCGTCGTCGCGGTGGCGATCAAGGTGGTGGGCGTGCTGCTGATCACCGCGATGCTGATCATTCCGGCCGCCGCGGTGCGGCCGTTCTCGCGCACGCCCGAGGCGATGGGTCTTTCGGCGACGGTCCTGGCCATGGCCGCCAGCTTCGGCGGGCTGCGCCTGTCCTACCAGTTCGACACGCCGACCGGGCCGACCATCGTCTGCGTCGTCGCCATCTGCTTCGGCATCTCCAGCGTCGCGGCCGGGCTGACAAGACACGGCCGGGCGCGAAGCTAGGCGGCGCGCCCGCGCCCGCCCGCACCGCATCGCCAGGGAACGAACCGTCCGGGGACACGTTGGTCTCGCAACACCGGCCCCGCCCGACGGGACCGGGCCATGCATTTGCGAGACGTTACATGCCGGACACGCAAGACGACATCGTCCTGATCACGGGCGCCGAGGGCCGGATCGGGACAAGGCTGAGAGAGCGGCTGCAGCGGCGCTATACGGTCGTCGGGCTCGATCTGCCGGACAATGCCGGCGACGGCGCCATCGGCTGCGACCTGACCGACCCGGATTCCGTCGACCGCGCGCTGGAGCGCTTCGCCCGCGACCACGGGCGGCGCATCGCCTCGGTCGTCCACCTTGCGGCCTATTTCGATTTCTCCGGCCGCGACAGCCCGCTCTACGACAAGGTCAATGTCGAGGGCACGCGCAACCTCCTGCGCGCGCTGCAGGGCTTCGAGGTCGGGCAATTCGTCTATTCCGGCACGATGCTGGTCCATGCGCCGGTGCGCCCCGGCCAGCTGATCGACGAGGACACGCCGCTCGCCCCCGGCTGGGCCTATCCGAAGTCCAAGGCCAAGACGGAACAGGTGATCCGCGACGAGGCTGGCGACATCCCGCCGCTCTTCCTGCGGCTCGCCGGGCTTTACGACGACCATACGGCGGTGCCGACCCTGTCGCAGCAGATCGCGCGGATCTACGAACGCAGCTTCGAATCGCATGTCTATGCCGGGGATACCTCGGCCGGACAGGCGCTGATCCATCTCGACGACATGCTCGACCTGTTCGAGCGCGCCATCGACCGGCGCGACGCGCTGGAGCCGGGGCTGGCTATCCTCGCCGGCGAGCCGGAGGTGATGAACTACGCCGCCCTGCAGACGCGCATCGCGCAGCTGATCCATGGCGAGGACGACTGGCAGACCGTGTCGCTGCCCGATTCCATCGCGAAAACCGGCGCGCGGCTGCAGGTGCAGGCCGAGCCGGTGGTGCCCGACGCCTATGACGAGGGCGAGACGCCGTTCATCAAGCCCTTCATGATCGACATGGCCGAGGATCACTACGCGCTGGACATCTCCCGCGCGCGCGACCGGCTGGGCTGGGAGCCGCAGCACCGGATCGCCGAGGGGCTGGAGGCGCTCGTCGCCTCGCTCAAGGCCGATCCGGGCGGCTGGTTCCGCGACAACGGCATCACGCCGCCTGTGTGGCTGCGCGGGGTCGAGGACCGGCCCGAGGAGGCCGAGCCGCTGCGCGCCCGGCACGAGCGCCGCTATCGCGCGGCGCATCGGCGCGGGCTCTGGGCGCATTGGGCCAATGCCGGGCTGGGCGTCTGGGTGATGACCGCGCCGCCGCTTCTGGGCCATGACGACCCGTGGATGATCGCCAGCGACGTGATCACCGGCGCCGCCGTCGTCCTCTTCGCCTTCCTGTCGATGTCCTGGCGTCTGCCGGCCGCGCGCTGGGTGACCGCGGCGCTGGGCGTCTGGCTGATGACCGCGCCGCTGCTGTTCTGGTCGGACAACGCGGCGGCGTATCTCAACGGCACGCTGGTGGGGATGCTGGTGGCCGGCTTCGCGGTCGGCATCCGCCCGCCGCCCGGCGTCTCGGCCGCGGCGGCGCAGTCCGGGCCGGTGGTGCCCAAGGGCTGGAGCTATTCGCCCTCGGACTGGTTCCAGCGGCTGCCCGTCATCATCCTCGCGGTCGTCGGCCTGCTGATCTCGCGCTACCTCGCGGGCTACCAGCTGGAGACGATCCCCGGCGTGTGGGAGCCGTTCTTCCCCGGCACCAAAGCGGATATGAACGGCACCGAGCAGATCATCACCTCGCAGGTCTCCGAGGCCTGGCCGGTCCCCGATGCAGGTCTGGGCGCGATGACCTATGCGCTGGAGATCCTGGTCGGCGCCATCGGATCGGCGTCGCGCTGGCGCACGATGCCCTGGCTGACCGTCGCCTTCGGCATCATGATCGTGCCGCTGGGCGCGGTGTCGATCTTCTTCATCGTGATCCAGCCCATCGTGATCGGCACCTACTGTACGCTCTGCCTCGTGGCGGCGGCGGCGATGGTCTGCCAGATCCCGTTCTCGGTGGACGAGATGGTCGCCACCTACCAGTTCCTGAAACGCCGCCACGCCGCCGGGCAGCCGTGGCTGAAGGTGTTCTTCACCGGCGATACCGACGAGGGGCCGACGCGCTTCCCCGACGAGGATTTCGAGCGCAGCCCCCGCGAGATCGTCCGCGAGATGCTGGTGGGCGGCATGACGCTGCCCTGGACGCTGGCGGCCAGCGCCGGGGTCGGGGTGCTGCTGATGCTCGCCCCGCTCCTGGTGACCTGGGACGACCCGATGGCCGGCACGTTCCATCTGACCGGCGCGCTGGTCATCACGGCGGCCGTGACGGCGCTGGCGCCGGTGGCCCGGCTGGCGCGGATGCTGAACCTGCTGCTCGGCGTGGCGCTGCTGTTCGCGCCGTTGCTGGTGGGCGCCAGTTGGGGCGTCTTCGCGCTGTCGGTCGTGGCGGGGCTCCTGCTGATCGGGCTGAGCGTGCCGCGCGGGGCGGTGCATGACAGCTATGGCGACTGGGATCGCTACATTCGCTAGCGGGATGTCCCGGATCGCTGGCGCGATCCGACCCGGCCGGAGGGGCGCTGCCCCTCCGGACCTCCCCGGAGTATTTCGGCCAAGATGAAGGGGGCCGCTACCGCATTCCCCAAAGGAGCAGGACGCCGGCGGCGTAGGTACCGATGACGGCCCAGCTGTCGATGCCGAGCCGGCCGAGCGTGGCGTCGCGCCGCTCCACCAGCCCCGCCACGTAAAGCAGCGTCAGCACGGCGCCGAGCCCGGCGGCGACCGTGGCAAAGCCGCCGACCGCGTTCAGCACCGGGCCGCCAGGATAGGCCAAGTCGATCAGCAGCAGGATGGCGACGTTTAGAGTCTTTCGGGATTAACCAGGCGCATATCCCGCAGCCTGGAAATAGTTTCTGCATTCAACCGGAGAGAACAGGTCGCATATCCTGCCGAGT
>NZ_JARGYC010000124.1 GCF_029168335.1 Psychromarinibacter sediminicola
GACCAGCATATGCAGAGCGACATCGACGAACTCATGCCTTGGAGCTTCGCTGAATAGTCAACCCGCAGCGCCAAGGGTGATGGGCGGCCGCTTACCAACGTGGCCGTCCAGAACCTCGCCGGTGTGAACCTCGGCAGCGATGGCTTCCCGCAGCTTGTGCGCCAGCACAAAAGCGGTCTTGTACTGGCAGTCCAGGTCGCGGCTGAGCTGCACCATGGACACGCCCTTGGAGGCGTTGACGGTGATGCAAATCGCGGCCAGCAGGTCCACGAAGTCCATCTTGCGGCTGGCAAAGATCGTGCCCGAGGTCACGCTGAACTGGTGGTGACACGCCTTGCACTTGAACTTGCGGCGAGTGGAGATGTCGTAAGCCTCGGCACAGCCGCAGCGCGGGCAGATCGGCGCGCCATCGGTTTCCGGCCAGCGCATTTCGCAGAACGTCCGATAGGCCGCTTCCTCGCCAGCCTTGTAGATCGCTCGAAGGCTGAGCGTTCTGGATTTGGCTGAGAGAAGGAAGTGTTGGGCCATTTGTCTGCGTTTGCGTTACGTTCGTAACATACATAGTACGTTGACGTAACGCGTGCAAGGGCATACGTATCAAAAAAGATACCTATATCGCAAAGGGTGCGACATGCCCGATCAGACCGAATGGGAACGGAAGGCCGCTAACCTCCTAAAAGCAGAGCTAAAGCGGCAAGGTGTGACCTATGGCAAACTCGCTGACCTGATAGGTGACAAGGAAGTCAATGTTCGGAACAAGCTGTCGCGTGGAAAATTCACGGCAGCATTTCTCATTCAGTCCTTGGATGCGATTGGTCAGACCCATCTCCGCCTAGACTGACAATGTCGGTTATTTGAATCTCGGTCGGCGTATATCCATTCGCTGTAAGCTTTGAGACCACCACGACGTCTGCAACAACCTTATCATGCCCCCACAGCGCCGATGGCTTTACCGGGTCGATAACCCGGACCTTCAACCTGCTTTCTGATATTGATGGCGCGACCGCGGCCCAGCCAGTCGCCGACCGATCCCTATCTTGGGCGTGAAGTTCCAATGGCACGGCCTCGTGCGGGGTATAGCGGTCGAAATCCGCTTCTTGATCGGAGTCGCCAGGATATGGAATCTCGCGAATAACTTCCGACGAGATTCGGTCACGATCAACCATCATGGGCGCGTTTTTATCCCTTTGACTGGGCAAGAATACGCCCTTCGCTGATCGGACAAGCCGCTTTGCGGCGGCTGGCTTACCGAACCGCGCATGAATAATGCTGCGAATATCAGCAGCCGGCTTGCCTGTCTCTGCCGCTAAAACCTGTACGAGTTCCTCAAATTTTTCTCTCGGCAAGCTATCAGCAAACGTCTTCTTCACGGTGTCGATGGCTAGACCCACTCCATAGAAAGCAATGGCGAGAAGGGCCACGGTTACGAGCGTGTCGTAATCGTCGCTAACCGTGATATTAAACAAGTCCTCCAGCACTGACGAAACCTCACGCTCCAGGTCGTCCTGAAAGGCCAGAAACAGCGAAATGAAGAAGATTTCGCGGAGCGGGCTTTCCTGCGTCAGGGACCGAACATTTAGAGAACATTTTTCGACCTGTAAACCCTCTATGAGGCTTGGGAGCAGGGACGAGGCGTCTTTTACGAGTGCGTCGGTCGCCTGCAACGCCGTGATAACGTCGGCAACCGGTGTCACACCTTCGGTTTCGTACGTAATCGACAACGGTAAATGAACTTCTGCCATATGCGAAGTTATGCAAATCTCGACGTCGCTGTGGAGTCCTAATCACCGCCCCACCCTCCGGCCGGGCTGGTGCGTTTGATACATAAGGCCGGATATTTTAGACCAGAAGAAGAGCCGGGTCAGGTTTCCCCGGAGAGGGACTTGAGCTGGTAGAGCAGGTCGAGGGCATCCCGCGGGCTGAGGTCGTCGGGATGGATTTCGGCCAGTCTCTGTTCCAGCGGCGACGGGCCCTGTTTCGGCTGCGGCGGCGGGGCCGGCGGAGCGGCCGAGAACAGCGGCAGGTCGTCGAGCAGCATCTTCGCGCCGCTTTTTCCTTCCCGGGCGCCTTCCTCCAGTTGTGCCAGCACGTCGCGGGCGCGGTCGACCACGGCCGGCGGCAGGCCGGCGAGCCGGGCGACCTGGACGCCGTAGGAGCGGTCGGCGGCGCCCTTGCGGACCTCGTGCAGGAAGATCACGTCGCCCTCCCATTCCTTGACCGCGACGGTGGCGTTTTCCACGCCGGAGAGGCGGTCGGCCAGCTGCGTCAGTTCGTGGTAGTGCGTCGCGAAGAGCGCGCGGCAGCGGTTGACGTCGTGCAGGTGTTCCAGCGTCGCCCAGGCGATGGACAGCCCGTCATAGGTGGCGGTGCCGCGGCCGATCTCGTCGAGGATGACCAGGGCGCGGTCGTCGGCCTGGTTGAGGATGGCGGCGGTCTCGACCATCTCGACCATGAAGGTGGAGCGGCCGCGGGCCAGATCGTCTGAGGCGCCGACGCGGCTGAAGAGCTGGCTGACCAGGCCGATATGCGCGGCTTTCGCGGGCACGTAGCTGCCCATCTGCGCGAGCAACGCGATCAGGGCGTTCTGGCGCAGAAACGTGGATTTGCCGGCCATGTTGGGGCCGGTCAGCAGCCAGATCGCCGCGCTTTCGCCATCGCCGGACAGGTCCGCGTCATTGGCGATGAACGGGTCGCCGCCCTGGGCGCGGAGGGCGCGTTCGACCACCGGGTGGCGGCCGTTTTCGACGTGAAACGCGCGGCTGTCGTCGACCTTCGGACGGGTCCAGCTCTCGGCCGCTGCAAGGTCGGCCAGCGCGGTGGCGAGGTCGATCTCGGCAACGGCACGGGCGAGGGTGTTCAGCGCCGCGGCGTGGTCGGTGATCTGGGACCGCAGGCTGTCGTAGAGACGTTTCTCGATCTCTCCGGCCCGGCCGCTGGCGTTCAGGATCTTGGTCTCCATCTCGCTCAGATCGACCGTGGTAAAGCGGACGGCGTTGGCCGTGGTCTGCCGGTGGATGAATCGGTCGGAGAGCGCCAGCATCTTGTCGGCATGCGTGGCGGTGCATTCGATGAAGTAGCCCAGCACGTTGTTGTGCTTGATCTTCAGCGAGGCGATGCCGGTCTCGGCGGCGTAGTCGGCCTGCATCCCGGCGATCACGCTGCGGCCCTCGTCGCGGAGGGTGCGGGCCTCGTCGAGTTCGCCGTCGTAACCCTCGGCGATGAAGCCGCCATCGCGGACCAGAAGCGGCGGTTCGGCGACGAGCGCCTGGTCGAGCGTGTCGTGGAGGGTGTCGTGGCCGGTGAGGTCGTGGCGCGCCGTTTCGAAAAGCGCGGGCAGGTCGCGGTTCTCCAGCCGCTCGGCGATGGCGAGCGCCTGGGTCAGGCCGTTGCGGATGGCGGCGAGGTCGCGGGGGCCGCCGCGGTCGAGGGCAAGGCGCGACAGGGCGCGGTCGATGTCGGGAACCCGGCGCAGATCCTCGCGCAGCGCGTCGGCAAGGGTCCGGTCGTCGAGGCAGAAAGCCACCGCCTCGTGCCGGGCGTGGATCGTGGCGAGGTCGCGCGACGGGCTGGAGAGGCGCCGTTCCAGCAGGCGTGCGCCGCCGGCCGTCACCGTGCGGTCGATGCAGTGCAGGAGCGAGCCGTCGCGTCCCCCCGCCAGCGCATGCGTCAGTTCCAGGTTGCGGCGGGTGGCGGCGTCGATCTGCACAGACTGGCTGGCGGATTCGCGCGCGGGCGGGCGCAGCAGCGGCAGCTTGCCCTTCTGGGTGATGTCGAGATAGTCGACGATGGCGCCAAGCGCCGCCGTTTCCGGCCGGGTAAAGCTGCCGAAGGCCTCCAGCGTGCCCACCTGGAACAGCGCGGTCAGCCGTTTCTCGCCCGAGGTGCTGTCGAAGGAGCCGCGCGAGAGCGGCGTGGGCGTCGCGCCCAGATCCGTCACTAATTCTGCCAGGTCGGCCTCGACCGCCTCCGACAGCAGCACCTCGCGCGGGCCGATGCGCGCCAGTTCCGGCGACAGGCGCGAGCGGGTGCAGGGCATCACGCGGAAGGCCCCGGTGGAGATGTCGACCCAGGCCAGCGCGCCCTCGTCCCGCACCTCGGCATAGGCGGCAAGGAAGTTGTGGCGACGTGCGTCGAGCAGGGATTCCTCGGTCAGCGTGCCTGGCGTCACCAGCCGGACGACGTCGCGTTTCACGACCGACTTCGAGCCGCGCTTCTTCGCCTCGACCGGATCCTCCATCTGCTCGCAGACGGCGACGCGAAAGCCCTTGCGGATCAGGGTCAGCAGGTAGCCCTCGGCCGAATGCACCGGCACCCCGCACATCGGGATATCCTCGCCCAGATGCTTGCCGCGCTTGGTGAGCGCGATGTCCAGCGCGCCGGCCGCATCGACCGCGTCGTCGAAGAACATCTCGTAGAAATCGCCCATCCGGTAGAACAGGAGCGCATCCGGATACTGCCCCTTGATCTCCAGATACTGCGCCATCATCGGCGTCATCGTGCCCGTCACGTCATCCCCCCGGATCGTGGATTGGCGGACCTTACAAATCCGCCCCGGCGCCCGCAATTCGATCTTCAGTTGAGATGGGGGCGTGTCACCGCTAACACTGAACCTCCACGAGGGAGGAGACCGACGATGCCGATGCAGCGTCATTCGCGTCAGGACGCGCTGACATTTCACCTGGAGCCGACGCCCGGCAAGCTGGAGATCAACGCGACGGTGCCGATGGCGACGCAGCGCGACCTGTCGCTGGCCTATTCGCCCGGGGTCGCCGTGCCCTGCGAGGAGATCGCGCGCGATCCGGGCACGGCCTTTGACTATACCACCAAGGGCAACCTCGTGGCCGTCGTGTCGAACGGAACGGCGGTGCTGGGGCTGGGAAACCTGGGGGCGCTGGCCTCGAAGCCGGTGATGGAGGGCAAGGCGGTGCTGTTCAAGCGCTTCGCCGACGTGAACTCCATCGACATCGAGCTGGACAGCGAGGACGTCGACGCCTTCTGCAGCGCCGTGAAACTGATGGCGCCGACCTTCGGGGGGATCAACCTGGAGGACATCAAGGCGCCCGAGTGCTTCATCATCGAGCAGCGGCTGAAGGAAGAGCTGGACATCCCGGTGTTCCACGACGACCAGCACGGCACGGCGGTGATCTGTGCCGCCGGGCTGATCAACGCGCTGCACCTGTCGGGCAAGAAGATCGAGGACGTGCGGATCGTCCTGAACGGCGCCGGGGCCGCGGGGATCGCCTGTATCGAGCTGTTGAAGTCGATGGGCGCGCGGAACGAGAACTGCATCGTCTGCGACACCAAGGGCGTCATCTATCAGGGCCGCACCGAAGGCATGAACCAGTGGAAGTCGGCCCACGCGGTGAAGACCGGGTTGCGCACGCTGGACGACGCGATGAAGGGGGCCGACGTGTTCCTGGGGGTCAGCGTCAAGGGCGCGGTCACCCAGGAGATGGTCGAGGGCATGGCCGATAAGCCGGTGATCTTCGCAATGGCGAACCCGGACCCCGAGATCACGCCGGAGGACGCGCATGCGGTGCGTCCCGATGCGATCGTGGCGACAGGGCGGTCGGATTATCCGAACCAGGTGAACAACGTCCTGGGCTTTCCCTACCTGTTCCGCGGGGCGCTGGACATCCACGCGCGCGCCATCAACGACGACATGAAGATCGCCTGTGCCGAGGCGCTGGCCCGGCTGGCGCGGATGGACGTGCCGGACGAAGTGGCGGTGGCCTATGGGCGCAAGCTGAGCTTCGGGCGGGACTATATCATCCCGACGCCGTTCGATCCGCGTCTGATCCACGAGGTACCGCCGGCGGTGGCCGAGGCGGGAATGCGGACGGGCGTGGCACGACACGCGATCGCCGACCTCGACGCCTATCGCCGGGCGCTGCTGGAACGGATGGATCCGACGGCCTCGATCCTGAACGGCATCAACGCCCGGGCCAAGGCGGCGCAGGCCACGATGATCTTCGCGGAGGGCGACGACGCGCGGGTGCTGCGCGCCGCCGTGTCCTATCAGCGCAACGGGTTCGGCCGCGCCCTGGTGGTCGGGCGCGAGTCGGACGTGAGGGAAAAGCTGGAGGCCGAGGGGCTGGCCGACGCGGTCCGCGAGCTGCGGGTCGTGAACGCGGCGAACACGCCGCATCTCGATACCTACAAGGCCTTCATGTACAAGCGACTGCAGCGCAAGGGCGTCGACATGCAGGACGTCCATCGCCTCGCCGCGCGGGACCGGCACGTCTTCGCGGCACTGATGTTGGCGCATGGCCATGGCGACGGAATGATCACCGGCGCGACGCGCAAGTCGGCGCATGCGATGCAGCTGATCAACAACGTCTTCGACGTGTCGGACAACGACGATGCCGTCGGGGTCACGGCGCTGATGCATCGCGGACGGATCGTGTTCATCGCGGATACGCTGGTCCACGAATGGCCCGACGAGGAGGATCTGGCGACCATCGCCGAGCGGGCCGCCGCCGTGGCGCGCGGGCTGGGGGTGGAGCCGCGGGTGGCCTTCGTCAGCTTCTCGACCTTCGGCTATCCGGTCTCCGAGCGGGCCGTGAAGATGCAGGTCGCCGCCGAGGTGCTGGACCGGCGCGGCGTGGATTTCGAGTACGAGGGCGAGATGACGGTGGATGTTGCGCTGAACCCGCGGGCGCAGGCGAACTATCCGTTCCAGCGGCTGACCGGGCCGGCGAATATCCTCGTGGTGCCGGCGCGGCACTCGGCGTCGATCTCGGTAAAGCTGATGCAGGAGATGGCGGGCGCCACGGTGATCGGCCCGATCCTGGCCGGCGTCGACAAGCCCATCCAGATTTGCCAGACGGTCGCGACCGTAAACGACATCCTGAACATGGCTGTCTTCGCGGCCGCCGAGGTGGGGTAGGGGGTTTCGAACCGCCTGGCGGCGGTCCGATCCGATGGGGGGACGCTGCCCCCCGTCGTCCATTGTGCTTGCACAATGGCGCTACGATGGACGACCCCCCTGGAGTATTTTTGGCCAGAAGAAGAGGCAGGCTCTAGAGCGTTTGCCCACCGACATGAATCGATTGGGGATTCCCATTCGGCCGAGGGACTGATTCACTGACCCTGGGGCAGATACTGGGGGCAG
>NZ_JARGYC010000125.1 GCF_029168335.1 Psychromarinibacter sediminicola
GAGGGTGTCACATTCACCGACGGCGTCGCCCAGGGCGACACCAAAACCCGCGCCGCGTGATCAGGCAGCGTCACCCAAATTCGGGCATAGCTCCAGCTGAGCCCTTCATACCTTCAGTCGATGAGTTCATTGAAATCGAATTGACAGACACAGGCGACACCGGAGTCGTTTGGAGCAGCCGGGATTTTGTCCGCCACTACTACAACGGTCGTGGACGTGGTGTTACCGTTCGGGAAACCGGACATCTGAGCAGAATCGTGGCGCAGTACATGACCTCCACTGTGACAAAGAGCCTTCAGGACAACATTGCAGAGGTAGCCAGAGAACACCCAAACGGTGCTTTTTCGGATGACTTCGAGAACACATACGATATGACCGGGATCGTATTCAGCATCGGTGACACCACAATAGGCGGTCGCTTCACGGGAAACTGTGTTGCGGAGTTCGGTATTCTGACGGTCGCGGGGCAATTCGATTTCTACCTGGAGGATGAGTTCGCCGATCCAGCCGATGTCGGTATGGAGGTTGTCGACCTCGGCGAGACCATCTATGAAAATATCCACAGGCCGCTGGAAGATTACCTTCGCGGACGTGTCGGGCGACCTCCCACAGGGCCACAGCGGCTGGGCATTCACACTGGCGAACCGTATTCGATCACGGATAGATGGACTGGTAGCTTCTCGGGTCAGATCTTTGCGGATCGAGCACGCAGCAGGTTCGGGTGAAACATCGGGATAGCGACAACGGTAATGACGGGGTGCTTGGTGCCCTCTTGGGCCTCGCACTGATCCCGATCGTCATTGTAGCGCTCTGGGTCGTAATCGTCTTCAACAACAGCTATCGCACCTGCGTACGGCTCGAGAACGGCGCAAACCTCGGCTATGAAGCAGTTTTCGATCTTGGCAGGCCGTACCTGAAGCCAATTGCGGTTCCGCGATTGGAGGATGGGACGCCAATTGTCCGCGACAGTCTTTGGTCTATCAAAGTTACGCCGACTACCATTTACGGACTTTCAATGGCGCCGTCTATAGACGAGCGTGTTTATCGCTTTGCATGGCGCAACGACTTGGGTTTGGTCTTGGCAGCCGATGATCCCGCCGAATACGAGCGCCTGGTTGCCGAAGCAGGGGACGCGAATTGGGACATTGAGATCAACAACGTCGGCACCCAATGGCTAATGAATGAATTAGCCGAGCGACCGGAATTCGAAGTCGGCCGATGTCCGACGTCCTTGGTCACATGGTGATCCATTGCCCACCCCACGCGAAACCATCCTCGCCGCGCTTTATGCGCGGCTCTCGGCGCTGCCCGCCACTGCGCTCCGCGGCGAGGTGCTACCCGAACGCGTCCCGGCCGAGGGCCTGCTGATCCTGCGCGACGGTGAGCCAGGAGAGCCTGAGGTCACGTTGTCGCCCCTGCGATACCACTACCAGCATCGCGCCGAGATCGAGGCGGTCGTCCAAGGCGCAGCCCGTGATACCGCCTTTGACACGCTGACCGCCAGCATCGGCGCAGCGCTCGCCGCCGAACGCACGCTGGGCGGGCTGTGCGACTGGGTCGAGGCGGAAGCGCCGCGGCCCGTCGATCTGCCGGTCGAGGGCGCCGCGAGTCTGAAGGCCGCGGTCATTCCGGTCGTCTTGCATTATTCAACTGAAGACCCGCTTGGGTGAACCTGCGGCCCGCCTGAAGGCCGCGTTCGGCGGGACGACAGTCCACTGGACTGTCGTCTGATCCGCCTCACTCCCGGTCGTGCTGCACTATTCCACGGCCGATCCGCTCGGCTGATCCCGACAACGCGAGGAGAAAACGATGGCACGAGCTCAGGGGGCGCGGGCGCTGATGGCGCTTGCGTTCGAGACCGTCTATGGCACACCGCCTGCGAGCGGCTTTACGAAGATGCCGTTCGCCAGCACCTCGCTGGGGGCGGAGCAGCCGCTGCTGAACTCGGAGCTTCTGGGCTACGGCCGCGATCCGCTGGCGCCGATCAAGGACGCGGTGACGGCGGACGGCGATGTCGTCGTGCCGCTCGACGCAGAGGCCTTCGGATTCTGGCTGAAAGCGGCCTTCGGGACGCCCACGACCACGGGCGTCGAGGCACCCTACAGCCACGAGTTCCAGTCCGGATCCTGGACGCTGCCCAGCATGTCGATCGAGACCGGCATGCCGGAGGTTCCGCGCTACGCGATGTATTCCGGCTGCGTGCTTGACCAGATCACCTGGCAGATGCAGCGCTCCGGCCTGCTGACCGCAACGGCCCGTTTGGTGGCGCAGGGCGAGACGGTCGGCACGACCACCAGCGCCGGAACGCCCGCCGCACTGGAGCTGAAGCGCTTCGGACATTTCAACGGGGCGATTACGCGCAACGGCTCGGCCCTCGGCAATGTGGTCTCGGCCGAGATCACCTACGCCAACAACCTCGACCGGATCGAGACCATTCGCTCAGACGGGCGCATCGACGGCGCCGACCCGTCAATCGCCGCGCTCACCGGCCGGATCGAGGTGCGCTTCGCCGACCAGACGCTGGTGACGCAGGCGATCAACGGCGAGGCCTGCGAAATGGAGTTCGCCTACGTTCTCCCCTCGGGCAAGAGCTTCACCTTCACCGTGCACGCCGTCTACCTGCCGCGCCCGCGCATCGAGATCTCCGGGCCGCAGGGGGTGCAGGCGACCTTCGACTGGCAGGCCGCGCGCGACAGCGTGGTCGGCCGGATGTGCACCGCCACCCTCGTGAACGATGTGGAGACCTACTAATGCTGACGCTCGACCTGACCAACTCCCCGCGCTGGCATGATCTCGCGCCCGGCGTCCGGGTGCAGCTGCGCCCGCTGACAACCGCGCTGATGGTGGCGACGCGCAGCGATCCGGCCGTCGAAGCCGTGCCCGAGGAGGCCTCAGACGAGGAACGCGCGGTCGCGTTCGCCAAGGCGCTGGCGCGACGGGCGGTGCTCGGCTGGGAGGGCATCGGCGACGCCGACGGCAACGCCATCGACCCAAGCCCCGAGGCCGTCGATGCGCTGCTCGATATCTGGCCGATCTTCGAGGCTTTCCAAATGACCTACGTCTCGAAGGGTCTGCTGCTGGAACAGGAAAAAAACGCCTCCGCGCTCTCGCCGAATGGTCCTTCGGCGGGGGCGAGCGCTACTGCGAAGCCTGCGCACCCTGCGAGGGCCGCGAGCAAGCCTGCGCGGACTGCCCGGCGCGGCTGAACCGTTCGGTAACGCCGGAGGGTTGGCAGGTCTGGGACCTGGTCGGCCGCCTCGGCGGTCAGCTGCGCGTGCTGCCCGGCGCCGTGATCGGTTGGGATATGTCGGCCGCGCTAGCGCTCGGTGACGCGCTCGGCGTGCCGCCGCTCGCCATGGCCGAACTGCTGCCCGTCATCGAAGCGGTGATGGTGGCGAAGCTCAACGAACAGGCTCAACGAACAGATGGATCACTCCCATGGCTGAGAAGAGGGTTAGCGTCCGCCTCGCGGCCGTGGGCGGACGGCAGGTGCACGCCGAGCTGGAAGGCGTGGGCGAAGCCGGATCGCGTGGCTTCGGACGGCTGAGCCGCGAGATGGAAGCGGCCAACGTAAGGCTCGCGGCCTTCTCTCGACGGGTCCGGGTCGCGGCGGCCGCCGCAGTTGCCGCCGCCGCCGCTGCTGGCGTGGCGATGATCCGCTCCGGGCTGCAGACAGTCGATGCGCAGGCCAAGCTCGCGCAGTCGCACGGAACCACCGTCGCCTCGATCCAGACGCTCGAGCGCGCGGGTGAACTGGCGGGCGTGTCGATGTCCGGCATCGAGCAGGCGACCAAGGATCTGACCCGCCGTCTCAGCCAGGCGGCCGCCGGCACCGGCCCGGCCGCCGACGCGCTCAACCGGCTGGGGCTCTCTGCCACCGACCTGATCGCCCTGCCGCTGGATCAACGCGTCGGCGCGATCAACGCCGCCATCGAGAGCTTCGTGCCCGCCGCTGAGCGCGCGGCGGTCGCGGGCCAGCTCTTCGGCGAGGAAGGCTCCATCGCCATGTCGCGGATCGATACCGCGACGCTGCGCCAGGCGACGGAGGACGTGCTTGCTTTCGGCGTCGTGGTCTCGGAGCAGGACGCCGACCAGATAGAGCGGACGAACGACGCGATCTCGCGCCTCGGGCTCATCTGGCGTGGGCTGTCGAACCAGCTGGCCGTCGCCGCAGCCTCCGCGCTGGAAGCCGTCGCTAACGCCATGGCGGCGGTGGCCAGCCGCACCGGGCCGCTCGGCATCGCGATCCGCGGTCTCTTCGACAACATCGGTCGCCTGACCACCTATGCCGCGACCTTCGCGGCCTTACTCGCAGGCCGCTGGGTGGCGGGCTTGGCCGCCGCGGCGCTGTCCGTGCGCGGTCTCGCCACGGCGCTGGTCGTGCTGCGGGGCGCGTTGATCCGCACCGGCATCGGCGCCCTAATCGTCGGTGCAGGCGAGCTCGTCTACCAGTTCACCCGCCTCGTGTCGGGCGCGGGCGGGTTCGGCGAGGCGATGTCGCTCCTGAAGGACGTCGCAGTCGAGGTCTGGGAGCGGATCAAGATGGGCGCGGCGGCGGCGGGTGCAGCCGCCACAGCGATGTTCTTCGATCTGAAGGCCGACGCCGCGTCGGGCATGCAGAGCGCCATCGAGAGCGTCGTCGGTTTCGGCAACACGGCCGCGAACACCTTCGAGGGCGCCTATCAGGCGATCAAGGCGATCTGGGGTCTGCTGCCCGCTGCCATCGGCGATCTGGCGTTCCAGGCGGCCAACAGCCTGGTCGATGGTGTCGAGGCGATGCTGAACGGCGTGGTCTCGCGCATCAACGGCTTCATCGGCGGCATCAACCAGGGGCTCGAAGCCCTCGGCTCGGAGCGGCGCATCTCGCTGGTGCCGGACCTCGATCTCGGCGAGATCGAGAACCGCTTCGAGGGAGCGGCGACCGCTGCGACCACCGCCGCGCAGGCGGCTTTCGACCGCGCCTTCGAGGACAACCCGCTGATCGCCCCGGATCTCGGCCTGACCGAGGCGGCGAACCGCGCGCTCGAGTCCGCAAACGTCTATCGGAGCGCCGCGCGCGATCTGGCCGAGGGTGCCCGCGCGCCACTCGAAAGCTGGCAGGCGCTCCGCGAAGCGGTGCGCGGCACCGACGTGGCCAGTGCCGATGCGCTGACCGAGGCCACCGGCGCGGCCGAGCGGTTGGAGACGGCACTCGGCGATGTAGGTCGCGCCGCGACAGGCGCAGGCGCGGCGGCCGGGGCTGCTGCTGCGGCAGCGGAACCGGACACCGATGCCGCCGTCACCGGCTGGCAGGCGGTCACGGCGGCGCTGTCGGACTATGCCAGCAAGGCCCGCGAGATCGGCGGTGACATCGGCCAGAGCCTTGTCGGGGCTTTCCAGTCGGCGGAGAACGCGGTCGGCGAGTTCGTGAAGACCGGGAAGCTGAACTTCCGCGACCTCGTCACCTCGCTCCTGGCCGATCTCGCCCAGCTTGCGGCACGCCGGTTCATCCTGGGGCCGATCGCAAACGCTCGATGCTTTCCTCATAGGGACCGAGATGCGCGGGCTGACGACGATCCGCTCGGGCGCGTCGAGCTATCCGGCGGTGCAGGCCTTCCGCGATTTGGCGGCCGACGTGCGCGCGATTCTCGGGGAGGGAACGGCGATCAGCTACGCGGCCGACTGGTCGGAGTATTTCGGCCACCAGCCCGGCGACGACTCGGGCGACGTGTTTTTCCATCTCGATCCGCTCTGGGCCGATCCGGAGATCGATTTCGTCGGCATCGACAACTACATGCCGCTCTCCGACTGGCGCGACGGGTTCGAGCATGCCGACGCGGCCGAGGGCTGGCCCGCGATCTACGACCGGGCCTACCTGCAGGGGAACATCGCGGGCGGTGAAGGTTTCGACTGGTTCTATGCCAGTGCCGCCGACCGAAGCGCGCAGGTCCGCACGGCCATCACGGATGGCGCGGCGGCCAAGCCGTGGGTGTTCCGCTATAAGGATCTGCGCGCGTGGTGGTCGAACGCGCATTACAACCGCCCGGGCGGTGTGGAGAGCGGCACGCCGACGGCATGGGCGCCCGAATCCAAGCCGATCTGGTTCACCGAGTTCGGCTGCCCCGCCATCGACCGGGGCACCAACCAGCCCAACGTCTTCTTCGACCCGAAGTCTTCGGAGAGCTTCACGCCGTACTTCTCCCGCGGTTGGCGGGACGATGCGAACCAGCGGGCGTATCTCGAGGCGACGTACCTCTGGTGGGGTGAGGCCGCGAACAATCCGATCTCGTCGGTCTATGGCGGCCGGATGGTGCATGTGCCGGAATGCGCCGCCTGGACCTGGGACGCGCGGCCCTATCCCTTCTTCCCGGCGCTGACCGACGTCTGGACGGACGGCGCGAACTGGCGGCTTGGCCACTGGCTGACCGGGCGGCTCGGGGCAGTGTCGCTGGCCGCGCTCGTCCGGCACCTCTGTCTGCGCGCCGGGCTGCCCGAGTCCCGGATCGACGTCACCGGCCTCTGGGGCGCGGTCGAGGGCTACGCCATCCCGGAACCGCTCGCGCAGGCTGTCGGCCACCTCGCGCCAGCGGGCATGGGCCTGGTCGCGGTCCTTCTCGGCGAAGACGGTCTTCACCACG
>NZ_JARGYC010000126.1 GCF_029168335.1 Psychromarinibacter sediminicola
GGCCGCACCGATTTCCTTCAGCGCCGCGCCATAGGACCGAAGCCGGTCGGTCACGATGGTGTCCGGCCGGCCGTAGCGCTTCATTGATTTTCTGAAGAATTTCAGGGCCGCCTGCTTGTCGCGGGTCTTCGTCACGAAGCTTTCCAGCACTTCTCCCTCGTGATCGACAGCCCGCCACAGGTAGTGGCGCTCCCCGTTGATCTTCACGACCATCTCGCCCGGGTGCCATCGCCACTGGCTCGACCGCACCCCACGATCCGGCGCTTCCGGATCTCGGCTGCAAACACCGGCCCGAACCGGTGCCACCAGAACCGCACCGTCTCGTGGCTGACGTCGATCCCACGTTCGTGCAGCAGGTCTTCGACATTCCGCAGCGAGAACGAGAACCGAACGTAGAGCATCACTGCAAGACGGATGATCTCGCGCGACGTCTTGAAGTATTTGAATGGGCAGCGTCGGGTCATGGGGCGGACGCTACCGACGCCCCTGCCCCGCCTCAAGCCGGGTTCCTTTGACACTGCCGCGCCAAATGGTGGCCGTCTAACCTCGGGTCCACACAAACTGCACCTCAGAGCGAACTAGCGTGACAGCGTCGTCAGTTGTCCAGGGGCACAGGCCCTTGCGCGTCCCCGAACACCCTACTCCAGCCAACTTCGATAACCGCGATCATGGCATCGTGAGCGGCAGGCGCGTCGCGTGCCGAGATCGCATCTGCAATCTGCTGATGCCGGTCACAGATCGACCGAAGCTGTTCCGGCCGCGGCTCTGGCGAGGACCTGCGGAGAAGCGACAGCAGAGCAGCCTCAACGAGCGATACGACGGAATGGAAAAAGGCGTTGCCGGCGGCATCGAACACCGCACGGTGGAACTCCAAGTCGGCGATGGAGAACTCCGTCTGATCCTCGGCGTTCCTCATGGACTCCACGCATTCCGAGATCAGTTCCATCTCGGCCTGCGTCGCTTTCTGCGCCGCGAGCCGGGCGGCAAACGGTTCGAATGCGAGCCGCATCTCGAAGAGTTGCCGGTAGAACGCGTCACTTGGCTCGACATCCAGGTGCCAGCGAAGGACCTGCACGTCGAACATGTTCCACTCGCGGCGTGGCCGGACCCGCGTTCCGACACGGGCCTTGGCCACCACCATGCCCTTCGCGGCCAGCGTCTTCATGGCTTCGCGCATGACCGTTCGCGACACGCCGAACAGCTCGATAAGTTCCTCGTCCCGCGGCAGGAGCTCTCCGGCCGGCGGGTTACCCGCCACAAGGGCCCGCCCGATTCCCTCGACCACACGGCCGTGATTGCTTCTGCTCTGCAGGAAGCCGGTATCGATCCACTCTGGCAGTTTTTCCATCTCAGGCCGCGATATCGCGTTGTTTCCGTCCGAAGATCAGAAGACCCTTCTGCAACAGGATGAACAAGAGCAAAAGCAGCCCGATGACGATCTTGGTCCACCAACTCGAGAGGGACCCGTCGAACACGATGTAGGTCTGGATCAGACCCATCGTCATCACCCCGACCAGCGTGCCGAAGACATAGCCGGCCCCGCCCGTCAGGATCGTTCCGCCGATGACGACCGTCGCGATCGCCGTCAGTTCCGTACCCACGGTCGCCAGCGGGTAGCCCGAGCCTGTGTATATCGAAAAGACGATACCGGACAGCCCCGCCATCAAGCCGGAGAAGGCATAGATCAGGACCGTCGTCCGCCCCACGGCGACCCCCATCAGCCGCGCCGTCTGTTGACCGCCACCCAATGCATAGACGGCCGTGCCGAACCGCGTGCGGTGGGCGAGGGTCATGCCGCCGGCGACCGACAGCAGCATCACCACGCCGATGAGCGTCAGCCGCCCGCCCCCCGGCATCCGGTAATAGGCGTCCTGCAGGACGTCGTCGTAGAAGGTATGGTCAATCGGCACGCTGTCGATGGTCAGCATGTAGGCCGCCCCGCGCGCCAGGAACATGCCCGCGAGCGTCACGATGAAGGGCGGCATGGCGAGCCCGTGGATCAGCCCCCCCATCGCCGCGCCGAACGCCGTGGTAACCGCAAGCAGCAGGACGAACACGATCAGCGGGTGCAAGCCCGTGTCGCGCAGCATCACCGCGATGAACACGCCCGAGAAGGCGATGACCGAGCCCACCGACAGGTCGATGCCGCCGGAGAGGATGACGATGGTCATGCCGACGGCGACGACACCGAGGTATGCGTTGTCCGTCAGTAGGTTGCCGATCACCCGCGTGGACAGCATCGCGGGGAACTGGATGTAGCAGATCAGATAGGCGATAAGGAAGATCGCGATGGTGGCATAAAGGGGAAGTGCGCGCGCGTTCATTCTGCCGCCTCCTTCGCGCCAGCCTGCGCCGGCGAGCCACGCTGCCGCCGCAGCATCCGCGACAGATGCGGCGACAGGCGCGGAGATTGCAGCACCAGGATGATGACGACCAGCCCGGCCTTGATGACGAGATTGAACTCGGACGGGAAGCCGGCCAGCAGGATTCCGGTATCAATGGTCTGGATGATCAGCGCGCCCAGCAGGGACGCCGCGATGGAAAAGCGCCCGCCCAGCAGCGAGGTTCCGCCGATCACCACCGCGAGGATCGCGTCCAACTCTAGCCACAGCCCGGCATTGTTGGCATCCGCGCCGCGGATGTCGGCTGCGACGATGATGCCGGCCGCGGCCGCACACAGACCGGAGGCCGCGTAAACTGCGATCAGCAGAACCCGTGCATTCACCCCGGCCAGCGCGCTGGCCGATCGGTTGATGCCGATCGCTTCGATCAGCAGGCCGAGCGCGGTGCGCCGGACCAACAGGCCGAAGGCGACACCGACGCCCAGCCAGATCAGGATCGGCGTGGGGATCCCCAGAACGTCGCCCGCGCCAAGAAAGGCCAGCCCCTCGTGGCTGAAGGTCAGGATCCGCCCCTCTGTGATCATCTGCGCCACGCCGCGCCCGGCCACCATCAGGATCAGCGTGGCGACGATGGGCTGGATACCGAACACCGCTACCAGGGCCCCGTTCCAGAGCCCGCAAACGAGCCCCGCGCCCAGCCCCACGACAAGCGACAGAACAAGCCCGTACTCGTTCGAGATCGCCCAGGCCGATGCGGCGCCGCAGATCGCCATCACCGCGCCGACCGACAGGTCGATACCGCGCGTGGCGATCACCAGCGTCATGCCCACGGCCAGCAGCGCGACCGGCGCGCCACGCTTCAGCACGTCCACCGCGCTGCCGACGAAGCGGCCGTCGCGCATCTCGACTGCCAGGAAGCTGGGAAAGAAGACAGAGACCAGCGCCACCAGCGCCACCAGGGTCACGAGTTGCGGCGCGATGCGGCGAAGGGCCTGGGTCATGGCGTCATCGCTCCTTCCCCGTTTTCGTGGGCGGCGATGGCGTCGATGATACGCCCGGTCTCGATCTCTTCGCCCACCAGTTCCGAGACGTGGCGGCGGTCCCGCACCACGATGACCCGGTCCGAGGCGGCGATGAGCTCATCGAATTCGGACGAAATCAGCAGGATCGACATGCCCTGGGCGGTCAACTCGCCGATCAGTTTCAGGATCTCGGCATGCGCGCCCACGTCGATGCCGCGGGTCGGTTCGTCCAGGATAAGGAACCGCGGATTCATCGCCAGCCAGCGGGCCAGCACGACCTTCTGCTGGTTTCCGCCCGACAGGTCGCCCACCGCCTTTTCCGCGCCCGGCGTACGGATGTCGAGCCGGCGTATGTAGTCATTGGCCAGCCTGCGCTGCTCGGCACGCGGGATCGGCTTGGTCCAGCCGCGGCGCGCCTGAAGCGCCAGCGCGATGTTCTCGCGCACCGACAGATCGGCGATGACGCCGTCGGTTTTGCGGTCCTCGGGCGCGTAGCCGAAGCCGGCGGCGATGGCGGTGCGGGGCGTGCGCAGGTCGATAGGGCCGTCGGCGTCGGTCGCGTCGCCCCGGTCGGGCGGCGTGCGGCCGAACAGCACGTCGGCCGTTTCGGTGCGGCCCGAGCCCAGAAGTCCGGCCAGGCCGATCACCTCGCCCTCGCGAACCGTCAGGTCGAACGGCTCGATCTTTCCGCGCCGGGCGAGGCCGCGGACCTGCAGCCGCTCGACGCCGCCCTGCCGGTGCCGGCGTCGTCCCTCGGCCTCTTCCAGCTCGTGTCCGAGCATGTGGTGAATCAGTTCCAGGCGGTCCATGCCGGCAGTGTCCGCCGTGGTTATGTGCCGTCCGTTGCGCAGAACGGTCAGCCTGTCGGATATCTCGAAGACTTGGTCGAGGAAGTGCGAAATGAAGACGATGCCCAGCCCGCGCTCCCGGAGGCCACGCACCACCTGAAACAGCGTCTCGGTCTCGCGGGCGTCGAGGCTGGCGGTCGGCTCGTCCAGGATCAGCACCTTGCCTGACAGCGCCACGGCGCGCGCGATTGCCACGATCTGCTGAACCGCCACCGAATAGGTGCCCAGCTCGCGCGTGACGTTCACGTGGTCCAGCCCGTAGCCCGCCAGCATAGCCTCGGCCTCCGCGCGCATCTTCCGACCCGAGACCATGCCGAACCGCGTCGGCTGACGCCCGAAGGTCAGGTTCTCGGCCACGGTCAAGTTCGGCAGCAGGTTCACCTCTTGGTAGACCGTGCCGATCCCGGCCTCCTGCGCCTCCAGCGTCGAGGCGGGCGATATCTCTTTCCCCTCCAGCCAGATGGTACCGCTGTCGCGCGCGTGCACCCCGGTGAGGCATTTGACGAGCGTGGATTTCCCGGCCCCGTTCTCGCCCAGCAGGGCGTGTACCTCACCCGCCCTCAGGTCGAAGCACACGCCGTCCAGCGCGACCGTGCCGGGAAAGGTCTTCGTCAGATCCTCGATGGTCAGAAGCATGCGGCGCCTTTCCGGATGGCAGGGGGGCACCCCGGAGGGATGCCCCGTAAAAGCGCGGGGCAACAGCCCGATCGGGTCAGTACCCCAGATCCTTGCGCTTTTCGTACTCTGCCATCGGATCGTCGTCCTGCGTATAGAGCGTCGATTCCGTCTGGATGAACTTCGGCGGCACCGTGCCGTCGTACAGGTAGGCCTCAAGCGCGTCGAAGGCGGGCCCGGCCATGTTCGGCGTCAGCTCGACGGTGGCGTTGGCATCGCCCTCGGCCATCGCGGTGAAGATATCCGGTACCGCGTCGATGGACACGATCAGGATGTCGTTGCCCGGATCGAGGCCGGCCTCCTTGATCGCCTGGATCGCCCCCAGCGCCATGTCGTCGTTATGGGCATAGAGCGCGCAGATATTCTCGCCGCCGCCCTCGGCCTGAAGGAAGCTTTCCATTACCTCCTTGCCGCCCGAGCGGGTGAAGTCGCCCGTCTGGCTGCGTACGATCTCAATGTCGTCATGCCCCTCGATCGCGTTGCGGAAGCCCGTTGCCCGGTCAATTGCCGGGGACGAGCCCGTCGTGCCTTCCAGCTCGACGACCCGGCATTCGCCCTCGGGCTTGTTCTCGACTAGCCATTCGCCGGCCACCTCGCCCTCGTGGACAAGGTCTGAGCCCACCGCGGTCAGGTACAGATCGTCCGAGCTGTCCACCTGCCGGTCAAGCAGAACCACTGGAATCTCCGCCTCGGACGCCTCTTCCAGCACGTTGTCCCAGCCGGTAGCTACGACGGGCGCCAGCAGGATCGCGTCCACGCCTTGTGCGATGAACGAGCGGATGGCGGCAATCTGGTTTTCCTGCCGCTGCTGCGCGTCCGAGAAACGCAGGTCGATGCCGCGCTCCTCCGCTTCCTGGCGCGTGACGGTCGTTTCCGCCGCGCGCCAGCCGGATTCCGAACCGATCTGTGAAAACCCGATGGTTTGCGCAGTCGCACCGGTAGCGAGCGCAGCCAAGGCCGCGCCAAGTAAGAACTTTTTCATGATTTCCTCCCATGTTCGGCAAGAGCCGTTTGCCCAAAAAATCATACTATATTACTTAAATCAACTCTGAATTTGACGTTCCGGGTGTGACCTGCCCTCCAAGGCGCTCCGGAGAAGCGAGCCTGTGGCGGCGCGGGAAGCGGTGCCACAGGGCTAAGCCGCCCGTCGCTTCCGGCCCAGAGCCGACCTTCAGGCGCGACAAGACGCGATGGACACCCGCCCGTCCTTCGAGAACTTCGCCGCGACCATAATGGAAAGCCACTTCGTAACCGCGCCGGATATTAAGAAGGAGAATTTCAGCGCTGGCGAAACAGGGACTCATTGAGCCTACCTGGAAGGTACGAAAACCTAGAGCCAGGAGGCCGGACAATGCCGACAACATCGTATGGATCGCAGACGGGACCACATAGCTTTCGTGTAATCATGGCTTCGACGTCGGTTCCATCACGACGAGTGCCACCGGCGTCGAAGTGTTCAAGGCGGCTTCGAAAAAACATCGCGATGCCAGGTGCTTGCGAGCTATTCACCAAGTACGCGCAGTCATGAGGTCCGGAGAATATCGGCCCTGAGAGACCGTTCCCGGGCCTCCTGGCGGTAGTGCCCCACCGGGTGGTGTAGGAGGCCGCGCGCGGAGCCATCTGGCGTAGCGCAGCGCGCGGCCTGTCTGGTGGCCACCGCGCTTCTTCGT
>NZ_JARGYC010000127.1 GCF_029168335.1 Psychromarinibacter sediminicola
CGCTGCCCCCAGTATCTGCCCCAGGGTCAGTGAATCAGTCCCTCGGCCGAATGGGAATCCCCAATCGATTCATGTCGGTGGGCAAACGCTCTAACCGAGCCATAGTCAGGCTACCAAACCAAGTTCTTCTAACAAGACCTCGATTTCTTCTGACAAGACCCTACCGACGCCCCAGAGCCGCCTAGAGCTGAGTTCCTTTGACAAGCCGGTTTTCAGAACTTCGGCCGCCCGAACTGCCAGTTCGGCCAGTGCTTGCGCATCTCGCTCGCATCGTCCCGGTCGCGGTAATCGAGCGCTTCGAAGTTCGCTTGAAGCCGCGCCAGCGCCACCCGGTCCAGCGTCACGCCCAGCCCCGGCCCCTCGGGCAGCCGCAGCGCGCCGCCTTCGAACCGGAGCTTGCCACCCTCGATCACCTCGTCTACCTGCCACGGACTGTGGGTGTCGCAGTCGTAGGTCAGGTTCGGCGTAGCGGCGGCCAGATGCACCATCGCGGCCAGCGAAATGCCGAGATGCGAGTTCGAGTGCATCGACAGCCCCAGCCCCCAGATCCGGCAGATCTCGGCCAGGTCGCGCGACGCCTTCAGCCCGCCCCAGTAGTGGTGGTCCGACAGGATCACCCGGAACCCGTCCTGCGCCATGTTCGGCGGCAGGTGCGACGGTTCGACCACGTACATGTTGGTGGCCAGCGGCACATCCGTGGCCGCCTGCACTACCGCGTTGCCGGCGATGCCCACGGTCGGATCCTCCAGGTACTCCACGAGCCCTTCGAGGCGCGGCAGCAGGTCCAGCGCGGTGTGGACGTGCCAGCCGCCGTTCGGGTCGATCCGCAGGGGCGAGTCGGGGAAGGCCTCGCGCAACGCTTCCAGCCCCGCGACCTCCGCCTCCGGCTCCAGCACGCCGGCCTTCAGCTTGATCGCGCGGAAGCCGTGCTCGTCTGCCATCCGGCGCGCCTCGTCCACCAGCTGCTCGGGCGACAGCACCTCGCCCCAGTCGTCGGCCGCCTCGCCGGCATGGCCCGCGAACTTGTAGAATAGGTAGGCCGAGAACGGCACGCGCGCGCGCACCTGCCCGCCCAGCATATCCACCACGCGCTGCCCCGTCGCCTTGCCCAGCGCGTCCCACATCGCGACCTCGACGGCCCCGCCCACGCGCAGGAGTAGCCGCACGTCGCTCCCCGGCGGGAGCGTCTCGCGGGTTCGCTGCCAGAGCCCGTTCAGGTCGGTGACCGCGAATCCCCGGCAGGCTGGCGCCAGCGCGGCAAGCCCGCCCAGCACGGCGCTGGTGCCGTAGCTTTCGCCGAGACCCACCACGCCGTCCTCCGTCTCGACCTCGATGATCGAACGGAGCGCGAAGGGCTGATGACAGCCCGCGTTGTTCAGAAGCGGCGGGTCGTAGAAGGCGATGGGGGTGACGCGGACATCCGCGATGCGCAGGTCGGGCACTGTGTCTTTCCTCTTGCTAACGGCCGTCAGGCGCAACGCGCTTGCAAACGCGTTGCCAAGCGGTTTCGAAACCGCTTGGCACCGCGTCCAGGCGGCGTATCGCGGCCGGGTCAGCCATTCACGCGGTTCGCCTCGATGTAGTCCATGTTCAGATCCTGCCCCAGCCCCGGCGCCTCGCGCCCGTGGACGTAGCCGTCGGCGTCCATCTCGTCGTCGATCCGGTTCTGGAACTCCTTGGGCTCGTCATAGTCGATGAACGGGTGCAGCAGCCCGCGCTCGTAGAACGAGGTATTGGGGATCGCCAACGCCACGGCGAGGTTCCCCGCCCCGGTCCCGTGCATCTCGCAGGACATGTGGAAGCTCTCGGCCGTCATCGCGCATTTCATCGCGGGGCTGATGCCGCCCACGTCCCACACGCCCGAGCGGATCAGGTCGCAGGCGTCGTGCTTCACCCATTCCGCCCGCGTCCAGTGCTTGCCCGTCATCGTTTCGGGCCCCAGGATGTTCAGCCCGGTATTCGCCGTCAGCCACTTGTAGGAGGACATCGACGCCTCCTCCATCGGCTCCTCCATCCAGCGATAGTCCAGCTCGGCCAGCTTGTTGGCCAGCCACAGCGTGTCCGCCCGCGCGTAGAAGTGATGCGGGTCGAGCATCAGCGGAATGTCCGGACCCACCGCCTCGCGCACCGCGGCGCAGGCCTTGTAGTCCATCTTCACGTCCGGCGCCCCGGGGACGGGCGGCATCCAGCCGTGCAGCTTCACCGCCTTGTAGCCGCGCTCGGTCACCATCCACTCGGCGAAGCGCGCGTAATCCTCCGGCGTCGCCAGCCCGTTCTCCAGGTCGTCGCCGCACATCGTCGAGCCGTAAGCCAGGATCTTCGGCCGGTAGCCGCCCAGGAGCTTCCACACCGGCTGTCCGCAGGCCTTGCCCTTCAGGTCCCACAGCGCCAGATCCACCGCCGCCAGCGCCCGGTCGGTCATCTCGCCGCCCGACAGCCGCTGCCACTTGTAGACGCCGTACCATAGGCGTTCCGTCGCCATCGGGTCCTGGCCGATCAGGTTCGGCCGCACGAAACGCTCCAGCAGGTAGTCGCGCACGTCCCCGCCCCGGCACACCACGCGCCCCGTTGTCCCGTCGTCGCAGGTGATGGTCAACAGCGACGAGGTCGTGTCGCTGACCGGGCCGGGATGGCCGTGGCCGTCGCTGTCACGAACGGTGTTGGTGGTGTGACGAAAGGCGAAGGCCTCGACAGACTCGATTTTCATACTGGCATCCCGGACAAACGGTTAAGGAAATCGGCCCCGCGCGACAGGCAAGACCGGGCGGCGGGCAGCAGCCGGCCGCGGTTGATGAACCCGTGGTGCACCCCGGGCTCCACGTGAAAGTCGACGTCGCACCCGGCCGCGCGCATCCGCGCCGCCATCGCCTCGTTCTCCGAGCGCAGCACGTCCATCTCGGCGGCGATCAGGCAGGCGGGCGGCAGGACCGACAGGTCCGGCGCGTGGAACGGCACCACCAGCGGGTCGGTCCCGGCGCCGGGCGCGTAGAGGTCGAATATCTCGCGCACCCGCGCGGTGGTGATCCCCGGGCTCGCATCGTGCTCGGCGAAGCTCGGCCGCGTCGTGTCGCGGTCGTAGACCCCGTAATACAGCAGCAGCCCCTGCGCCGCCCCCGGGATCGACAGCGCCGTCGCCATCGCCAGGTTTGCCCCGGCCGACGCGCCCCCCAGCGCGATCCGCGCGGGGTCCAGCCCCAGCGGGCCCGCACCGTCCTGCCCCAGCCAGCGCAGCGCGGCCTTCACGTCCTCCAACCCCGCCGGAAACGGATACGCAGGGGCCAGCCGGTAGGAGATCGACAGCACCGACCACCCGCTGTCCGCCGCCAGCGCCCGGCAGGCCGCCTCGTTCAGCGCGATGGAGCCG
The DNA here is from genome assembly GCF_029168335.1 of Psychromarinibacter sediminicola. GTDB lineage: Bacteria > Pseudomonadota > Alphaproteobacteria > Rhodobacterales > Rhodobacteraceae > Psychromarinibacter > Psychromarinibacter sediminicola. The sequence continues at coordinate 3,365 of NZ_JARGYC010000127.1, forward strand.
CCGACCCAGCCGCCGCCATGCGCGAAGATCAGCACCGGCGCCGGTGCCGGCGCAGCCCCGCGATAGAGCCGGGCCGCCTGCGGCTGTCCCTCGGCGCCCGGATAGGACAGATCCTCCACCGGCACGTCCGGCGTTCCCTCGGCCCAGAAGGCCGCCGTGGCCGCGGGATCCTCCAGCGCGGTCAGCCGCGCCTCCTCCGCCAGCACCTCGGCCATGCCGGGCGCGAAGGGCGTGTTCGCCGTGTCGTTCATCGCCTGAGTGTCCTCGCCCGCGCCCGGCGTGTCTGTACATGCACCGCCTCGCCGGCGGTCCCGGCGACATAGGCGCGGCCGTCGTCCTTGGGCGGCATGGTGACGTTGCGCTGCACGGGGTATTTCGCGATCTCGTCCTTGACCAGCTCCACCCCCAGCCCCGGCGCGGTCGGCAGGGGCAGGCAGCCGTGCTCGACCTTCAGCACCGGCGTCACCACCTCGTAGCGTCCCGGCCAGTCGAACTCGATCCGCTCCAGCAGCAGCGCGTTCGGCACCGTCGCCATGATGTGCAGCGCGGCGAATTCCGCCACCGGCCCGAGCGAGCCGGAATGCGGCGCCAGCATGATCCCGTGCGGCTCGGCCATCGCGGCGATCTTGCGCATCTGCCCGATGCCGCCGCCGCGCCCGGTGTCGGGCTGGATCACGTCCACGAGGTCCCGCTCGATGTAGTCGCGGCAGCCATGCACCGTGCCCACGCGCTCGCCGGCGGCCAGCGGCACGGCGACGTGGTCGCGCACGCGGGCCAGCATGTCCAGGTTCTCCGGCGGCACCGGATCCTCGTAGAACAACAGGTCGTAGGGCTCCAGCTCGCGGCCGACGAGGATCGCATCGGCGGCCGACATCCACGACGGCCCGTGCGCGTCCACCGCGATGTCGATCTCCGGCCCCACCGTGTCGCGCAGCATGCCGATCCGGTCGAAATCCACGATCCCGGTGAACGGCGTCTTCAGCGCCGAATAGCCGAGGTCCTTGAGCGCCAGCGCCTCGTCGGCGGTATGCGCATGGCCATAGACCGGGATCCGCTCGCGGATCGCCCCGCCCAGCAACTGCCAGACCGGTGCGCCCAGCAGCTTGCCCTTTATGTCCCACAGCGCCATCTCGATGCCCGACAGCGCGCCCGCACCCACCGTGCCGGTCAGCCCGTGCCCCATCATCGCGCGATAGCACTGCGCCCAGAGCCGGTCGATATGCGCCGGATCCTGCCCGACGAGCACATGGGACAGATCCGTGATCGCCGTCTCCACCGCCCGCGGCCAGCCCGAGCACTCGCCGACGCCGGTGATCCCCTCGTCGGTCTCGATCTCCAGAAACAGCCAGCAGCGCGAGCCCCGGAAATCGGCATCCGCGCCCATCGCCCGGGTCAGGTCGGGCCGCGCGCCCGCCTGCATCAGGTAGGTGTTGACGCCCGCGATCTTCATGCGGGTTCCTGGTAGCGATGCCGCTGCCGCGTGCCGCGCAGCTTCGGGTCCGCGATCGGCACCGAGGACAGAAGCGCCTTGGTATAGGGATGCTGCGGGTCGGTGATGATCTGCTCGGTCTCGCCGATCTCCACGATCTGGCCGCGGAACATCACCGCGACCCGGTCGCAGAAGTACCGGATCACCGCCATGTCATGGCTGATGAAGATGAAACTCAGCCCCATCTCGGCCTGCAGCTTCAACAGCAGATCGAGCACCTGCGTGCGGATCGACACGTCCAGCGCGGAGGTCGGCTCGTCCGCGATCACCAGCCGCGGCTCCAGCGCGATGGCGCGGGCCACCACGATGCGCTGACGCTGCCCGCCCGAAAACGCATGCGGATACCGCTCCATCATGCCGGGATCGAGCCCGACCTCGGTCAACAGCTTCGCCACCCGGTCGTCCAGCGCCTTGCCCTGCACGATGCCGTTCACGATCAGCGGCTCGGCGATCAGCTGCTTCACCGTCATCCGCGGGTTCAGCGAGGCGAAGGGATCCTGAAAGATCATCCGGATCTGCTTGCGCGTGTCCTGCAGCTCGTCCTTGCCGGCCTTCACCAGGTCGCGGCCCTCGTAATCCACCGTCCCGCCCTGCGGATCGTAGACCCGCGCGATGCAGCGGCCCACGGTGGTCTTGCCCGACCCGCTCTCGCCGACGATGCCCAGCGCCTCGCCCTTGCGCAGGTCGAAGGAGATGCCGTCGACGGCCTTGGTCACGTCCGTCACGCGCTGCAGGAAGCCCTCGCGCTTTTCGAAATGCAGCTGCAGGTCGCGCACCTTCAGGATCTCCGGCGCGTCCGGCGCGGGCCGCAGCTTGGTCTCCGCCGGCTCCTCCAGCCGCTTCACGGCGCCCAGGAGCTGCCGCGTATAGGGATGCGCCGGCGCGGCGAAGATCTGTCCCACGTCGCCCTTCTCCACGACGCGGCCTTTCTCCATCACCACGACCTCGTCGGCGATCTCGGCCACCACGCCCATGTCGTGGGTGATGAACATGATCGCCATGCCCAGCTCCTGCTGCAGGTTGCGCATCAGGTCCAGGATCTCCGCCTGCGTCGTCACGTCCAGCGCCGTGGTCGGCTCGTCCGCGATAAGGACGTCCGGATGGCAGGACAGCGCCATCGCGATCATCGCCCGCTGCCGCATGCCGCCCGAGAACTCGAAGGCATACTGGTCCAGCGCCTTCTTCGGGGTCGGGATTTCCACCTGCGCCAGCACTTCCTCGGCCTTCTTCAGCGCGTCCTTCTTCGACACCTGCCGGTGCAGCCGGATCGCCTCGACGATCTGGCTGCCGATGGTGTGCACCGGCGACAGCGACGACATCGGCTCCTGAAAGATCATGCCGATCCGCCCGCCGCGGATGTCGCGGATCTCCTTACCGCGCGGGTCGAGCGCGGTCAGCTCCACGCTCTCCGTCTCCGACGGCGTGAACACGATCCGCCCGCTGTTGATGACGCCCGGCCGCGGGACCATGTTCAGGATTGTCCGCGCGGTGACGGACTTGCCCGACCCGCTCTCGCCCACCACGCAGGTCGTCTTGCCCCGGTGCAGGTCGAAGGTGATGCCGTGCAGCACGTCCATCATGCCGGTTCGGACATTGAACCCC
>NZ_JARGYC010000128.1 GCF_029168335.1 Psychromarinibacter sediminicola
GGCGTCGGTTGCGTCCGCCCTATGATCCGTGACCTGCCCGTTCAAGTATTTCAAGACGTCCCGCGAGATCATCCGTCTCGCGGTGATGATGTACGTCCGGTTCCCGCTTTCGCTGCGAAATGTCGAAGACCTGCTGCACGAACGCGGGATCGACGTCAGCCACGAAGCGGTCCGCTTCTGGTGGCACCGGTTCGGGCCGATGTTCGCCGCCGAGATCCGGAAACGCCGGATCGAGGGGATGCGGTCGAGCCAGTGGCGATGGCACCCGGGCGAGATGTTCGTGAAGATCAACGGCGAGAGGCATTACCTGTGGCGGGCTGTCGACCACGAGGGCGAGGTGCTCGAGAGCTTCGTGACGAAGACCCGTGACAAGAAGGCAGCCCTGAAATTCCTCAGAAAAGCAATGAAGCGCCACGGTCGGCCGGACACCATCGTGACCGACCGGCTTCGGTCCTATGGCGCGGCGCTGAAGGAAATCGGTGCGGCCAATCGCCAGGAAACCGGTCTCTGGCTGAACAACCGCGCCGAGAACTCCCACCTGCCATTCCGACGACGCGAGCGGGCGAAGCTGCGGTTCCGGCGGATGCGACGTTTGCAGAAACTCGCCTCCGTCCACGCCTCGGTCAGCAACCATTTTAACTCGGAGCGCAGCCTCCACTCCCGCGCCAACTTCAAGAAGAACCGTGCCGCTGCTCTCGCAGAGTGGCGCGGTCTCTGCGCAGCATAAGGGACAGTGTCACTGTCCAAGCTGAGACGAGTTAGAATTCGTCTGCCAGCACCCAGGAGAGGCACAACGATGTTTATCCCGGGCCACCGCGACCACCATCAGGTTAACGTGACAGTGCCCCTGCGCATCAGTCCACGGGCCCTAGCGGTTCCACTGGCAAAGGCTCCGGCATGATCGGATCGGGAATCTCGAACTCGGGTACCACGATCTCGGGCATTTCGATTTCGGGAAGGCCGTCGCCTTCCCGGAGCGCTTCCAGCATTTCGATCACTTCCTCCGGGGCGCCGGCCTCGCGCGCCGCCTCGATGACGGCAGCGTCGTCACGAGAGCCGACGCCAAGGGTCGGGACAGGCGTGTCGCCGGCGCCCTTGACCGGGACGCACTCCCGGCGGCAGCGCTCGGTCTGATTGGATAGCTCGGCCAGCCTCACTTTCATCGCCTGAATCGGGAGAGTAGCATCGGTGTAGATTCCCTCTGCAGTGCCCCAAGGAAGTAACCCCGAATCCGCGCGACTCATCCGGATCTCCATACGGGCCTCGATGTCGTCGATGGCGCGATCGATTAGAGCACACCGCAGGCAGGTGAATTCCTCCTCGTTCTCTGGCAGAAAGGTGCTTTCCGACGCCCCATACCGCGCCTCGTAGAGGGCGCCCATTCCCATGAGCGCATCTTTCTGGTCCTCGAAGAGATAGTCGAAACTGCCCATTTCGATCGTCGCGCGATAGGCGTTTGCATAGTGCGGGCAACCAGCGACGGTGGTTTCTTCGACGTTGGCCAGAATTTCGGGCAACTGCGGGTACATTCGCCAGCCGACAAGCGTCTCCAGCCGCTCCGGTGTCGTCCAGGAACGCGCTGGAAGATCGAAATACCGCCAGATCAGCCCACTGTAGGGGTGCTGGTTTTTCAGCGGGTTTTCGAGGTCGAATGCTTCGCCCTGAGGATCGAACTGGCTGAAGACCGGTGTCGAGGCCGCCAGGTCCACGGCGGCGGTCTGGGCTGGCAAGCTGATCATGGGTGCGCATTGCGGGCTGGGATTCGCGCGAATGGCGCGGAATCGGCCCACACGCATCTCCTCAAGCCGCGGCATGATCTGGGCGATCAGTTTCTGTTCCAGCACGGCCCAGCGGTTCAGACCGGTCGCGATATAGGCCATGTAGGCTGGTGCGGCCCTATGGACCCGCATGAGGTGTTCCCAGGCCTCGGCCATCTCGGCGAGGTCCGCCTCTGTCGAGACGGCCCGTTCGGCTCGCGTTTGCGCCTTTTCGATCTCCTCTTCCAGCAGCGCGATTTCGGCCCGGAAGCGGTCCGCCATGTTGCGCAGCAGCGTTGCATGGAATTGGTAGAGTTGATCGACCGCCCCCCAGGCGAGTGTAATATTCCTGTACTCACTGCGCCCCACGCGTTCGCCGATCTTGATTTCGCGCCCGTCCGGTTCGACGAAAACGATCTGCTCATAAGCGTCCATGGGAAACCGCTGGAGCGTCTGGGTCTCAGCATCATAATGTGGAGCCACGTTCTTAGCGCGTAGCGCGTCGATACAGTCTGCCTCGCGTTCCATGACCCCGGCGGCGACGGTGAAGAAGTCCAATGCAATAGGGAAGTAGCGATCAAGCCGTTTCGCCCTCAGTCCACGCCAACTGCCGAAACGTTCAACGAAATCGAGCACCGGGTATTCCTCGGCGTCGAGCCGCAGGCGGCAGGGTCCGACGCCTTCAAGCCGTACCAATTCGATCGGTTCTTCCTCGGTGCGCAGGATGAAGAGGCCCACGCTCTCCATGCCATCATCGCCCCGAGAAAGACTGATGCGATAGTCGGTGCCGGGTCGCAGATCGGCGTCGGAAAGGTCCAGCGTGATATTGTTGGGCGTCCAGCCTGATATACGGACCACAACCTCGCCGCCGTCCGGTCCGGTCAGGAGCAGGTCGCCCGGCAGATTGCCGAGGTTCTCGCCGGGCAATGTCAGCTCCGACTGGGCCGCGTCGATTTCCGCGACGAGGTTTTCATTTTTGAGTTCCGGCAGAGCCGACAACGTCAGCAGTGGAACTGCGCGGCACCAGTTGGCGACCGTCCGAAGCGTCCGGCCATCCTCGGCCATCGCGTTCAATCCGTCAGGATAGGATACGTAGCCCTGGTCGAGCCGATAGGGGTCGCCAGCGGGTTCGGACAATCCCATTGCCCGGACATGGCAGAGCGATTTCACCTCAGTACCCTCGAACAGAAGGCGTTCACGCTGCACACCGTCATAGGCATCCTCGGTGCCGGCATAGGCGAAACTGCCCAAGTAACGGCAGATCTCCGTCCGCCGGGGATCATCGGACGCGCGAAACGCGCCGATCATCTCTGGCAGGCGCCTGCACCAGTGGTCGGAATGGGCACCGCTGAAGGCTCCGAACAACGTGTTGGTGTCTCTGCCGGTAGGATCCTCCCGAGGAAGGTTTTCGATAGCTGCCGGGTGGGCGTAGTCGGGCAGGCCATAGCGGTTGCCAGGCTGGAACGGTCCGAACGCGCCAATGCCGCCCCGCGCCATTTCGGTGCCCCAGGGGGCTAGCTGGTTCGCAAGCTCGAGCCGCGCGGTGATCTGCACGAGTTGCTTTCGGGGCAGGCGGGGCAGGCCGTCGCCGCCGAAGAAGTCCTTGGGTGCATCATCACCGGACACGTAGTCGACGATATCGGCGAGCGCATTGCCAGCCCAGGCCAGCCGCGCCATCACCTTCGGCGACAAGATGGTGTTCTTTGACCAGCCCAGATGCATAGCTTCGTTCGTGGCCCACATGTCCCAGCAGGTGTCTCTGGCGAGAACGTCAAAGTTCGGCGCTGCGGGCGACAGTTTTGCATTCCATGCCCCGTAGGTGCCGTCAAACTCGCCTAGGGCCCGGATCACCTCCGCCCAGCCCGCGGCGGAGCAAGCGATCATATGTTCGAACTGTTCATCGGCGTTGAGCGGCAGGTCGTCCAATTCGACGGTTTCGCCAGAGAAAACGTCCAGATAGCGATGTCCAGCCCCGAACGCTCCACGTTGCGCGTCGTACAACCGGTCATCCCCGATCCCAGGGAGATGGGACATCTCGGGTGTCGATGCATGCCGCCACCGCATCGGCCAGAGATGTCCGTTGCGCAGGATCGGTGAAGACATAGGATCGGCTTTCAGGGCGTAGTCCCCGAGCGTGAAGGTCCCCTCGAAATTCGTGAGGTCGATGCCGTAGTAGTTCGCGAAATCCCGCATGTAATCGGTCGGCGCCGGGATGTCGCGCACCTCAGCCAGAACCGCCTCAGACCCATGAATGATCCCGGCGATACCCGAAACGGCCGTGTTGGCGTAATTGTCCTGGGTCGGGATCGCACTGTAATCGGGACCGTTCCAGCGCTCCCACATATGCCCGACCGCCCAGCGATCCTGCAGGAAATGCTGAGCGTAGCCCTCGTAGGCCAGCGCCTCCAGCTCGGCCTCGCGGATGATGTCGCGATAGACCTCAGCTTCCTTCGCGCCCACTTCGCGCGCGGCTTCGTGCAGCATCCGCGCCCGGGCCGCATAGCTCAGCGCCAGCGTGTGAAAATGCCGGTACATCCCGGTGGCCTGGCTGCCGAAATGGGTAGAGTTGAGGTTGCCAAGCCAACCAAACACGTACTTATGGCAGGTGTCCCCGATCTCCGACCCAGGAGGGCAGAGCTGGTTCTTGTTGAGCCAGTCGTAGATCGTGAAGCTGTAATCCGGCACACCCGAAAAATGCGCTGGGGGCGGAATGCGGCGTTCTTCCAGCACGGTTTCAGGGTCGTCGCCGACTGTCGGCAAGCCGTCTAAGTCCTCAAGCCGAAAAAAGCTTGCGTTCAAATCGGTAACGACGATGTCCGCGCTGCCGCCCCGGCCAAACAGCCCGAACACCCCCAGCCGCTTCAGTGCCAGGTCCGAAAGCCTTGTATGCTCGTCCTTGAGATCGAGCGGTTGCAGGAGTTCTCCGGCTCTATCAGTCAGCGGTTCCAACTGGTAGAGCGACTGCCAGCGATTGGGCCCCTCGGCATCCACGCGGGTTTCCCACCCGAGAGCTGAGGTGGCGAGCCCGATGCCAAGCATCGCTATACACAGACGCCGGATCATTCCGCGTATCCGTCAGAAGCGTTCGGTACGCAGAAGCCGCCATCCTCGACAAACTCGACGAGGAAAAGCTGCGCCCGTTCGCGCTCGTCCGCCAGATTCGCAGCAGCCGTTTCAAACTGATTGATGCAGGCGGCGGGGCAGGCTGCCTCCTGCACGCAGCTCAGCGTCTTGCCCGTCTCGCGCCGGCAGACGAGCACCTCGTCAAGGCAATCGCCCCATTGCGCAATGGCATCATCGACATCTGGATCGTAGACCATTTGCAGGGTTTGTCCGCCGCCATGTCCGGGCTTCGGTGCCACGACTTCGATACAGTCTTCGCGGTTGCATTCGGACTGGTAGGGCTTGGTGGCTTCCGCCCAGATTTCATCCGCGCCCCGGGGCCAGAACAGCACGACAACCACCACGAAAAGCAATACTGCCCCCGCAGCAATACCCCATGTTCTTGGATCGAGACGCATCGACGCGGCCCCGTTTCTCCGTGCCACTCAGTATCGGCAGGGCGCGGTGCCCAGTCAAAGGCTTTGTCCGCGCCGCCGCGGCCGGTCATCTGTCCCGGCGGTCTTGTCATGTGTGGACGGCTCCGTTTGCGCAAGGGTTGATTTGAGTGCTGGTGATCGTTGCGGGGAGCGGTCCCTGCGGCGCCGCATTCTTGTTTCGTCTTAGGCCGCTGGCGCGGCTTTGTAGGTTTCACAGCGGACCAGCAGCGCCCAGGCGGTTCGCGCGGTCTTGTTGGCGATGGCGACGGTCACCAGGCGCGCGGGCTTTCGTTCCAAGAGCGACCTCACCCAAAGGCCCGTCCGGCTGTCGTCGGCTCCGGCGCGCCGGCTCACCGATGTCGCGCCTACGACGAGCAGCCGGCGCAGGTAGCCGTTGCCCAGGACCTGTCAAATGAACTCGACTTGAGGCGGGGCAGGGGCGTCGGTCGCGTCCGCCCATGACCCGACCCTGCCCGTTCAAGTATTTCAAGACGTCGCGCGATCGTTCGTCTCGCGGTGATGATGTATGTCCGGTTCCCGCTTTCGCTGCGGAATGTCGAAGACCTGCTGCACGAACGTGGGATCGACGTGAGCCACGAAGCGGTCCGGTTCTGGTGGCACCGGTTCGG
>NZ_JARGYC010000129.1 GCF_029168335.1 Psychromarinibacter sediminicola
ACGATCCGGCGTTTCCGGATCTCGGCTGCAAACACCGGCCCGAACCGGTGCCACCAGAACCGGACCGCCTCGTGGCTGACGTCGATCCCGCGTTCGTGCAGCAGGTCTTCGACATTCCGCAGCGAAAGCGGGAAACGGACATACATGATGCGAGACGGATGATCTCGCGCGACGTCTTGAAATACTTGAATGGGCAGGGTCGGGTCATGGGCGGACGCTTCCGGCGCCCCGGCCCCGCCTCAAGCCGAGTTCCTTTGACAAGCCCGAGCAGAGGTTTCACATCAGCCAACCCGACGCCGAGAGCGGCAACAGATCCGCTTCAAGTCACCCGGCTCCGCGCAGCGCTTCCTCGCCTCCCACGCCGCAATCTCCAATCACTTCAACGTCCAGCGCCATTTGATCTCCCGCAGAACGCTGAATGTGTTCCGCTCCACGACAACGGCGGATTGGCGCGAGATGGTGGCTGTCTGGCGTTGGATCGAAAGGCTCCGCCCGCCACCGCGACTTAACGTGACAATGCCCCTTTGACACCTCCTTTTTCTGGGCACCGAAGCTCGATCTTCTGATCGGGACCCGGCAAGCGGACTTCATCAGGGCCAGCGGTCAGACACACCGCGCGAACAGGCCGGACACATGACCGCTCCCCGCAACGATCACCAGCCACTCAAATCAACCCTTGCGCAAACGGAGCCGTCCACACATGACAAGATCCGCCCGATCGTTCTTAGTGAATTCCCTCGAGATGCTCCTCCAGCTCGGCCATCTCGTCGCCTCCGGCCATCAGGTTCAGCACCTCTTCCCGGCTCTTCTCACCGCGCGAAAAACGGGCGGCGATCTCGCCGTGGATCAGCACGGCAAAATCGTCGCCCACCGACATCGCGTGCCGGGCATTGTGGGTTATGAAGACGATCGCCGCGCCGGCGGCCCGCGCCTGCGTCATCATCTTGAGCACGAAGGATGCCTCCTTGACGCCGAGCGCCGAGGTCGGCTCGTCGAGGATCAGGAGCCGGGCGCCGAAATACATCGCCCGGCCGATGGCCAGCACCTGACGCTCGCCTCCCGACATTGTGCCGACGAGCTGTTCGCCGTCCTCGACGCGGCTGATGCCAAAGGCCCGGATCTGTTCCAACGCCACGCGGTTGGCATGGCCGCTGTCGAAGCGGCGGAAGGGCCAGCGCCCGCGCACGGGCTCGGCACCCAGGAAAAAGTTCCGTCCGACGCTCATCAGGGGGATCGTACCGACGTCCTGGTGCACTGTGGCAATGCCTAGCTTTCGCGCTTCGCGCGGCTCGGAAAACCGGGTCTCGCGCCCTTCCCACAGGATCTGTCCGGCGCTTGGCGGGTGATAACCCGACAGAACCTTGATAAGGGTCGACTTGCCAGCGCCGTTGTCTCCCAACAGACAGAGGATCCGGCCGGGATGGACGGCGAGCGAAACGCCGGTCAGCGCCTTCGTGGGCCCGAAATGCTTGGACACATTCTGCAATTCGATCAACGGCTCGGACATTGTCGGCTCCTACCGGCCCTGCAGCGCGAGGCGCCGAATCTGCGTGTTGGCAAAGACGGCGACGCCCAGGAGCGCGCCAAGAAAAAGCTGGACCCAGTCGGTGTTCCAGCCGGTATAGAATATGCCGGTGGAAATCACGCCGAACAGCGCGGTCCCGAAGACCACGCCGACCACGGTGCCGTATCCGCCGGTCAGCAGCACGCCGCCGATCACCACGACGATGGGGGCCTGGAACACGTAGCCCATGCCATATGTCGCATTGCCCGAGTTCCACTGCACCGCCTGGATTACCCCGACGAACGCGGCGGCCACGCCTGTGGAGATGAAGAGCCGGATCTTGACCCGGTCGACAGGCACCCCGGCCCCGCGCGCGGCGGTCGCATTGCCGCCGGTGGCGTAGATCCAGCTGCCGAAGGGCGACTTTGACAACACCCACCAGCCGACCAGCGCCACCGCGGCCCACCAAAGGATCGCGATATTGGCCTGGTCCCAGCGTGCGGCAAAGAGCCATTTTACCGGATCGGAAACGGCGACCGAGCTCGACGTCACGTTCGCGATCAGCCGGCTGACCCCCATGGTGCCGCCGATCACGATGAAGTTCGCGGCCAGCGTGACGATGAACGACGGCAGCCCCGTACGAACGACCGCAAGCCCGTTCGCCAGACCCACGCCCCCCCCGGCCACCAAAGCCAGCAGGATCATCGACCAGTCCGGCAGTCCGAAATAGCGCGTCCCGAGCGCAAGGATCATCGAGGCCATGCCGACGGTCGAGCCGATCGAGAGATCGAATTCGCCTGAAATCATCAACAGACCTACCGGCACCGCCACGATGCCGAGCTCAGCAGCCAGGTTGAGCCAGCCTGCCGTTCCGTCGGCCGAGACGAAACCCGCCCCGGAGGTCATCACGACGAAAAAGAGATAGGTGACGAGAAAGGCGGCAACGGCGCCGATTTCGGGGCGCCGGATCAGTTTGCGCATGGCTCCCTCCGCTCGGGGCACGGATGTCCGGCCCGCGCCATCGGGCGCGAGCGCGGGGCTCATTCGGCTTTCAGAAGGCACCGCGGATCCCGGTATGCTCGTTATTGACCTCAAGCGTGCGCTCGACGTTCGAACTGTCGATCACAAGCGGGCCGGTCTTGACGTGGCCGATCGGGTGCAGCCCGTACTCCAGGAAATGCGAAGCGATCTGCATCGACATAAAGCCCTGAAGATAGGGCTGCTGGTCCATGGCGAAGGCCAGACGTCCGTCCTGGATCGCCTCGAGCACCTCGTTGGACAAATCCGCCGTGCCGACCATCACCTCGCCCTCACGGCCGACATTTGATACTGCCTGCAAGGCGCTCATCGCCGGAACGGCGTTCAGGGTAAAGATGCCGTCGATCCCGGGATTGGCCTGCAGTATCCCGCTCATCGCCTGGGCCAGCGCCTGCGGATTGGTGGCGTCTCCGGTCCCGATTGTCTCGTAGATCGTGTCGGCGCCGGCCTCTTCCATCGCCGCGATATAGCCGTCACAGCGCGCCTCGACCGTCGGGTTGCCGGGAACCTGGTTAAAGCAAAGACCCAAGGTGACGCCCTCCGCCGCCTGGATCTCGCCAGCGCGATAGCCCATCTGGAACGGCTCCTCGCCGACGAACCCTATTGAGCCGTTCTCCTCCCACAACGTCTGGCCGGAGTTGTGAATGAGCACCGGGATCCCGGCATCCGTCGCCTCCCGGATTAGTGGGTCCATGCCGTCCGGAAAAAACTCTCCTACCAGCAGCATCTTGGGGTCGCGGCTAATCGCCTGCTGCAGCAGGCGCGGGTAATCGGATGTCATGTTCGCCGTGTCAGTGACGGCTACATACTGGAAGTCAATGCCGAAGGTCTCTGCGCCGTCATCGAAGCCCTGCTTCACGGCAGCGAAGAACGGCCAGGACAGTGGCCCCGAGACCACGATGATCGGACCGTCGGGGTTGGCGGTCTGGGCCGCGGCCCGGTCGGCGCCGGCCGCCAGGAAACCGGCGGAAAGGACGGCAGCCGTCCCGATGCCTTTGAAATACTTCATGTTTTCACCTCCTCCGTTGCGCCAGGCGAGAACGGTCTTCTCAACCGATCCTTCACCGGACCCTTCATGGGAAGCACGCGCTTCTCGAATGAGTCAATCATTTATTCACGGTGAATGAATATTTGACGAACCATCGGCCGTCTGCCAAAGCTTGCGTCGTTGCCCGGTGCTTTCACAGGTCTCGCCGAAGGGAAGGAAGAAGATGCGCAGTGTGCTCTGCTACGGGGATTCGAACACCTATGGACAAGCCGATGCCGATACGCCCGATACGAGGTTCGAGGCGTCCGACCGTTGGCCCGGCGTGGTGCGGCAGCTCCTCGAACCCGGCTGGCTGGTGATCGAAGAAGGGCTGTCGGGCCGGACCACTGTCGATGACGACCCGGTCGAGGGCGCCGAGCGTAACGGCCGCCGCTATCTACGCCCTTGTATCCTCAGTCACAAGCCACTGGACCTGGTTATCTTGATGCTTGGAACCAACGACCTGAAGCGACGCTTCAACAAGTCCCCGTCCGAAATCGGGATGGGCGTCCGCGCCCTTGTCTGGGACATCCGCGCGCTGCCCGCCGGTCATGGCGGCCGCATGCCGGAAGTGCTGCTCGTCGCGCCGCCGCCGATCCAGGCCGAGCTGGGCGACTGGGCCGAAGTCTTCGAGGGCGGCCACGAGAAAAGCCTCGCACTGGCCGAAATCTACGAGCGAGTAGCGGAGGTCGAAGAAGTGCATTTCTTCGATGCCGGACAAGTCGTGGACACAGCTGGCGGAGACGGCTTTCATATCAGTCGCGCTGCGCATCGCACGCTTGGCGAGGCGATGGCACATGAGATCGAGGCGATCGGCTGGCCCTGACCGGCCACCACGTCCTTCGCCCAACGCAGTCGCAAGGCGCTTGATCCAAGGAGACGACCATGCCCGACATGAGATTCGCCCCGCCGCCCGCGCTGCGCATTCATACCCAGACGGGCGGTCTGAACTCGATGAGCGTGCGCAGCGCGAACGAGCGGCTGATCCTGTCGCTGCTCGTCCAGCACGGGGCGATGTCACGGATGGAACTGGGCAAACACAGCGGACTGTCGGCACAGACCATATCAGTGATCGTGCGCGCGCTGCAGCGGGACGGGTTGATCATCGCGGGCGAGGCGCAGCGCGGCCGCGTGGGCCCGCCCACAATTCCAGTCGCCCTGAACCCCGAGGGCGCCTTTGGTCTCGGGGTCAGCTTGCAGCCGCACGGAATCGACACGGTCCTGATCGGTCTGACCGGCACTGTCGCCTATCGAATGCACCAATCCGTGGCCGCAGACGACGACCCTCTTATCGCCCTGGAAAGCGCTGTGTCGAACGCGCTCGGCCGGCTGGACGCGGCACAGTCCGAGCGGCTTGCCGGGCTCGGGCTGGCCCTGCCAACCGATCCTGGGGCCTGGACAGAGGCGCTCGACGACGGCGAATTGCTCGAGACCCGCCTAAGCGGCGAGACGGGCCTGCCCGTCTACATCCAGAACGGTGTGACGGCGGCGGCCGGCGCCGAGAGCGTGTTCGGCGCGGCGCGCGACGTATCCGATTACGTGTTCGTCCATGTTGGCGCCCTGACCGAGTTTCGCCTCGTGCTCCAGAACCGCGTCCACGCCGGCGCGACGCCCTCCAATCGCGCGCCCAGCCTCGGAGACCTGGCCAGCTTTGCGGGCGGCATTCGCGCGGCCGGAACGCTGGAATGGTCCGACGAAGTCGACGATGCCACGGCGTCGTGGATCGACCGCGGCGCTCGCGAGATCTCCGCCCGCGTCGAGGAGCTTTCCACCTTCGTGCAGGTAAAGGATTTGCTTGTGGCCGGACTGCCGCCGGCGGGGATCCGGAACCGGCTGGTGGCGCAACTGCAAGCGCTGCTCCCCCAAATCACTGTCGCCTCCGGCCACGTCGCCGACGACAGTACCGCGGTCGGCGCGGCGACCCTGGCCTTGACCGGCCGCTACCTGCTCAGGGAATGAAGGACAAACGAGAACCGAGCGGCCGCCGGCCGGCAATACCTTCGCCCAGGGCATTGTCACGTTAAGTCGCGGTGGTGGGCGGATAGTGCTGGCAGACTAATTCGAACCAGTCTCAGCTTGGACAGTGACGCTGTCCCATATACCGCAGAGACCGCGCCACTCGGCGAGAGCAGCGGCACGGTTCTTCTTGAAGTCGGCGCGAGAGTAGAGGCTGCGCTCCGAGTTGAAATGGTTGCTGACCGAGGTGTGGACGGAGACGAATTTCTGCAATGTTCGCATCCGCCGGAACCGCAGCATCGCCCGCT
>NZ_JARGYC010000012.1 GCF_029168335.1 Psychromarinibacter sediminicola
TCGGCGACATCTGCGATCTCTTCGAACCCGACGAATGCTGGAACTACTTCAAGGCCGCAGGATATGCCCACGATTAAACGCACGAAGCTCTAGCGCGGAAATCGCCTCCTGAGACTTTCCGCGAAATCCTGGGGATTTAGGGGCGAATTTCCGTCTGGGGTGAATTGGCACACCTGTATCGGCCGGATAGTACGGCGAGAATCCGAATATTATCCAGTGATATCAGGTGGTTGGCTATGCTGGCTGGGGTGGTAGGATTCGAACCTACGGTACACGGTACCAAAAACCGCTGCCTTACCACTTGGCTACACCCCAGCAGCGAAGCGTGTCTTACGGATTCGGGCGGGGCTTCGCAAGTCCCGAATGCGCAAAAACCGCCCGGGCCGGCGGGGTCTGCCGGCCGCCGGCGGCGATGCGCGCCGGCGACCCGGGGTCAGCTCGAAACCTGTTCCCGCAGGATCGCCGCCGTCAGCGAGATCATCAGGTAGACGCCGCCGAAGATCAGGAAGGCGAGGACCGTGTTCTCGAACGATCGGGGATAGGTGGCCTCGTCCGGCGCGATGGGCGCAACCGCCATCGACAGGTAGCGGGTCTGGCGGTTCGCCTCGATCCGCGCGGTCTCCAGTTGCTGCAGCGCCTGGGTCACCATCAGCTCGCGGGTCTGCAACTCGCGCTCGGCCAGCCGCAATTCGCCGGTGATCCGCGCCAGCGACTGGCCGTCCTCGGTCGTCTCGGTCAGCTGCGAGCGCAGCTCGGAGATCATCGCCTCCAGCCGCCGCACGTCGCCGCGGGCGCCCTCGACCCGCGCCTCGTTCGGGCGTTCGTTGTCCAGCAGTTGCTGCAACTGCAGCCGCTTCTCGGACAGCTGCGTCTCCAGGTTGGTGATCCGCGTCATCAGCGCGTTGGACTCGGTCATCGGGTCCAGCACGCCCAGCTTCTCCTGCAGCGAGAGCACCCGCTGCTGGGCGTCCAGCATCGCGTTCTCGGCCTTCTCGTAGCTTTGCCGCGCGCCCTCCATCTGGTCCTCGCGCAGGCGCAGCGACAGGGCGTCGACCTGCTCCTCGGCGTACTGGATCAGGCGTTCCGAGAACAGCTGGCTCAGCTCCGGATCGGCGGCGACGACATCCATCTTGATGATGCCCTCGGTCGGATCGTAGCTGATCTTCACGTTCTTCTTGTAGATCTTGTACGCCTCTTCCTTCGTCGCGTCGACGTCGAGGCGTTGCAGCGGGTCGATGTCGGGATCCGAGAAATGCTCGCGGAAGCCCAGATCCTCGTCGAGCCGCAGCATCGCGTCGATCGACTGCAGATAGCCCTGCACCGCGATCGAATCCTGGCTGGTGGCGAAGGACGTGCCCGAGAACATGCCGGCCAGGCCGGAGGCGCCGGCGGCGGCCGGGTTCTGCGCCTGCTGGATGACGAATTCGGAATGCGTGGCGTACATCGGCGTGGCGATGCGGAAATAGTACCAGCCCGCGAGGAAGGTCGGCAGCAGCACGAAGAAGGCCAGCCGCGCGGCCAGCTGCATCAGCTTGCGGCGGCGGCGGCGCGCGATCTCGCGCTGCATCCGCACGATCTCGCGGGCGCGGTTGTCCTCGTCCAGCACCTCGGTGGAGGGCAGCTGCGGCTTGTCCACCGTCTTCGGCAGCTGGATGTCGGAGCCGGCCTTCCGCTCCTGCCCCGGCACCACGAGTTCCAGCATGTTCGACCGCTGGAACGGGTCGATCCCCTGCTTGCGCAGCAGCCGCACCGCGTCGAAGTCGCTGGTCGGTGCCAGCCCGTGCTTCTGCGCGACCCGGCGGGCCATGCGCAGCTGCCGGCCGGTCAGCCCCTCTTTGCGGATGGCGGCGATCTCGTTCTCCGCCGAGGCGTCCGACGGCGCGCTGACCTCGGTGCGCTTGGGGGCGGTCGGATAGGGCGCGTCGCCGAAGCCGTCGTCGTGGTCGTCGGCAAAGGGCATCTCTTCCGCCGTCGCGGCGGCGCCGGCCCGCGGCCCGGAGCGCGCCGCGGCCGCCATGGCCCCGGCCGCCGAGGCGGGCCGCGGCGCCGCGTTGGCGGCGGCGGGGCTGCGGCGGATGCGGAATTTCTTAGCCTTGGGTTTGGTAGTCATAAAGCGCTTTCGCCTCTTCCAAGGTATCGAACATATGAAGCCGCCCGTCGCGCAGAACGGCGGCGGTGCGGCAGAATTTCTCCAGCGTCTGGGCCTTGTGGCTGACCACCACGATGGTTCGGTCCTTCAGACGTTCGCGCAGGATCTGCCCGGCGCGCTTGTTGAAGGCGACGTCGGTCGTCGACGGCATGCCCTCGTCGATCAGGTAGATGTCGAAATCGAGCGCCAGCAGCAGCGAGAAGTTCAGCCGCGCGCGCATGCCCTGGCTGAAGGTGCCGACGGGCATGTCGAAATACTCTTCCAGGTTGCAGATCCAGCGGCAGAACGCCTCGATGTAATCGGGATCCAGCCCGTAGAGCCGGGCGATGTAGCGCACGTTCTCGCGCGCCGTATGGCGGTTGACGACGCCGCCCATGAAGCCCAGCGGGAACGAGATGCGGCAGTTGCGGCGGATCGCGCCCTCGTCGGGCTTTTCCAGCCCCGCCATCATGTTGACGATGGTGGTCTTGCCGGTGCCGTTCGGCGCGAGAATGCCCAGCGAATTGCCCAGCTCGACGCGAAACGACGCACGATCCAGGATGACCTTGCGCTGCGCCCCGGTCCAGAAGGACTTGCTGACATTTTCGAATTCGAGCATTCGCGTTCCGAAGGTCTGCCTGATCTGCCTGGTCTGTCGTGTCTTGCCCTATCGGGTCTTCGTTAAGGATGACCGTATAGCCCGGCTTTTAGGCTCAATTATGTCTGTGTGAACCCCTGTTTTTCAACGCCGAAGGAGGGTTTGCGGCAGTTTTGGGGCAAAAATTGGGGTAAATTCGCGCGATGCGGTCGACAATCCCCTGCAAATCCAGGGGATTATCCGCGAACCTGTCGCCTGATGCGCAACACTCTCCCCGCAATCAGCGCCATTGGTGCCGCGGCGAAACTGAACAACGCGCCCATCTTGGCCGCGTCCTGCACCGCGCCCGGGGCGAAGGCGACCGAGGTGACGAAGAGCGCGACGGTAAATCCGATCGCCGCGGCACAGCCGATCACGAACAGATCCGCCGCGCCCATGCCCGCGGGCAGGCCCAGGCGCAGCGGCCGGGCGGCGAGCCAGCCGAAGGCGAGAATCCCCAGCGGCTTGCCCAGCAGGAGCCCGGCAAGCACCGGCCAGGTCGGCGCGCCGACGGCCGTGACCTCGACCCCCGCATTCATCAGGCCGAACAGGAACAGGACCGCCTCGACGGGGTATCGCAGGGCCTGCTGCATCCGGTTCAAGAGGTCGGTCAGGTATTGCTCGGCCTCGGCGAACAGGCCGAAGGCGCGCTCCTCGTGCGGGATCGCCGGGATGATCGGCAGAAGCCCCAGCGCCGGATGCACCCCGCTCTGCTGGAACCCGTACCAGCTGACGGCGCCGGCGATGACATAGGGCCACGCCCCCAGCCGCCGCCGCGTCCAGGTGGAGCACGGGCGCAACGGGTGGCCCCTGTCCAGCCGCCGGGGCAGCCAGTTGGCCAGCCCGAACACGCCGAGCGCGGCGCCGAGGGACAGCAAGAGCCACGCCGGCGCCAGCGTGCCCGTGGGGTAGAACAGCGCCAGCACGATCAGCCCGCCCGCGTCGTCGGCGATGGCCAGAAGCAGCAGGAACCGCACCGCCGGGTGGCCCGCGCCGAAGACGAGCCGGCCGACCAGGTAGGAAAACGCGATATCGGTCGCGGTGGGGATCGCCCAGCCATGCGCGACCGCGTCGTACAGGTCGGAGCCCAGGATCGCGGCAAGCCCCAGATACACGGCCACCGGGCCCAGCATGCCGCCCGCGGTCGCCACCAGCGGCGTCGCCGCCTTGCGCCCGCGCAGCGCGCCGTTCTTCAGGATCACCGCCTCCCAGACCTCCTTGCCGGCGCTGGCGAAGAACAGCGCCATCAGCACATCGTTCACCAGGACATGCGGGGTCAGCACGCGGCGGACGTCGCCGATCGCCTCGATGCCGTGGGCGGCCCCGTGGGCCGTCATCCAGCGATACGCATCGGTGCCGACGAAATCGTTGAACCACAGCGGATAGTCGACCAAGGCGTGATAGGACTGCGGCGCGACATTCGCCCAGATCAGCGCGACGGCGGCTCCTGCGATCAGCAGGATCGAGTAGCGTTCGACGAAATTCCAGACCCGGTACATGCGCCCGCCCGTTGCCTCGGTTCTTGCCCTGACGGGCAGGTAACCAAAGCGCGCGGCGGGGGCAATGGGCGCGTCAGGGGCCGGTCAGGCCACGACGCCCCAGACCAGCCCGGCGATGACGGCGCCGGCGACGGCGATGCCGATATAGGCAGCGAAGACACGCGGCTTGACCAGCGCCCAGACCGCCACCGCCGCGGGAATGCAGCTGACGCCGCCGGCCAGCACGAAGGACATCGCCGCGCCCTGCGCCATCCCCTGATCCAGCAGCGCGTCAACCATCGGCACCGCGGCATAGCCGTTCAGATAGGCCGGCATCCCGACGAAGGCGCCCAGCAGCACCGGCATCACGCCCGCGCCGCCCAGGACATGTGCCACGAGATCGGCGGGAATGTAGCGCAGCATCAGCGCCTCGATCATATAGGCCAGCAGCAGCCACTTGCCGAGGAACAGCGCGTTCTCGACCACCGTGTCGCGGAATGTCGCGCGGCGGTCGGCCTCGCCCCAGAAGCGCCAGACCGGCCGCGCCTCGAACGGTGCCGCCGGGCCGGCGCTGCCGCAGGTCGTGCCGCAGCAGCTTGTCTTCGGCGCGGTCT
The DNA here is from genome assembly GCF_029168335.1 of Psychromarinibacter sediminicola. Classification (GTDB taxonomy): domain Bacteria; phylum Pseudomonadota; class Alphaproteobacteria; order Rhodobacterales; family Rhodobacteraceae; genus Psychromarinibacter; species Psychromarinibacter sediminicola. The sequence continues at coordinate 4,858 of NZ_JARGYC010000012.1, forward strand.
TCAGCGGGTCGGCGAAGACGGCGCTCTGCGCGAAGGCCTTCACGGTGAACCCGCCGGCCAGCCCCAGCCCCACGGCGGCCAGGCCCTTGCCGATGGCGAACTCCCAGCCCAGGGTTCCGCTGGTGATCAGGAACATCGCCGGGTCCATCAGCGGCGAGGCCAGCCAGAACGCCATGACCGCCGACAGCGGCGCCCCCATCGCCAGCAGCGCCGCAATGAACGGGATGACCTCGCAGGAGCAGAACGGGGACAGCCCGCCCAGCAGCGCCGCCAGCAGGATCATCCGCACCTCGCGCCCCTCGAACGCCCGCGCGAGGAGCGCCTCGGCCCCGGTCGCCTTCATGTAGGCCACCGCCAGCACGGCGAAGACGATGAACACCCCGGTATGCGCGATGGCGCCGCCCGCAAAGCGGATCGTCGGCCAGACCTGCCCGGGGTCCAGCACTGCCAGCACCAGCGGGATCGCCAGGATCAGCAGCACCGCCTTGTCGGCCCGCCTCCAGAGGGCGGGGATATCCGGCAGCTTCTGGCTGAGATCAGTCATGGCCCGTCTCCAGATGGCAGGCGCCGGACACGTCGGCGCAGCACTCGGACAGCAGGAAATCCGTCAGTGCCTGCAATTCCTCGGTCGCGGCCGCGGCGCAGATGATCTGCCGCCCCTTGCGTTCCTGCCGGACCAGCCCGGCCTGCGCGAGGATCCTGAGGTGATGCGTGAGGGTCGAGCCGGTGATCCCGGACCGATCCCCCAACTCGCCCATCGACAGGCCCTCCGGCCCGGCCCGGACCAGCGTGTTCAGAACACCCAGCCGCTGCTCGGAGCCGAGCGCAGCGAAGGTGGAGGCCGCCTGCACGACGGACAAGGACGAGTCGCGATCTGCTTTCATGCTTCGAAGTTTCTAGAAGCATCGAAACGAAGTCAACCCGCGTCCGGCCGGCCCGCCGTTGCAGCCGGCCCGAACGTTTCCGCAAGGGCCGACGAACCCATAGGCGCTTACCTAGGCCGCCGCCTCCGCCGCCCCGGCGACGCGGCGATAGGCGTCCAGCGCCTCGATCCGGCCGACCCAGCGCAGAATGTTGTCATAGCCCGCGATCGGGTAGTGACAGGCCTCGCGCAACCCCACGACCATGGCGACGCTGATATCGGCCACACTCATCGCCTCGCCCACAAGCCAGTCGCGGCCGGCGAGGTGGTCGTCCAGCACCCTGGCGAAGGGATGGAACACGGCCGCCGCCGCCTCCAGGTCGGCGGTCTCGTTGCCGAACAGGTACTTGTCCGCGAAACGCGCGCAGGCCGGCGTCCAGTGGCACCCTTCCCAGAACTGCCAGCGCAGGACATCGAACTGCGCGTCGCCGCCGGGCCAGAGCGGGCTGTCGGCCAACGCGGCCAGCCGGTTGGCGATGGCGTTGGATTCCCACAGGGTCGTGCCGTCGTCCAGTTCCAGCACCGGCACCCGCCCGTTCGGGTTCAGCGCCAGGAAGGCCGGCGCCTTCTGAACGCCCGCAGTGATGTCCACCACCTCCTCCGGCACGGCCAGCCCGGTGATCGCGTTCACCAGCATGACCTTTTTCGAGTTCGGCGACGGCGGAAAGACATGCAGTTTCATTTTGCCGCTCCCTTAATTAACCACAAGGCAAAATACATCGCAACCTTCCCTTGGGTCAATACCGCAAACGATGAGGGGCCGCAGCGCACCGCCGCGGCCCCTCGCGTCAGGTCGGGTCCGGTCGAGAGCCGGGGCCGCCTTACTTCACGATCTCGATCCGCCCGTCGGTATAGGGCTGATAGGGCGCGTTCTCTGCCAGGTACTCGGCGGTCACGTCCGCCAGGTCGGGCCCGAAGTCATAGGCGTTCTCGGCATCGACGAACATCGAATAGCCGTCGCCGCCGTTGCGCACGAAGTTGTTCGACACGACGCCGTAGGTCGCCTCGGGGTCGATCGGCGCGCCGTCGACCATCACGTTCGAGATGCGGTTGCCCGGCTCTTTCGTCAGGTCGGCGGTGAAGGACATGCCGGCCACCTGCGGGAACCGCCCGCCGCCATCCTCGACCTGGCTCACGCCGTTCTCCAGCGCCTCGATGATCGTGGCGCCCGTCACCTCGAAGGTCGACAGCGTGTTCTGGAACGGCAGCACCGTCAGAACCTCGCCCATGGTGATCGGTCCCGCGTCGATCGAGGCGCGCAGGCCCCCGCCGTTGGCGAGTGCGATGTCGATGCCCTGGTCCTGCACCCGGTCGAGCATCGCGTCGGCGACGAGGTTGCCCATCGGGCATTCCATCGCGCGGCAGACGCTGCGGTCGCCCTCGATGGCCTCGCTCGCCTCGGCCACGACCTCGTTGCGGATCTCGTCCAGCGGTTCGGCCAGTTCCCCGATCCGGTCCTTCGTTACCGCGTCCTCGGTGACGGAGGCGTCGAGCAGCACCGGCTCGCCCACGGCTTCCACGATGTTGCCCTCGTCGTCGAAGGTCACGTTCAGCTCGCCCAGGAACTTGCCGTAGGCATAGGCCTGCACGATGGCGGTGTTGCCGACCATCACCGGGTACGGCCCCTTGGCGCCCTCGATCTCGTTCGACAGCAGGCTGTTGTCGTGCCCGCCGACGATCACGTCGACATCCGGCACCGCCGCGGCGACGGCCTTGTCGACGTTCAGGCCCGAATGCGACAGGACGATGATCTTGTTGATCCCCTCGGCCTGCAGCCGCTCCACCTCGGCGGCCACGGCATCGGCGGGCTGGGTGAAGATGACGTTGGGCCCCGGGCTCGACAGCTCGTCGGTGTCCACCGGCGTCAGCCCGATCAGGCCCAGCCGCTCGCCGTCCTTCTCGATGATCACCGACTTCTCGATGGCGTCGGTCAGCAGCGGCTCGCCCGAGATGTCCGCGTTCGACATCAGGATCGGGAACTCCACCGCCTCGGTGAAGCCCTTCAGGACCTCGGGGCCGTCGTCGAATTCGTGGTTGCCCACGGTCATCGCGTCGTAGCCCATCTTGTTCATCATCTCGGCCGCGGCCTTGCCCTTGTAATAGGTGTAGAACAAGGTGCCCTGGAACTGGTCGCCGCCGTCGACGAGCAGCCAGTTGTCGTTGCGCGCCTTCGCGGCCTCGACGGCGGTGACGAGCCGGGCCGAGCCGCCGAAGCATTCGCCGGCCTCGTTGTCCTCCGCCGCGCAGGTCGAGTCGTATTTCGAAATCGGCTCGAAGCGGGCGTGGAAGTCGTTGGTGTGAAGAATGGTGATCTTGTACTCGGCGGCCGCCATTCCGGCGGACAGGCCCAGCACCGCGGTCGCGGTCAGGAAACGAGCGAGCATGAATGGTCTCCCAGTTGGTTGATGACCTCACAGTGACCCCGCATCGCGGCGGTGTCAAAGCGCGATCGCGCCCGGTCTAACGTGCCGAGGTGACAGATTTCCGACGGCGCCGCCGGATTGAACCACCCGCCGCGCGGCCCATATCTCCGGGATGGTCGCATTCCGCATGATCGGCGCCATCCTGCGCGCTGTCACGATGGCCGCGCTGGTCGGCGGCGCGCTGGCCTTTGCCGCGGTGCCCAGCCCCTACCGCGCCTTCACGCCCGAGAGCTACGGCCTGACCGAGATCTCGCCCACGCTCTATATCGACGCCCCCGAAGCCGCGGACCGCGTGGCGGCGCTGATCGCGCGCGCCGAGGCCAACACGCGCGCCTTCTTCGGCCCGCTGGAGACCGACCCGGTCTGGGTCGTCTGCACCGCCGCCGCCTGCGCGGATCGGCTCGGGATGCGCGCCAACGGGCTGACCTACGGCTTTCACCTGATCGTCGTCGGCCCAGGCGGCGTGAACGAGACGATCCTGACGCACGAGCGGGTTCATGCCGAGCTTCACCGCCACCTCGACGTCTCGGACATTCTCTCGCCGCGGTTTCCCGCCTGGTTCGACGAGGGTCTCGCGGCCTATCTCTCCGGCGACCCCCGCCTGCGCCAGCCCGCCGACCCGCGCGACGCCGACTGGATCCGCGCGGCGGACGACTGGTTGGGCTGGAACGACCTGCGCGACAGCGCCGACTGGCGCGACCGCTACGGCGCCGCCGCCCGCCTCGTGGCCGAAATCGAGGAACGCGCCGGCCGCGACGGCCTGCGCGCCCTGGTCGCCCGCGTCGGCGAAGACGGCGCCGACTTCGAGACCGAGTGGCACCGTCTCACCGGACGATAGCCCCGGCCCAGGCTATTTCGGTCAAACCCGTTGACTTATCTCGCGCCAGGCGCCATGTCCTGCCCCAGACGTTCTCTGCCGCGTGAGCAGTTTGCGGCTCTCCGGCTGACGGATGACGCGGAACGTCGCCTTTCCCATGGTTCCCAGATCACGCGGGGGTCCGGCGCGGTGACGGCCGACGGGCAATCCGGCCCCCGGTCCGCACATCGCGCAACCCGACCGCGCCCGCTGTCCCCAAGGGACGGCGGCGTGTCATCATTCAGGCCGCGGTCCCGGACCGCCGCCATACAGGAGACGTCCACGGATGACCTTCGAAACGCTCGGGCTTCAGGCCCGGCTCGTCCGCAAACTCGCCGATCAGGGCATCACCCAGCCGACCGCGATCCAGACCCAGGCGATTCCGCCGGCGCTGGCCGGGCGGGACGTGATGGGCATTGCCCAGACCGGCACCGGCAAGACGGCCGCCTACGGCCTGCCGATCGCCCACCGCCTGCTGACCGCCGGCGACACGCCCGCCCCCAAGACGGTGCGCAGCCTGATCCTGGCGCCGACCCGCGAGTTGGCCAAGCAGATCGCCGACACCCTCGGCGCCTATGTCGAGGGCACCCATCTCAAGGTCGCACTCGTCGTCGGCGGCGCCTCGATCAATGCCCAGGTGAACCGGCTGCATCGGGGGGCCGACCTGCTGGTGGCCACGCCCGGCCGGCTGCTCGACCTGATCGACCGCAAGGCGGTGCGGCTCGACGCGACCCGCTACCTCGTGCTGGACGAGGCCGACCAGATGCTCGATCTGGGCTTCATCCACGCCCTGCGCCGGATCGCGCCGCTGTTGTCGAAGGACCGGCAGACGATGCTGTTCTCGGCGACGATGCCGAAGCTGATGGACGACCTGTCGCGGACCTACCTGACCGACCCGGTCCGCGTCGAGGCGAGCCCGCCGGGCCAGCCCGCCGACAAGGTCGCGCAGGCGCTGTATTTCGTCGAGCAGACCGACAAGGCGCAGCTGCTGATCGACCATCTCGACGCGCATCGCGAGGATCTGGCGCTGGTCTTCACCCGCACCAAGCACGGCGCCGACCGGCTGATGAAGGCGCTGGACCGCGCGGGCTTTGCCGCGGGCGCGATCCACGGCAACAAGTCCCAGGGACAGCGCGAGCGGGCGATCAAGGCGTTCCGAAGCGGCGAGATGCGGGTGCTGGTGGCCACCGACGTCGCGGCCCGCGGGCTGGACATTCCCGGCGTGCGCCACGTCTACAACTACGACCTGCCCAACGTGCCCGACACCTATGTGCACCGGATCGGCCGGACGGCCCGCGCGGGGCGCGACGGCCGGGCGGTCGCCTATTGCGCGCCGGCCGAAATCTCCGACCTGAAGGCGATCCACAAGACCATCGGGCGCGAGATACCGGTGCTCGGCGGCACGCCCTGGAGCGACGGCCGCGCCGCCGGCGGCAGGCGGTCCGGCCCCGCGAAGGCCGGCGCCGCGAAGCCCCGGGCGGCGAACGGCAAACGGCGCCGGCCGCGCAACCGGCGCGCCGCGTAAGGCAGGCCGCGCGGGCCGGGCACCCAGCCCGGCCCGGTGCCCCCGCGCCCGGTTGCGGCTCCTCGCCGTCAGGCCCGTTCGCCCCAACCGGGGCGCGCAGGCCGTCCGCCCACCTTGACCTCCCGGCCCGGTCGCGGCATCCCCTCCTCCATGTTCGTCTACAAGATCTTCCGCACCGAGGAATGGCAGGCGCTGCAGGCCGACGGCGCGACCCTGGGCGCCCCGATCGACCGCAGCGACGGCTTCATCCATTTCTCCACCGCCGACCAGGCCCCGGAGACGGCGGCGAAGCACTTCCTCGGCGAGGGCGACCTCTGGATCGCCGCCGTAGACGCCGACGCGCTCGGCGACGCCCTGAAATGGGAGCCCTCCCGCGGCGGCGCCCTGTTCCCCCATCTCTACCGGCCGCTGATGCTGGAAGACGTGGTCTGGGCCTGGCCGCTGCCCTTCGAGGACGGCATCCACAAGTTCCCGGCCGACATGACATGAGCGCGCTGGAACGGATCGGCCTGCCCGTCCTGCGCCGCCTCGATCCCGAGACGGCCCACGGTCTGGCCCTCGCCGCCGTCCGCGCCGGCCTCGCCCCCCGCCCCGGCCCCGTCACCTCGCCGCGCCTTGCGACCACCCTCGCCGGCCTGTCGTTGCCCAACCCGGTGGGCCTCGCCGCCGGTTTCGACAAGAACGCCACCGCACTGGCCGGCATCTCCCAAGCCGGCTTCGGCTTTCTCGAGCTCGGCGCCGCCACGCCGCGCCCCCAGCCCGGCAACCCGCGCCCGCGCCTCTTCCGCCTGGCCGAGGACCGCGCCGCCATCAACCGCTTCGGCTTCAACAACGACGGCGCCGAAGCCATCGCCGCCCGCCTCGCGGCCACGCCGACGGCGATCCCCCGCGGGCTGAACCTCGGTGCCAACAAGGACAGCCCGGATCGCGCCGCCGATTTCGCGAAGGTTCTGGAGGTTGCGGGCCCCCATATCGACTTCGCCACCGTTAACGTCTCCTCGCCCAACACCGAGAAGCTGCGCGACCTGCAGGGCGCGTCGGCCCTGTCGGCCCTCCTTGCCGACGTCCTCGAGACCCGCGACCGCCTTGATCGCCCTATCCCGGTCTTCCTGAAGATCGCCCCCGACCTCACGGACGCCGAGATCGCCGCCATCGCCCGCGTCGCGCTCGACACCAGGGTCGATGCCGTCATCGCCACCAACACCACCCTCTCCCGCGACGGCCTGAAAAGCCCGGCACGGGATCAGCAGGGCGGCCTCTCCGGCGCCCCGCTGTTCGACAGATCCACCCGCGTGCTCGCTCGCCTGTCGGCCGAGACCGACGGCCAGCTTCCCCTGATCGGCGTCGGCGGCATCGCGACCCCCGAACAGGCCTACGCCAAGATCACCGCCGGCGCCGCGGCCGTGCAGTTCTATACCGCGATGGTCTTTCACGGCCTCTCGCTGGCCGCCGAGATCGCCCGCGGTCTCGACACGCTCCTCGCCCGCGACGGCCACGATACCGTCGCCTCCGCCATCGGCACCAACCGGAAGGACTGGCTATGACCAAGGTCACCATCTGGCACAACCCGCGCTGCACGAAGTCGCGCCAGACCCTTGCGCTCCTGCAGGAAAAGGGCTGCGACATCACCGAGCGCCGCTACCTCGACAACGCACCCAGCGAGGCGGAGATCCGCGACGCGCTCGGCCTGCTGGACCTTCGCCCCATCGCGCTGATGCGCACCAAGGAGACGGAATTCAAAGAGCAGGGGCTGACCAAGGACAGCGACGACGCCACCCTGATCGCCGCGATGGCCGCCACCCCGAAGCTCATCGAACGCCCGGTGGTCTTCGCCAACGGTCGCGCCGCGCTCGGCCGCCCGCCTGAAGCCGTGCTGGAGATCCTGTAGATGGACGCCCGCGACCTCCGCGGCGTGGTCCCCTACCTGCCCTCGCCGCTGACGCCCGAGGGCGAGGTCGACCGCCCCGCCCTCGCCCGCCTCTGCCACCACCTGATCGAGCAGGGCGTCCACGGCCTGACACCGCTCGGCTCCACCGGCGAGTTCGCCTACCTGACCTTCCACCAGAAGAAGGCCGTCGTGGAAACCGTGGTCGAGGCCGCCGCCGGCCGCATCCCCGTCATCGCCGGCGTCGCCGCGACCACCACGGCCGGCGCAGTCCACCAGGCCCGCCGCTGGGCCGACCTCGGCGCCGACGGCATCCTCGCCATCCTCGAAGCCTATTTCCCCGTCCCCGACCAGGGGGTGATCGACTACTTCACCGCCATCGCCGACGCCACCGACCTGCCCGTCACGCTCTACACCAACCCGAATTTCCAGCGCGCCGACCTGACGCTTCCGGCGATCGCGACGCTGGCCGACCACCCCAACATCGCCTTCCTCAAGGACGCTTCGACCAATACCGGCCGCCTGCTGACGGTGCTCAACACGGTCGGCGACCGCATCGGCGTCTTCGCCGCCTCCTCGCATATCACCGCCGCGGTCATGCTGATCGGCGGGCGCGGCTGGCTCGCCGGGCCGTCCTGCCTGATCCCGCGCCAGTCGGTCGAACTCTACGACCTCTGCCGCACCGGCGACTGGGACGCGGCGATGGCGCTGCAGCGCGATCTCTGGCACATCAACCAGGCCTTCGCGAAATACAACCTCGCCGCGGCGATCAAGGCGGGACTCCAGCTGCAGGGCTTCGACTGCGGCGACCCGGCGCCGCCGCAGGCCGGCCTGACCGAACCGCAGCGCGACGACCTGAAACAGGCGCTGGAGGCCGTCGGCGCGCTGTGAGTCTTCATGCCTCCGGCGGGCGTATTTTCAACGAGAAGAACCAGGGGCGCGCGCTTGCAGCTTCTTCTCGTTCCAAATACGCATGACCGCCGGCGCAGCCCGCGCGCGGTCCGGCAGGCGCGTCGCCTCTCCGCTGGCAGAAAAGATCTTTCGCGGTCGCGCTCAACTTGGCAGCGGCCCGCGCACCCCGGCTTCCATGCGCGGGTATTTGACCCAGAGGGTCAGGCCGCGGGCGACGTTCAGGATCATCAGCGACAGCCACAGCCCGTGGTTGCCCAGCCAGGGAAGCAGCACCACGAGCGCGGCGATGTAGACCCCGGTGGACTGCAGCGCGGCGATGCGCATCTCGCGGGTCCAGGTGGCGCCGATATAGATCCCGTCGAGCATCCAGGCGGCGATGCCCAGCAGCGGCCCGGCCACGAGCCACGGCAGGTAGATCCGCGCCTCGGCCCGGACCGCCTCCGATGTGGTCATCAGGTCGATGATCGTGCCGCCGAAGACCCAGAAGACGACGCCCAGCGCCACCGCACCCGCGACGCCCAGCTGCGAGCTGACGATGCCGGCCCGGCGCAGCGCGCCGCGGTCGCGCGCGCCCACCGCCGCGCCGACCAGCGCTTCGGCCGAGAAGGCGAAGCCGTCCAGCGCGAAGGCGGTGATCTCCAGGAACTGCAGCAGCACCTGGTTCGCCGCCAGCGTCACGTCGCCCAGATCCGAGGCCAGGAACAGGAAGGTGGTGAAGGACGCCGTCAGCAGCACCGAGCGGATCATGATGTCGGCGTTTACCGCCAGCATCCGCTTCAGTCGCGCCGGATCGAACACCCGCACCCAGTCGCGCCACTGCTCGCCCCGGAACGCCGCGCGGCACAGCCACAGCCCCATCGCCAGCCCCGACCACTCGGCGATCAGCGTGGCCACCGCCACGCCCTGCACGCCCCAGCCCAGCCCCAGCACGAACCAGACGTCGAGCGCGATGTTGATCCCGTTCATCCAGAACTGCAGGACCAGCACGCCGCGCGTCCGCTCCATCCCGATCAGCCAGCCGGTCACCGCATAGATGCCGATGGCCGCCGGCGCGCCCCAGATCCGGATCGCCATGTAGTCGCGCGCCAGCCCTTCGACCTCGTCCGAGGCGGGCGCCAGCGCGAAGGCGCCCCAGAACAGCGCCGCCTGCAGGACCACCAGCGCCAGCCCCCCGGTCGCGCCGAACAGCAGCGCCCGGGTCAGCAGGGCCCCGGTCTCGGCCGTGTCGCCCGCGCCCTTGGCCTGCGCCACCAGCCCGGTCGTGCCCATGCGAAGGAAACTGAATATCCAGTAGACCGAGGTCAGGATCACCGCGCCGATCCCGACCGCGCCGATCGGGGCGGCCAGGCCCATCTGCCCGACCACGCCGGTATCCACCGCCCCCAGGATCGGCACCGTCGCGTTCGACAGCACGATGGGCAGGGCGATCTTCAAAACCCGGCCGTGCGTCAGCGGTCCGACTTCCGGCGTGGCGCTCATTCCGGCCGTTTCGAGGGCATCAGGAAATGCCCCATCGCCTGGGCGAAGGGGCGGGTGCGGTTGTCCTGCCACGCCTCGACCTGGACCGAGGCATAGCGCCGGCCCGACCGCGTCACCCGCGCCCGGGCATAGGCGTCGCGCGGCAAGCCGGTGCGCAGGTAGTCGACGGTGAAGTCGATGGTCTTGGGCAGGCGCGGCAGGTTCTCGGCCCGGATCGTATCCGGGTCGATGCGGCCCGATTCGATATCCTGCCAGAGCCAGGACCACGACAGCTCGATGATCGCGGCCACCTCCAGGAAGGCCGCCGTGGCCCCGCCATGCAGGGCCGGCAGCATCGGGTTGCCGATCAGCTTGTCGTCATAGGCCATCAGCGCGGTCAGCTCGTCGCCGTGCCGCTCGAAACTAATCCCGAGGAACCCGACATAGGGCACGCCGCCCACCAGCGCGCGCAGGGCGGCGTCGCGGCGCTGCTTGACGACCTGGACGGGTTCGGGAGGGGGACGCTCGCTCATTCGGGCCGCTCCACGGTGAAGGCGCCGGTGGCCGCCGCGACCGGGTCGTCCGCGTCGCCGTCCGAGGCCGAGGCACGCACGAAGGCGACCGAGCGCGTGACGTGATAGCAGGTCGCCCGCGCGGTGATCGTCCGCCCCGGCACCGCCGGGCGCATGTAGTCGATCCGCAAGTCCAGCGTCGCGGTCATCTCGCCGGTTTCGGGATGACACATCACCGAAGCCCCGCCGCAGGTATCCATCAGCGCCGAGACGGCGCCGCCGTGGATCACCCCCGTGGCCGGATCGCCGACGAGATGGTCGGCATAGGGCATCTCGATCACCGCCTCGCCATCGCCGATCGACACCAGCCGCATCCCCAGGGCCCGCGAATGCGGCAGCGCCTCGATGAATTCGGACGCGATCCGAAGCTGTTCCTGGTCGATTTCGGTCATTCCATCCCGCCTGCCTGGCCCCCGTATCAATCAAGCCTTGCAATCGGCGCCGCAAGTGCTAACTTCCGCAATTGAGAATTATTCGCAATCGCAGAACTTCGAGAAGGTCTCCCATGTCCGGCACTGCCGAAGCGTCCATCCCGTCATCTGTCGCCCTGCGTCACGGGCCGTTTCGTCCGAAACGGCTCCTGGTGGCGCTCTTGTTCGTGGCGCTGGCGCTGGCGCCCGGCGAATTCGGCGCGCTGACGCGCACGCTGATGATGGACGCCTATGTGCAGGTCAGCGTCTTCGTCGCGGCCACGCTCATGCTGTTCTACGGGGCCGAGCGCGTGTTCAACTTCGACATCGGCCAGGCGCTGAAGAACGCGCGCGGGTTCCAGGTGCCGCTGGCGGCGCTGATGGGCGCCACGCCGGGCTGCGGCGGTGCGGTGGTCGTCGTGGCGGCCTATACCTCGGGCAATGTCGGCTTCGGCGCGGTGGTCGCCACGCTGACGGCCACGATGGGCGACGCCGCATTCCTGCTGCTGGCCACGCGGCCCGACGCGGCGGCGGTCGTGCTGCCGCTGTCCTTCGCCGTGGGCATCGTGTCGGGCTGGGTCGTCGACCGGATCAACACCACCGAGTTCCGCAGCGCCAGCTCCGCGCATTGCCAGCTTGCCCCGCTGATCGGCCGCACCCGTCCGCAGGACATCGCCTATCTGCTGCTGGCCGCCCCGGGCCTGGTGGTCGGCGCGGCGCAGCTCGGGCAGGTGGAGATCGCCACCATCTTCGGGGTTCCGGTCCTGTGGCTGGCGCTCGCGGGCACCGCGCTGGGCCTGTTCATCTGGGCCACGTCGCCGCTGAAGGCGATGACCAATTCCGAGGATACGCCGGTCACGCGCATGGCCGAGGAGACCAGCTTCATCTCGGTCTGGGTGATCACCGCCTATCTCGCCTACGACTATCTGGCCGCCTATGCCGGTCTCGATCTCGAAGCGATGTTCCAGGCCGTCGCCCCCGTGCTGCCGCTGATCGCCATCCTCGTGGGGTTCATCCCCGGCTGCGGGCCGCAGGTGCTGGTCACGACGCTCTACATCAACGGGCTGATTCCCTTCGCCGCGCTGATCGGCAACGCGATCTCCAACGACGGCGACGCGCTGTTCCCGGCCATCGCGCTGAACCCCAAGGCCGCGGTCATCGCGACGGCCTATTCCGCGGTGCCGGCGCTGATCGTGGCCTACGGCTTCTACCTTCTGGTGCCCGGATTCATGAACTGACGGCAGCCTGCCGCCGGCGGCACGCGGCAAAGCGACAGAGGCAATTGATCCCCCTTGCGGCAGTGCTTACCGTAAGGTCAGAAGGGGATCACCGATGTCCGACACCCGCCTGAGCTTCAAGGCAATGTGCGCGAAGTTCGATGTGACTCCGCGCACCTTGCGCTATTACGAGTACATCGAACTGCTCGCCCCCGAAAAGGAAGGCCGCACGCGCTATTACGGCCCGCGCGAGGTGGCGCGGATGACCCTGATCATGCGCGGCCGCCGCTGGGGCTTCTCGCTGGAGGAGATCCGCCAGTGGCTGGAAATCTACGAAAACGAAGGCACCCGCGCGCAGATGGAAGTCCTGGTCGAGCATGCCGACCGGCAGCTGAAGGTGCTGACGGCCCAGCGCGACGAGCTGGACGCCGCTATCGCGGAACTGCAACAGATGCGCGACGATGCGGCGGCGGATCTGGGTTGACCGCAGACACCGCCCCGAAATGACGCAACGTTACAATGACGCTAAGGTCAAGCTGGCTTGAAGCGCTTTGGAAACCCGTCCATCTGGTCGGTCTGTTTGACACAAGGTTAGAGGGAGACATGGCAGAAGACGTCATGACCATCCGCGAGATGTGCGACACGTTCGAAGTCACGCCGCGCACGCTTCGCTTCTATGAATCCAAGGAGTTGCTGTCCCCGATTCGTCAGGGCAACAAGCGGCTCTTCACCCGTCGCGACCGCGCGCGGCTGAAGCTGATCCTGCGCGGCAAGCGCTTTGGCTTCTCTTTGGAAGAAATCCGCCAGATTCTCGATCTTTACGATACCGAGCAGGGTGAGAAGGCCCAGCTGCAGCGCGCCTACGCGGCCGCCAAGGAGCGTCTGGCCGACATGGAACGCCAGCGCGACGAGCTGGAAGAGACGATCGGCGAGTTGAAGGATCAGCTCGAATGGGGCGAGAAGGTGCTCGCGTCGTTCGACGACAAGACCGCCGCCGCCTGACGAACCCGACGGCCCCTCGGGAGGAACGCGCATGCCCAGCTACACGCCGCCGCTGAAGGACCAGCAATTCCTTCTGCACGACGTGCTGAAGGTGTCCGAGGCAGACATCGACGGCTATTCCGAACTCGACCGGCAATTCACCGGCGCGGTCCTGGAAGAGGCCGGCAAGCTCGCCGCCGAAGTCCTTCAGCCGCTGAACGCGGTGGGCGACCGGCAGGGCTGCACGCTGGAAAACGGCGTTGTCCGCACGCCCGAGGGGTTCAAGGCGGCCTACGACCAGCTGCGCGACGGCGGCTGGATGGGGCTGGACGCCGACCCGGACTATGGCGGGCAGGGCATGCCCTACCTGCTGTCCTCGGCGGTGGGCGAGATGTTCGTCTCGGCCAACATGGCGTTCAACATGTACCAGGGCCTGACCCACGGCGCCTATTCGGCGATTCACGAACACGGCTCGGATCAGCAGAAGGCGACCTATCTGCCCAACATGGTCGAGGGGAAATGGTCCGGCACCATGAACCTGACCGAGCCGCATTGCGGCACCGATCTCGGCCTGATCCGCACCAAGGCCGAGCCGCAGGACGACGGCACCTACCGCATCACCGGCCAGAAGATCTGGATCTCGGCCGGCGAGCACGACCTGTCGGAGAACATCATCCACCTGGTGCTGGCCAAGGCCCCCGGCGGCGGCGAAGGCACCAAGGGCATCTCGCTGTTCATCGTGCCGAAATTCCTTGTGGGCGACGACGGCAGCCTCGGCGACCGCAACGCCGTCACCTGCGGCGGGCTCGAGGACAAGATGGGCATCCACGGCAACGCCACCTGCGTGATGAACTACGACGGCGCGACCGGGTATCTCGTGGGCGAGCTGCACAAGGGCATGCGGGCGATGTTCACCATGATGAACGAGGCCCGCATCGGCGTCGGCATCCAGGGGCTGTCGCAGGGCGCGGTGGCCTACCAGAACGCACTCGCCTTCGCGCAGGACCGGCTGCAGGGCCGCGACGTGACCGGCCCCAAGAACCCCGACGGCCCCGCCGACCCGATCATCGTGCACCCCGACGTGCGCCGGAACCTCATGGACCAGAAGGCCTTCGTCGAGGGCGGCCGCGCCTTCATCTACTGGGGCGCGATGATGATCGACCGCGCCCGCCGCAACGGCGACGAAGAGGCCGAGGCGATGATCTCGCTGCTGACCCCCGTCATCAAGGGCTTCCTGACCGACAAGGGGTTCCAGACGACGGTGCTGGCACAGCAGACGCTGGGCGGCTCGGGCTTCACCCGCGAATGGGGGATCGAGCAATTCGTCCGCGACGCCCGCATCACCATGATCTACGAGGGCACCAACGGCATCCAGTCGTTGGACCTCGTGGGCCGCAAGCTGGCGGCGAACCACGGCAAGACGGCGATGGCCTTCTTCGACATGGTCAAGGGCTACATCAAGGAGAACGAGGACCGCGTCGACCTCAAGGCCGACTTCCTCGACCCGCTGAAGGAGGCATCCAAGGCGCTGCAGGCCGCGGCGATGTACTTCATGCAGAACGGCGTGAAACAGCCCAACAACGCGCTCGCCGGCGCCTACGACTTCATGCACCTCTTCGGCCATGTCTGCCTGGGCCTGATGTGGACCCGCATGGCCCGTGCCGCGCAGGATGCTCTGGACGCCGGCACCGGTGACGCAACGTTTCACGAGGCAAAGCTCGCCACCGGCCGCTACTACATGGCAAGACAGCTCCCAGCCGCGGCCATGCACCTGGCGCGCATCCAGTCCGGCGCCGAAACCGTGATGGCGCTCGACGCGGAGGCGTTCTAGGCTCCGGCAAGAGCGGCGGCACGACGACGGAGGAGAGATGCCGAAACGCTTTCGCCTGACCCGCCGCTTCACCGTCGGCATGACGGAAGACGCCTACCGCCGCCTGCGCCGCTTCGCGTCCGAGGCCGGGCTGGAGGAAGGCGAGGCGCTGTCCTTCCTGTTCGAGAATTTCGACAGCGTGACACGGTCCGACAACCTGACCGCCCGGCTCCGCCTGTTCACCGCGGAGCTGGACGAGCGCAAGAAATGACCGGGGGGACATCGGCCATGGCCGGATGGATGACCGACGAGCACCGGATGCTCGCCGAGATGACGCGCAAGTTCATCGCGGAGGAATGGAAGCCGCGCTTCGGCAAGTGGCGCGACCAGGGCGAGATGGACCGTTCGACCTGGACCGAGGCGGGCGCGCTGGGCCTGCTCTGCCCCTCGATCCCGGAGGAGTACGGCGGCGCCGGCGGCGATTTCGGCCACGAGGCGGTGATCCTGATGGAAGGCACCCGCGCCAACCTTGCCTCCTGGGGCCACGGCATCCACTCGGGTATCGTGGCGCATTACCTGCTGGCCTACGGGACCGAGGACCAGAAGAGCCACTGGCTGCCCAAGATGGTCTCGGGCGAGCTGGTCGGCGCGCTGGCGATGACGGAACCGGCCGCCGGATCGGACGTGCAGGCGATCAAGACCAAGGCCGTGCGCGAGGGCAACGCCTACAGGCTCTCGGGCCAGAAGGTGTTCATCACCAACGGCCAGCACGCCAACCTGGTCGTCGTGGCCGCCAAGACCGACCCGTCGCAGGGCGCCAAGGGCATCTCGCTGGTTGTGGTGGAAACCGACGGCGCCGAGGGCTTCTCGCGCGGCCGCAACCTCGACAAGATCGGCTGCCACGCGGCGGACACGTCGGAGCTTTTCTTCGACAACGTGGAGGTGCCGCCCGAGAACATCCTGGGCCAGGAGGAAGGCCGCGGCTTCTACCAGATGATGGAGCAGCTGCCGCAGGAGCGCCTGATCATCGGCTGCACCGCGATGGGCGCGATCGACGGCGCGCTGGAGCGCACCATGGCCTACTGCCGCGACCGCCAGGCCTTCGGCGGCCCGATCATGCAATTCCAGAACACGCGCTTCAAGCTGGCCGAATGCACCACCAAGGCGGCCGTCTCCCGCGCCTTCCTCGACGACTGCATCGCCGAGCACCTCGAGGGCCGGCTGACGGTGGAAAAGGCCGCGATGGCCAAGCTTTGGCTTTCCGAGGCCCAGGGCGCGATCCTCGACGAATGCGTCCAGCTTTTCGGCGGCTACGGCTACATGACCGAATACGAGATCGGCGAGATGTGGGCCGACGCCCGCATCCAGCGCATCTACGGCGGCACCAACGAGATCATGAAGGAACTGATCGCCCGTGGCTTCGCCGAGGCAAGATCATGAGCGATGCGCGGGTTGCCGGACCGGGATTTGCGTATTTGGAACGAGAAGAAACCTGCACTGGGACTCCGTACCACCGCCCCAAGCTGTTGAGGCGGCTGGAATACTCTTGCGGTCAACGGATCGCCAGCCTGTACGGCATCTCCCGAATTGACGTGTTAACGTTAATCACCCGTTACAGACATCACGTCTTCTTCTCGTTCCAAATACGCAACTCCGGCGCCCGACAGAGGCGCGACACAGGAAGGTTGAGCGCATGACCATCAAACTCCACTGCTTCGGCGAATCCGGCAACGCCTACAAGGCGGCGCTGGCGCTGGACCTCTCCGGACTCGACTGGGAGCCGGTCTTCGTCGACTTCTTCAACGGCGAAACCCGGACGACCGAGTACCGCACCGAGATCAACCCGATGGGCGAGGCGCCGGTCATGGTCGACGGCGACCTGAAGATCACCCAGTCCGGCGCGATCCAGCAATACGTCACCGACAGGACCGGAAAGCATGGCGGCGCAGGCGACGCCAAGTACGAGGTGCTGCGCTGGGTGCTGTGGGACAACCACAAGTTGTCCAGCATGGCCGGCATGACCCGCTTCCTGATGAACTTCCTGCCCGAGGAGAAGCGCCCGACCGAGGTGATCCCGTTCCTGCAGGGCCGCCTGAAGACCGCCTACCAGGTGCTCGACGGGCATCTGAAGGGCCGCGACTGGATCGTCGGCGACGGCCCGACCAACGCCGATTTCTCCTGCTGCGGCTACCTGTTCTATCCCGAGCCCTTCGGCTTCGACCGCGCCGACTGGCCGGAGATCGACCGCTGGCTGTCGAACGTCCAGGCGCTCGACGGCTGGAAGCACCCCTATGACCTGATGCCCGGCAACCCCTCGGACCGGGCCTGACACGAAAGACGCGACATGCAAGACGCCTATATCTACGACGCCGTCCGCTCGCCGCGCGGCAAGGGCCGCCAGGACGGCGCGCTGCACGAGGTGACGGCGGTGAAGCTGTCGGCCGACGTGCTGAACGCGGTGAAGACCCGCAACCACCTGGAGACCGGCATCGAGGACGTGATCTGGGGCAATGTCACCCAGGTCGGCGAGCAGGGCGGCTGCCTGGCGCGCACCGCCGTGCTGGCCTCCGACCTGGACCAGTCGATCCCCGGCCTGGCCGTCAACCGCTTCTGCGCCTCCGGGCTGGAGGCGGTGAACCTCGCCGCCAACCAGGTGAAGGGCGGCGCCGGCCAGGGCTACATCGCGGGCGGGGTCGAGATGATGGGCCGCGTGCCGATGGGCTCGGACGGCGCGGCGGTGGCCGTCGACCCCTCGGTCGCCATGGCGCATTACTTCGTGCCGCAGGGCATCTCGGCCGACATCATCGCCACCGAATACGGCTTCACCCGCGACCAGGCCGACGAGCTCGCCGTGCGTTCGCAACAGCGCGCCAAGGCCGCCTGGGACGACGGCCGGTTCGACCGGTCCGTCATCGAGATCAAGGACGTCAACGGCCTGCCCATCCTCGCCCGCGACGAGCACATGCGCCCCGAGACCGACATGCAGAGCCTTGGTGCGCTCAAGCCCTCGTTCAAGGAGATGGGCGAGACGATGCCCGGCTTCGACCAGCTGGCGCTGATGAAATACCCGCATCTCGAGCGGATCGAGCACATCCACCACGCCGGCAATTCCTCGGGTATCGTAGACGGCGCCGCGGCCGTGCTGATCGGCACGAAGGAATTCGGCGCGGCCAACGGCCTGAAACCCCGCGCCCGTATCCGCGCGACCGCCAAGATCGGCACCGACCCGACCATCATGCTGACCGGCCCGGTCCCGGTGACCCAGAAGATCCTCGCCGAGACCGGCCTGCAGATCGGCGACATCGACCTGTTCGAGGTGAACGAGGCGTTCTCGTCGGTTGTCCTGCGCTTCCTGCAGGCCTTCGAGGTCGATCCCGACATCCTGAACGTCAACGGCGGCGCCATCGCCATGGGCCACCCGCTGGGCGCCACCGGCGCGATCATCCTCGGCACCCTGCTGGACGAGCTGGAACGCGCCGACAAGGAGGTGGGCCTCGCCACGCTCTGCGTCGCCTCCGGCATGGGCGCGGCCACGATCATCGAGCGCGTCTGAGACACTGGAAGGAGCGACCGCATGCCCCTGATCGACCCCGACAGCCTGCCCGTCCGCACCGGCACGATCTATCCGCCGCCGCTCGACCGCGAAGTCGCCGGGCGCAGCTCCATCCGGCTGGGCCAGGCCGGCGGGCTGACCCAGTTCGGCGTCAACATCGTGATCCTGGCGCCGGGTGCGAAGTCCTCGATCCGCCACTGGCACGAGAACGAGGACGAGTTCGTCATGGCCCTGGAGGGTGAGCTGACGCTGGTGACCGATGCCGGCGAGACGCCCCTGCCCCCGGGCCAGTGCGCCGCCTTCCCCGCCGGCGACCCGGACGCGCACCACCTCATCAACCGCTCGGACGCCGAGGCGCGGTTCCTCGTCATCGGCAGCAAGGCCGCGCGCGAGGTCGCGCATTATCCCGATTACGGGCTGAAGGTCGCCATCGCGGACGGCAGCGTCGCCTTCACCCACGCGGACGGACGCCCCTATGACGGAGAGCCGCCCGAAACACCCCGGACAAAGGGCTGAGACATGGCCGATTTCCACTACACCACCGAGGACGGCGTCGCCGTCATCACCTGGGACCAGCCGGGCAAGTCGATGAACGTGCTGACCTTCGAGGCGCTGCGCGAGCTGGACGCCCATATCGACACCGCGCTGGCCGACGACGCCGTGAAGGGCATCGTCATCACCTCCGGCAAACAGGGCAGCTTCGCGGGCGGCATGGACCTCAACGTGCTGGCCCAGCTCAAGGGCAGCGCCGGCGACGACCCCGCCCGCGGCATCTTCGAGGGGCTGATGCAGATGCACGGCGTCCTCCGCAAGATTGAGCGCGCCGGCATGGACCCGAAGACGCTGAAGGGCGCGAAGCCCACGGCCTGCGCCCTGCCCGGGACGACCATGGGCATCGGCTTCGAGATCGCGCTGTCCTGTCACCGCATCTTCGCCGCCGAAGCGCCCAAGGCGAAGATCGGCCTGCCCGAAATCCTGGTGGGCCTGTTCCCCGGCGCCGGCGGCACCACGCGGCTGGTGCGCAAGCTGGGCGCGATGGGCGCCTCGCCCTACCTGCTCGAAGGCAAGACGCTGGAGCCGAAAAAGGCCAAGGGCGCCGGGCTGGTCGACGAGGTGACGGACACCGACGAGCTGATGCAGAAGGCGAAGGCGTGGGTGCTGAGCGCCAGCGACGCCGACTGCGTCAAGCCGTGGGATCAGAAGGGCTACAAGATGCCCGGCGGCGCGCCCTATCACCCGGCGGGCTTCATGACGTATGTCGGCGCCTCCGCCATGGTCAATGGCCGGACCAAGGGCGTCTACCCCGCCGCCAAGGCGCTGCTCTCGGCCGTCTACGAGGGCGCGCTGGTGCCCTTCGACACCGCGCTGAAGATCGAGGCGCGCTGGTTCACCCATGTGATGATGAACCCGGTGGCCGAGGCGATGATCCGCTCGCTCTTCATCAACAAGGGCGCGCTCGAAAAGGGCGCGAACCGGCCCGATCAGCCCGACCAGCGGGTGAAGAAGCTCGGCGTCCTGGGCGCCGGGATGATGGGCGCGGGGATCACGCTGGTCTCGGCCCAGGCGGGCATCGAGGTGGTGCTGATCGACCAGAGCCAGGAGGCCGCCGACAAAGGCAAGGCCCATACCGCCGGCTTCATGGACAAGGGCATCCAGCGCAAGAAGACCACGCCGGAGCAGAAAGAGGCCGCGCTGGACCGCATCACCGCCACCACCGACTATGCCGCGCTGGAGGGCTGCGACCTGGTCATCGAGGCCGTCTTCGAGGATCCCAAGATCAAGGCCGAGGTGACGAAGCAGGCCGAGGCCGCCATCGGCCCCGACTGCATTTTCGCGACCAACACCTCCACCCTGCCGATCACCGATCTCGCGAAGGCGTCCGAACGGCCCGAGCAGTTCATCGGCATCCACTTCTTCTCGCCGGTCGAGAAGATGAACCTGGTGGAGATCATCAAGGGCAAGGCCACCGGCGACCGGGCCGTGGCCAAGGCGCTCGACTTCGTGCGGCAAATCCGCAAGACGCCCATCGTCGTCAACGACGCCCGCTTCTTCTACGCCAACCGCTGCATCATCCCCTATATCAACGAAGGCATCCGCATGGTCGCCGAAGGGGTCGAACCGGCGCTGGTGGAGAACGCGGCCAAGCTCGTCGGCATGCCGCTGGGGCCGCTGCAGCTGGTGGACGAGACCTCCATCGACCTCGGCGCCAAGATCGCCCGCGCGACCAAGGCGGCGATCGGCAGCGACTATCCCGACGAGGCCGTCGACGCGGTGCTGTTCTGGATGGAGGGCGAGGGCCGGCTGGGCCGCAAGGCCAACGCCGGGTTCTACGACTACGACGACAAGGGCAAGCGCACCGGCCTGTCCGGCACGGTCAGGGCGCAGTACCCCGCCAAAGCGGATCAGCCCGAGGTGACGGAGGTACAGCACCGCCTGCTGATGGCCCAGGTGCTGGAGGCCGTGCGCGCGCTGGAAGACGGCGTGCTGATGGACATCCGCGAGGGCGACGTGGGCGCGATCCTCGGCTGGGGCTTCGCGCCGTGGTCCGGCGGGCCGTTCTCGTGGCTGGACATGATCGGTGCCGCCCGAGCCGTCGATATCTGCGAGGGGCTGGAGGCAGATCACGGCACCCGGTTCAGGGCACCGGACCTTCTACGCGACATCGCGGCCCGGGACGACAGCTTTTACGCCCGCTTCGGCCCTCAGGCGAAAGCGGCAGCGTAAGCCTCTGTGCCGTGGGCGGCGGTCCATCCGCCGCCGTCCACCGAATCTTCGTCTTCGAGGCACTCGATCAGGAAGGCCGCCTCGCCCGCATCCAGGCAGCGGTAGCCTTCGCGCATGTCGCCGGCCAGCAGCGCCTCGATCGACATCATCCGGTCGGCGGCGCAATGGGCCAGCGCGCCCTCGCCGGCAAACACCACCTCGTCCTGTTCGAAATGCAGCATCACCGCCTCGACGGCGCCGCGCGGCGGCACCCGCGCGATCCCGCGGAACCCGTCCAGATCGGCCCCGGTCACCAGCGCGAACGGATCGCCATAGAGAACCTCGGCCGTGTCGGATTCCAGCATCACCGCCTGATCCGGCAGGAGCGTCATCGGCGCCGCATTGCCCAGCGCACCGGCCGGAACGTGAAGCGGCCAGGCCGCGCGCGGGATCTGCCTCGCCTCCGACACCGCCTCCGACACCGCCTCCGACCAGGCGATCGCCTTGGTGATGCGGGTCACCTTCTGCATCCCGCGGTCGAAGGTCAGCACCAGATCGCCCCGTGCGATCGCCTCGACCGGGCGCCAGCCCATCGCCGTCGCCACCAGCGTGCCGGCCTGAAGCCCCGAGGCCAGCTCCGGCGTCACCGCCCGTCCGGCCGCGCCCCGTCCGCCGCCGGTCTCCTGCCGGTGTGCGCGGGTCTCGTCGCCGAACAACAGACTTCCCAGTCCAAACATCTACCGCTCTCCAGTCCATGCTCTGGCCTATGCGTTGGCCTTGTCATTTGGACCGCTCGATGTCTCCGAGTCCGCGCGACGGGCGTGCCGTAATTTCGGCCCGATTGAGTTAACTTTGTGGCGCTTTTTCGCCCGAACCATGAATGGGTCGGATTCGGCCCGATCTTCTCCGACCCGGAAACGGACCTATCCAAAACGATAGCCGAACCGCGCGATATCCCGGGCGCAGAGCTCCGCCACGAGCTCTGCGAGCGAGTCGTCGTAGTAGATCCGGTAATCCTCGGCCCGCCGCGATTCGTTCAGACGCGGGATTCGGTCCAGCCGGAACCCCAAATGCGACTCGACCGCGGCAAGATCGTGGTCGAGACGCTCCAGCCGGACGAAGGCCCTGCACCGCTCGCGCCCCGCCGCGTCGGTCACGTAGGCGCCATAGTCCTGCGCGCCCACGGCCGCCCGCGTCTGCGGATGCCGCAGGAAATCCGCGAAGTCGGTCCGCCGCGCCAGCGCCACCGCCGGGTGGTCGAAGCCCTGAACCCGCAGCCAGTGGTAATAGCTCACCATCCGGTCCCAGGGGTTGCGCACCAGCGTGAAGACGAACATCCCGTCCAGCTCGTCGCCCGAGACCAGCCCGTCGATATCCGCCAGCGTCGAATGCTTCCACAGCCGCCCGCGCGTCTCCACCCCGCGCAGCCGCCGCCGTCGCCGCTTGGCCTTGGGCGTGTCGCCGATCAGGATGTCGTCCTTCATCGCCCGCGCCTCCAGCGCCAGGGACAACGCCGTGCCGCCGGTCTTGGGAACATGAACGTAGATATAGCGCCGCCCGCGCGAGATGATCATGGACCGCCCATAGCAGATTACCCGCGCCCCCGGAACGGGCGCTTTGCCCCTTCAAGCCGGCGCCCCGGCCCCCTATCCTCGCCGCAAGGACATCACCGGGGAGGAGCAACCGATGGGCTGGCTGGCCGACGAGACGGGGCTGGAGAAATGCGCGGCGAACCATGCGCCGCTCACGCCGCTGTCGCACCTGAACAGGGCGGCGCGGCTGTTCCCCGAGCGCGAGGCGCTGGTCTACGGCACCACCCGCCACAGCTATGCCGACTATCACGCCCGCGTCTCCCGCCTCGCCTCGGCGCTGGCGCAGGCCGGCATCCGCCCCGGCGACGTGGTCGCCACGCTCCTGCCCAACATCCCCGCCGCCGCCGAGACCCATTTCGGCGTCCCCGCGGCCGGCGCGGTCCTGAACGCCATCAACGTCCGGCTGGACACCCACACCGTCGCCTACATCTTCGCCCATGGCGGCGCGAGGCTGGTGCTGGTCGACAGCCAGTTCCTGCCGCTCGCCGAAGCCGCGGCAGAGGCGATGGACGGCCCCGCCCCGCACATCGTCGAGGTGCCCGACGACCAGGCCGGCCACCCCTCCACCGGCCGCTACACGACCTACGAGGCGTTCCTCGCGACCGGCGACCCAGCCTTCGACTGGATCCTGCCGCAGGACGAATGGGAAAGCCTGGCGCTGAACTACACCTCGGGCACCACCGGCCATCCCAAGGGCGTCGTCTATCACCACCGCGGCGCCTACCTGTCGACGATGTCCCAGGTCGTCTCCTGGCGCATGGTGATGCACCCGGTCTACCTGACCATCGTGCCGCTGTTCCACTGCAACGGCTGGTGCCACACCTGGATGATGCCGCTTTTGGGCGGCACCGTCGTCTGCTGCCGCCATGTCGACGCGAAATCCATCTACGACGCCATCGCGGACGAGGGCGTGACCCATTTCGGCGGCGCGCCCATCGTGCTGAACACCCTGATCCACGCCGACGACGCCGACCGCCGCGCCTTCGACCAGACCGTCGAGGTGTTCACCGCCGGCGCCCCGCCGCCGGCCGCCACGCTCCGCGCGATCGAGCCTCTAGGCTTCAACGTCACCCAGGTCTACGGCCTGACCGAGGTCTACGGGCCCGGCACCGAATGCCTGTGGAAAGAGGACTGGGACGCCCTGCCGGACAAGGAGCGCTACGCGATCAAGGCCCGCACCGGCGTGATGATGCCCTTCATGGAGGACTGCACCGTCCTCGACCCCGAGACGCTGCAGCAGGTGTCGATGGACGGCGCGACGCAGGGCGAGATCATGTTCCGCGGCAACGGGGTGATGAAGGGCTATTACCGCAACCCCGAGGAGACCGCGAGATCCTTCCGCGGCGGCTGGTTCCATTCCGGCGACATCGCGATCCAGCATCCCGACGGCTACATGAAGATCGTCGACCGCTCGAAGGACGTGATCATCTCGGGCGGCGAGAACGTGTCGTCGGTCGAGGTCGAGGACATCCTGATGCACCACCCGGCCGTGCTGCTCTGCGCCGTCGTGGCCAAGCCGGACGAGACATGGGGCGAGGTTCCCTGCGCCTTCGTCGAGCTGAAGCCCGGTCAGGACGTCGCCGAAGACGAGCTGATCGCCTTCGCCCGCACCGAGCTTGCCGGCTTCAAGACACCCAAGGCGGTGGTCTTCGGCGAGCTGCCCAAGACCTCCACCGGCAAGATCCAGAAATTCGAACTCCGCAACAGGGTGAAGCAGGCGTGATCCGAAGGCGCGCCTGCGGCGCAAGAGATACGTGCGTCCGGCACCCGGACCGACCCGCCGGCCCGGCCCCGGACGGCCGGCGCGGCCACAAACCGAAAGGACACCGCTGATGATCGACCTCTATACCTGGACCACGCCGAATGGCCGCAAGGCCTCCATCATGCTGGAGGAGCTGGGGGTTCCCTACACGGTCCACGAGGTGAATATCGGCAAGGACGAGCAGTTCGCCGCCGACTTCCTCGCCGTCTCGCCGAACAACAAGATCCCCGCCATCGTCGACTGCGACACCGGCCTGTCACTGATGGAATCCGGCGCGATCCTGCTCTACCTCGCGGAGACGCACGGCCGGTTGCTGGAGGATGGCGGCGAGAAATGGCGCGTGATCGAATGGCTGATGTGGCAGATGGGCGGGCTCGGCCCGATGGTCGGCCAGGCGCACCATTTCCTGTTCAACAATCCCGGCAAGGCGCCCTATGCCGAGGAACGCTACCGCAAGGAGACCCGCCGGCTCTACGAGGTGATGAACACGCGGCTGGGCGGGCGCGACTATCTCGCGGGCATCGGGCGCGGGAGCTATTCCATCGCCGACATCGCCAGCTGGCCCTGGGTATCGCGGTTCGAGCGTCACCAGGTCGACCTCGCCGACTTTCCCGCCGTGCGCGACTGGTATCTCAGGATCGCCGAGCGCCCCGCCGTCCAGCGCGGCTATGACGTGCCGTCCCGGGGCGAGGCCGTGCCGATGCCCTGACCCCGTCATGACCGCCGCGCCGACCCGGCCCGTCTTGGCCGCCGTGCCGACCCGGTCCCGTCATGACCCGCGCGCCGCGCCGGCCCCGTGCCCCGACACTGCGGGAGGCCCAAAGCCACGGCAGGCGCGACACGACTGGAGGCCCAACGCCACGGCAGGCTCGACGCCAGGGCAGGCCCGACGCTATGGCCGGCCCGACGCCACGCGAGACCCGACGCCACCGCAGGACCCGGCCGTCGCCTCGCAGCTCTTCATCTTGGTCCAAATACTCCGGGGGGTCCGGGGGGCAGCGGGGAGTCCGGGGCAGCGCCCCCGGCGGATCGGATCGCGCAGCGGTCCGAGACGAACCACCCAACGCGCCGCCGCCCGTCAGCCCCGAGACCTCAATAGATATACCGGATCTGATCGCTCCAGTACCGCTCCACCCGCCGCAGCGCCGAATTGATCTCCTCGATCCCGTTCAGGTCCAGCACGGCGCGCGACTCGAGCCCGTCGGCATGGCGCACGAACAGCTCTTCGACGATCTGCTGCACGCGGCGGCCCTTCTCGGTCAGCCGGACCCGCACCGACCGGCGGTCGATCTCGCAACGCTGGTGGTGCATGTAGCCCGCATCGACCAGCTTCTTGAGATTGTAGCTGACATTCGAGCCCTGGTAGTAGCCGCGGGTCTTCAGCTCCCCGGCGGTCACCTCGTTTTCGCCGACGTTGAACAGAAGCAGCGCCTGGACCGCGTTGATCTCCAGGATGCCGAGCCGCTCGAACTCGTCCTTGATGACGTCCAGAAGCAGCCGATGCAGGCGTTCGACGAGGGACAGCGCCTCAAGGTACTGCGCCATGAAGTTCCTGTTTGCGGCGCTCGCGATCCGGGATTGAATGCTCATCATGCTCTCCGCCATGCACTGCTCGTGGCACCGGCATAACGGGCGAATCGCAAATTTTCGGTTAAGCGGACAGCGGGCGCGGCGCTCGCCAGTTAGAGGCCCGGTCAGCGGGCCCCCGCATGGCGGGCGATCTCGGCGATCAGGGGCGCATGCGCGGCCGGCGCCGGCACCTGCCCTGTGACCCAGGCATAGAGATCCTGGTCGTTCTCGTGCAGCAGCGCATCGAACCGGTCGAGCGCGGGGGCGTCCATCGCCGCCAGCCGGTCGGCGGCGTAGGCGCCCAGGATCAGGTCCATCTCCTTGATCCCGCGCCGCATCGCCCGCATGTGCAGGCGCTTCAGCCGGTCCGCATGCGCCTCGGCCATCACCCCTGCTCCCGGATCGCGCGCTGCAGCCGCTTTTCCACGCTGCCCAGCCGCTCGGCCGTCCGGCTCAGCGAGGCGCGCAGCTGGCGCAGCTCGGTCAGCAGGGCGCCGTATTCTTCCGGGATCGGGTCGGCCTCGGGCTCGGCCAGCCCCTCGCCCTCGCCGTTCAGCAGCCACACGAGCGAGACGTTCAGCACGCCGGCCAGCATCGACAGCTTGTTCGCCCGGGGCTCCGACAGATCGTTCTCCCAGGAATTCATCGTCTTCAGCTTGACGCCGATTCGGCGGGCGAGATCCGCCTGGCTCAGCCCGAGCGCCTCGCGCGCGGCCACCAGCCGGTCGCCGAAGGTCGCCGCGTCGTTGGAATACCAGCCGCCGGTCGCGGCCGCGCCGTTGTCGTCCATGCTCTCCTCCGGTGTCGCGCCCGGGATCCCCGGGGGCCTTGTGCGCGTATCGGCGCCAATCTACACGTTGACCCCGGCGCAATCCAACCGGAGACGACCATGTCCTTCCTGTCCGCGACACTGGCGCGGGTCAAGCCCTCGCCCACGATCGCGATGAACACCCGCTCGCAGGAACTCAAGGCCGAAGGCCGCGACATCATCGGCCTGGCGGCGGGCGAGCCGGACTTCGACACGCCCGACACCATCAAGGAGGCCGGCATCGCCGCGATCCGGGCGGGCAAGACGAAATACACCGCCCCCGACGGCATCCCCGAGCTGAAGCGCGCCGCCTGCGACAAGTTCGCCCGCGAGAACGGGCTGAGCTACGCGCCGTCGCAGATCAGCGTCTCCTCGGGCGGCAAGCAGATCCTCTACAACGCGCTGATGGCCACGCTGAACCCCGGCGACGAGGTGGTGATCCCGGCGCCCTACTGGGTCAGCTACCCCGACATGGTGCTGCTGGCCGGCGGCACCCCGGTGACGGTGGAGGCCGGGATCGAGACGGGCTT
Source organism: Psychromarinibacter sediminicola (assembly GCF_029168335.1). Classification (GTDB taxonomy): domain Bacteria; phylum Pseudomonadota; class Alphaproteobacteria; order Rhodobacterales; family Rhodobacteraceae; genus Psychromarinibacter; species Psychromarinibacter sediminicola. The sequence continues at coordinate 32,346 of NZ_JARGYC010000012.1, forward strand.
CAAGCTCACGCCGCAGGCGCTCGAGGCCGCGATCACGCCGAAGACCAAGTGGTTCATCTTCAACTCGCCGTCGAACCCCACCGGCGCGGGATACACCCGCGACGAGCTGAAAGCGCTCACCGACGTGCTGATGCGCCACCCCCATGTCTGGGTGATGACCGACGACATGTACGAACACCTCGTGTTCGACGATTTCGCCTTCACCACGCCGGCGCAGGTCGAGCCCGGCCTCTACGACCGCACGCTCACCTGCAACGGCGTCTCCAAGGCCTATGCGATGACCGGCTGGCGCATCGGCTACGCGGGCGGGCCGGAAGAGCTGATCGCGGCGATGCGCAAGATCCAGTCGCAGTCGACCACCAACCCCTGCACCATCTCGCAATGGGCCGCGGTGGAGGCACTGACCGGCCCGCAGGACTTCCTCGCGCCGAACCGCGCGCTGTTCCAACAGCGCCGTGACCTCGTCGTCGCCGGCCTCAACGCCTGCCCCGGCATCGACTGCCCGGTGCCCGAAGGCGCGTTCTACGTCTATCCCTCGATCGCCGGCTGCCTCGGCAAGACCTCCGCCGGCGGCGCGACGATCGACAGCGACGAGGCGTTCTGCCTGGCACTCCTGGAGGAAACCGGCGTCGCGGTCGTCTTCGGCGCGGCCTTCGGCCTTTCCCCCCACTTCCGCGTGAGTTACGCTACGTCGAATACCGCTCTGGAAGAAGCCTGCCGCCGCATCCGCAGCTTCTGCGACGGGCTGAAATAAGGAACCAGAATGGCCGCCGACCTTCCGGAATACTACTTCCGCACCCGCGAGAACGGGGCCTTCGTCTACCGCGTCGACACCGAGAACCGCCAGCGCCGGATCGAGATGGAACAGATCGCGGTGGTCAACATCCGCAACGGCCAGATCAAGCCGCACGGCCCGCGCGAGCTGTCCGAGGCCGACATGGCGGCGATCCGCGAGTGGATGGCAGAGCGCGAGGAGGTGCTGGAACGGCGCCGCCTCGACGATATCCACCGCGCCGTCGATCACCTGAACCAGACGGCCCACTGGGCGCAGTCCGACGCCACCGACGCCCAGCTCGAAGAGATCACCGACACGCTGCTGATGGCGATGCACGATCTGCGCGCGGTGCTGGTCCGGAAGAAGGCCGACCGCCTGATGAAGGGCATGAAGGACAACGCGGAGAGCTGACGATCGGACGCGGCCCCGACCCGTCCGTCCGTCCGCCGCCCTCCGACGCAGCGGCCAGGGACGCTCGGGCACCGGTCTTGCCCGCGCCCCAGGAAGCGTCTACCCCGAACGCGCCCAAAGGTGGGGTAGGATGCTCCTGTTCACGATCTGGCCGCTCTTCGCGCTGATCCTGCTCGGCTACGTGCTGAGACGCGCCGGCTTTCCCAGCGCGGGCTTCTGGCCGGCGGCCGAACAGCTGACCTATTTCGTCCTGTTCCCGGCGCTGCTGGTCGCGACCCTCGCCGACGCCCCGGTGCGCGACCCCGGGCTGCTGCGGCTCGGCGGGGCGGCGATCGCGACGATCTGCCTGGCCGCCGCGGCGCTCGCCCTCGCCCGCCGCGGCCTCCCGGTGCCGGCGGCGCGGTTCGGGCCGGCGCTGCAGGGGGTGGTGCGGTTCAACACCTATCTCGGCCTCGCCGTCGTCGCGAGCCTCGCCGGCACGCCCGGCCTGGAACGGGCGGCGGTGTATCTCGCCGTGGCAGTGCCGCTGGTGAACGTCCTGTCGATCCTGGCCCTGACCGATGCGCACCCGGCGCGCGGGCCGCTGACCCTGCTGCGCACCGTCCTGCGCAACCCGCTGATCCTGGCCTGCGCGGCCGGCTTCGCGCTCGCCCTGACCGGCATCGGCCTGCCCTATGGCACCGGGCGCTTCCTCGACCTGCTGGGCCAGGGCAGCCTGCCGCTGGGCCTGCTCTGCGTCGGCGCGGCGTTGCGCCCCGCGGCGATCCGGCGCGACATCGGCGTGCTCGCCGGGCTCGGCGCGCTGCGCCTGCTGGCGATGCCGGTGCTGGCGGCGCTGACCGGCCGGCTCCTGGGGCTGGGCGAGGCCGAGCTTCTGGTGCTCGTCGTGTTCTCGGCGATCCCGACCGCACCGACCTCCTATGTGCTGACCCGCCAGCTGAAGGGCGACGGCACACTGATGGCCGGGCTGGTCACGGCGCAGACCCTGGCCGCCGTGGTGACGATCCCGCTGGTCCTGACCGGTCTCGGCATCGGCTGAGGCACCGCGCGGTCAGGCCGGCGCCGCCCCCAGCCGCGCGACCCAATGCGCCGCCCGCTCCTTCAGCATCCGCTCCCGCGTCATCGGCCGCATCTCCGGGTCGAACGCTTCCAGCACCTCGAACGTCATCTCGCCGGCATAGGCCGCCTGCAGCGCCGCCGGCCGCGCGCTGCCCATCCGCAGCGTGAACCGCAGCCGCCGCTCCGCCGCGCCCAGCCGCATCGCCGCGCCGACCCACACCCGCTCGCCGATCCGCACGGCATAGACGCCGGCATCCGGTGTCGCCTCCTTCCACGCCGCCTTCGCCGCCCGCCGGTCCATCAATGTCTCCGATTCTTTTTACCCGGGCGTTATTGACATAATTTTACCCGGGTGTAAAAGACCCCACATGCAACTGACCGTGTTCGACAACCACCGGCGCATCGCCGCCGGCCCCGTGGACGAGGTGGCCGCCGCCGCCCAGGCGGCGCAGGCGCGCGGCGGCGCCGTGCTGGCCTTCGACGATGCCACCGGCCGCGTGGTCGACCTCGACCTGCGCGGCACGCCGGCCGAGATCGCCGCGCGCCACGCCGCGCCGCCGCGCCGCGGCCGCCCCAAGCTGGGGGTCAAGGCGCGCGAGGTGACGCTGCTGCCGCGCCACTGGGACTGGCTGAAGACCCAGCGCGGCGGCGCCTCCGCGGCGCTGCGCCGGCTGGTCGAGGAGGCGATGCGCGCCGAGGGGCCCGGCCCGCGCCAGGCGCAGGACGCGGCCTATGCGGCGGCCACGGCGCTCGCCGGCGACCTGCCCGGCTACGAGGAGGCGATGCGCGCGCTTTTCGCCGGCCGGCTCGCGGAGATGGAAGCCCACGCCGCCCCCTGGCCCGAGGACGTCCGCGCTTACGTGCTGAAACTCGCCGGGGGCCCAGCCCCCTGACACCAGGATTTTCTAGAAAATCCTGCCCAACGAAATCTTCTAGAAGATTTCGCCAAGCGGATTTTTCTAGAAAAATCCGCCCCTTACCCGAAAGGAACCCGAGTGATGCCCACGCTGGCGCCCTCCGACACCGCCGCCCGCGCCCTGTTCGCGCGCGAGCAAGCGGGCCCGGTCGTCATGGTCAACCTGCTACGCTTCCGCGAGATGGCCGACTATTCCGCCGCGCCGGACCGCGCCCCGCCCGCGCCGGTCTCCGGCGCCGCGGCCTATGCCCGTTATGTCGCCGAGACGCTGCCGCTCCTGGAGGCGTCGGGCGGCGCCGTGATCTTCGAGGGCCGCGCCGAACGCTGGTTCATCGGCCCGGAGGAGGAGCGCTGGGACCACGTGCTGATCGTCCGGCAGGCGAGCCTTTCGGCCTTCCGCGCCTTCGCCGACGCCCCGGCGGCGCAGGCGGCCCTGGTCCACCGCACCGCCGCACTGGCCGATTCCCGCCTGCTGCCGGCCTATCCCGGACCGGCAGCCTGACGGGCGCGTCGCCCTCGGACAGCCCGGACGTCCGCGGCTGAAGTTAGCGCTATCTCCATAAAAATCAGAACCTTACACCCCTGTCCAACCTTGGACACTCCGCGCGCGCGGCCCGGACACCCCTCTCCCATTGCCCCGCCCCGACCCCTCGCCTAAACCTGAGCGGCAATCGTTTTCCAGGGAGGCCCCCATGACCGACACCCCCAGCTACGGCTTCGACACGCTCCAGATCCACGCCGGCAGCCGGCCCGACCCCGCCACCGGCGCCCGCCAGACGCCGATCTACCAGACCACCGCCTATGTCTTCCGCGACGCCGACCACGCCGCCGCCCTGTTCAACCTGCAGGAGGTCGGCTACATCTATTCCCGCCTGACGAACCCCACGGTCTCGGCCCTCCAGGAACGCATGGCCACCCTCGAAGGCGGCGCCGGCGCGGTCTGCTGCTCCTCCGGCCACGGCGCCCAGATCATGGCGCTGTTCCCGCTGATGGGCCCGGGCAAGAACGTGGTCTCCTCCACCCGGCTCTACGGCGGCACCGTCACCCAGTTCAGCCAGACCATCAAACGCTTCGGCTGGTCGGCCAAGTTCGTCGACACCGACGACCTCGACGCCGTGAAGGCCGCCATCGACGACGACACCCGCGCGCTGTTCTGCGAGTCCATCGCCAACCCGGGCGGCTACATCACCGATCTGGAGGCGATGGCGAAGATCGCCGACGACGCCGGCATCCCGCTGATCGTCGACAACACCTCGGCCACCCCCTTTCTCTGCCGCCCGATCGAGCACGGCGCGACGCTGGTCGTCCACTCGATGACCAAGTTCCTGACCGGCAACGGCACCGTCACCGGCGGCGCGATCGTCGACTCCGGCACGTTCGACTGGTCCGCCTCGGGCAAGTTCCCCTCGCTGTCGGAGCCCGAGCCCGCCTATCACGGCCTGAAGTTCCACGAGACCTTCGGCCCACTCGCCTTCACCTTCCACGGCATCGCCGTCGGCCTGCGCGACCTCGGGATGACGCTGAACCCGCAGGCGGCGCACTACACGATGCTGGGCATCGAGACCCTGTCGCTGCGGATGGAAAAGCACGTCGCCAACGCGGAGAAGATCGCCCAGTGGCTGGAGGGGCACGATGCGGTGGAGAAGGTCACCTATGCCGGGCTGAAATCCTCGCCCTATTACGACCGCGTCGCCAAGGTCTGCCCGAAGGGCGCCGGCAGCCTGTTCACCGTCACCCTGAAAGGCGGCTACGAAAGCTGCGTGAAATTCGTCGACGCGCTGAACCTGTTCAGCCACGTCGCCAACCTGGGCGACACCCGGTCGCTGGTGATCCATTCGGCCTCGACGACCCACCGGCAGCTGACGCCCGAGCAGCAGAAGGCCGCCGGGGCCGAGCCCAACGTGGTGCGGCTGTCGATCGGGATCGAGGATGCCGACGACCTGATCGCCGACCTCGACCAGGCGCTGAAGGCGTCGGCCTGACGCTTCGGACGGCTGGCGCCGTCCGACCCGCCGGGGGGACGCTGTCCCCCCGGACCTCCAGCCGACTGTCCCACCGGATCCGCCTTTTGCGTATTTTCAACGAGAAGAAGATGCGGGGGGCGTCGCCCTGGACCGACGCCGGGAACCATTTCTCAATCTTCTCCGCATAAGGCTGCGCGCAGAGGATGCGTGCCATGGCGGAACAGACCAGCGCGGCGATCCGGCTTCCGGTCGCCTTCATCGAGGACCTGTCGCGCGCCGCCAGTATCGAGGCAGTGCTGGCGACGGCCGCCGCCTGGCTGCCGGACCTGAACGACGCCGACCGCGCGAAGCTGACCTTTCGCGACGATACCCGGCTGATCGCGCGCGGCGCGCGGCGCGACGGCATGCACGATATCGACGAGGATCTGGCGCCGATCCGCCCAGGCGACCCGCGCGACCGCGTGCTGCAGAGCGGCCTGCCGCTGCAGATGGACGCCGCCGCCCTGGGGCGCGACCCCGACCCGGCGATCCAGGCGCTCTACGACCAGGGCATGCGCACCGCGCTGTTCGTGCCGATGCGCACCGCCGGCGCCACGGTGGGAATCATCGGGCTGCAGCGCCGGGCGGCCACGCCGTTCGGCGACCTGCAGATCCGTCAGCTCGGCGCCGCCGGGAGCTGGATCGCGGCGCAGGCGCGGCTGATGCAGCAGCTTCGCTCCAACGCCCGGCTGGCCGAGACCGATCCGCTGACCGGGCTGGCCAACCGCGCCCGGCTGATGCGCGTGCTCGACGGGCCCGGCGCGCTGCACCAGGCGGACGGGCATGGCCGCATCGTCGGCGTGCTGCACGTGGATCTCGACCGCTTCAAGGAGATCAACGACCGGCTGGGCCATGCCACCGGCGACGCGGTGCTGACCCAGGCGGCCGAGATCATGCGGCAGACCGCCGGTCCCACCGACCTGGTCGCCCGGGTCGGCGGCGACGAGTTCGTGATCGCGACGCGCACCGACCGCCAGGGCCGGCACCTCGCCCGGCTCGCCGCGGCGCTGGCCGGCCGGCTGGCCGCGCCGATGCGGGTCGGCGGCGTCGACATCCGCTGCCCCGCCTCGATCGGCACGGCAATGGCCAACTCCGGGGCCAGTACGGGATCCAATAAGGGGGCCGGTTCAGGGACCAGCGCCGGCGAGGCCGGTACCGGGGCGGAGCGGCTGATCGCGAATGCCGATCTCGCCCTTTACGAGGTCAAGCGTCAGGGCCGCGGCGGCGTGCGCGCCTTCGCCACGGAGATGCGCGACCGGTTCGAAGCCCGCCGCAGCCTGCACGCCGAACTGCGCGCCGCCGTCGAGGAGGAGGCGTTCGAGCCGCATTTCCAGCCAATCGTGACCCTGGCGGACGGGGCGCTCGCCGGGGTCGCGGTACTGGCGCGCTGGCCGCATCCCGACCGCGGCCTGCTGGCACCGGAGGGCTTCCTCGACGCGGCCGCCGAGGTCGGCCTCGCGGCGCGGATCGACACCATCGTGCGCGCCAAGGGGCTTTGCGCGCTGGCCCGGCTGCGCGCCGCCGGCTGGACCGCGCCGGTGATGTCGGTCAACATTTCCGCCGACACGCTTTCGGACCCGGAGCTGCCCGAGACGCTGCTGTGGGACGTCCTGGGCCAGGGGCTGCAGCCCGCCGACCTGCGGCTCGACGTGGCGGAATCGCTGCTGATCGCCGATGCCGAGGGCCGGGTCCGCGACCGGATCGCCGCGCTGTGCGCCAAGGGCTTCGCGGTGGAGATCGACGAATTCGGGACGGGCCACGCCGCCATGCCCCGGATGCGGCAGCTGCAGCTCCGCGGCCTGAAGCTCGCGCCGGCGCTGACCGAACACCTGCCCGACACCTGCGCCGAGGCGATCCTGGGTGCGATCCTCGCCATGGGCGCCGAGCTGGGCCTCTCCGTCACCGCCAAGGGCGTGGAAACGGCCGAGGAGCTGGCGCGGCTCCACGCGCTCGGCTGCGACCGGGCGCAGGGCCGTGCGGTCTCCGCGCCGCTGGACGAGGCCGCGCTGACCGACTACCTGCGCCGCCACGGCAACCCCCGTCTCCCGCTGGCCGCCGGCTGACAGCGACCGGTCAGGCCGCGTCGCGCAGGCCGAAAAAGCCGGCCGTCTCCGCCATGACGCGGTCCCGCACCTCCGGCCGTTCCATCAGCACCTCGTGCTCGGCCCGGTCGACGAGCTCCAGCCGCCCGCCCGGCCAGCCGGCCATCCGCGCGTGGATCGGGTCGGTGTCGACCACCCGCTCGTTGCCGCCGAGCCAGGTGAGGCAGGGCACCTCCGGCGCCGGCCGCCGCGCCAGCGCGCGCGTCTCCATCAGCGCCTCGAACAGCCAGTGCAGACTGGGCCCGCCCAGCGCCAGATCGGGATGCTCGGAGACCTGCCGTAGCATATAGTCGAACATCTCCCGGTCCGTCGTCAGCACGTTGTCTTCGAACGGCGCGCCCTCGACGTAGGTCTCCGGCGCCGTGCCCGGCACATAGCGGTGCCCGAAGCCCATCCGCTGCGACGCCCAGGACAGCGACCAGGCCACCGGCCGCAACAGCCCGCTGATCGGGATGCCCCACATCGGCGCGGTAAACGCGGCCGCCCGCACCGGCAGATCCTCCATCAGGCTGCGCAGCCCGATGCAGCCGCCCATCGAATGGGCGATCAGGAAATAGGGCTCCGCCAGCCCCTCGGCCCGCGCCAGCCGCAGCATCTCGGCCACGTCGAGCTGATAGTCGGGAAATTCGATCACATGGCCCGTGGCGCGGTCGTCGAGATGCCGCTCGGCCAGCCCCTGCCCGCGCCAGTCGATGGCGATGACCGACAGCCCGAGCGCCCGGAACTCCCCGGCGGTCCGGCCGTATTTCTCGACATATTCGGTGCGCCCCGGGAACAGCAAGACGGTCCCCCGCGTCCCGCCCGGCCAAACCGCCAGCCGCAGCCGCACCCCGTCCTCGGCCCGCACCCAGACGGCGCGGGCGTCTTCCGGCCCCTCGGCGACCGCGTGGTGGAACGGCGCCGGCTCGGGCATGTCAGTTGAGAACGGCGCCCAGCTGCATCGCCATGCCCATGTCGCCGTCGACCGACAGCTTGCCGGTCATGAAGGCCGAGGTCGGGTCGAGGTCGCCTTCGAGGATCGCGCGGAAGGTCTCGGCATCCGAGGTGAGCGTCACGTCGGCCTCTTCGTCGGCGGCGCGTACACCGGCCGAATCGAGCATGATGGACCCCTCGTTCTCGATCACGAACTTGGCCCGGCCGTCGAACTCGCTGGTGTCCTTCTCGCTCAGCGCCGCGACGGCGCCGTTGATGACGTCGCTCATGGAAGAGGCTCCTCGATTTGTGACCCGCGCGGGGCTCGCATTTCGCTTCCGCAGCAGTATGCTCCGGTTATGGGAAAGATGAAACGGTTCTGCAAATCTGTCGTTGCGACATATCTCCTGACCGCCGGCGCCGTGCTGGCGCAGGAGGCGGATATGGACGCGCTGCTCGCCGAACTGGCCGACCCGGACACCGGGAACTGGGAGCAGGTGGAGCGCAAGATCCGCCTGGAATGGTCGAAATCCGGCTCGCCCGCGATGGACCTTCTGCTGATGCGCGGCCGCGACGCGATCGAGGACGGCGACCTGGACCTCGCGCTCGACCACTTCACGGCGCTGACCGATCACGCGCCCGATTTCGCCGAGGGCTGGACCAGCCGGGCCAGCGTCTACTTCCAGAAGGAGCTCTACGGCCCCGCGCTGCACGACCTGGGCCGCGCGCTGACGCTGAACCCGAACCATTTCGAGGCGCTGTCGGGCCTTGCGGTGATTCTCGAGGAGACCGGCAATCGCGAGGACGCGCTGGAGGCGTGGCGGATGGTGGCCGACCTGCACCCGCACCGCCCCGAGACCCAGGCGGCGATCGAGCGGCTGGAGAAGGAATTCGGCGGCTCGTCGCTCTGAGCCGCCCGCTCCTATACATCGCCCTCCGGCTGCATTACATCCAATTTGAGTGAAACGGACAGGACCGGGACGCAAAGGCCCCCGAGGGGTCGGCGCAGAGGCCCCGCGGCGGGGCCCGACCCGGTAAGCAGAGGCAGTACGATGGGCGAACAGGCGCGGATCACGGCGGTTCTGGGGCCCACCAATACCGGCAAGACCCATTACGCGATCGAACGGATGCTGGCGCATCGCACCGGCGTCATCGGTCTGCCGCTCCGGCTCCTGGCGCGCGAGGTCTACGACCGGATCGTGAAGCTGCGCGGACCGTCGGTGGTGGCGCTGGTCACCGGCGAGGAGCGTATCGTGCCGGAGCGGACGCAATACTGGGTCTGCACGACCGAGGCGATGCCGCAGGGCCTGTTGCCCGACTTCCTGGCCATCGACGAGGTTCAGCTCTGCGCCGACCCCGAGCGCGGCCACGTCTTCACCGACCGCCTTCTCCGCGCCCGCGGCACCCACGAGACGCTGCTTCTGGGCGCCGACACGATGCGCGGCGCCATCGCGGCGCTGGTGCCGAAGGTCCAGTTCGCCCGCCGCGACCGGTTCTCCGAGCTGCTCTACATCGGCCCCAAGAAGATCAGCCGGATGCCCCGCCGTTCGGCCATCGTCGGCTTCTCGGTCGACCAGGTCTATGCCATCGCCGAGCTGATCCGCCGGCAGAAGGGCGGCGCCGCGGTGGTGATGGGCGCGCTCAGCCCGCGCACCCGGAACGCGCAGGTCGATCTCTACCAAAACGGCGACGTGGACTACCTGGTGGCGACCGACGCCATCGGCATGGGGCTGAACCTCGACATCGACCACGTCGCGTTTTCGTCGCTCGCCAAGTTCGACGGCCGCCGGATGCGCCCCTTGCAGCCCAACGAGCTGGCCCAGATCGCCGGCCGCGCCGGCCGTTACACCCGCGACGGCACCTTCGGCACCACCGGCGAGGCGCCGGGGCTGGACGAGGGCGTGGCCGAGGCGATCCAGGACCACCGCTTCGCGCCCATCCGCAAGCTGCAATGGCGCAATCCCGATCTCGACTTCGGCTCGATCCCGGGCCTGATCGACTCGCTGGAGGCGAAGCCCGACGACGAGCGCCTGACCCGCGGCCGCGAGGCCGACGACCTGATGGCGCTGAAGCTTCTGGGCGACGTCGACGCGGTGCGCCAGCGCGCCACCGGCCCCAAGGACATCCAGCTTCTCTGGGACGTCTGCCGCATCCCCGATTTCCGCGGCATCAGCCATGCCGAACACGCGGGGTTGCTGGAGACGATTTTCCGCTATCTTCAGGAATACGGCCGCGTCCCCGACGACTGGCTGGCGCGGCAGGTGAAGCGGATCGACCGCACCGACGGGGAAATCGACACCCTGTCGAAACGGTTGGCATATATCCGCACATGGACCTATGTGGCGCAGCGCTCGGGCTGGCTGGATGACGAAACTCATTGGCGCGGCGCGACCCGCGCTGTAGAAGACCGTTTGTCGGACGCCCTGCACGAGCGGCTGACGCAAAGATTTGTGGACCGGCGCACCAGCGTGCTGATGCGCCGGCTCAAGCAGAAGGAGAGCCTTGTGGCCGAGGTGAACGACAAGGGCGAGGTGACCGTCGAGGGCCAGTATGTGGGCCGGCTGGAAGGGTTCCGCTTCAGCCAGGACAAGGCGGGGTCGCCCGACGAGGCCAAGACGCTGCGCCAGGCGTCGCTGCAGGCGCTGAAGCCGGAGTTCCACCTGCGCGCCGACCGGTTCTACAACGCCCCCGACACGGAAATCGACTTCACCGACCAGGGCGGGCTGATGTGGGGCGAGCTGGCGATCGGCAAGCTGGTCGCGGGCCCCGAGCCGCTGAAGCCGCAGGCCGAGGCCTTCGTCGACGAAGAGGCCGGGCCGGACGTGCAGCAGAAGGTGCAGCGCCGGCTGCAGCATTTCATCGACCGCAAGGTCGCCACGCTGTTCGAGCCTCTGATGAACATGCAGCGGGACGAGACGCTGACCGGCCTCGCCCGCGGCTTCGCCTTCCGCATGGTCGAGGCGATGGGCGTGATCCCGCGCGACCAGGTCGCCGGAGAGGTGAAGGATCTCGACCAGGACGCCCGCTCGATGCTGCGCAAGCATGGCATCCGCTTCGGCCAGTTCACCGTGTTCATGCCGCTCCTGCTGAAGCCCGCGCCGACCCGGCTGCGCCTGGTGCTCTGGGGTCTGTCGCAAGGGCTGGACGAGTTCCCCGACAGCCCGCCGCCGGGCCTGGTGACGATCCCGACCCACGGCGACGCGCCCGACAGCTATCATACCATGGCCGGCTATCGCCGCGCCGGCGACCGGGCGATCCGCATCGACATGCTGGAACGCCTCGCCGACATGCTGCGCGCCGAGGACAGCCGCGGCGGTTTCGAGGCGACGGCCGACATGCTGTCGATCACCGGCATGACGCTGGAGCAGTTCGCCGGCCTGATGGAGGGCCTCGGCTACAAGGCCGAGAAGGGCGAGCGCGAGAAGGTGAAGCCGGTGGCCGAGGTCGTCCCCGGCGACGCCGAGCCCAGCGCCCCCGCCGACGCGCCCGAACCGGGGCCCGACGCGGCCGACGCCCCCACCCCCGACACCCCGGTGATGGACGCGGGCGAAGAACCGCAGGGCGGCATCACCGGCCAGCCGGAGGCGCCCGCGCCCGCCGAGGAACCGGCCCCCGAGGCCGAGGTCGAGGCGGTTCCGGCCGAGGGCACCGCGCCCGTCGACGAGGTCGCCGACAACGTCGAGAAGGTCGACGACCAGATCGCCGAGACGCCGGAGGAAGAGATCCTGCCCGGCACCGCGCCCGACGCCGATGCGGGCCCCGAGATCGAGGTCTACTACACCTTCACCTGGGCCGGTTTCGGCCGTAAGCGCGAGGGCAATCGCCCGCCCAAGGGCAAGGGCAAGCCGAAGGGCAAGGGCAAGCGCCCGCCGCAGGCCAAGGGCAAGGGCGGCGACGGCCAGAAGGGCCGCAATTACGAAAGCCGCCCGCCCAAGAAGGACAAGATCGACCCCGACAACCCCTTCGCGGCCGCGCTGATGGGGCTGAAGGACAAGACTTGAACGCGCGCCCCTGATGGGCCGTCGGTTTCAGGAGGCGACGATGAGTATTGCAGCCGCCCAGACCTTTTCCGCCCAGCAAGCGGTGGATGCTGCGTTCGCCGAATTTCACCGGTTCTTTGCCGCCGCGGACGTCAAGAATGCCCTTCTGGAAGAGCTCGACTACGACGAGCAGGCAGACGAATGGCTTGTCAGAATCGGGTTCGATGTGGGGCGCACTGCGATCCTGAAACCGGGCACAAACGCCTTGGCCGCGTTGGTTCACCAAGAAGAGGTTCGGCCGGTAAGAGAGACCCGGACGTTTGTACTGCAAGGCTCCGATGGCGCGCTCAAAAGGATCGCTTCCTGATTGGCCGAAGTACTGATCGACACGAACCTCGTACTTCTCTTCGTCGTGGGAGAGGCGAACCCGGGCGCGATCAGCACACACAGGCGACTCGGTGCGTTTGATGCCACTGACCTTGCATTACTCAAGAACCGACTGGCCCGGTACTCCGGCCATGTGACCCTACCGAACATCCTCACGGAAACATCCAACCTGTTGCGGATCGGAAAAGACCCGAGGAGTGCGGAACCCGCCAAGCTTCTTGTGCGCTATGCTCAGACCGCGCGCGAGCTGTACGTACCAAGCCATGACGTCGGCAGTCGTGACGAGTTCTTCAAGTTCGGACTTACCGACACCGCTATCGCCTCGCTGTTCCATGAAGGGATTTCCGTCATCACTGTGGATTTCGACTTTTACGGGTTCCTGACATATCTCGGTATGGACGCGATAAACCTGCGTCACGACCGGTCGCCGAGCCAGTAGATAACCCGATGCCGGAAGCTCCCTCATCACCCAAAACCCGCCTCGACAAGTGGCTGTGGTACGCGCGCTTCTTCAAGACCCGCGGGCTGGCGGCCAAGACGGTCTCGGCCGGTCACGTCCGGGTGAACGCGACGCGGGTGTCGAAACCGGCGCACGCCGTCGGCCCGGGCGACACGCTGACCTTCGCGCAGGGCAAGCGCATCCGCGTGGTCCGCATCCTCGCCCCCGGCACACGGCGCGGCCCGGCGCCCGAGGCGCAGGCGCTCTACGACGATCTCACGCCGGCGCCCGATCCGACGCCGCCCGCGCCGAAATACGACCGCGGCGGCCGGCCGACCAAGAAAGATCGCCGCAAGGCCGACGCGGCCCGCCGAACCGACCTTGAATGATCCGCGCCGCTGGAATAGCTGTGGCCCAAGCCAAAGGCCGGAACCACCCATGACCTATATCGTCAACGACAACTGCATCGCCTGCAAATACACCGACTGCGTCGAGGTCTGCCCCGTGGACTGCTTCTACGAGGGCGAGAACATGCTGGTGATCCATCCCGACGAATGCATCGACTGCGGCGTCTGCGAGCCCGAATGCCCCGCCGAGGCGATCCTGCCCGACACCGAGCCCGACACCGAGAAATGGGTCGAGTTCAACCGCAAGTACTCCGAGATGTGGCCGGTCATCATCACCAAGAAGGATCCGCTGCCCGATGCCGAGGAGCGCGACGGCGAATCCGGCAAGCTGGAGAAGTACTTCTCGGAAAATCCCGGCGAGGGCGGCTGAAGCCCCGATTCGGCACGTCAGCATCGTTGACGTAACGTTTCGCCGGCCGGGATCCAAAATTCGGCATTGTCAAGCCGCTGAAAACGCATGTTTTTGGCCGGCGCCGGCTGTGTGGTGCTTTGAATCTGAGCGTTTTTCTGCTATATTCTCGTCATATCGACGCTGGTAACCCGATGCCACCCGCAGGGGCTCTGTTCCTGAGGATGGTTTTTTTGGCGCCACTGTCCGGATTTCTCTGGGGGAAAGCCGGGCGCCGGGGAGCTTCGTCACGGGCCCTGACGGGCCTTCCGAGGAAGGACGCTGCATGACTAAGACGAAGAAGATGGAATTCCGCCCGAACGATTACGTGGTCTACCCGGCGCATGGCGTCGGCCAGATCGTGTCGATCGAAGAGCAGGAGATCGCCGGCATCAAGCTGGAACTGTTCGTGATCTCGTTCGAGAAGGACAAGATGACCCTGCGCGTGCCCACGCACAAGGCGACCGAGGCCGGGCTGCGCTCGCTGTCGACGCCCGACATCGTCAGCCAGGCGATGAAGACGCTGAAGGGCAAGGCGAAGGTGAAGCGCGCCATGTGGTCGCGCCGGGCGCAGGAATACGAACAGAAGATCAACTCGGGCGACCTGATCGCGATCGCCGAGGTCGTGCGCGACCTGCACCGCACCGACGACCAGCGCGAGCAGTCCTATTCCGAGCGGCAGCTTTACGAGGCCGCGCTGGAGCGTCTGACGCGCGAGGTCGCGGCCGTCTCCGGCTCCGACGAGATCGCCGCGCAGAAGCAGGTGGACGACGTGCTGATCACCCGCGCCGCCTGAGCCGCAAGGTTTCCTGTCGTGGGGCCGTCGCCTTCGGGCGGCGGCCTTTTTTTGGCCTTTTTCTCGGGCTCACACGGCCGCGGCGCAGAGCGCCAGGACCGCGATCTCGCAGATCTGCTGGGTGGCGCCCAGCACGTCGCCGGTCTGCCCGCCGAGCTTCGCCCGCGCGATCGCGGCGCAGCCCAGCGCCAGCATCGCCGTCACCGCGCAGACCGCCAGCCCGTAGGCCCCCAGCAGCACAAGCGCCGCCGCCAGCGCCAGCAGGAGGCCCAACGCGACCGTGGCGCGCGCCGGCCGGCCCACATGCCGCGACAGCCCGTCCGCCCGCGCCGGCGGCAGCTCGGCCATCAGCACCGCCATCGGCGCCCGCGACAGCATCGCCGCCGCCAGCACTGACGCCGCCAGGCCGCCCGTGCCCACGATCTCGGCCAGCGCCGCCCAGCGCAGGCCGAGGGACAGCACCAGCGCGATCACGCCGTAGCTGCCAATGCGGCTGTCCTTCATGATCTCCAGCCGCCGCGCCGGCTCGGCTCCGCCCCAGAGCCCGTCCGCCACATCCGCCAGCCCGTCCTCGTGCAGCGCGCCCGTCACGACGACCGACGCGGCCAGAACCAGCCCGGCGGTCACGCCGTCGGGCAAGCCCAGCCATGCCGCCATGCCGCCCGCAACGGCGGCGATCAGCCCCACCGCGAGCCCCGCGAGCGGCCACGCCCAGGCCGCGGCCGCGCCCCGGTCGCCCCCAAGCGCCGGCAGCGGCAACCGTGTCAGCAGTGCCAGCGCCGTCCCGATATCGCCGGGGACCGCCAGCGCCGGATTTCGCCCTGTTCTCTCCATGCACGACCCGATAGACCGAAAGCCCGACCGCACGCAACGAGAGACCCGCATGGCCCCGACGACTCCCGCCGACCTCGCCTCGATCCGCGCCGCCCTCGCCAGCCTGCCCGGCCCGGACCGGGACGCACAGGTCGCCGCGGCCGACCGCAATGCGCAGCTGACCAAGCCCCCCGCGGCGCTCGGCCGGCTGGAGGAGCTGGCGCAGTGGTACGCGGGTTGGCGCGGCGAGGCCCGGCCGCGGCTGCGGGCGCCGCAGATCGTCGTCTTCGCGGCCAATCACGGCATCGCGGCGCGCGGCGTCTCTGCCTTTCCAGCCGAGGTGACCACCCAGATGGTTGCCAACTTCCGCGCCGGCGGGGCGGCGATCAACCAGCTGGGCCGGGCGTTCGGCGCCCGTGTCGATGTCCACGAGCTGTCGCTCGACACGCCGACCGCCGATTTCACCGCGGCGCCCGCGATGGACGAGGCCGGCTTCCTCGCCGCGCTGCGCACCGGATGGGACGCGGTCGATCCCGCCGCCGACCTGCTGGTCGCGGGCGAGATGGGCATCGGCAACACCACCGCCGCCGCCGCCGTCGCCGCCGGGCTGTTCGGCGGCGCGGCCGAGGACTGGGTCGGCCGCGGCACCGGGGTGGACGCCGAGGGGCTCGCCCTCAAGGCGCGCGTCGTCGCCGAGGGGCTCGACCGCCACCGCGACGCCCTGCCCGACCCGCTGGAGGTTCTGCGCCGCCTCGGCGGCCGCGAACTGGCGGCGATGACGGGCGCGATCCTCGCCGCGCGGCACCTGCGGGTGCCCGTCATCCTCGACGGTTTCATCTGCTGCGCCGCCGCCGCCACGTTGGACCGCGCCGCGCCGGGCGCGCTCGATCATTGCGTCGCCGGGCATCTTTCGGCCGAGACCGCGCATGCCCGCCTGCTCGACGCGCTCGGCAAACAGCCGCTCCTGTCGCTCGGCATGCGGCTCGGCGAAGGCTCGGGCGCGGCGCTCGCCATCGGCGTGGTCAAGGGGGCGCTGGCCTGCCATTCCGGCATGGCCACCTTCGCCGAGGCCGGCGTCTCCGGCGGCTGACGCCGGAGACGGAAAAATCTTCCAAAGATTTTTCCCGGCAGGATTTTCCCAAAATCCTGCCCCACGATCTTTCCAAGATCGTGCCCCCGCTCAGCTGGCTTCCTTCGAATCCTCCGCCGACTGCCGTAGCAGCGCCGCCTCCAGTTCGGCGTTCAGCTCCCGCGTCCGTTCGATGTATTCGGGGTTCTGGTCGATCGGAACGCCCGGTTTCCACACCTCCGCCAGCGAACGCACCGCCTGCCGGTCGTACTTGAAGTACGTCCGTTCCAGCTCGGCCGCCTCGTAATCGGTGAGCCCCATATTCTCCAGCACGTAGCGTCCGGCGCGCAGGGACGAATCGAACAGCTCGCGCACGATGTCGTTCGCCCCGGCGCGGTAGAGCTGGTAGACATGCACCCGGTCGCGCGCCCGCGCCACGATATGCAGGTCCGGTCGCTCGCGCCGCGCATAGGCCACCAGCCGTGTGACCGCCTCGCGTCCGTCCAGCGCCACGACCAGCACTTTCGCCTCCATCAGCCCGGCCGCGCGCAGCACATCCGGCCGCGTCGGGTCGCCGAAATAGCCCTTGAAGCCGAATTTCCGCATCAGCTGGATCGTCTGCAGGTTGTTGTCCAGCACCGTCGTCCGGAAGCCCGACATCTGTACCATCCGGTTCACGGCCTGTCCGAACCGCCCCATCCCGGCGATGATGATCGGCCCCTCGGCGCCGATGTCGTCCTCGCGCGGGCCGTCCTCGGGCTCGGCCCCCCAGCGGCTCAGGAACTCCTGCGCCAGGAACATCAGCGGCGTCAGCAGCATCGACAGAGCCACGATCAGAAGCAGGTTCTGCGACATCGTCGCCGACAAGACCCCCTGCTGCTGCGAGAACGACAGCAGGACAAAGCCGAATTCCCCCGCCTGCGCCAGCCCCAGCGTGAACAGCCACTGGTCGCGGCGCCGGAGCTTGAACATCCGGCCCAGCCCGAACAGGACCACGCCCTTGATCACCATGATCGCCAGCGTCAGGCCGATCAGCAGGAACGGCTGCGCAAAGAAGATCTGCACGTTGATGCCCGCGCCCACGGTGATGAAGAACAGGCCCAGCAGCAGGCCCTTGAACGGCTCGATGTTCGATTCCAGCTCGTGGCGAAGCTCGGAATTGGCCAGCACCACCCCCGCGAGGAAGGTCCCCAGCGCCGGCGACAGGCCGACCAGCGTCATCACGAAGGCGACGCCGATCACGATTAGAAGCGCGAAGGCGGTGTAGAGTTCGCGCAGGCGCGCAGTGTGGATGAAGTGAAACAGCGGCCGGATCAGGTAGATGCCGCCCAGGATCACGGCCGCGACCACCGCCATCGTCACCAGCGTCGCGCCCCAGCCCGGCAGTCCCTCGACCAGCGACATCGCCGCCGCGTGGCCGTCGCCGCCGGCCCCCTCCCCGTGCGGGACCGCGGGGCTCGCCGGCCGGTTCATCGAGCCGTCGGGATTGAAGAACGGCCGCGGCGCGGCGGCCAGGAGCGGCAGCAGGATCAGCATCGGGATCACCGCGATATCCTGCGTCAGCAGGACCGAGAAGGCCGACCGCCCGCCGCTGGTCTGGATCAGCCCCTTCTCCGACAGCGTCTGCAGCACGATCGCGGTCGAGGACAGGGCGAAGATCATGCCTATGGCGAGGCCCGTGGCCAATGGCTGGCCCAGCGCCACCGCGCCCGCGGCGATCAGCGCCACGGTGATCAGGATCTGCATCACCCCCAGCCCCAGCAGCCGGTCGCGCATGTCCCACAGCGCGCGGGGGTCCATCTCCAGCCCGATCAGGAACAGCATCATGACGACGCCGAATTCGGCGAAATGCTGAAGGTCCCCGGTCTCGCCCACCAGATGAAAGACCGGGCCGATCAGCAGCCCTGCCACGAGATAGCCCAGCACCGACCCAAGCCCCAGCCGCGCCGCGATGGGCACGGCGATGACCGTGGTGGCAAGGTAGATCGTGGCCTGGAACAGGAATCCTTCCATCGGGGCGGCGCTTTCACGTTGGGCAGATCGCGGGGTCTCTGCGCGCGGTTATAGCATCCGCCGGGCGGCCCGATAGCCTTGTCGGGCCCAGAATTGCGCCCGCGGCCGCATTTTGCGCAACAAGGCCGCGCGGCCGGCACGCCGCGCCCATGGGCACGGCGCCCTGCGGGCCGGCCGCCGCCGACGGTCAGGTCAGCAGGCCGCGGATCGTGCCGCTCAGATCCTCGATCCGGGCGAGGCTCGCGCGGATTCGCTGCTGGATACCGTTGAGCTCGCCGATGATGTCGTTGAGGCTTTCGCGCCCCTCGTAGAGGCGCGCGCCCTCGATCTTGCACATCACCCGCGTGGTGGACAGGCCCAGGATATGCCGGTTCATCTTCTTGCAGGCGTCCAGGATGCGGCGCGTCTCCTCGGCCAGCTGATCCTGCCGCGCCCGCGCCTTCGCGCGGTAATCGGTGGCCAGCCCGTCGAGGTAGCCCCGCTCCGCCTTCAGGTCGACCGGCCCCAGCGCGTGCCGCTCGGTGTCGAGCTGCCGGGCGCATTCGTTCAGCAACCGGACCATGCATTCGATGAACATGCTCTCGCTGACCGTGCCCTCGATCGAGCCGAAATTGCTGCTCTCGCCCACAACGTTGGTCTGGAACCAGCGCGACATCTCGCGCGACATGCCGCCGTAATTGGTCGACAGGGTCGAGATCGGCCCGCCGTTCGGCTCCAGCCGCGAGGCGATCACGCGCATGTTGTGCGGGATGATCTCGGTCATCGCGAATTCGCGTACCAGCATGTCGGTTTCCGACTTCAGCGATTCGGCGCAGTCCAGCATCGTCCGGAAGCCGCCGATGCACTGGTCCTGGCCGAGCCCCAGCCCGGCGTCGCGCGCCATCAGTTCCTCGCTCAGCGCATGGGCGGCAAAGCGGGGATAGTCGGGAAACCCCATCGCCGCGATGCGCTCCTGCATCCAGGCGGCGCTGTCCTGCGGGCTCAGGCCCTGGTCGCGCTCCTGCCGGACCTGTTCGGCATAGAGCTCTTCCACCTGGTCGCGAAGCTCGCTCGTGGGCTTGATCCGGGCCGAAAGATAGCCGTCGCCGCAGGGCATCGCCACGGCGAAGACCCAATAGGACAACCCGTCGCGGGCGCGATTCCTGACATAGGCGCCGATCGTCTCGCCGCGCTTGATCCTGTCCCAGAACAGCCAGAACAGCCCCTTGGGCATGTCGGGATGGCGGATGACCTTGTGCGGCGCGCCCAGCATCGCGTCCCAGTCGTAATCCGCGACCCGGCGGAAGACGTTGTTGCCGGCCCGGATCACGCCGCGCGCGTCGGTGCGCGAGAAGAACACCTCGTCCAATTGGAACGGCGCCTCGCCATGCTGCGGGCGCGCCGCGCGCGCGCGGTCGTCGCCGGACCGCGCGCCGGACGTGTCGCCATCGGGCGGCCCGTCGCCGGCGGCCTCCTCCGCCGTGTCGGGGCCGTCCCCGGCCTCTGCGCCCGCCGGCGCGACCGACTCGGCGATGTCGTTGTCCCAGCTTTCGACCGTATCCATGAAAACAAGCTCCGCACCTGACGCGACCACGCATAACGGTAATCCCTTGCCAGGGTCTTAAGGCGTCAGGTCGGAAGCGGCGCGTCCGCCTTGATCTGGTCCATCACGATCTGGCTCTGCACCCGGGCCACGGCCGGATGCGGCAACAACACGTGGTGGATCAACTCGTTCAGCCCCGTCAGGTCGGCGCAATAGACCCGCAGCAGGTAATCGGCCTCGCCGGTCAGCGTCCAGGCGCTGACGATCTCGGGCCGGAACGCGACGATTCGCGTAAAGCCCTTCACCTTCTCCGGCTCGTGCGTCGCCATCTGCACCTGCACGAAGGCCTGGACGGTCAGGCCCAGCCGCTTCGGGTTCAGCCGCGCCGCGTAGCGCTCGATGAACCCCGCCTGCTCCAGCCGCTGGCGCCGGCGGCCCGCCTGGCTGGGGCTGAGGTTGAGCACCGCGCCCAGCTGTTCCGCCGTCGCCTGCGCGTCCGCCTGCAGCGCCGCCAGAAGGCGTTTGTCGGTGTCGTCCAGATCCATGCGGGAATGATGCACCCTCCGGGCCAATTCCGTCAAACCCGCGCATCCCGTGCGCAAACTGTGAACCAGAATGCGCAGAAATCCTGCATCCGCGCCGCTACATTTCCCGGTGAATCATGAAGGAGAGGAGGAACACCCATGGGCCCCTTCCCGCACGACCGCCCGAAATCCGAGATCACGGCCGAGAACCCGGCCGGCACCGACGGCTTTGAATTCGTCGAATTCGCCCATCCCGAACCGGAAAAACTGCGCGAGCTGTTCGCCCGCATGGGCTATGAACATGTCGCCAACCACAAGAGCAAGGCGATCGAGCTCTGGCAGCAGGGCGACATCACCTATGTGATCAACGACGAGCCGGGCAGCCACGCCCGCGCCTTCGTCGAGGAACACGGCCCCTGCGCCCCGTCGATGGCCTGGCGCGTGGTGGACGCGCGGCACGCCTTCGACCACGCGGTCGCCAAGGGCGCCGAGCCCTACGAGGACGACGGCAAGACGATGGACGTCCCCGCGATCCGCGGCATCGGCGGCTCGCTGATCTACTTCATCGAGGACTATTACGAGACCTCGCCCTATAACGGCGAGTTCGACTGGATCCGGCAGTCCAAGCCCGAGGGCGTCGGCTTCTACTACCTCGACCACCTGACCCACAACGTCCACAAGGGCAACATGGACAAGTGGTTCGGCTTCTACGGCGACCTGTTCAACTTCCGCGAGATCCGCTTCTTCGACATCTCGGGCAAGTATACCGGGCTGACCAGCCGCGCGCTGACCTCGCCCTGCGGCCGCATCCGCATCCCGATCAACGAGGACCGCGGCGAGACCGGGCAGATCGTCGAATACCTCAAGCGCTACAACGGCGAGGGCATCCAGCACATCGCCGTGGGCACCGACGGGATCTACGACTCGGTCGACGCCATCGCCGAGAAGGGGCTGAAATTCATGCCCACCCCGCCGCGGACCTATTACGAGATGAGCTACGACCGCGTGCAGGGGCACGAGGAACCGCTCGACCGGATGCAGAAGCATGGCATCCTGATCGACGGCGAGGGCGTCGTGGATGGCGGCGAGACCAAGATCCTCCTGCAGATCTTCTCGAAGACCGTGATCGGCCCGATCTTCTTCGAGTTCATCCAGCGCAAGGGCGACGACGGCTTCGGCGAGGGCAACTTCAAGGCGCTCTTCGAATCCATCGAACAGGACCAGATCGAACGCGGCGTGCTGAAAGAGGACACCGCCGCGGAATAGCTTCCACTCGCGGAAGACCACCCGGGACGGGGCCCGCCACGCGCGCGCCCCGTCCCGGCGTGCGTTCGCGAGAGCCTTCGAACAGGGGCGACACGGCGCCGTTCGCAGAAAATATCTTGCGCGGCAGCGCGCCTTTCGGCAGCGGCCCGCCCGCGGATCAGCCGCTCGTGGGCAGGGTCAGCGTGATCGTCCGGCCCCGCTTGACATAGCTCAGCCGGTCGTCGCCGATGGCCGCCACCTGGCCGCCATCCACCTCGTCGCCCACCTGCACCTTCACGTAGCGGCCGGAGGCCAGCCGCACCAGCGCCCGGCGGTTGCTGGCCGAGCCGTAGATGCCGATCAGGTTCACCCGGTTCAGCCGCAGCGCGTTCTCGTCCGTCGCCGTGGCGGCGACCGAGGCGCTGGTGGGGATCTCGGGCGCCCGGACCGGGACCGAGACGTCGGGCGTCGGATCGTTCGCCGCCGTCTCCTCCTGCGGTGGGGCCGGCGCGGTGGCCGCCTCGTCCAGCGCCGCCTGCACCACCGAGGCAAAGCCCGCCGGGCGGGTGGCCGGCGTCAGCGAGGCGGCCACGGCCAGCTCGGTGGCATCCTCGAACGTCTGCTCTTCGACCGCGGCCTCCGCCTCGCCGTCCAGCGCGGCGGTCTCTTCCTCCAGCAACTCGCCCGCCAGCGACGGGTTGTTGTCCCCCCGCCCCGGCACCTCGGTGCCCGGGCGCAGCGGCGGCACCACATCGGCGTAGTCGATCAGCGGATCGTCCGGATCCGGCTCCGGCACGGCCTCCGTTTCCGCCTCCGTTTCCGCCGCGGGACCGTCGCCCGCCGTGCCGGCCGTGTCCGCGGGCGTCGCCGCGGCCAGCTCGACGGTCGCCTCCCCCGGCCGTTCCGTCGGCCGGATCGCGGCCAGTTCCTCGCGCGTCAGGCCGCCGAAGCGGGCCCGCTCCTCGGCCTCGGCCAGGTCGCTCTCGTCCAGGATCGGCGCCAGGTCGGACACCCTCTCGGGATCCAGCGCGGCGGTCTCCTCCGCCGCGGCGGCGGCCGCTTCGCCCTCGGGCGCCGCGCCGGCCTCCTCCGCCGGCGGCGCCGCGGCCTCGACGATCTCTTCCGGCCGCAGCGGCGGCGCTTCGGCCGGCGTCTCGACCGCCAGCTCGGTCTCTTCGGCCGGCGTCTCCAGACCCGGCGCCTCGCGCAGCTGGCTATCGTCCACCGGCGGCTCGGTGCCCGGACGCGGCGGCGGCACCACCGAGGGCTCGCCCCGATAGACCATCACGCCCTTGGGCGACAGCGCGCCCTCCTCGGTCGCCCGCACCAGCCCGCGCGCGTCCAGATCGAACTCGACCAGCGGCAGCGGCGGCCGCCCAGCCGTCGCCGGCGTCGGCGCCTCGGGCACCAGCGCCTCCGCCTCGGGCAGCCCCCGCTCCGCCGGCTCGGCCAGCGCCACGTCGGCCGAGGACAGCACGGTGCCGTCGATCCGGTCGATGCCGGGGCTGTCTATCGCCGGCGGCGCCAGCACTGATACCCCGGTCCGCTCGTAGATCGCCTCGGCCTCCGCCGGCGTCGGCGGCGCCACCTGCGTCGGCGCCGGGGCCGAGACCTCCGCCTGCGGCGCGTCCTCGGAGGCGGGCGGCGCGTCCAGCCGGACGATCTCCAGCTCGTCCGGCGCCGCGCCGCCATCGGCAGGGGCGGTGATGTCGCTGCTCGGCGCGGCGCTGTCGGCCAGTTCCGGCGCGATCGTCGCGATGTCGGAGGGCGGCGTGTCGTCCAGCGACGTGGCGCCGGAAGCCCCCGCCGCAGTATCCTCCGCCGGCGCCTCGGGCACGGCGGGCGGCTCCGCCGCGCTGGTGTCGATCCCGGGCGTCTCGGGAAGCGCCGGGGACGCCGCGGCCAGCTCCGGCGGCGTATCGCCCGCCCCGGTGACCGCCGGCGGCGTCTCCTCGGGCGCGGCGGGCGGCGTCGCGGCGCCCTCCGTCTCGACCCGCGGCGCGTCCGGCGCGACGGGCGGCGTCTCGTCGGGCTCCGGCTGCAGCGCCGTCACCTCGATCCCCGGCAGCGGCACCGACGGCTCGACCGGCGGCGTATCCTCGGCCGGCGCCTCCGTAGCCGCCTCCGACCCCGCACCCGCCGCATCCGGCTCGGCCCCGTCCGGCAGGCCGGCGATCTCCGGCTCCGGCTCGGTCGCCGGGGTCAGCGTGTCGGGCACGATCACCGGCGCCGGCTCTTCCGCTTCGGTCACCGCCGGCTCGTCGCCGAGCCCGAACCAGCCCGAGGCGACGTCGTCCATGAGCCAGGTCGACCACAGCGCCACCGCCGCCAGCGCCAGCAGCACGATGAGCGTCAGCGCCGCGCCCAAGAAGCGCGGACGCGCCCGCGGCGGCACCTGCCCGCGCGCGCC
Organism: Psychromarinibacter sediminicola; assembly: GCF_029168335.1. Classification (GTDB taxonomy): domain Bacteria; phylum Pseudomonadota; class Alphaproteobacteria; order Rhodobacterales; family Rhodobacteraceae; genus Psychromarinibacter; species Psychromarinibacter sediminicola. The sequence goes on from NZ_JARGYC010000012.1 coordinate 56,517, forward strand.
GAACACCGTCATCGCATCGGCCTCGGTCGCCGTGACCGGCCGCGCTTTTTCCGGCTTCGACGGCGGGGCCGAGGGCCGGTCGAAGGTCGTCGCCGGCCCCTTCAGCGCCGTCGCCATCTCCTCGGCGGCCGAGCTCTCGCGCGCCGCCTTGTCCCGGCCGCTCATCCGCCCCAGCGTGTCCGCCAGCCGGCCGCGCCCCTTGCGCTCCGGCACCGCAGCGCCCAACGCGGTGTCGGCGGCCATGTCCATCACCGGGTCGGCCTTCTTCGCCAGTTCCGGCGCCTCCGGATTGACGGCCGCCGCGCGGGCGGCGGGCGAGGCGGGATCGGTCGAGCGCGGCGTGATCTTCACCGGCGGCGGCAGCGGCGCGCCGTTGACCCGCTTCACCGGCGGCACCCGGCGCGGCCCCGGGGCGCTCTCCTCCGGCGCGGCCCCGGCGGAAGGCGCGTCGTCGGCGCCCTCGGGCGCAGCGCTCTCGGGCGACGTGGTCTCGGGCGCAGCGGCCTCGTTCTCCGGCGGCGCAACCCGCACGGCGGGGCGGCTCTCCACCGGCGGCAGATCCTCCACCTTCGGCCCGGCGGGCGGCGCTTCGGGCGCCGGCGCGGCAGCGGCCGGCGGCACGGCATGACCGTTGACATGCGCCGCAGCGCCCCGGCGCGACGCAAAGGACAGCGGCACCTCCGGCTCGGGCTCCGCCGTAGCCTCGCTGTCGTCCGGCGCGGCCTGGGAATGCGAGAAGACCACGCCGCCCTCCGCGGCCTCTGGGGCCTCCGTCGCCGCCTCGTGCTCCGGCCCGGCCCCGCCCGGCACCGGATCGCCAGGCGCGGCCTCCGCCTCTTCGACGGCCGCCACCGCCGCGCCCCCGCGCCCCCGCCGCGGCTTCGGCGCCGACGCCTCCGCCGGCTCCGGCGCGTCGCCCAGCTTGCCCAGAACCTCGATCCGCCGCTTGTCCGGTTCGACCGTCTCGCCGCCCTCCAGCAGCCGCGCCGCATGCCGCGTCGGGCCGAAGAACGGCTCGCCGTCGAACTCCCCCTTCGCCGGCATCGCGACGAAGGAGACCGGGTTGAACCGGTACTGGGTCGCGAAGGTCTCCGCCTCGGCCAGCGTCGCGCGCGTGACCACGGCGACCTGCGCCTTGCCCTTCTTCATCTTCCAGTCGAAGACCAGATCGCTCGGATCGTACGGCGTCAACCCCACCAGCGCGTCGCGAATCTGCGCGATCCGGTCCGCCCGGCTCGGCCCCGGCGCGTCCACCTCGACATAGAGGATCTGCGAGTTCGGGATCACCAGCTTGGTGGTCATACCCTCCGCTTCCAGATCCGCCGCCGTGCGCCGCAGAACCACCAGCTCGTCGACCAGATCGGGCGCATCCAGCGACACGTCGCCCACGCTCAGCCAGCCGGCCTGGGCCCGGTGCAAAAGGCTGATTCCGTCATGCGAGAGGTTCAGGGCGAAACTGGGTTTCATGCGTGCCGTCTATAATATGTCGGGGAGGCGCGTGGGAGTCGCGCTCCCGTGTGGAGGGCTGTTTAAAGCAACAAACCGCCGAGATAAAGCAAAACACCCGCCCGCGACCTTGCGACGCCGCCCGCAACACCCGACAGTTGCCGCAATCGTGAAAGGCCCTCGACCATGCGCGCCCTCGCTCTGCTGCTGACCGTTCTGTTCGTGCTGCCCGCCGCGGCGCAGGAGCCGCCCCACCGCCTCACCGTCACCGGCGAGGGCCAGGTGGCCCAGCCCCCCGACATGGCGGTGCTGACCCTGGGCGTCACGACCGAGGCGAAGGAGCCCGCCCGCGCCATGGATGCGGCCTCCGCCGCCACCGCCGGCATCCTCGACACGCTGGCCGCCGCCGGCCTCGCCGACACCGACGTGCAGACCGGCGAACTGACCCTCTCGCCGATCCGGTCCAGCGCCTCCACCACGGAGGGAGAGCGCATCACCGGCTTCCGCGCCACCAACATCGTCACCGCGAAACTGCGCGATCTCGACCGCCTGGGCGCGGTGCTGGGCGCCGTCCTCGATGCCGGCGCCAACACCTTCCGCGGCCTGCGCTTCGACCTGCAGGATCCGGCCCCCGCCCGCGACGAGGCCCGCCGCCGCGCCGTGGCCGACGCGATGCACAAGGCCGAACTCTTCGCCGACGCCGCCGGCCTCACCCTCGGCCCGGTGCTCGAATTCAACGAATCGCCCGGCTCCGGCCGCCCCGAGATGATGCGCGCCGCGGCCGCCGCCCCGGTCCCCGTCGCCGAAGGCGAGGTCACCATCAGCGCCGAGGTCACCATGGTCTTCCAGATCACCGGCCCCTGACGCCGTCCCCCTGGGCCTCTTCTCGTTCCAAATACGCAATCCGCCCCGCGCCCCACGCGACCACGCCGGCCCCGGCACACCGGCGCCAAGGGCGAAGCCACCACCAGCGCCGAAACCGCCATGGTCCTCGCACTCACCGGCCCGCAACGACCGCCCCCCGGGCTTCTTCTCGTTGAAAAATACGCACGCCCGACAGCGCCACAGGAGACCACCCCCGCCACGGCGCGACACCTCCCCACGGGCGGAAAAAAGCGTCGCGCGGCAGCGCGGCCATATGCCAGCCGCCGCTCAGATCTCGATCCGCTGGAACGAATCCCGCAGCGCCTGGCTCCAGGCCTCGGACATCCGGCGGAAGCCCTCGTCCTGCGCCTCGATCCGTCGCTGATCGGTGACCCGGCAGGCGTCGCGCTCGATCACCGCCAGATCCAGCGGCATCCCCACCGACAGGTTCGACCGCAGCGTCGAATCCATGCTCAGCAGCACCGCCTTCTGCGCATCCGCCAGCGAGGTCTCCGGCCGCACCACGCGGTCCAGGATCGGCTTGCCGTACTTGTGCTCGCCGATCTGCAGGAACGGCGTGTCGCGCGTGGCCTCGATGAAATTCCCCTCGGGATAGATCAGGAACAGCCGCATCGCCCCGCCGCGCCGCTGCCCGGCCACCACCATGCTGGCGCTCGCGCGCTCCGCGCCGGCGGTCATCCGCGAGGCGATGTCGCTGGACACCTCGGCCAGCGTGTCGCCCACGATCTCGGCCACCCGCAGCATCGTCTCGGCCGTCAGGATCGAATCGCCCGCGTCCGGGCTGCGGTCCTTCGCCGCCTCGTCCAGCCGCGCCAGCGCGGTCTGCGTCACGCTCAGCGACCCGGCGGTGAGAATGCCGATCACCCGCTCGCCCGGCTCCTCGAACAGGAACATCTTGCGATAGGTCGAGATGTTGTCGAGCCCGGCATTGGTCCGGGTGTCGGACAGCATCACGATGCCGGCATCCAGAAGAAGCCCCACGCAATAGGTCATGTCCCGGCCCGTGCCCCGTTCCCCGTTCCGCTACTGCTGCTGGACCTGCGCGACGTTCACCTCGACGTCAAGATATTCCGTCGCCACACCCTGCGCCACGCCCCGGATCGGCGCCGCGTCCACCGCGTCGAAGCCCGAGCCCAGCCGGATATAGCGCGCATCCGGGCAGCAGGCATTCGCCGGGTCGAACCCGACCCAGCCCAGCCCCTCCAGGAACAGCTCCGCCCAGGCATGGCTCGCCTCGGCCATCGCGTCGCCGCCTTCCGAGAACAGGTAGCCCGCGACATAGCGCGCCGGGATCCCCAAGGTCAGCGCCGCGGCGATCAGCACATGGGTTTGGTCCTGGCAGACGCCGTAGCCATGCTCCAGCGCCTCCGCCGCGGTGGTCGCGGCATCGGTCTCGCCGGGGCTGTAGACGATCGTCTCCGTCACCGTCCGCGCCAGCGCATGCGCGCGGCCCAGCCCCGTCTCCTCGCCCGCCACCGCCGCCTCCGCCAGGCGCCGCAGGCCGGTGCTGGGCCGGGTGGCCCGGCTGTGGCGCAGATAGACCGGCGGCCGCACCGTCTCGCGATGCCCGCGCAGCACCCCGTTCAGATCGGCCGTCTCGACCTCGCCCGCGACCTCGACGGTCAGCCCGCTGACCCAGCCGCGCATCGACAGCGTCTGCACCCAGTCGCCGGCCCCGTCGCGGAACCCGGCGCCGATCTGGCCGCCCTCGGCGCGGACCGACCAGTCCACCACCCGCTGGTTCTCGCAATCGGCCGGCTGCAGGCGCTGGCTCTGCACCAGGTCGCGCACCGGCTCGGCGAAACGATAGGTGGTCCGGTGCGACACGCTCAGCCTCATGCGATCCGCCCCGTCAGATAGCTCGCCCGGATCGCCTCGGCCAGCCGCCGGGTCCGGTCGATGAACCGCTGCAGGAACTCGTGCAGCCCCTCGCGCAGGATATCGTCCACCCGCGCCTCGGCCAGCTCGCCCAGCATGCCGCGCACCTCGGTCTGCGCGCCGGTCGTCCGGTGATAGGCCCGCGCCAGCACGTCGAGGCTCTCGTTGACCTCGGAGACGCAGGACAGAAGCGACCGGGGGCATTGCGTGTTCAGGATCAGGAACTCGGCGATCTTCCATGCGGTGATCTCGCCGCCATAGGCATGGTTGAACGCCCGGTAGCTGCTCAGCGCCCGAAGCAGCGTGGTCCACTGATAGTTGTCCAGCCCGGTGCCCACATAGGTCACCTCCGGCAGCAGCACGTAGTATTTCACGTCGAGCAGCCGCGCCGTGTTGTCGGCCCGCTCCACCGCATAGCCCAGCCGCAGGAACTGGAACCCGTCGTTGCGCAGCATCGACACCTGCGTCGCGCCGCGCACCAGCGCGGCGGTGCGCATCGTCCAGTCGGTCAGATCGGCCAGCGGCAGCTGGCTGCGCTCGGTCCGCTGCATCTCGCGGATCTCCTGGAAGGCGCCGTTCAGCGCGTCCCAGACCTGCCCGGTGATCGCGGTGCGCACGATGCGCCCGTTCTCGCGGGCCGCGGTGACGCAGGACAGGATCGAAGACGGGTTGTCCTTGTCGAAGAACATGTGGCTTTCGATGTTGCGCTGCACCGCGTCGCCGTATTTCTCGCGGAAGGCGGCATAGGTGCCGCCGGCCACCAGCACGCTCTCCCATTCGTTGCGATAGCCGCCGCCGATATTGGGCAAAAGCGCATTCCGCGCCCCCACTTCCAGAAGCCGCGCATTCGCCTCCGCCCGCTCCAGGTAGCGCCCGATCCAGAACAGGTTCTCCGCCGTCCGGCTCAGCATGGACAGCCCTCCGCCCCGACGCACGCCCCCCGCGGCCAGCGCACCATATCCCCTCCCCCTGCCAGGGGGAGGGCTAGGGAGGGGGTAAGCAGTTGGGTCATGGAGGGCGTCAGGCGGAAGGTCAGCGAGAGACCAAACCCCTCTCCCCCAGACACCACGCCCTCTCCCGATCGCCCCGTCATTCCGCCAGCACCCAGGTATCCTTCACCCCGCCGCCCTGCGACGAGTTCACCACCAGCGACCCTTCCTTCAGCGCCACCCGCGTCAGCCCGCCCGGCACCAGCTCGATCTCCTCGCCCACCAGGCAGAACGGCCGCAGGTCCACATGCCGCGGTGCCACGCCCTCCTCGACAAAGGACGGACAGGTCGACAGCGCCAGCGTCGGCTGCGCGATATAGTTCTCCGGCCGCTCCTCGATCTTCGACCGGAACGCCTCGATCTGGCCCTCGGTCGACTTCGGCCCCACCAGCATCCCGTACCCGCCCGAGCCGTGCACCTCCTTCACCACCAGCTCCGGCAGATGCTCCAGCACGTATTTGCGCTCGTCCGGCCGCGCGCATTGCCAGGTCGGCACGTTCCGCAGGATCGGCTCCTCGCCCAGATAGAACCGCACCATCTCGGGCACATAGGTATAGATCGCCTTGTCGTCGGCCACGCCGGCCCCCGGCGCCGAACAGATCGTGACCCCGCCCGAGCGGTACACGTTCATCAGCCCCGGCACCCCCAGCATCGAGTCCGGCCGGAAGCACAAAGGATCCAGGAAGGCATCGTCGATCCGCCGGTAGATCACGTCCACCTTCTGCGGGCCCTCGGTGGTCTTCATCCAGACGAAATCGCCCTCGACGAACAGGTCCTGCCCCTCCACCAGTTCCAGCCCCATCATGTCGGCCAGGAAAGTGTGCTCGTAATAGGCGCTGTTGAAATGCCCCGGCGTCAGGATCACCGCGCAGGGCTCGCCGTCGCATTTCTTCGGCGCGACCGAGTGCAACGTCCGCTTCAGCGCCCGGGCATAGCCCTCCACCGGCGCGATCCGGTTCTTCTGGAACAGCTGCGGGAACATCCGCATCATGATCTCGCGGTTCTCCAGCATGTAGGACACGCCCGACGGCGTCCGGCAGTTGTCCTCCAGCACATAGAACTCGTCGGGCCCCACCCGCACCAGGTCGATCCCCACGATCTGGCTGTAGACGCCCTTGGGCGGCATGATCCCCACCACCGCCTTCTCGTAGGCCTCGTTGGTGTAGACCAGCTTGTCCGGGATCCGCCCCGCCCGCACGATCTCGCCGCGCCCGTAGACGTCGCAAAGAAAGGCGTTCAGCGCCCGCGCCCGCTGCTTGATGCCGCGCTCCAGCTTGCGCCACTCGTCGGCCGAGAACACGCGCGGGAACATGTCGAACGGGATCAGCCGGTCCGGATCGCCCCCCTCGCCGTAGACGGCGAAGGTGATGCCGATCCGGCGGAACAGCTTTTCCGCCTCGTGCTGCTTCAGCGTGCGCAGCTCGACCGGCATGTCTTGCATCCAGTCCTGCAGACCGGCATAGGGCGCGCGCACCGCACCGCCGTCCTCCATCTCGTTGAAATAGCGGGGGTCTGCGGCCTTGCTCATGCATCTCACTCTTCACCGGCGGCCCGCGAAGTTCAAGCTTTCCCGCACCCCGCCGCGACGGCGCCGGCCCGGCTGCCCAAGGATTAGGCAGCCGCCGCGCCCGTCCCGCCATCATACACGCTTTCCCCCGCCCGGCCATCGCCGCGGCGGGCGTTGGACGCCCCGCCCCGGCCCGCTATCTTCGCCCCATGGCCGTGCTCACCTTCACGCCCGAGGGCATCCACTGCCCCGCAGGCGGCTTTCACATCGACCCCTGGCGCCCCGTCGACCGGGCGCTGATCACCCACGGCCACGCCGATCATGCGCGTCCCGGCCACGCGCACTATCTCGCGACCGAAACGGCCGCCCCGGTCATCCGCCACCGCCTCGGCGACATCGCCCTCGACACCATTCCCTACGGCGAGACCCGCCGGATCGGCGACGCCACGGTCTCCTTCCACCCCGCCGGCCACGTCTCCGGCTCGGCGCAGATCCGGGTGGCGGTCGGCGGCGAGGTCTGGGTCGTCTCCGGCGATTACAAGACCGAGCCCGACGGGCTGTCCGAGCCCTTCGAGCCGGTGAAATGCCACGCCTTCGTCACCGAATGCACCTTCGGCCTGCCGGTCTTCAAATGGGCCCCCCAGGCCGAGATCGCCGCCGAGATCAACGCCTGGTGGGCCGCCACGCTCGCCCAGGGCCGCACCCCGGTCCTCGGCGCCTACGCCCTCGGCAAGGCCCAGCGCCTGCTGGCCTGCCTCGACCCGTCGATCGGCCCGATCCTCACCCATGGTGCCGTCGAGACCGTGAACGAGGTGCTCCGCGCCCAGGGCCTCGCGCTGCCCGACACCATCCGCGTCACGCCCGAGACCGATCCGAAGGACCACCCGAACGCGCTGGTCCTGTCCACGCCGTCCGGCCTCGGCACGACCTGGATGCGCCGCTTCGGCCAGACCTCCGCCGCCTTCGCCAGCGGCTGGATGCGCCTGCGCGGCGTCCGGCGCCGCCGCGCCGCCGACCGCGGCTTCGTGATGTCGGACCATGCCGACTGGGACGGGCTGAACGCCGCGATCCGCGACACCGGCGCCGAACGCGTCTTCGTCACCCACGGCTACACGGCGCAGTTCCGCCGCTGGCTGGAGGATCAGGGCTACGACGCCCAGGTCGTGGACACCGAGTTCGAGGGCGAAAGCCTCGACACCCCCGACGCGGAAGATGCGGCATGACCCCACGCTACATCCACGCCCGGAATTTTGGAAAAATTCCGGCCCGGATCGTTCGAACGATCCGACCAAAATTCTTCCCAAGAATTTTGCCCGCGCAATGAAACGCTTCGCCGCCCTGTTCACCCGGCTCGACCAGACCACCCGCACCACCGCCAAGGTGGCCGCGCTGGCCGACTACTTCTCCGAAGCGCCCGAACCCGACCGTCTCTGGACCATCGCGCTCCTTTCCGGCCGCCGCCCCAAGCGCACGGTGAATGCCACGATTCTGCGCGAATGGGCGTCGGATACCGCAAAAATCCCGCTATGGCTGTTCGAAGAGTCCTATGCCATCGTCGGCGACCTCGCCGAGACCATCGCCCTCGTCCTGCCGCCGAACCGTACCGAATCCGACCACTCGCTGACCCACTGGATCACCGAGATCCGCCGCCTGCCCACGCTGGAAGAGCCCGACCGCCGCGCCCTGATCGACGCCGCCTGGGACCGGCTCGACGCCTCCGAACGTTTCCTGTTCAACAAGCTCCTGACCGGCGGCTTCCGCGTCGGCGTCTCGCGCACGCTGATGACCCGCGCGCTGGCCCGGGCCACCGGCATCGACGAGCCCGACCTCGCGCTGCGCCTGATGGGCGACTGGTCGCCCGACACCACCACCTACCGCCGCCTGGTCCTCGAACCCGACCCGGAAGAGGACCTGTCGCGCCCCTACCCGTTCTTCCTCGCCTACCAGCTCGAAGACGACCCCGAAGACCTCGGCCCCGTCACCGACTGGCTCGCCGAACACAAATGGGACGGCATCCGCGGCCAGCTGATCCTGCGCGGCGGCACGCACCACGTCTGGTCCCGCGGCGAGGAACTGATGACCGACCGCTTCCCGGAACTCGCCGCCGCCCGCGACTTCGTCCCCGACGGCACCGTGATCGACGGCGAGATCCTGGCCTGGACCGACGACGCCCCGCTCCCCTTCGCCGCGCTGCAGAAGCGCATCGGCCGCAAGACCGTCCCGAAGAAGCTCCTCGCCGAGGCGCCGGTGATCCTGAAGGCCTACGACCTCCTGGAATGGCAGGGCGGCGACATCCGCGCCACGCCCCTGAAAGACCGCCGTGCGCTCCTCGACACCCTCGTCGAAAGCCTGCCCGCCGACGCCCCCATCCGCCTCTCGCCCCGCCTCGCCGCCGACACCTGGAAAATCCTCGCCGACACCCGCGCCCGCGCCCGCGACATCGGCGCCGAGGGGCTGATGCTGAAACGCCTCGACAGCCCCTACCGCGTCGGCCGCACCAAGGGCGACTGGTGGAAATGGAAGGTCGACCCGCTGACCGTCGACGCGGTGATGATCTACGCGCAACAGGGCCACGGCCGGCGCGCGAACCTGTTCACCGACTTCACCTTCGCCGTCTGGGACGGCGACACGCTCGTCCCCTTCACCAAGGCCTATTCCGGCCTGACCGACGCCGAGTTCCGCCAGATCACCGCCTGGGTCCGCAAGAACACGCTGGAACGCTACGGCCCGGTCCGCGCGGTGACCCCCGAGCACGTCTTCGAGATCCACTTCGAGGGCATCCAGGCCTCGACCCGTCACAAGTCCGGCCTCGCCCTGCGCTTCCCCCGCATGGCCCGCTGGCGCCACGACAAAAAGGCCGCCGAGGCGAATACCCTCGGCGACCTCAAACAGATGCTCGCGGCCTATGGCTGACCGGCCTACTCCGCCGGCACCGCCCGCGGGCCGCGGTCGAAGGCCAGCGGCCCGGCGCCCAGCGCCACGACCATGCCCAGCCCGCCGGCCAGCGCGACGTTCTTCATGAAGCTGATCATCTCGCCCTGCGCGGCGGCCGCCTCCATCCCGAAGCTCGGGATCAGGTGGAACAGAAGCCCCGACAACAGCGCGAAGCCCGCCAGCAGGAAGGCCGCGATCCGCGCCTGCCAGCCGACCAGCAGCGCCAGGCCGGCCCCGACCTCGACCAGGATGACCAGCGGCAACAGCGCGCCGGGCACGCCCATCGCCTCCATATAGCCCTGCGTCCCGGCATAGCCGCCGATCTTCTGCAGGCCCGACAGGATGAAGATAGAGGACAGAAGCAGGCGCGACACCGGCGCCGCGTAACTCGCGATGTTCGACATGACGTTCGGATCCTTTCGTTTTCCGGGCGGAGGCTCCCCCCGCGTCAGCGGCCGATATGACGCACCGGCGGCGCCCGGAAAACACCGATGGCGGCGCGGACGATGTGCGCAGGCGCACATGTCGACCCGACCACCGCGCGAACGTGCGGCAGCGCCCGGGCCGCACTGGTCCCCGGCGCCGCCCGCTCAGCCCTCTTCGCGGACCATCGGCTGCGCCACCAGAAGCTGGTCGCCCTTGACCAGCATCGACATGGACCCGTGCGGCTGCCAGCCCTCCGCGATCCGCTGGCGCACCATCGTGGCCAGGCGGTCGTATTCGGCATTCTCCTCGCGCTCGGCACGATAGACCGTCCAGACGACCATGTAGTCGCTGATCTTCGCCATTGGCTCCTCCCGATGTCATCCCCCCGGCACTGTCGTCCATCGCGCAGACCCGTTCAAGCGACGCTAACGTCAAGCAGGCGCCCCCGCGCCTTTCCGCCCGGGCCATTCTTGAAACACCCCCCGTCCCCGGCCTATGTCTCGCGGACCAGCCGCGAAGGAGCGCCCATGCAACTGCCCACCCCCGTCTTCGACGCCAACGCCTCCGCCGGCGGCGGCAAGGATCTCGGCGACCTGCCCGAATGGGATCTCACCGACCTCTACGCCAGCCCCGACGCGCCGGAGCTGAAGCGCGACATGGACTGGCTGGAAGAGGCCTGCGAGAAATTCGCCGCCGATTACGAGGGCAAGCTGGCCGATCTGACCGCCGAGGAGATGCTCGACTGCGTCCTGCGGCACGAGACGATCGACATGGTGACCGGCCGCATCATGTCCTTCGCCGGCCTGCGCTACTATCAGCAGACGACCGACCCGGAACGCGCCAAGTTCCTCTCCGACTGCCAGGACAAGATCACCACCTATTCCACGCCGCTGGTGTTCTTCAGCCTGGAGCTCAACCGCATCCCCGACGAGAAACTCGACGCGCTGTTCGAGGCCAACGCCGACCTCGCCCGCTACAAGCCGATCTTCGACCGCCTGCGCCTGATGCGCCCGCACCAGCTGTCGGACGAGCTGGAACGCTTCCTGCACGACCAGTCCGTCGTCGGCGCCACCGCGTGGAACAAGCTGTTCGACGAATGGATCGCCGGGCTCGAATTCACCGTCGACGGCGAGGTCCACGGCATCGAGGGCACGCTCAACTACCTCACCGAACAGGACCGTTCCAAGCGCGAGGCCGCCGCCCGCGAACTCGCCCGCGTCTTCGCCGAGAACCTCGGCCTCTTCGCCCGCGTCCACAACACGCTGGCCAAGGAGAAGGAGATCGAGGACCGCTGGCGCAACATGCCCACCCCGCAATACGGCCGCCACCTCGCCAACCAGGTCGAGCCCGAGGTGGTCGAGGCGCTGCGCGACGCGGTGGTCAAGGCCTATCCCAAGCTGTCGCACCGCTACTACGAGTTGAAGCGCAAGTGGCTCGGCCTCGACACGCTGCAGGTCTGGGATCGCAACGCGCCCCTGCCGATGGAGGAGCAGCGCACCGTCGACTGGCCCACGGCCCGCGGCATGGTGATGGACGCCTATTCCGGCTTCGATCCGAAGATGGCTGAACTGGCGGAGCCGTTCTTCGACAAGGGCTGGATCGACGCCGCCGTGAAACCCGGCAAGGCGCCGGGCGCCTTCGCCCACCCCACCGTGACCGACGTGCATCCTTACGTGATGCTCAACTACCTGGGCAAGCCGCGCGACGTGATGACGCTGGCGCACGAGCTGGGCCACGGCGTCCACCAGCGGCTCGCGGCGGGCCAGGGCGAGCTTCTGTCCTCCACGCCGCTCACCCTGGCCGAAACCGCCTCCGTCTTCGGCGAGATGCTGACCTTCCGCAAGCTCCTGGACGAGGCCAAGGACGACGCCGAGAAGAAGGTGCTGCTGGCCGGCAAGGTCGAGGACATGATCAACACCGTGGTCCGCCAGATCGCCTTCTACGACTTCGAGTGCAAGCTCCACGACGCCCGCGCGCGCGGCGAGCTGACGCCCGACGACATCAACGCGCTGTGGATGTCGGTGCAGGCCGAAAGCCTCGGCCCGGCATTCGAGTTCATGGACGGCTACGAGACGTTCTGGGCCTATATCCCGCATTTCGTCCACTCGCCGTTCTACGTCTATGCCTATGCCTTCGGCGACGGCCTGGTGAACGCGCTCTACGCCGTCTACCAGGAGGGCGACCCGGGCTTTCAGGAGAAATACTTCGAGATGCTCAAGGCAGGCGGATCCAAGCACCACAAGGAGCTGCTGGCCCCGTTCGGCCTCGACGCCACCGACTCGGCCTTCTGGGACAAGGGCCTGTCGATGATCTCCGGCATGATCGACGAGCTTGAGGCGATGGAGGCATAGCCCAACTCGCCTATTGCGCGACTCACACGGCCCGGCCTAGCCTTCCGGTATTGATCGGGAGGCATTTGACATGGGCTTTTCACTGGACGGTGTCATCGAGAAGGTGACGGACGGCGACACGCTGCGCATCACGGCCGAAGACCGGCTGTTCAAGATCCGCGTCCTCGGGCTCGACACCGAGGAGAGCAACCAGAACCAGCACAAGCCGGTGACGGCCTGGGGCAAGGCGGCGTCGGACTATACCAAGAGCCTTCTGCCCGTCGACACGCCGGTGACGATCGAGTTTCCCGGCGACGAGCCGGCCATCGTCGACGACGAGATCAACGTCACCTATCTCGACAACTACCAGCGGCCGCTGGGCTTCGTGCACCTGTCGAACCCGGTGGACGGCATCACCGACTTCACCGAACTGATGATCCGCAAGGGCTATTCGCCCTATTTCGTGAAATACGGCCGCGCCGTCTTCGCCGGGCACGACGCCCGCTACGCGGCGGCCGAACGCGCGGCGCAGATCGACAATATCGGCGTGTGGAACCAGCTCGACGCCAACGGCGCCGCCACGCCCGAGGCCGCGCCGCGCAACTACCCCCGGCTGATGGTCTGGTGGGAGCTGCGCGCCCGCGTCATCGACGTGTTCCGCGCCGCCCGCGCCGAAGCGCCGGACCGGCCGCTGTTCAACACCCGCATTGACTATGCCCGGCTGCTGCAGAAGGCCGCGGCCGAAGAGACCGCGACCGTCTTCATGGAGCTCAAGGAGGGGCGCACCGTCGGCGGCCTGCACTACCTCATCGACTCGGGCTCGCTGGCGCAGCCGTTCCAGCTGTTCCTGCCGAACGAGGACCGCCCCGAGATCGCCGCCCTGAAATCGCTGCTCGCCAACCGCTACATCGCCGACGGCGAGGATTTCCCGCGCCGCAACTACGCCTATGTCACCGGCCCGACCAAGATGTATAACGGCCGGCCCGAGATGGTGGTCGAAAGCATCGACCAGGTCTCCGACACGCCCCCGGACGCCTGAGCCCGGCCCCGCCGCCGCCTACGGCTCCGCCCCGCGCACCGCCTCGGGATGCGCCGACAGGTAATGATGCAGCACCGCGAACAGCTTGCGCGCCTGCGCCAGGTCGTCGGCGCGCAGCGCCGCGCGGATGTCCTCGCAAATGATCTGCTGCACATGCTGCGGCCCGTGCGGCGCGTGCATCATGTACTCCGCCAGCGCGGCGGCATTCACGCCCTCGACATGTTCGTGCGCCCCGACCGCGTCGATCTCCTCGCGCGTCAGGCTGCACATGTCGACGATGTCGTCCAGACTGATCATGGCCTCCTCCGTCCGCTCATGATCGCCCAGTCTACACCATTCCGGGCGCCGCCGCGCCGGCGACATCGCCGCAGCGGCGCCGGGCGGATCGCCGCGCGTCATGAAACCGCCCGGCCCTCCGGCCCGTATATCGAGAAAGCCAGCAGACGGCACAGGAGGACACCATGCTTCGCACCCTCGCGCTGATCGCCCTGATCCTCGCCGCGGCCCCGGCCGCCGCGGGCAACGCTTTCCGCTTCGCCTCCATCGACGGCGGCAGCTTCGACACGGCGGACTGGGCCGGACGCCCCGTCCTGGTGGTCAACACCGCCTCGCTTTGCGGCTTCACCCCGCAATATGACGGCCTCCAGGCCCTGCACGACCGTTACGCGGCCGACGGCCTGGTGGTGCTGGCCGTGCCCTCCGACGATTTCCGGCAGGAGCTGGCCACCGAGGCGGAGGTCAAGGCGTTCTGCGCGCTGACCTTCGGCCTGACCCTGCCGACGACCACGATCACCCCGGTCCGCGGCGCCGACGCGCACCCGTTCTACCGCTGGCTGGCCGAGACCGAAGGCTTCCGGCCGGCCTGGAACTTCAACAAGGTCCTGATCGCCCCCGACGGCAGCGTCGCCGGCACCTGGGGGTCGCTGACGAAACCGCAATCCCCGGCGATCACCGGCCCCATCGAGGCGATGCTCGCCGGCGGCTGACCGCGCCCGTCCGCCGGGTCACTGCACCAGCAGCCCCGACTCCACGGTGCCGCTGACCTCCATGCAGGTGCCGGTATCGGTCTCGGCCGCGATGCTCTCCCTGATGCAGAGCGGCCCGCCGAAGCTGCCGCGCACGGTGCCGCCCTCCAGGTCGATCTCCAGATCGGTCGCGATCGGCTGCGGCGCGCCCTCGTTGGTCCAGATCGGCCCGTTCATGCCGTCGGGCATATGGATCAGCTCGACCGAGTTCGGGGCCTTGCCGGGCGCGAAATCGCCCATCCACATCAGGTCCAGGCTGATCACGTCGGTCGCGGTAAAGCGCGGCGCGGGATGCGCCTGGATATGCAGCGTGGTGAACATGCTCTGCTTGCCGAACTCCGCGGTCGCGGCCGTCTCGCCGCCCGACTCGGCGGTGATCGTATAGAACGTCCGGGCCTCGCCGCCCATATCGACGGTCACGGTGCCGAATTCCTCGGCCAGGGCGGCGGCGGGCAAGGCGGCCAGAAGGCAGGCGACGGTCAGGCGCATGAAAGGTCTCCCTGTTGAAATCCACCCCGTGCCTAGCACGGCGGCGCAGGAAGGCCAAACCGCCCAGGCGTGGTGTCGCAAGGACCGGCATTGCAGCGCGCAGGCGCCTGTGTCGAGCAGCGTGGACGACCGCACGCTACACGACACCGGATCAGTCTTGGACCATTTCCATCCGCGTCGCGCGGCGGAACGCCGTGCAGCGCCGCCCTGCCCCCACCGGGGCGGCGCTTCCGGCGATGACGGTGCCAAGTGTCCGACCCACATGCTTATGTCTCCGGAGGCGCAAAGCTCGACCGCGCCCCGTCGGGTCGGCGCTGCACGGCGTTCCGGTAGAGCGGGGCCGCTATCCGGCAAAGCCGAGAAAATCGTGTCGTGTAGCGCGTCCAACCCCGGACAGTTACCGCTATCTATAATACCATCAAGGACTTACACCCCTGTCCAACCTCGGACACTTCAATCCAGCTCGCTCCAGGGCCAGGGCTTCACCTCGCTCGCCGCCGTCTGGTAGCGCGCCGCCTTCGCCATCCAGATGCCCAGCGATTCCCCGAACTCCGCCAGCCGCTCGTTCGGCTCGCCGCCGCTCACCAGCATCACGATGAACTGCACCACCGTCGCCACGCCCAGCACCGTCTGCGCCACCTGGATCATGATCCAGATCAGCACCATGTAGACCAGCCGCATCGCCAGCCCGTCCTTGCGGTCCGGCTCGAACTGGGGTCCGTTGATCCGCCCCGCGAACTTGTCGTGCTCCTCGGCCATCGCGCCGCTCCCGTCCTTCGTCCGCCCGGAGTGTGGCGCCAGCCGCCCGCCGACGCAAGATCGCAGGCCCTGTCGCGGAACCGTCACACGGCCGCGCTAAGCCTCCCCCGCGACCCATCGGAGAGGCCCCATGCAGGACTACGACCTCGACCGCGCCTACGAGATCCACGGCCCCGACGACGCCCGCACGCTCTACGACGCCTGGGCCGAGACCTACGATGCCAGCTTCGGCGCCGGCTGGGGCTATGTCGCCCCCCGCGAGATCGCCGCCCTGTTCGCCGCCGAGGCGTCCGAGAACCAGCCCGTCCTCGACATCGGCGCCGGCACCGGCCTCGTCGCCGCCCATCTCGACGCCTTCACCGTCGACGGCATCGACATCGCCCCCGAGATGCTGGCCATCGCGGAGCGAAAGGGCCTCTACCGCCGCCGCATCCTCGGCGACCTGACGCGGCCCCTGCAGATGCCCGACGGCGTCTATGGCGGGGTGATCTCCTCGGGCACCTTCACCCACGGCCATGTCGGCCCCGAGGCGCTGCCCGAGCTTCTGCGCGTCACCCGCCCCGGCGCGCTCTTCGTCTGCGGCACGATCCCGTCGGTCTATGACGGCATGGGCTTCGGCAGCGCGCTGGCGCTCCTGGTCGCCCAGGGCCGCATCACCCCGGTCGATTTCCGCGACATCCCCATCTACGAGGGCGCCGACCACCCCCACCGGGCCGACCGCGGCCTGGTCATGCTGTTCCGCCGGCGCTGAGCTAGCGCAGCATCTCGAAGGGCGACGACGCCACCGGCTCCGCCCGCGCGATCGCCGGCGTCCGCCCGACGAAGAGCCCCTGCTCCGCGCAATCCAGCATGAACGCGGCGAGGTCCGGGATCCGCGTGCGCAGAGTCCCCGCCGGGATCGCCCCCTCGCTCACCTCGAAGTCGCCCGCCGCCGGCGCGTCCAGCAGCCAGCCGGGCCGCACCGCCGTCCAGTCGAGCCCGTCGCTCTCCCGCAGCATCCGCTCCATCTCCGCCATCTGCCGCAGCACGGCGCCCAGCGTCACCGCCGCGGCCCCGCGGAACCAGACCGGCCCGCGCTGCAGCGTGGTCACGAAACTGGCCGAGATCACCACCAGCCGCCGCATACCGGCCGCGCGCATCGCCTCGACGATCCGCCGCGTGCCCTCGGTGTAAAGCGGCGGCGGAGCCAGGACGGTCTCCGGCCCCATCGGCAGCCCGATGCAGGACAGGACCGCATCGGCGCCGGCCATCGGCGGCATCGGATCGTCGCCCAGCAGGTCGACGCGATGCCAGTCCGGCCGCGCCCCGCGCGCCGGCCCCTCCGGCGGCCCCGCCCGGTCCGCCGCCACCACGTCATGCCCGCGGCGCAGCGCCTCGTCCGTCGCCGCGCGCCCGACCTTGCCGGCCGCCCCGAAGATCACCAACCGCATGCCCGCCTCCCGGCTCCGATCCCCGGGATATAGCGCCGCCGCGGCGCGCGTCAGGCCCTATTCGGCCGCCAGCACCATGTCGATCATCCGCTGCGTGCCGCGGCTGAACTCCAGCGGACAGGGATAGGCCGCCCCCTCGCGCACCGCGCGGCAGAAATTCTCCACCTGCAGCACATAGTGGTTCACCCCCGGAAACCGCTCGGTCCGCACGGTGAAGCCCGCGGTCTCCACCGACAGCTCGGCCTGGTCGAACACGTTCGCGTTGAACGGGCAGGACAGCCGCATCACGCCCTTTTCGCCGTGGAAGGTCACGTATTGCCGCGGGAACATCCGCATCGAGGTGACCGAGCTGTAGCGGAACGACGGGAAATCCCCTGTCACATGGGCGAACACCTCCACCCCGTTCTCCCGCCGCAGCCGCGCCGACAGCGCCTCAGGCTCCTCGCCGGTCACGAACCGCGCCGCCCCGAACGTGTAAACCCCGATATCGTGCAGCGACCCGCCCCCGGTCTCCACCTTGTTGCGGATATTGCCGGGATCGGCGCGGTTGTCGTAGGAGAAAACCGTGTCCACCAGCACCAGCTTCCCGATGGCACCCTCCTCGTACAGCGCCTTCGCCCGCTGCCACTGCGGATGGTGGACGATCATGTAGGCCTCGGCGGCCAGCTTGCCCGAGGCGTCCCGCGCCGCGACCAGGTCGTCGAACTGCCCCTCGGCCATGGCGATCGGCTTTTCGCAGAGCACGTGCTTGCCCGCCTCCAGCGCCCTGATCGTCCATTCGACATGCAGATGGTTCGGCAACGGGATGTAGACCGCGTCGATCTCCGGATCGGCCAGCAGCGCGTCATAGCTCTCATGCACCCGGATCCCCGGCGCAAAGGCCCGGAACCCCGCCGCCTTCTCCGGCGAAGACGTGGCGAGCGCGGCGAATTCCGCCCCCTCGGCGGCGTGAATCGCCCGCGCCATCTGATCCCGCGCGAATTTAGCGGCGCCCAGCACGCCCCAGCGGATCGGTTCCATCCTGTCCCTCCATAGCGGTTCCGGCCGGACGGTAGCGCGAACGCCGCCCCGCCGAAACACCCCTTCTTCGCGCGGGCAAATACGCCCCCGCCCCGACCACCGACACACCGACCGCCTCGAAGCGCCGCCGCACCACGGAGCCCCCCTCCACGTGCACCGCCCGCACACGACGAGGCTCCGCACCCCCTCTTCTTCTCGTTGACAAATACGCATCCGGCCCAACCACCGACACACCGGCCGCCCGGAGCACCGCCGCACCAACGGCACACTCCGCCAGATGCACAGCCCGCAAGCAACGAGGCCCCGCCGCCCCCCTTCTTCTCGTTGACAAATACGCCTCCGGCCCAGCCACCGGCGCTTCGGCCGCCCCCGGAGCCTCACCGCACCACCGGCACACTCCGCCACAGACGCAGCGAGACTCCGCCGCCCCAGCGCCGCCCGCCCCCTTCTTCTCGTTGAAAAATACGCCTCCGACCCAGCCACCGGCACACCGGCCGCCCCGAAGCGTCACGCCACAACAGGCGGACTCCGGCGCGGGCGCAGCCCGGGACGGAGAGAAAGATCTTGCCGAGCGCAGCGAGGCCCCGCTCGAAACCGCTACACCCAGCGCAGCGCCGCCGCCCGCACGCGCGCCTCCAGCACCGCCAGCCGGTCCCGCAGCTCCGCCCGCACGGCCCCCTCGCGCGGCGCGTCCCGCAGCGTCTCGAACAGCGCCGCCGCCGGGTTCCGCGCCCGGCTGTTCCCGCGCCACTCGACCGCGCGCAGCACCGCCTCCGCCTCCGCCGGCAGCCGGTCGGGCAGTTCCGCGCCCAGCAGCGTCCCCCAGACCCCGGTCCAGCAGCGGCCCACGGCCCAGGGGTTGTAGCCGCCGCCGCCCAGCACCAGGTAGCGCGGCGCCAGCGGCCGCAGCGCCGCCACCACGCCGCAATGCACGTTGTTCGACAGCGCCAACCGCGACAGCGGGTCCTCCTCCAGCGCGTCCGCGCCGCATTGCAGCACCACCGCGTCCGGCGCGAACCCCGCCACCGCCGGCAGGATCAGCGCCTGCAGGACCGCGCGCATCTCGGAATCGTTCAGCCCGCGCGGCACGGGCAGGTTATAGACCTGCCCGGCGCCGGCCTCCTCCAGCGCCCCGGTGAACGGCCAGCGCCGCTCCTCGTGGACCGAGACCAGGAGCGCCTCGGGATCGTCGGCAAAGGCCGCCTCCACCCCGTCGCAGTGATGCGCGTCGATGTCGACATAGGCCACCCGCCGCGCCCCGTGCGCGCGCAGCGACAGGATCGCCAGCACCGGGTCGTTGAGATAGCAGAACCCGGCCGCCCGCCCTGGCAACCCGTGATGCGTCCCGCCCGCCGGGCTGTAGACCACGCCGCCGCGCGCCAGCAGCTCGCCCGCCAGGATCGACGCCCCCGCCGCCGTCGCCGGCCGGCGGTACATCTCGGCAAAGACCGGGTTCGACGGCGTGCCCAGCCCATAGGCCGCCCGCTCCGCCTCGGTCACCGCCTGCGCCGCCTCCGCCCGCTGCAGCGCCGCGAGGTAATCCGGCCGGTGCCACGCCGCCAGCGCCGCGGGTTTCGCCCGCGGACTCGTGCGGAACCGGTCCCGCGGCAGCCAGCCCAGCGCCCGCGACAGATCCATCACCGTGGACACCCGCGGCACCCGCAGCGGATGCCAGCCGCCATAGCTGGAGCGGCGATAGATCTCCGAGCCAAGAAACACCGGCCCCGCATCGGTCATGCCTTGCATCATCCGCCCGAGGATAGCGCCTTCGCCATTGATCGACAGCCCGCCTGATGTATCGTGGGCCGAGGGGAAATCCGCGCCCCGCGCGCGCGATCGGAGACGGCAGCCCATGACCAAGGTCAAGATGCGCCCGCTTCGGTTGGGCGGCGCCCGCAAACGGATGGTCCGCACCCAGGTCGGCGCGCTCTGCTACCGGCTCCGCGAGGGCCGGCTCGAATACCTCCTCGTCACCAGCCGCGGCACCGGCCGCTGGGTGATTCCCAAGGGCTGGCCGATGGACGGCGAGACGCCGGCCGCCGCAGCCTGCCACGAGGCGTGGGAAGAGGCCGGGGTCACCGGCAAGCCCGTCGGCAACGCCATCGGCGTCTATTCCTACGTGAAACCGGCCGACCGCGACGCCCTCCCCCGCATCGTCGTCGTCTTCCCCGTCCGGGTGAAGCGCCTGGCCGAGACCTTCCCCGAATGCCGCGAACGCCGCCGCAAGTGGCTGTCGCCCCGCAAGGCCGCCGGGCGGCTGGCCGAGCCCGAGCTGCGCCAGATCCTGCGCGATTTCGTGCCGCCCGAGCTGCGCGGCTGAGCCGCCGCCGCGACAGCGCCGCGCTTGCAATGTCGCGCGCGAGGAATATGTATTCCTGATCGGCCCTTAGCCACGATGCCCGGATGATCCGCTACACCCTCAGATGCCCCGACGACCATCGGTTCGAAAGCTGGTTCGCCTCTGCCGAGGCGTTCGAGACGCTGCAGGCGTCCGGCATGGTCGCCTGCCCCGACTGCGGCAGCGCGCAGGTCGAGAAATCGCTGATGACCCCGGGCGTCCGCACCGCGCGCAAGGCGGCCGCGCCGCCCGCTCCGGCCGAGGAGAAGACGGCACAGACAGCGCCGGCCGAGCGCCCGCTCGCCGCCCCGTCCAGCGAGCTGGAGGCGAAGCTCGCCGAGCTGCGCCGGCATGTCGAAAAGACGTCGGACTATGTCGGTCTCGGCTTCGCCGCCGAGGCGCGCAGGATGCATGACGGCGAGATCCCCCACCGCTCGATCTATGGCGAGGCGAAGCCGGACGAGGCGCGCAAGCTGATCGAGGACGGCGTGCCGGTCGCGCCCCTGCCCTTCCGCCCCACGCGCAAGTCGAACTGAGCCGCCGGCTTGCCCTCGGCGGGCCGGCCGTTAAGGTCGCCGCATGACCATCCTCATCACCGGCGCAAACCGGGGCATCGGCCGGGCCCTGTTCGACAGCTATTTCGACGCGGGCGCCGAGGTCGTCGGCACCAGCCGCGACGGCGCCTTTCCGGCCGGCCGCTGGCTGACGCTCGACGTCGCCGACCCGGCCAGCCACCGCGTGGTCGCCGAGCGGATGCAGGGCGAGGCGATCGAGCTTCTGGTCTGCAACGCCGGCGTCAAACTCGACAAGGGCCAGACGCTGGGCGCCGGCTATCCGGCCGCGATGTGGGCCGACACCTTCGCGGTCAACGTCACCGGCGTGTTCCTGACGGTGCAGTCGCTCCTGCCCAACCTGCGGCTGGCCGAGGCGGGCCGGATCGCCATCGTCTCCAGCCAGATGGCCAGCAGCGAGAAGGCGGCCGGCGGCTCCTACATCTACCGGGCGTCGAAGGCCGCGGCGCTGAACCTCGGCCGCAACCTCGCCGCCGACCTCCGGTCCGAGGGCATCGCCGTGGGCATCTACCATCCCGGCTGGGTGCAGACCGACATGGGCGGCGCGTCGGCCAGCATCACGACGAGCGAGTCCGCCGCCGGCCTGACGGCGCGCTTCGCGGAGCTCGACATGGACAGCAACGGCGCCTTCCTCACCTGGGACGGCCGCCCGCATCCTTATTGAGCGGCCCTGGTGCGGTCTCCCGCGCGGAACAAGCTGACACCGCCGCCCCGCGCGTCGACGGGAGGTCGGAGTGTGGGGCATGAAAGATAACCCCCTATGAACGATGCCCAGCGCGGAACAAGGCCGAAGGCCGCCGCGCAAGCGCCGACGCGCCCCGGTGCGGCGGCGCTGTGGTGGACGTTTTCGCAGAGCTCCGAGGTCGCTCGGACCTGGCAGCCATAAAGTGCGCCGCTCGGAAGTCGGAGCGCCACCGCGCGCGTCGGCCCTCGCGCGGCTCCTCACGTAACTCGGGGTTACCCAATAGCGCTCGCCTCCACCGGCCACACCCCGACCCCGCCAGCGCACGCCCCTTTAACCATCTGTTAAAAAACCGAAAATGTTTCGCGCGCGAAACATTTCAGACCTCCGGCACCCCGCCCTGCAGCACCGACAGGAACCACCCTGCATCGATATTCCCGCCCGACAGGATGACCCCGGCTTTCCGGCCGGTCATCCGCGCCCGCTCCTGCATCAGCGCCGCCAAAGCCGCCGCCCCGGCGCCCTCGGCCAGGTTGTGGATGTCGCGGTAATAGACCCGGATCGCCTCGGCCACCTCCGCATCCGACACCGACACCACCCGCGCCGCCCCGCGCGAATAGATGTCGAACGCCTCCCTTACCGGCACCCGCACCGCCATCCCGTCGGCAAAGGTCCGGGCGCTGTCGGTCTCGACCAGCGCCCCCGCCGCCACCGACAGTCTCGCGCATTGCGCCCCCTCCGACACCACGGCCACCACCTCGGTGGACAGCCCCAGCGCATCCCGTGCCAGGATCGTCCCGCAGATGCCCGAGCCGCAGCCGATCGGCACATAGACCGTGTCGAGATCCGGCGCCGCGCGGAACAGCTCCCACGCATAGGTGGCGACCCCCCGCACCAGCTCCGCATGGAACGGCGGCACGACCATCAGCCCCTGCTCCTCGGCCACTCGGAACGCCTCGACCCGCGCCGTGTCGAAATCCTCGCCGTATTCGACCAGCTCGGCCCCGTAGGCCCGCATCGCCGCGTTCTTCTCCACCGAGTTGCCGTGCGGCACGTAGACCAGCGCCCTCAGCCCCGCCGCCGTCGCCGCCCGCGCCTGGCTCTGGCCGTGATTGCCGCGGGTCGCGGTGCAGATGCCGGGACAATCGGGATGGGTCCGCTTCAGCCAGTCCATGAAGGTGATCCCGCCGCGCACCTTGAAGGCGCCCGTCGGCGCATGGTTCTCGTGCTTGACCCAGACCTCGCAGCCCAGCCGCTGCGACAGCTGCGGCCAGGGGTATTGCGGGGTCGGCTGCATCTGGGTGTAGACCAGCCCGGCGGCGGCCTGCAGATCCTCGGCAGTGAACTTCATGAAAGCGTCCTCGTCCCTCGGGGCACAGTCAAACGCCCCGCGCCGGAAATGGCCAGCGGGATTCCGTCAATCGCCCGGCACCGCCCAGGGCCCGGCGCAGCGCAACTCGATGGCAAGGCCCAGCGCGGCGTCGCGAAACACCCCCGCGCCGTCGGTCACCTCCAGCCAGCCGGCCTCGCCGGACCAGGCGGCGGTCAGCGTGGCGTCGCGGCGATAGCCGTCCGCCCGCGTGACCCGGTCGGGGCGGCGCTGCCGCAGATCGCGCGCCGCGGCATAGGGCTCCTGCGGCAGATCCGACGGCGCCTCCAGGAAGATCTGCAGGTCGAGCGGCACGACCGTCGGCACCGGCTTGCCGTAATTGGACCCGCCCGGCACGAACCACGAGGCGTCGAGCATCCCCGGCGCCTGCTGCACCACCATCGCGAAGGCGGACCCGCCCGGCCCCGTCCCCTCGCAGAGCATGCGCATCCACAGGCGGGCCTCGGGGGTCTCGTCGGCCCCGGCCGGCCCGGCAAGCAGGACGGCTGCAAAAACCAGGCGGCGAAGCGGCATGGCAATCTCCCTAACGTGCCGGCAGCCTAGCCGACCGGCGGGCCGGGGGGAAAGCCGCCCGCCCGGAAACGCTGCGTTGCGGCCGCGCGCGCCTCCGCCCTTGCCCGCGCCTTCGAGCCTGCTATGAAGCGCGGCGAACCAAAGGGACGGGACGCGATGCCGATCCTCGTGATGAAATTCGGCGGCACCTCGGTCGCCACGCTCGACCGCATCCGCCGCGCCGCCAAGCGCGTCGGCCGCGAGGTCGCCAACGGCTATGACGTGATCGTGATCGTCTCGGCCATGGCGGGCGAGACCAACAAGCTGGTCGGCTATGTCGAGGAGACCTCGCCGCTGTTCGACGCCCGCGAATACGACGCCGTCGTGTCCTCGGGCGAGCAGGTGACGGCCGGCCTGATGGCGCTGACCCTGCAGGAGATGGACGTGCCGGCGCGCAGCTGGCAGGGCTGGCAGGTGCCGCTGAAGACCACCGACGCCCACGCCGCCGCGCGGATCGAGGAGATCCCGCCGGCCAATATCCTGGCCAAGTTCGAACAGGGGATGCGCGTGGCGGTCGTCGCCGGGTTCCAGGGGATCGCGCCGGACAACCGGATCACCACGCTGGGCCGGGGCGGCAGCGACACCACGGCCGTGGCCTTCGCCGCCGCGTTCGGCGCGGAACGGTGCGACATCTACACCGATGTCGACGGGGTCTACACCACCGACCCGCGGATCTCGGAGAACGCGCGCAAGCTCGACCGCATCGCGTTCGAGGAGATGCTGGAGCTGGCCTCGCTGGGCGCCAAGGTGCTGCAGACCCGCTCGGTCGAGCTGGCGATGCGCTACAAGGTGAAGCTGAGGGTCCTGTCGAGCTTCGGGGAAATGGGCGACGATGCGGGCACGCTCGTCTGCGACGAGGAGGATATCGTGGAAAGCAATGTGGTGGCCGGCGTGGCCTACAGCCGCGACGAAGCGAAGATGACCCTGATCTCGGTCGCGGACCGGCCGGGGATCGCGGCGGCGATCTTCGGGCCGCTGGCCGAAGCCGGGGTGAACGTGGACATGATCGTCCAGAACATCTCGGAAGAGGGCCGGACGGACATGACCTTCTCCTGCCCGACGAACCAGGTGGCGCGCGCCGAGGCGGCGATGAAGAAGGCCAAGGAGGCCGGCGAGATCAACTTCCACGATCTGGTGGCCGATACAGGCGTGGCGAAGGTCTCGGTCGTCGGCATCGGGATGCGCAGCCATGCGGGCGTCGCCGCCAAGATGTTCCAGGCGCTGAGGGACGAGGGGATCAACATCAAGGTGATCACGACGTCCGAGATCAAGATCTCCGTGCTGATCGACCGGAAATACATGGAGCTCGCGGTGCAGGCGCTGCACGATGCGTTCGAGCTGGAGAAGGTGGCCTGAGGGATCGGCGCCACAACCGGGCACGTTCGAGCAGGGTGAGAAGCCGCGCAAGGGCCGACGCGCGCGGGGGCGCTCCGGTGTTCGAGCTACGCGCTTTATGGCTGCAAAACGCGGATGACCTCCGAGCTCCGCGATAACGGCTACCACTGCGCCGCCGCACCGGGGCGCGTCTCTCGGGCATTTCGCTGGCGAAATGCCCTGCCGACAGGCGATTGCAGAGCAATCGCCGAGAGGCGGCGCTTGCGCGGCGGCCTTC
>NZ_JARGYC010000130.1 GCF_029168335.1 Psychromarinibacter sediminicola
CCGCCCAATCCGCAACCGACACGCCCGTCGCTCCCTGTCAGCCCCAACAATGACACAGAGGCACAATCGCACATGAAATGAAACTGAAGTACTAGCGGTGGCTCGGATCACCGTGCCATTCTTTTTATCCAACGTGATGCCCCGCTCATCTGGCGTGCGCTTAGATTGTACCGTTAACCAGCCGAAACCGGGGTGCTGTGGCGATACGGTGGCACAAGAAATCGTAATCGCGCACAAAAATCGTGTTTTCCCCTGTGCCTCCGCGGACTAGTTCCCGATTTTCCGGATTGTAGGAGTGGGCAGCAAAACCATGCATTCTCATAACCTGCTCTACGTATTCACCATCGACATCCGTATAACGTCCCGCACTTTCGTTAGTTTCGCAGACGACCGCAGCCAATGCCGGATTGGCTAGCGTCGCAGACATGCCCTTCAACACCTCGCCCTCCCAGCCTTCTACGTCAAGCTTAATCACTCGCGGCACCTCGCTATCCAGCATTTCATCTAGCCGTCTAACTGTCACCTCCAGGGTGGGAGTATCCGTGGTACCTATAACCACATGGTTGGTCGTGTCGTGACCGGCCGTGAAGCGCAGTTTTTCATTGCGAGCTCCCAGACCCAGATTATGTGCAACGACAAGATCAGTAATCCGGTTGGCTGAAAGATTTCGTGTAAGCATTGCATATGTCTCCGGTACGGGCTCAAAAGCGATGCTGCGCGCGCCGACCGCACCCGAGGCCAGCACTGTGTAGCTGCCAACATTGGCGCCAATATCGACGAACAAGTCGCCGTCGCGCAGAACGTGTAGGACGAAGGCCATGTCGGAGGCTTCATGAAGACCGCAATACCAATTGCCGGTGGCGCCAGTCATGCCGCGTTCCATCACCAAACAGGTGTCGCCAACGAAAGGCATGAGATGGGGCACAGGCAGGAGCCGGACCCCGATCTGCCAGCGTAGGAAGCGCGTCAGCGCGGCCGTCCGACCTTTCGCGTTCAGTGGGTGCTGCAGAAGGAGTTTCAGTATCTTTAGCATGTCGGTTTACCTGTTCTTAGTATCTCTCCAACGTAATGGGCAGGTCGTACCCGTGCTCCTTGAGCAGCGCTTGCCGTCGCGCGCCGCGCAGATCCTCTGCCACCATCTCTGCGCACATCTCGCGGGCCGAGATCTCCGGCTGCCAGTCCAGCCGGGCCTTGGCGCGGCTGGGATCGCCTAGGAGCGTCTCGACCTCGGCGGGGCGAAAATAGGTGGGATCGATGCGCATGACGACGTCGCCGGGCCTAACCGCTGGGGCAGCGTCGCCCTCCACCGCCGTCACGGTGGCGATCTCCTTCACACCGGTGCCGGAAAACGCCAGCGTGATCCCCAGGTCCGCCGCCGCCCAGGTGATGAACTCGCGTACCGAATGCTGCTGGCCGGTGGCAATGACGAAATCCTCCGGCGCCTTCTGCTGCAGCATAAGCCACTGCATGCGCACGTAGTCCCGCGCATGGCCCCAGTCGCGCAGAGCGTCAATGTTGCCCATGTAAAGGCAGGGCTCCAATCCCTGGGCGATGTTGGCCAGTCCGCGGGTGATCTTGCGAGTAACGAAGGTCTCGCCGCGGCGCGGGCTCTCGTGATTGAATAGGATTCCGTTGCAGGCGTACATCCCGTATGCTTCGCGGTAGTTTACGCAGATCCAGTAGGCATAGAGCTTGGCCACCGCGTAGGGCGAACGCGGGTGGAACGGCGTCGTCTCGGCCTGTGGCGTCTCCTGCACTAGGCCGTAGAGTTCGGACGTGGATGCCTGGTAGAACCGCGTCGTCGTCTCCAGGCCGAGAAAACGGATCGCCTCTAGAAGGCGCAGGGTGCCGATCGCGTCCACGTCCGCGGTATACTCCGGTGTCTCGAAACTGACCGCGACGTGGCTCTGCGCCCCGAGGTTGTAGACCTCGTCGGGCCGCGCCTCTGAGAGGATGCGCGTCAGGTTCAGCGTATCCCCTAGATCGCCGTAGTGTAGCTTGAGTTTGGGGTGCGGCTCGTGCGGGTCCTGGTAGATGTGGTCGATGCGCTGCGTATTGAAAAGCGAGGCACGCCGCTTGATCCCGTGCACCTCATACCCCTTTTGAAGCAGAAACTCCGCGAGATAGGAGCCGTCCTGCCCCGTGATTCCGGTAATGAGCGCCGTCTTGGTCATGCGGTCTACCCCTTCGTGGCAAGTCCCTTCGCGCAATGGAAAGGTGGATTTTAGGTAGTGCGCGTATTGAACGCGACTTTCAAGGCCGTCCTTGGCCCTTCGAGGCAGAAAGGCGGCCGGGCTAGCGGTCTGAGCGGGATGGAAGAGTCCGTTTTGGGATTCCCAGCGTCGGGCTTGCGTGCGGGTCTACAGACATGATGGGATGGACGCCTCCCTTGGCGAAGCGCCAGGCTTGAGGTCTGGCAGAGAAGGGAGAATGGCATGACCATCAAAGTGATCGGCGTCGACATCGCCAAGAAGGTGTTCCAGGTACATGGGATCGACGAAAGCGGGATTACTGTGCTGAAGAAGCGCCTTACACGGGCAACATTCCTGGCAGAGATGTCGCGGCATCCATCGTGTCTTGTGGGGCTGGAGGCTGGGTCCGGCGCGCATCACTGGGCGCGCTGTCTGATCGAGTTGGGTCACGATGTCCGACTAATGCCGCCGCAATATGTCCGACCTTACGTCAAGGGAAACAAGCACGACGCATCGGATGCCGAGGCCTGCTGCGAAGCCGTCCAACGCCCGGGTATGCGCTTCATCCCGGTCAAGAGCGAAGCGCGGCAGGCCACTCTGATGCTTCACCGCGTGCGCGATCACTTCATTCGGTGACGGACCGGAGCGATCAATGCGTTGCGGGGGCATCTCGCCGAGTTCGGGCTGATTTCCGCGAGTCAGCGCGCCGGATTGAACCGTCTGCTTGCGGCGGTGGAAGAGGCGGAAGCCGGGCTTCCAATCGAAGTTACCGACCTGCTGAAGATGATCACCACTGAGATCCGCGGCTATGACCAGTCGATCGCCGAGTTGGACAAGAAGCTCAAAAAGCTCTGTGCCGAAGAGGATGTATCGCGACGTTTGTGCGAGATACCCGGCGTCGGCCCTGTGATTGCGACGGCGATGCCGGCTTTTCTGATGGCAAACGGTTCGTTCGAGAGCGGTAGCGCTTTTGCGGCATGGTTGGGGATCACACCTCGCCAGCACTCAAGCGGCGGCAAAGAGCGCACGTTCGGTATCACCAAACGCGGCAACACCTACCTGAGGCGCCAGCTTATCAATGGTGCTCGGGCAGTCGTGCGGATCGCTCGCGGCCGACGCGGCGGCATCTGGGATTGGATCAACAGGATGCTGGAGCGGCGTCACTTCAACGTCGTGACGGTTGCGGTAGCCAACAAGATGGCGCGTGTCATGTGGGCCATGATCACCAACGGCACAGAATACAAGGCGGCCTGATCACCACCAGGGTTACCCGAGCGAATTGCGAGGACGTTAATCGAGATGACATGACTGGCGAGACCAGAATCCAAGAAGCCCGGTTTGCGCATCGAGCCCAGAACTCGACGATATGATGGGACAAGGGTTCAACGGATCTCATAATGGCCCGCAGCCTGACACGCGCTGCACAACAAGAGGCCGGATAGATGGCTGCAAGCCTTGCCGGTGGTCGGCTCGCAAAACGCACTTGCAATCCGGGAGGCGTCCATAGATGCGCACCGGTGTCAGTTTCAGTGTCTCGTCCAGCGACCGTCAGCGATAGGAAGCGATCGTCGCGGATGAAGACCTGTGTTTGGCGCTGGCAGGAGCGGTTCATGGAGGAAAGCGCCGATGGCCTTCTGCGCGACAAGACACGGCCGTCCGGTATTCCGCCGACACCGGCCGATAAGGTGGCCGAGATCGTGCGGCTGACCCACGAGCCGCCGCCGCAGGCGGCGACACACTGGACGCTCCGGGCGATGGCCAAGCACATCGCTATCGCGCCGTCGACGGTGCGCAGCATGTGGAAATCGCACCCGCATGGCTGGCGCGTCTTCAAGCTCTCGAACGATCCGAAGTTCGTGGACAAACTGAGCGACGTGGTGGGCCTCTATGTAGATCCGCCCGCGCATGCAGTGGTGCTCTCGGACACCGAGCGCTTGCTGGGGTCCATCGGTGGCTCATCCCGTTCCCTGACCACAGTAAGCGGTGCGAGGAGATCGTGGTCAGCTCAGGTTGATGTCTTCACGAAGGCCCAGGGCAGGAGGTCGTCTATCCGGCCCTGCGGATGGCCAGCGGCGATCGCTTCGAGCGTCGCCTTGAGATAGGCGAAGGGTTCGATGCCATTCATCTTCGCGGTCTCGATCAGGGATGCGATCCGGCCCCAGCCGCGCCCGCCCTCGTCGTGTCCGGCAAAGAGGGCATTCTTCCTTCCGAGGGCCAGTGGCCGGATCGTGTTCTCGACCACGTTGGAATCGATCTCGACGCGTCCGTCGGTCAGGAAGACGCAGAGGCCCTCCCAGTGCCGTGCGATGTAGGCCAGCTTCTCGCCGAGGCGGGACTTGCCGGAGACGCGCGAGCGCACCTCCTTCAGCCAGTTGCCGAAGTCCTCGACCAGGGGCGCCGATCGCTCCCTGCGGGCTGCGAGGCGCGCCTCGGCCGAGTGTCCCCGGATCTCCGCCTCGATACGGTAGAGGTCGGCGATCCTGCCAAGCCCCTCGGCCGCGATCGGCGAGCCGTCACGCTCATGGACCTCATGCAGCTTCCGGCGGGCATGGGCCCAGCAGTTGGCCAGCCTCACGGAGCAACCCGGCCGGTCTGAGCGGCTGAGGCGATTATAGCCCGCATAGGCATCCACCTGGAGGAGGCCCGAGAAGCCCTCGAGAAAGCTCTCGGCGTGCTGGCCGCCGCGTCCGGCAGCGTAGAAGTAGACGACCCCCGGCGGGTCGGCACCGCCCCATGGTCGGTCGTCCCGGGCCAAGGCCCAGAGATAGCCGCTCTTGGTCCGGCCCCGCCCTGGATCGAGCACCGGCGCCCGGGTCTCATCCATGAAGAGCTTGCCGGAGGCCTTCAGATGGTCGGCCAGTCGCTCCACGACGGGCGCGAGGTGGAAGGCGGCGGTCCCGACCCAGCCCGCCAGGGTGGAGCGGTCGAGCGTCAGCCCGGAGCGGCGGAGAGCCTGGCACTGGCGATAGAGGGGGACATGGTCGGCGTATTTGCTGACCAGCACCTGCGCGAGGGCGCCCTCGGTGGGAAGGCCGCCCTCGATGAGGTGGGCTGGCGCCTTCGCCTGCCGCACGCCGTCATCGTCACAGGCGGGACAAGCGTAGCGCGGCCGCAGGGTGGCAATGACGCGGACCTGGGCAGGTATGATGTCGAGACGCTCGGAGCGGTCCTCGCCGATCTGCTGCATGCCGCAGCCGCAGGAACACAGGGTGCTCTCCGGTTCGAGGCGGCGCTCGATGCGCGGCAGCTCCCGGGGTAGATGCCCGATGTTGCGCCTGGGCCGCCGGAGTGGCGTGGGCGGGGTCCCGGAGGCAGAGGACCCTTGGGCCTCTTCTGCCTCGGCCAAGGCCGCTTCGAGTTCCTCGAAGGCCAGCTGTCGCGCGTCCGGCTCCAGCTTCTCGGACCTGCGCCCGTAGAGAGCCTGCTGGAACTCCTGGACCAGATGCTCGAGCCGGGCATTGCGGGTCGCGAGGTCGCTGTTCTGCTCCGCCAGGGAGGCGATCTGGTCATCCGTGAACTATAGCTGGCAACGCTCATGAGCGTCACGCCGCGGCCTTTTCCTGTGCACATGATGGGCTGCGGCCGTAGAAAACGG
>NZ_JARGYC010000131.1 GCF_029168335.1 Psychromarinibacter sediminicola
AGAGATGGAGCGGTCGCTCGCCGATCTAATGCCGGGGTTCCACTGGGTGATCGAAACGCTCGAGCGACTTGTCACCACCGAGCGTGACATCGTCGTACGGTCTTGTCAGAGCAACTTAGTTTGATAACCTAAATTCGGCTCGGTTGTTGATCTCAATGGCGAACTGGAAGGAATTTCCCCTTACGGACCAAATTGTTGCGCCTTCTGCTCACCGTGGGTGGCCGGGAAGAACGATTTGAAACGATTCCTCTGACATTGCCCTCTGATCTCTTTTGCACGGAACATGGGCAAGCGTGCGGTCGGAGATGGCATCGTGGCAAGATCGGAGTTCAAGGTGTTGCGCGATCAAGGGGTGCGACGCGGGGCAGGGACCTTTGATAGCCTCGCTGGGGACAGCCGATCAGATCTATCCGATGCTTCAAAAACGTACTTCCCGAGTGGCAACATCCGGATCCATTCATGAGTTGAGCGCGCCGATTTCGAGAGAATAATCAGGCCCTGGAAATGGTCTTGGGTCCGTTATCGAAAGGAGGTCGAATTGACCTTGCAGCGTCCGACCATCCAGACCCTGCTTCGGCGGTTTTTTCTGATCATTCTCGTGCCTTTCCTCGCTGCGGGCCTGGCAGCTGTCTGGTTCGGCAATAAGCAATTGAGGACCGAGCGGGAAGGACTGCTCTCGTCTGAGGCCCAGACTGCCGCATTGCGGTTCAATGACCTCATCGACCATTCCAAGAGCTTCTCCGCGCTTCTGTCGCTGTTAGATCCGATGGATCAACCGTGCTCGGAGGTGATCGATACCGTACGGCGGCCGTTTGCGGAGGCCTACGCCGTTGTAGCGGTTGCCGGCGCTGACGGAAGGATCGTCTGCGGCCATCCGACCGACGCGGTCGGCATCGATATTTCCGACAGGCCTTGGTTTAACGAAGCCCGGGATTCCGGCACTTTCGTTATGGGTGGCTACCAGGTCAGCCGGACAATGGGAGGTGACGTACTGGTCGTGGCTCGGCCGGTGACCCGGGGAGAGAGGATCTATTATGTCGGCGCGGCCATTAGTCTCCAGTTTCTTAGTCGGTATATCGCCGGAGGCGAGCGCGCCGCCTTCGGCGACATCGTCATCGTCGACGGGACGGGGCGCGTCGTGGCCTCGACCGTGGAGGAACTGCCGCTCGGCGCGGAGGTTACTATCCCCGCCACCGCTGGCTTGACCCGCGCGACACTCGGCGGATCGCAGCGGGATGTCTTCCACGAAGTAGGTGAGATCGGTGGGCAGCAGTTCGACCTGCTGGCCATCGCGCCGGCGAATGGGATGTTTACTGTACCTGAGCGAATGGGGCTCTCGCTCATCCTGTTTGCCGTCCTTCTCGGTCTCAGCGCCGCCTTGTTCGGCTATAGACGCCTCCGTCAGGATGTCATTGCCCCGATACAAGATCTAAGGGATGCGGCGCCGCGCGTTGCGGCGCGCGAGGCTGCGCAGGTCAGGCAAACACCGGGCGCGCCCACTGAGCTACGGGAAGCGGTTTCCGCCTTCAACGAAATGTCAAGAAAGCTCAGGGACACTTCCGTTGAACTCGAACGCGCGAGCAGCATGGCGGCACTCGGAACCTGGAAGCTGAAGCCCGGCGCGGACAGCATTACGTTATCGGATACGATCCAAGCGATAATGGGCTTCGAGAACCATCAAGTACCGATCGCCGATGTCGAGGCTCGGATCGTGGCCGGTGATTTGCCCGCCTTTCGAGAGAGCTTGAGACGCGTCATGGAAGACCACGAAATCGTAGAGCTCGAATTTCGGGCTCACGCGAAGGAAAGAGAAATACGCATCTTCCGCGCACAAACTGGCCCGATTGAAGTGAACGCCCTGGAAACCGAGCCGGTGGAGATAACTGGCATTGTTCAAGACGTCACCGACCTGCGCAGCCGGGAGGCAGCTCTTGTGCGATCTCAAAGCCTCTTACGCCTGGCTGGACAGGCGGCCCGCCTTGGCGGTTGGCGCTATGACACGCAATCGAGCGAGTTCGTCGAGTATTCTGAGAGCGGCTCCACGCGAACGGTGTCCGTTGACGACGCGCTCGACACTCTTATCGGTGAAGACCGTACGCGCATAGAGCGCGCGTTCTGGGCCTGCGTCGCCGGTGGTATCGCCTTTGACGAGATCGTCAAGCAGCGAACACAGCGCGGAGAGGAGCGCTGGATCCGGGTGATCGGCGAGGCCGAGCGGGCCGAGGAGGGTCGTATCATTTCGGTTCATGGAGCGCTGCAAGACGTGGACGAGATGGTGCGGGCGCGCGAGACAAGCGCGGAAATGGAAGCTTTGCTGACAAACATCCTCGATTCTCTTGGCGACGGCTTCTTGGTCACGGATCTCGAGGGCCGGGTGCGTTACTTCAATTGGCGCGCCCAGGTCATGTTGAACCTGACCGAAAAGCGCTCGCTGATTGGGCATGTAGTCAGTGAGGAGGTCGAGCCCGAACTAGCTGACGCACTGCGCGAGTTGGCCGATAAGGCCCGGTCAGAAGATGCGAGCCAAACGCGGGAGGTCCGGGTCCGGGCAAACGAGACGTGGCTGGAGCTCAATGTTCATACCTCGCCGCGCGGGGTGGCCCTTCATGTCCGCGACATGACGCAGGAGCGGGACAGACAAGCCCGGCTGCGTCTGCTCGACGCCGCGGTCCGTCGCTTGAATGATATGGTCGTGATCACCAACGCGAAGCAAATCGATGCTCCCAGAGAACCCGAGATCGTATTCGTAAACGACGCCTTCCTGAACATGACCGGTTTCTCGCGAGACGAGGCGATCGGCGCCACTCCGCGCATCCTTCAGGGCGAGGAAACCGAGCGCGAAGAACTGGATGAGATTCGTCAGGCGCTTGAGGCGAACCGCCCGATCCGGACGGAGCTAACCAACTACCGCAAGGATGGATCCAAGATAACACTTGAGATCGACATCGCCCCGATCTTCGACGCCGAGGGCGAGTGTACGCATTTCGTGGCCGTTCAACGCGATACGACCGAGCGCCGCACCGCCGAGGAGCAGCTGCGCGAACGGGAAGAGCAGTTTCGGCTGGTGAGTTGGGCCAGCAACGACGTAATCTGGGATTGGAACCTGGATACTGGGCTTATCTGGCACAGCGACGATTACGAACACGTTTTTGGGCGGCCGCCAGCGGAGCCACATACGATCGATGCGGATTTGGAGCGTATCCACCCAGATGATCGGCTGGGCTTCAGTAGAAGTCTCGATGAGGCGTTGAACGGGAATGAAAACTCATGGTCACACGAATACCGTATCGAAGCTGCTGACGGGACGTATCGCCAGATGATTGACCGGGGCTTCATCGTTCGGCACGAAAACGGGACACCACGGCGCATGGTCGGCGCGGTTTCCGACGTCACGGAAATGCGCAGCCTCGACGCACAGCTGCATCAGGCGCAGAAGCTCGAGTCCGTCGGGCAACTGACCGGCGGGGTCGCACATGATTTCAACAATCTGCTGACCATCATCCTGGGCAATTGCGATCTTCTCCTGGAGGAGTTGGAGCAGGAGACACTAAAGCCGAAACTTATCTCGATCAGCGACGCGGCCGAACGTGGCTCGCGGCTCGCCAGCAGCCTGCTGGCCTTTTCGCGGCGCCAGCAGCTTCAGCCGCGCCCCGTGTACATCGACAGGCTGATCCGGTCCTCCGAGGATCTCTTGCGCCGTGCCGTGCCCGAAAGCATCGACTTCGAATGCGAGTTGGGCAGCACTGATGCGATGGTGCGGGTCGATCCCGACAAGCTCCAGTCGGCGGTTCTGAACCTCGTAATCAATGCGGTCGGTGCGATAGAAGGGCACGGCAAGATCCTGGTCCGCACCGGCTGGAAGGA
The DNA here is from genome assembly GCF_029168335.1 of Psychromarinibacter sediminicola. GTDB lineage: Bacteria > Pseudomonadota > Alphaproteobacteria > Rhodobacterales > Rhodobacteraceae > Psychromarinibacter > Psychromarinibacter sediminicola. The sequence continues at coordinate 3,865 of NZ_JARGYC010000131.1, forward strand.
GTTGTCTGAGACCGAGGCCGCCGCGCCCGGCTGCCGGACAGGCGGATTCGTGCTGATTGAGGTGATCGACGATGGTCCGGGCATGCCCGCGGAAGTGGCCGAGCGCGCGTTCGAGCCATTCTTTACCACGAAGGAGGTCGGGGGCGGCACCGGGCTCGGCCTCAGCTCGGTCTACGGTCTCGTGCGGCAATCGGGTGGCGTCGTGGACCTCGACACCGCGCCGGGCGAAGGCACACGGGTGTCGCTCTGCCTGCCGCCTTATGAGGGCGAACTCGACGATGAGGAGGCCGCTGAGACCGAAAAGGCTTCGTCCGCTCCCGTGAATGGCGGTCGGATCCTGCTCGTCGAGGATGACGAGGACGTACGCGCCTTCGCCTCGAGATGTCTCTCCAATCTCGGCTACGAGGTACGTGAAGCCGAGACGGGCGCTGCGGCGCTGGAAATCCTGTCTGGCGGCGACCGTTTCGACTTGCTCTTAACAGACGTGGTGATGCCGGGGGGAATGACCGGCGTTGAACTGGCGCGCGAGGCGCGCAGGCGTCAACCCGACCTCGCGGTGGTGATGATGTCTGGGTACAGCGAAGACCTCCTGACCAGTGAAGTGGATGTCGAAGCAACAGCTTCTCCGCTTTTTAAGCCGTTCCGGGCGGCCGAACTCGCCAAGAAGGTCGAAGAAGCGCTGGGACAAACTTGATCCCTCGAACAGCCCTCACACCGTGGACGTGGTTCTTCTGAAAGTAATTCGTTCTAGACACTTTTTAATACTCTTAAGAAGCTACTTGGGAAGCGCAATCAAAACTTCGAAAGGCTCTTGAAGAAATTCTTAGAGTGCGATAAGCGCATTTTTTGGCTGATCGGCGACGTGAAATGTTAAACAAGGTAATCGCCATACTAGATGATGACGCGGCTGTTCGAGCGCTCCTGAAGGAGATTCTTGAGGCCGAAAATTACGAGGTGATACCTGCATCTACAGTGCAAGAGTTTCGAGTAATAATGCGTGAGCGCGCTGTGGATTTATTTATAATTGATGTCATACTTCCTGAGTCCAATGGCCTCCAGGTAGCGCAAGACATTCGCCGTACAAGCGATGTTGGAATAATTGTCCTCACTGGCCAGAAAACTGAGATCGACACGGTCCTTGGGTTAGAGATTGGAGCCGACGATTATGTAACGAAACCTTTCCGCGTGCGTGAATTACGCGCGCGTGTGAAGTCTGTAATCCGTCGTAGCGAACCTAGGCCTCCGGACCGGATCGCTAGATTACACGATCAGGGGTTGGCGACCGGCCCGCACGAAATCGGAGGCTGGCGGCTTGACGTCGGGCGGAAAAGGATCCTTTCCCCGGAAGGCATCCTGGTAGATCTGTCAGAGAGCGAATTCAGTGCTTTTGTTGTGCTATTGCAGGCTCGCGGGCGGACCGTGTCGCGCGAAAAGCTACTTGCGGAGCTCCGTGGAACGGATTGGTCGGCGGGCGAAAGGCTGGTCGACGGAATAATCAGTCGTTTGCGCAAGAAGCTCGCGACAACCGGCAGACCATCGCCCATCAGGACCGTGCGCGGAATCGGGTATGCGAGCATTCTGTCGCAAACCGATGACTTCGGGTAAGTCGCAAGCCGGCACGCCGATCGGTCCGGCTTCGTATTTGCGTCTAGAGCGTTTGCCCTTCGGCCTGAATCGATTGGGGATTCCCATCCGGGCCAAGGCCTGATTCATTGCTCCCGAGGCAGATAATGGGGGCAGCGATGGGGAAACCACTCTCCATGGACCTGAGGGAACGGGTGATAGCGGCGATCGACGGCGGCATGAGCCTGGTCGTGCGCGGCAGGTCGCGGCGCAGGAGGCCGTTGCCGTTCTCGATGCCGCCGCGCTGCCAGGGGCTGTGCGGGTCGCAGAAGTAGG
>NZ_JARGYC010000132.1 GCF_029168335.1 Psychromarinibacter sediminicola
TGTCTGCCCCCCGCGCCTGCGGCGCCCCCCCCGAGGATACTTGGAACCAGGTGAAGCCGGGGCGTCGCGAGGGATTCCCCGGGGCCGCGGCGGGGGATAGGATGCGGTCACGCTGGTTTCGGGGTGAGATGGCCGATCCTTCCGCAAGATGCCTTGACCTGACCCGGCTGGTCTCGCGGCTGGGGCGCGGGGCGTGGACCGGGGTGGACCGGGTGGAGCTGGCCTATCTGCGGCATCTGGTGGCGGCGCCGGGGCCGTTGTTCGGGTTGGTGCGGACGGCTTTGGGCTATCTGCTGCTGGACGGCGACGGGATGGCGCGGGCGCTGGCGCGGATCGACGGGCAGGCGGCCTGGGGGGCGCCGGACCTGGTGGGGCGGCTGAGCCGGAAGGCGCATCCCGTGAAGCGGCGGGCGGAGGCGGATCTGCGGCGCTGGGCCGTGGCGCGGGCGCGGCGCGGGGCGCTGGCGGGAATGCTGCGCAAGAGCCTGCCCGCCGGGACGGTGTATTTCAACGTGGGCCATAGCGACCTGGGCGAAGAGGTGCTGGCCGCCTGGCGCGCGGTGCCGGGGGCGCGGGTCGCGGTGCTGATCCACGACGCGATCCCGCTGGAGCATCCCGCCTATCAGCGGCCGGGCACGGTGGAGTCGTTCCGCGGCAAGCTGGCGCGGGTGGCGGCGCATGCCGACGTGGTGATCCATTCCTGCGAGACGACGCGCGCGGCGACGGAGGCCTGGCTGGCGAAGGCGGGGCGGGTGCCGGAGGCGCTGGTGGCGCCGCTGGGGGTGGAGGTGCCGGTGCCGGGGGCGTTGCCGCCGGGGCTGCCGCCGGAGGCACCGTATTTCGTGACGGTCGGGACCATCGAGCCGCGCAAGGACCACGCGCTGCTGCTGGACGTCTGGGAGGCGCTGGGCGCGGGCGCGCCGCGGCTGGTGATCGCCGGGCGGCGCGGCTGGGCCAACGCGGCGGTGTTCCGGCGGCTGGACACGTCGCCGATGATCGGGCGGACCGTGTTCGAGCGGGGCGATCTGGACGACGGCGCGGTCGCCGCGCTGCTGAAAGGATCGGCCGGGCTGCTGTTTCCCAGCCGGGCCGAGGGCTACGGCCTGCCGCCGCTGGAAGCCCTGGCGCTAGATGTGCCCGTGGTTTGTGCCGACCTGCCCGTCTACCGCGAGATATTGGGGGACATGCCAGTTTACGCCCGCGTCGGCTGCGTGTATCACTGGACCGAAACGATAGTCCGGATTACGGACGGGATGAGGACGGGGCGAGGTGCGGCACATGTGCCCCCCACGGTTCCCGGCTGGGCGGATCACTTCAACCGCGTCTTAACGGTGCTGTGATACCGCGGGTCGAGGGTCGGGCGGTGCCCTTTGCGAAGGGGAAGACTTGGGCGCCTGGATGTCATACAGGCTGCGGCTGCAACGCAAGCGCTGGCGGATCCGGGCGTTCCGCAAGCGGCGCGAGCTGTCGCCGGTCGCCGACCGCACGGCGCAGATCCGGCCGGGCCATATCCTGTCCTTCACCACGCTGCGCAACGAGAAGGTGCGCCTGCCCTATTTCCTGAAGTATTACAGGCAGTTGGGGATCGACCATTTTATCGTGGTCGACAACGGCTCCGACGATGGCAGCCGCGAATTCCTGGCCGATCAGCCAGACGTGTCGCTGTGGCACAGCGCGGCCAGCTACAAGCGGTCGCGCTTCGGGGTCGACTGGCTGAACTGGCTGGCCTGGCAGCACGGGCACGGCCACTGGTGCCTGACCGTCGACCCGGACGAATTCCTGGTCTATCCGTTCTGCGACACGCGGCCGATCGGGGCGCTGACCGACTGGCTGGACGCCTCGTCGATCCGGTCGTTCAGCGCGATGCTGCTGGACATGTATCCCAAGGGGCCGATCGACGCCTCCCCCTACCGCGCCGGCCAGGACCCGTTCGAGATCGCCGACTGGTTCGACAGCGGCAACTACGCGATCATGAAGAACCACCGCTTCGGCAACCTGTGGATCCAGGGCGGGCCGCGGGCGCGGGCGTTCTTTCCCGACCGGCCGGAACGGGCGCCGGCGCTGAACAAGATCCCGCTGGTGAAATGGCACCGGCAGTTCACCTATGTCAGCTCGACCCACATGCTGCTGCCGCGCGGGCTGAACGCCGTGTTCGACGAGTGGGGCGGCGAGAAGGCGTCGGGCGTGCTGCTGCACGCGAAGTTCCTGGACACGTTCCAGCACAAGTCGGCCGAGGAGCTGAAGCGCAAGCAGCACTATGCCAACAGCCATGAATACAAGGCCTATGCCCAGCGGCTGAAGGACAACCCGGACCTGTGGTGCAAGTGGTCCGAGAAATACATCAACTGGCGGCAGCTGGAGATCCTCGGCCTGATGTCCAAGGGGAACTGGGCATGACGTTCGGGGTGGTCATGCTGTGCCACGACGCGCTGCACCGGGCCGAGCAGGTGGCGCGGCACTGGTCCAAGCACGGCTGTCCCGTGGTGATCCATGTCGACCGCAAGGTGACGCCCGACGACCACGCCGCCTTCGTCAAGCGCCTGTCGAAGCTGGACAATGTGCGGTTCTCGCGCCGCCACCGCTGCGAATGGGGCACCTGGTCGCTGGTCGCCGCGTCGCAGACTGCGTCGGAGCTGATGCTGGAGGAGTTTCCCGAGGTGCGGCATGTCTACCTCGCCTCGGGCTCCTGCCTGCCGCTGCGGCCGGTGGAGGAGCTGAAGGCGTATCTGGCCGAGCGGCCGCGCACCAACTTCATCGAGTCGGTGACGACCGAGGACGTGCCCTGGACGGTCGGCGGGCTGAGCCTGGAGCGGTTCACCTTGCGCTTTCCGTTCTCGTGGAAGACCCAGCGCAAGCTGTTCGACGGCTATGTGCGGCTGCAGCGGCGGCTGGGCTATCGCCGGCGCATCCCCGAGGGGCTGGAGCCGCATCTGGGCAGCCAGTGGTGGTGCCTGACGACGGGAACGCTGGCGGCGATCCTGGAGGATCCGGACCGCCGCATCTACGAGAGCTACTTCAAGAAGGTGTGGATCCCGGACGAGAGCTATTACCAGACGCTGGTTAGGCTCTATTCCGACAATGTCGAGAGCCGGTCGCTGACCCTGTCGAAGTTCGATTTCCAGGGCAAGCCGCATATCTTCTACGACGATCACCTGCAGCTTCTGCGGCGGTCGAACTGTTTCGTGGCGCGGAAGATCTGGCCGCGGGCGAACCGGCTCTACGACACCTTCCTCGGCGGCGGCGCGGATGCCAGCGGGGCGGAGCCGAACCCCGGCAAGATCGACCGCATCTTCGCCAAGGCGGTGGACCGGCGCACGCGCGGGCGCCCGGGGCTCTACATGCAGAGCCGCTTTCCCAACCGCGACTGGGAGAACGGCAAGACCTGCGCGCCCTACTCTGTCTTCGAGGGGTTCGCCGACCTGTTCGAGGATTTCGAGGGCTGGCTGTCGAAGATGGTCGGCGCGCGGGTGCACGGGGCGCTGTATGCGCCGGACCGGGCGCATTTCGCGGGGCGGCAGACGATCTATGCCGGCGCGCTGTCGGACAGCGCGGCGCTGCGGGATCACAACCCTGTCGCCTTCCTGACCAACCTGGTGTGGAACACGCGGGGCGAGCGGCAGTGCTTTCAGTTCGGGCCGCGCGACAACCAGGATCCGGGCTGGTTCATGGCGACCGATTCCAACGCGCAGATCTCGGTGATCACCGGGGCCTGGGCGGTGCCGCTGTTCCATTCGAAGCTGAACTTCACCGAGGTCCGGAAAGAGGCCGCGCGGCTGCAGAAGATCGAGGCGGAGCATCTGGACGTGCTGCGCTCGCCGCAGCGCAAGGCGCGGGTGCGGATCTGGTCGATGGCGGATTTCGTCGAAAGCCCGATGGAGCCGTTGCAGACGATCCTGGACGAGATCGGCGTGCGCCATCCCCGCCGGCTGACCGAGGCGCCGCGGATGGCGGATCTGGCGGGGTTCGGGCAGTTCCTGCAGAACCTCAAGAACCGCGGGATGCACCCGCATCTGATGGGGGATTTCCCGGCGTCGGACCGGCGGCCGGACGCGCCGCGGCGGCCGCGCAAGCCGTATCTGGTGAGCAAGTAGATGGCGCGTTTCGACTATTTCGTGGTGTTCGCCGAGATGCGGACGGGCTCGAACTTTCTGGAGGAGAACATCAACGACTATCCCGGGCTGAGCTGCCTGGGAGAGCTGTTCAACCCGCATTTCATCGGCCATGCCAACAAGTTCGACTGGGGCGGCATCGACATGGCCGCGCGGGAGGAGGACCCGATGCGCCTGCTGGCAGCGATCCGGGGGCAGACCGAGGGGATGCCGGGGTTTCGGTTCTTCAACGACCACGACCCGCGCATCCTTCGTCATGTGCTGCCCGACGAACGCTGCGCCAAGGTGGTGCTGACGCGCAACCCGGTCGACAGCTACGTGTCGCACAAGATCGCGCAGGCCACGGGGCAGTGGCGGCTGGGCGACATGAAGAAGGCGAAATCGGCGCAGGCGGTGTTCGACGCCGAGGATTTCCAGCAGCATATCGAGCGGCTGCAGGCGTTCCAGATGGTGCTGTTGCGCGGCCTGCAGGTGACCGGGCAGACGGCGTTCTGGATCGCCTACGAGGATCTGCAGGATGTCGAGGTGCTGGACGGGCTGGCGACGTTCCTGGGCGTCGACCACCGCAAGACGCGCGTGTCGAAGCGGACCAAGGTGCAGAACCCCAAGCCGCTGGACGAGAAGGTCGCGAATTTCGAGGAGATGGAGCAGGCGCTGGCGCGGCTCGACCGGTTCAACCTGAACCGCACCCCGAATTTCGAGCCGCGGCGCGGGCGGGCGGTGCCCTCGCTCGTCGCCGCCGCGCGGGCGCCGGTGCTGTATCAGCCGATCCCGGGCGGGCCCGACGCGCAGGTGCTGCCCTGGCTCGCGGCGCTGGACGGCGGGACGCCCGAGGATCTGCGGACGGGCTTCTACCAGAAGACGCTGCGCCAGTGGAAACGCCAGCACAAGGGGCACCGCGCCTTCACCGTGCTGCGGCATCCGGTGCTGCGGCTGCACGCGGCCTTTGCCCGGCACATCCTGCCGTCCGAGGGCGAGGCCGTGTTCGGCGAGATGCGCGAGACGCTGCGCAAGCAGTACGGCCTGCCGGTCCCGGCCGAGGGGCCGGGGCGCGACTGGAGCGCGGCCGAGCAGCGCGCGGCGTTCCTGGCCTTCGCGAAATTCGTCGAGGGCAATCTCGGCGGGCAGACCAGCCTGCGGGTGGACGCGGCCTGGGCGTCGCAGTTCGAGATCCTGCGCGGCATGGCCGAGGTGCAGCTGCCGGACATGATCCTGCGCGAGGAGACGCTGGCCGACGGGCTCGGGCAGCTGGCCGAACAGCTGGGGATCGCGGCGCCGGCGCCGCCGCCCTTCATCGACGCGGGGCCGGTGCCGCTGGCCGACTATTACGACGGCGAGGTCGAGGCGGCGGTGCGGGCGGCCTATCAGAAGGACTACATGATGTTCGGCTTCCGGCCCTGGGGGGCGGGTTAGGGCTTGTCGCGTTTGATGCGAGTCACCCAGTCTCCGGCCATCCCGAGGCAGGTTTCGCGCGAGCGAATGCGTTCGGCGCGGCCGGAGACGACAATTGAACGCGATATGCTCTAGAGCGTTTGCCCACCGACATGAATCGATTGGGGATTCCCATTCGGCCGAGGGACTGATTCACTGACCCTGGGGCAGATACTGGGGGCAG
>NZ_JARGYC010000133.1 GCF_029168335.1 Psychromarinibacter sediminicola
CCAGCATATGCAGAGCGACATCGACGAACTCATGCCTTGGAGCTTCGCTGAATAGTCAACCCGCAGCGCCAAGGGTGATGGGCGGCCGCTTACGCCTCGCCGCGAGGCCCAGGGCATGCGCCATCCGCGCGTCGTCCAACCGCATGAGCCGCCCGGCCGCGGCCGCCGCGCCGAAGGCGCCGGCCGTGGCCGTCTGGTGGAACCCGGTGCGGTAATGCGACCGCCCCAGCCACTCGCCGACGCGAATCGACAGCTCGGCGCCGATGACGCAGGCGTCGAGGAACGCGCCGCCGCCGGTTCCGTCCCGCTCCGCCACCGCCAGCGCGGCGGGGATCACCGCGACGGACGGGTGCCCGATATGGCCGAAATGGGTGTCGTCGTAGTCCAGCGCATGGCTGGCCGTTCCGTTGGCAAGCGCCGCCGCCCGGGCGGGCAAACGCACCGTCTGGCCGAACAGCGCGGCCTGTTCGGCGCCGCCCTCGGCCCCGACCATGTCGCGGACCAGGCGCGCGACGGGCTCGTTCCGGCCCGCATAGCCGCAGATCGCCCAGTCGAACATCGACAATCGCATCATCGCGCGCACGCCCGCATTCGGCTCGGCGGAAACGGCGAAACGCGCCAGCTCAGCAGTGATCATGCACTCTCTCCCCAAAACGGCCCGGGTCGCGGGCGGCCCGCCGGGCCGGCCGCTCGCCTTCGAAGCTATCGGCGCAAATCGTAAAGATCGGGTTGCCGCAAGACCAGTGCGACCGGGTCGCAAGACCGGTGCGACCGGGCCGCATTGTCAATGCGACCGGGTCAGCGCCCGTAGAGCTCGTCCGCGCGCCGCTCGAAGGCGCGCACGATCCGCTTCATCGCGTCGTTGAAGACCAGGCCGATCGCGCGCTGCAGCACGAAGTTGCGGAACTCGAAATCGACGAAGAAAGACACCTCGCAGCCGCCGTCGTCCAGCTCCGCGAAGCTCCAGGTGCTCGTGAGATATTTGAAAGGCCCGTCAATATATTCCGTGACGATCTTCATGTCGCTGTCATGCAGCTCCACCCGGCTGCCGAAGCGTTCGCGGAATACCTTGAACGAAATCACCAGGTCCGCCTCCATCAGCCGGCCGTAGTCGGTCGGCGCGACCTTGCGGACCCGGGCGGCGGAGCACCACGGCAGGAATTCGGGATACTTGTCGACATCGGCCACGAGGTCGAACATTTGCTGCGCGGTGTAGGGCAGCCGTCGGGTGTCGGTGTGCGTCGTCATACGTGATTGCTTTTGCCTGTCTGACCCCTTTTCCTATGGCCGGGACAGCGGAAATCAAGGGGGCGACATGTCTCAACCGGCTTACGTGGTCGACACGATGATCTCGGCCAAGGCCATCGCAGCCCGGATCGAGGAGCTGGCGCGGGAGATTCGCGGCACTTTCGGCGATACCGAGCAGCTCGTCGTCGTCGGGCTGTTGCGCGGCTCCTTCGTGTTCATCGCCGATCTCGTGCGCGAGCTGGATCTGCCGGTGGAGGTCGATTTCCTGGAGGCGTCCTCCTACGGCGACTCGATGCAGTCGAGCCGCGAGGTGCGCATCCTGAAGGACCTGCGCGGACAGATCGCGGGCCGGGACGTGCTGGTGGTCGAGGACATCGTCGACACCGGCTATACGCTGGACCACGTGGTCAAGCTGCTGGCCACCCGCCTGCCCCGACGGCTGGAGACCATCGCGCTGCTCGACAAGCCGACGCGCCGCGAGGTGGAGGTGCGGGCGACCTGGACGGGCTTCGAGATACCGGACGAGTTCGTCGTCGGCTACGGCATCGACTATGCCCAGCGCAACCGCAACCTGCCCTATATCGGCAAGGTGCGCTTCACCGGATGAGCGAGGGTGTCAGCGCCGCGCCCGCCGCGCGCGTCTCGGCGTCGATCAGCCCGGACAGTTCGGCGCATTCGGCCTCGATCTCCTCGGCATCCTCCGCCGGCGCCCGCTCCATGCCGATCAGGCACCAGGCCCAGCCTTCCGCCGGGTCCGACCAGCCCGACTCCCAGTCGATCAGCCACCAGGCGAGGTTGACCGCCGCCCGGGCATGGCCCGCCTGCGCCGCCATCCGGTAAAGCGCGATGGCCGCCAGCGGGTCGTAGGTCACGCCATAGGCGTTGGCATACATCGCACCCAGATTGTTCAGCCCCATCGGGTCGCCGGCCTCCGCCGCGGTCCAGAACAGATCCAGCGCATAGGCGAAGTCGTTGTCGATCCCGTCCCCGTCGCCCACATAGAGCCGCCCGAGATTGTTCATCGCCAGGAGGTTGCCGGCCTCCACCGCCTGCGCGTACAGATCGCGCGCCCGTTCGACATCGCGCGCGCCGCCCACCCGGCCGCGTTCCAGCAGATGCCCGAGGTTGACCATCGCGCCGTCGTTGCCCTGCGCCGCGGCGCGTTCGTAGTAACCTGCCGCCCTGTCCGGGTCGCTCTCCTGGTGAAACAGGCCCAGATTGTAGAGCGCGCGCGGGAAATCCTGCGCGGCCGACTTCTCCCACCAGTCCAGCGCCGTGTCGCGGTCCTGCGGCACCCCGTTGCCCTCGTCATAGGCATCGGCGAGGATGTTCTGGGCGTTGGCATCGCCCGCCTCGGCCGCCGGGATCAGCACCTTGAGCGCCGCCGCGTAGGCGCCATCTATGTAGAGCTGCCGGGCCTCGGCGATCTCGTCCTGGCTGGGCTGGGCCGACGCCGGCGCGGCGGCGAGACCGAGGGCAAGGCAGAGCAGAAACGGACGCAGCATGGAAATATCTCCCTGGAAACCGGATGCGATCAGCCTATCGCCGCCTGCCGGTGCGTCAATCGCGCAGGGGGCGGCGCGATGAACCCGACCTGGCTGTTGCGCGCCAAGCGCTGGGTGCAGAACCCGCCCTCCTGGGGGCGGGTGAAGCTGGTCGCGGGGGTGATCGTCCTCTGCCTCGGGCTGTTCGCGGTGGAGCGGATCTGGGGCTGGCCCGACTGGCTCACGCCCGAAAACGCGCGCCCGCCGAGCCGGGTGGCGCGGTAAGGCGGGTTCATTCGCATTCGGCGAGGCGCCCCGGCGTGGCGATGTCGCAGGCCCGAGCGGATCCCGCACTTGCGCGGCCTGCGCTAGGCGCGCCGGGACACCTGCGCGCGCACCGCCTCCGGCAGGGCGGCGGCGAGCCGGTCGCGCACCACGGCGACGCGCGGCGCGTCGGCCAGGTCGGCATGGGTGGCGACCCAGAGCGGCACCGACATCGGCGGCGCCACGCCCTCCAGCCGGTCCAGCCGCGGATCGGGCTCTCCCAGGATCGTCGGCAGGAAGGCCCACCCCATCCCCGCCGCCGCCATCTCGCGCAGCGACACGAAGCTGTCCGCCGTCCCGGCGATCTGCGACGGCGGCACATGCTCGGCGATCCAGACGGCGGGCTGCGCCTTGGCCTGCGCCCGCCCCGGCGCCAGCCAGCGCCCGTCGGACCGCGGCGCGACGTAGACGGCGAAGTCCAGCGCGCCGGCGCGCAGCCCGGTCAGGTCGTCATCGAGCGACGGCGTCGGGCGCACTGTGATGTCGGACTGCATCCGCCCCAGATCCAGATGGCTGTTGGAGCATTGCAGCTCCAGCCGCAGCCCGGACGCCTCGGCGGCGATCTCGGCCAGCGCCGGCGGCAGCACCGTGGCGCAGAGCGAGTCGGTGGAGGTGATGCGCACCACCCCGGTCAGTGGCGCCTGCGCCCCCTCCAGCAGCCGGTCGACGGCCAGCACCGCCGCTTCCACCGCGCGCGCCGCCTCGATCAGCCGCATCCGCTCGGGCGGGACGGAATAGCCGCGGACCGTGCGCTCGAACAGCTCGCCGCCGTGGCGGTCCTCGAAGGCGCCGATGCGGCGCAGGACCGTGGCGTGATTGACCCCCAGCGCCCGCGCCGCCGACGCGACGGACCCGTTCTCGGCCACCGCCAGAACGAAGCGCAGATCGTCCCAATTCTCCCTGTGCATAATCTATCAGCGCTCCTGCAAAATCTCTCAATGGCTTTTTGTTTGCACACAGCTACCCTCTGCCCAGCTAAACCGACAACAGGGAGAGCCAGAAATGACATTCACGCGACCGATTATGATGGGTTTGACCGCCGCGCTCGTGGCCGGCAGCACGGTGCTGGCGGCCAGCCACGTCAACGTGGAGGGCGCGGTGAAGGCGCGGCAGTCGCATATGCAGCTCTACGCCTTCAACATCGGCATCCTCGGCAACATGGCCAAGGGCGAGGTCGACTTCGACGCCGCGTCGGCCCAGGCGGCCGCCGACAATCTGGCCGCGCTGGCCAAGATCGACCAGTCCGCCTACTGGCCCGCCGGCTCCAGCACCGAGGACGGTCTGGAAGTCAAGACCCGCGCCCTGCCGGCGATCTGGGAGAGCGACAGCGACATCGGCACCAAGATCACGAACCTGGTCGAGGCGACCGAGGCGATGGCCGCCGACGCCGCCACGCTGGAAGGCGTGCAGGCGAACATGCGCAGCCTCGGCGGGGCTTGCGGCGGCTGCCACGAGGATTATCGTCAGTCCGACAACTGAGGACCGACATGTAAGGGGGCCGCATGGGCCGCATTCTGGGGGGTCTGGTCGTCCTGGCCTTGGTCGGGGCGGCCGTTTTCTGGTGGGTCACACGGCCCGTGACGGCCGACGCCTCCGTGCTGGAGGGGATCGAACCCGACCTGGCGCGGGGCGAATGGGTGTTCCACGCCGGCGGCTGCGCCTCGTGCCACGCGGCCGAGGACGCCGAGGGCGAGGCGCGGCGGGTGCTGTCCGGCGGACGCGCCTTTCCCAGCGAATTCGGGACCTTCTATGCGCCGAACATCTCGCCGGATGACGCGGCCGGGATCGGCGACTGGTCGGCGCTGGACCTCTACAACGCGATGCATCACGGTGTCTCGCCGGAGGGCCGGCACTATTACCCGGCCTTTCCCTACGGCACCTACGCCAATGCCACGCCGAAGGACATCGTCTCGCTGCACGCCTTCCTGCAGACCCTGCCGGAGAGCGACGCGGCGAACCGGCCGCACGAGGTGGGCTTTCCGTTCGACATCCGCCGCAGCCTCGGCGGCTGGAAGGCGCTGTTCATGCGCGACGGCTGGGTCGTGGAGGGCGAGCTGACCGAGGCGCAGACCCGCGGCCGCTACATCGCCGAGGCGCTGGGGCATTGCGCCGAATGCCACACGCCGCGCAACCTCATGGGCGGGATGAACCGCGCGGAATGGCTGAGCGGCGCGGCGAACCCCTCGGGCGACGGGCGGATCCCGAACATCACGCCGGCCGCGCTCGACTGGTCCGAGACGGATCTGGTGGCCTATTTCACCTCGGGCTTCACGCCCGACTTCGACAGCGCCGGCGGCCATATGGCAGACGTCATCAGGAACCTCGCCGAGCTGCCCGAGGCCGACCGGGCGGCACTGGCCGCCTATCTCAAGGCGGTGACCCCGGTGGAGTAGCGCGCGGGGGCGTCGGCGGACGCCCGGACAGGCATCGAGCGGCCCGCAGGCGCCCGGCCGCCCGACCGGGCCAGCGGCGGCATTAGCAGGCTGCTGAAAAACTCTGCCTCGACAGGGGTTTGAGAACGTGATTCACCCTTTGCACGGCATGCTGGGGGTGATGATGCGCGGGACG
>NZ_JARGYC010000134.1 GCF_029168335.1 Psychromarinibacter sediminicola
CCATCGGCGAACTCATCGACTGCTTCACGCACCAGGAATGCGAAAACTACTTCGCCGCCTGCGGATACGATGCAGATTGATCGGAAAACGCTCTATTGGTCTCGGTGGCGCTCTGGAAGGACTTTATCCTTACGGAACAAATCTTTGCATCTTCTGATCACTGAGGGTGGCCGGGAAGAGCGATTTGAAACGATTCCTCTGACTCTTCTGTGGAAACCGGTGGCGAGCGTAGGTGAAGGGACGCATAACGTTGTTTACCGTCAGGCCACCGCGATCACCACCCGGTTAACGTGACAGTGCCGCCAGCACCCTCACATTGAGTTCGGCAGGAACAGCACCAGACCGGGAAGGAGGATGAGGATCGCCAGCCGTACAATGTCGGTCAGCACGAAAGGCAGTACGCCGCGGAAGATCTTGCCGAGGCTGACGTGGCGGGCGATCGAGTTGATGACGAAGACGTTCATCCCGATCGGCGGCGTGATCAGGCCCAGCTCCACCGTCATCACGATTATCACTCCGAACCAAATCGGGTCGAACCCGAGTTCCAGGACGACCGGGAACACGATCGGCACCATCAGAATGATCATTGCCATGGCGTCAAGGAAACACCCCATGACAACAAACAGCAGCATGATCAGAATGAGCGTTCCGTAGCTGCCAAGGCCCAGGTCGATCAGGAAGCGAGTCATGTTCTGCGGCACTTGCGTGACCGCCAGGAAGTAGCCGAACAGGATCGCACCGATCAGGATGGTATAGACCGCGACAGAGGTCCGTAACGCTTCCACCAGGCTGTCGAGCAGGGTACCGAGCCCGAGCCGCCCCCGGCCCAGACCGATCAGCGCTGTCAGCACCGCGCCGACGGCGGCGGCCTCGGTCGCGGTCGCGATACCAAGGTAGATCGTCAGGATCACGGCGACGAAGAGAAGTGCAACCGCCCACACGCCTTGCAGCGCGGCCAGCGCGTTGCGCAGCTGGAAGCGTTCGCCGGCAGGCAGGTGGCGGCCGTACCAGATCCGCACCGTCAGCATGTACATGATCACGGCCAGGATCCCCGGCACGATGCCGGCGATGAACAGGGTGCCGATGTCCTGTTCGGTGATGTACCCATAGACCGCGAGGACGACCGACGGCGGAATGAGAATGCCCAGCGTTCCGCCCGCCGCGACGACGCCCGTCGAGACCTCGTCGCCGTAGCCCGCGCGCTTCATCTCCGGATAGGCTATATCCGTCATGGTCGCGGCCGTCGCCACGGACGAGCCGCAGATGGCCGAGAAACCGGCGCAGGCGCCCACGGTCGCGATGCCCAGCCCGCCCTTGAACGACCCGAGGGTGGCGTTCGCGGCACGAAACAGCTCGCGGCTCATTCCAGACCGTGTTGCCAGAACACCCATCAGGATGAAGAACGGGATGAGCGTGAGGTTGAAATCCGTCACCGTGCGCAGGGGCGAGGTGGACAGAAGGTTCAGCGCCGGCGACCAGCCCACCGTCAGGCCAAACCCGCCGACCCCGACGATCCCCATAGCGACTCCGATCGGGACGCGGATCAGCATCAGCAGGAACAGCACCACGAAGCCGCCGATCGCGATCAGGTCGCGTTCACTCATGGGCGCTCTCCTCTGCCATTGCGTCGTGGGATTCAAGCTCCTCGCCGAGGCGCCAGACGCGCCAGATCCGGATCGACGTCGTGAAGAGTGCGGCGACCAGGCCCAGCAGGATCGCCAGCAGGAACGGCCAGTGCGGGAGCCGCAGGTCCATCGTCACCTCGCCCCCGGGAAATTGCGACAACACGCGTTCGCCGATCTTCCAGACAAGCGCTGCGGTAAAGCCGAGAAGGAAGACCCACGCGACCAGGCCCATCCACCGGCGCATCGCACGCGGGGCAACCTGGGACAGCAGGTCCACCTTGATGTGGCTGCCTCGATAGCCCAGCGACGCGAAGCCCCAGACCACAGCGACGGCGAGCGTCAGCCGCGACACGTCGAAGGAATCCGGCAACGGCGTCGCGAAGAGGTACCGCCCCACCGCGGAGACGAAGATGATCAGCGTGACCAGTCCGAGTATCCCCGCGGCGATCCGCTCAATCCACCGGATCACCCTGCCGGCCGGTGTTCGCCATTCGTCGTCCATGCTTGCCCCATCAAGCGGCGGGGAACGCGCCAGAAGCGCGTTCCCCGATCTTCGTTATTCGTACAGCGTGTCGTTCGCTTCGAGCGCCGCGCGCAGTTCTTCCAGTACAGTGTCCGGATCTACGCCGGCCGCGCGCGCATCCTCTTTCCAGGCCTCGAGGATCGGGACCGCGGCCTCGCGCCACAGCCCCACCTCGTCCTCGGTCGGGGTGTAGACGGTGTGGTCGGGGTTATTCAGGATATCCTCGCGCACGCCCATGTCGTACTCGGACCACCCTTCGGAGAACCGCTTTGACCATTCCGGCGTGCAGTGATCATCAATGACCGTCTTCTGCGCGTCCGTCATGCCCTCATAGCGGGCCTTGTTGAACAGCAGCACCTGCGCCGACAGGTAGAGCGGCATGTCGTTATGGAACTTGGTCTCTTCGGCGATATTGAAGATCCGCATCGCCTCGTACGGGAAGGTCACGGCGTCGGCTGTGCCGCGGGCAAGCGCCTCGCGCGCTTCCGGCGCGGGCACCTGTACCGAAGACCCGCCCAGCGAGTTAACAAACCGCGCCATCGTCGAGTGCGCCGGCCGCACGCTGAGCCCGTCCACGTCTGCAGGTACCCGGATCGGGCTCTTGCCGTGGAAGCGCCCCGGTTCGTGCGGGTTCACCAGGCAGAAATAGACATCTCCCATTTCACGCTCGGCATAGTCGCCCTGGTACCACTCGTGGATCGCCTTCGCCGCGTTCGCGCCGTCCTTGGCAAGGAACGGCACGCCGATCAGTTCGTAGATCGGGAAGCGCCCGGCCGTGTACCCCGGGTTCACGTAGCCGATGTCCGCGATGCCGTCGCGGGTCATGTCGTAGTGATCGGGGGCCGAGCCCAGCTGCTGTGCCGGAAATACCTCGAACTGGATCGTGCCGTCCGATGCTTCTGTGATCGAGTCCATCCAGGGGGCAAGCCCCGTCTGGGGCACGGCGTGCTGCGGCGGCAGCCAATGTGCGAGCCGCAAAGTGACATCCTGCGCCGTGGCGCTGCCCGTGCCAAGGGCCAGTACGGCGGCAGTTCCAAGCAGTGCGAGTCTCATCGGTTTCCTCCCTAGGTTCGCCCGATCATGCCCGGGCTCTCGGTTGAGTTCCACCGCGCAGTCCGACGGCATTGCCTGAGCGGTCAGCACAGCGTCGTCGTAGCGGATGGCGTTCCCGCGACGAGCCTCGGACACGGCGCGGTGGTTTGCAAGGTCGCGGGTATCGGGTGCGTGTTTTTATCAGCCCGTCTCGCGGTCTTGTCAGAAGCCCCTGGTTTGATAGCCTGACTACGGCACGGTTGTTGGTCTCGATGGCGCTCTGGAAGGAGTTTATCCCTACGGAACAAGTCGTTGGATCTTCTGATCCCCGGAGGGGACGGGCAAGAAGAACTAATGACGATTCCTCTGACGCCACCGGGCCCGGAGCCCGTCACAGGCGCATTCGCGGAACGTCGTTCGGGTCGAGCATGAGTTCGATCAGCAGCGGGCGGTCGCGGGTCGCGATGGCCGCCAGGGCCGTCTCCAGGTCCTCGGCCGAGGCGACGCGGATCCCGTGCCCTCCCAGCGCGGTCGCCACATCCGCAAAGGACGGCCAGTCGAACTGGGCGAGGCCCGGATCCATGCGCCGGTCCAAGAACTGGATGTGTTCCGCGCCATAGGCACTGTCGTTGCAGACGATGATGATCAGGTCCTGTTCCAGCCGCACGGCGGTGTTGAACTCGTTGACGCCCCCCATCATGAAGCCGCCGTCGCCGGAGAAATGCACCACCGGCGTGTCTGGCGCCGCGATCCCCGCGCCGATCGCCTCCTGAAGGCCCAGGCCGATCGAGCCGAAATTCGCCGTGACGATGAAGCTGCGCGGATCGGGCGCCGAGATCCGGCACCAGACCTCTGTCATGAACCGGCCGCCGTCCGTGGTCAGGATCCGCTCCTTCGGCAGGGCCTGCTCCAGCCGGTCAAGCGCGTGGACGAAACCGACGTGGCCATCGCCCGCGCTTTCGCTCTTGGCCGGAGGATGGGCGGCCAGCGTCGCCGTGTCCAGCTCGCCGGTGAAGCCGCTTGGCGCGATTTCCGCCTCGTCGAGCCACCAGACGATGTTGTCCGCCGTCAGTCCGGCATCCGCGACGAGCGCGGCATCGGGATGGTGGTTCTTGCCGATCTCGGCGGCGTCAATGTTCACCTGCACGACGCGCTTGCCCTTCATCAGGGCGCCCTTGTCGGTGGTGAAATAGTGCAGGCTTGCGCCGAAGGCGATCACGCAGTCGGCCTTGGCGATCACGTCGTAGGCGTCCGGCGTGCTGAGCGTGCCGAAGATGTCCATGTTGTAGCTGTGGCCGTTGAACAGCCCCTTCGCCTTCAGCGTCGTCGCGAGGGGCGCCTCCAGCCGGTCGGCCAGCGCGATCAGCTTGTCACGCGCGTCCACCGCCCCGCCGCCGGCCAGCACCACCGGCCGTCTGGCCGAGGCGATCATGCCGATCGCCTGGTCGAGATCGTCGCCCTCGGGCACGTAGCCGGGGCTGCCGAAGACAGGGAAGACGATTTTCTCGTGCCGTGTCTCCTGCCACATGAAATCGGCCGGCATGTTCAGCACGATGGGCCGACGCTCCAGCCGGGCGCGATAAAAGGCGTTCGCCACGTCGCGCGCCGCGGTCTCCGGCGTGCGCAGCTGTTCAAATCCGGCCCCGGTCAGCTTGACCACCTCGCGCTGGTCGATGCTCTGCAGGTGCTGCGGGTTCGCGACCGGAGTGTCACCGCAGAGCAGGACCATCGGGATGTGGCCACGCGCGCCCTCCGTCAGCGCGGTAACGCAGTTGGTCAAGCCCGGCCCGTGCGTCACCGTCGCTACGCCGACACGGCCCGTGACATGCGACCAGGCCAGTGCCATGAGGACCGAGCTGCCCTCGTAGGCAGCCGGGACGAAGTTGCCGCCGCCCGACCGCACGTAGTCGTCCACCATGAACAGGTTCGCGTCGCCCATCAGGCCGAACATCGTCTCGATGCCGTGGTCCAGCACCGCCTCCGCGATCGACTGGTGGACGTGGGTCTTGTCGTCGGCCTCGGCCACTTGGCGTCTCCTTCCTGGTCATCGGTCCGGTCCGGGTGCGGTGCGGACCCATGCCACTGTTCACACAAAAGCAGGACGGCCACCAGTAGCGGCGCTCGCTTGCTGGTAAGCGCTGCCGCCAGGCCACCGCGACCGGTTCGAATTCGCCCGACGGGCTTGTCAAAGGAACCCGGCTAGAGGCGGGGCAGGGGCGTCGGAAGCGTCCATTTCCCGCTTTCCCTGCGGAATGTCGAAGACCTGCTGCATGAACGCGGGATCGACGTCAGCCACGAGGCGGTCCGGTTCTGGTGGCACCGGTTCGGGCCGGTGTTTGCAGCCGAGATCCGG
>NZ_JARGYC010000135.1 GCF_029168335.1 Psychromarinibacter sediminicola
TCTCTCGGGCATTTCGCTGGCGAAATGCCCTGCCGACAGGCGATTGCAGAGCAATCGCCGAGAGGCGGCGCTTGCGCGGCGGCCTTCGGCCTTGTCCCGCGCCAGGCACCGTTCAAAAACCCCAACCCCCTCACACCCCTGTGATCGCAACACCCCGAAACTCCCTCCGCCGCCCGTCCGTGACTCCCACCACAAGCGGCCGATACCGGACCGCAAGCAACCAGGGAGCACACCCCATGAAGACCCTTTTCACCATCCCCGCCCTCGCCGCCACCGCGACCGTGGCCCTCGCCGCGAGCCACGAGATGGCCAACCCCAAGGTCGGTGGCGCCGAGATGTCGGCCGACAAGACCATCGTGGAAAACGCGATGAACTCGCCGATCCACACCACCCTCGTCGCCGCCGTGAAACAGGCCGGCATGGTCGAGACCCTGCAGGGCGAGGGCCCGTTCACCGTCTTCGCCCCCACCGACAAGGCGTTCGAGGCGCTGCCCGAAGGCACCGTCGAGCAGGTGATGATGGACGAGAACAAGGAGCAGCTGCAGACCATCCTCGGCTGCCACGTGGTCGAGGCCGACGCGATGTCGGACGCGATCGCGGGCATGATCGAGGATGACAACGGCAACCATCCCGTCCACACCGTCGGCGGCTGCACCCTCGCGGCCAAGATGGACGGCGACACCATCACCCTGACCGACGAGAACGGCACCACCGCCACCGTCACCATCGCCGATGTCGACCAGTCGAACGGCGTGATCCACGTGATCGACGCGGTGATGCTGCCGGCGATGTAACGCGCAAAGGCCCTCTGCCCGCGCGCGATGCGGGCCGGGGGCACTCTCCCTCTTTGCGTCCAGGCTGCCGCGTGACGTGTTGTCCGGCAGCCAGCCCCGCGGCCGCCGCGCCCCATCCCGGCGGGCGCGGGGTTCCTACCCGACCTCGTCCAGGAAGCCGTCGAGAAACGCCTCAAGCCGCGCGTGCCGCGCGCGCGCCAGCGCCTGGCCGGTCGCGGTCCGGAACCCTTCGGCCAGCCGCAACAGCTTCACCCGGAAATGGTCCAGCCCGAAGCGCGCGTCGTCCAGCGCCCGCGCCTCCGCCGCCGGATCCTCCGGGTCGTACAGCGCGCGACCCATCCGGCCGGTCACGTAGAAGCAGCGCGCCACCCCGATCAGCCCGATCGCGTCCAGCCGGTCGGCATCCTGCAGCACCCGCGCCTCCAGCGTTTCGGGCTCTATCCCGGCCGAATAGCTGTGCGCCGCGATCGCATGCGCCACGGCGCCGATCCGCGGCTCCGGCCAGCCCAGCCCGCCCAGCACCTCGCGCGCCTGCGCCGCCGCCAGCCGCGACGCCATCGCCCGCTCCGGCGAATCCTTTTCCACCGCGACGCAGTCGTGGAGCAGCACCGCCGCCGCCAGAACCTCGCGGTCGCCGCCCTCGACCGCGGCGATCCGCTGCACGTTCGCCCAGACCCGCAACAGATGCCCCAGGTCATGCGCCCCGTCATCCGACAGCGCCACCGCATGGGGCAGCAGATGGCGGGCGAGCGCGTCATGCGGGGCGAAACGGCGGTGCGGCATGGCGCCCTGCCTAGGGTGCCGCCGCGCCCCGGTCAACGAGACGACACGACCCGATACGACGGGGGCCCATTGCACCCGTCCTTCACCTGCGAAACACTCCCGGCCATGGATCTCGCGTTTCTTCTCATCAGCTTCGGCGTGCTGTTCCTCGCCGGGCTCGCCGCCGACCAGATCGGCGGACTGACCCGCCTGCCGCGCGTCACCATGCTCTTGCTGATCGGCATCGCCGCCGGCGACGCCGGCCTGTCGCTGATCCCCGACGACGTCACCGCCTGGTTCGACTCGCTCTCCATCGTCGCCCTGACCATGGTGGCCTTCCTGCTCGGCGGCTCGCTGACCCGGCGCAACCTCACCCAGCACGGCCGCGCGATCCTCGCCATCTCGCTCGCGATCTCCGTGCTGACGGTCCTGATCGTCTCGGTCGGGCTGACGCTCGCCGGGCTCCCCGCCGGCCTCGCCATGATCCTCGGCGCCATCGCCACCGCCACGGCCCCGGCCGCGATCACCGACGTGATCCACCAGTCCGGGGCCGATAACGGCTTCACCGACACGCTGAAGGGGGTCGTCGCCATCGACGACGCCTGGGGGCTCATCGCCTTCTCCGTCATGCTGGTGCTGGCCGGGCAGACCGACGGCTGGGCCGGCGTGGCCGAGGGCGCGCTGCGCGACCTGGGCGGCGCGGTGCTGCTGGGGGTCGCCGTCGGCGTGCCCGCCGCCTTTCTCACCGGCCGGCTGAAGCCCGGCGAGCCGATGCAGGCCGAGGCCATCGGCATCGTCTTCCTCGCCGCCGGCCTCGCGCTGTGGCTGGAGGTCTCGTTCCTCGTCACCGGCATGACCGCCGGCGCCGTCATCGCCAACCTCGCCCGGCACCACGAACGCGCCTTCCACGAGATCGAGCACATCCAGTGGCCGTTCATGATCCTGTTCTTCCTGCTGGCCGGCGCCTCGCTGGAGGTCGAGGCGCTGCTGCTCCTGGGCTGGGCCGGCGTGCTCTACCTCGTCCTGCGCATCGTGGCGCGGTTCCTCGGCGGCTGGTTCGGCGCCCGCGCCGGCGGCGTGCCGCGGACCGAGGCGGCGCTCTACGGCCCGGCACTGCTGCCGCAGGCCGGCGTCGCCGTGGGCATGGCGCTGGTCGCGGGCGAGGAACTGCCGCACTGGGCGTCGGTCGTGATGGCCTTCACGATCTCCAGCACCGTGGTGTTCGAACTGATCGGCCCGCCGGCCACGCTGGCGGCGATCCGGCGCTACGCGGCCACGGCGCAGAACGACTCCGCCGGCGACTAGCCCCCCAAAAAGCCGAAAAACTGACCCACGATCCCGCCGGAATCCCCCCGCCGCCGCACGACTCCGTCACGGCGCCGGCAACCCGATGGACAGAATGCCGCATCTCGCCTAATCTAACCCTACGTAAATCGATTTTCCGAAACGCATCCTACCAGGAGTACCAGCCCCAAATGCCAGTACGTCTTTCCCTATTCGCCGCCTTTCTCCTCGCCCTCGCCGGTCCCGCCGCCGCCTGGCCGCAATTCGCAAACGAGACCGGCGCCGAATGCGCCTTCTGCCACCAGGGCCCGCCGGCCAACAAGGTCTTCACCCAGCAGGGGCAGGAATACCGGCAGTACCTGATCAACCAGGGCCGCCTGCCGGGCTGCAAGAAGATCCCCGCCTACGACGCCAACGGCAACTACCTGGGCGAGATCGAGCAGTGCAGCTGACCTGACCCGCCGCGGCAGGGAGGGCGCCCGCACGCCCCGACCCGCAACCCTGCCGCCGGGCCACCGTACGCTCCGCTCACGCCCGCTTAACCCGTTCGGCGCAGGCTTCCGGTCCATCGCAACCCCGGAGGCCCCCATGCGCATCCCCACCGACCAGATCGACCCCCACGCCCTGCCGCGCGACCGCACCGTGCTGGACGCCGACGCGCTGGACGAGCTGCAGCGCTCGATCCTCGCCAACGGCCTGCGCCAGCCGATCGAGGTCTGGCAGACCGACACCGGCTATGCGCTGCTCTCCGGCTACCGCCGCCTGATGGCCGTGACGCGCCTCCACGAGGCCACCGAACAGGACCGCTGGACCGAGATCGACGCCGTCCTGCGCAGCCCGCCCGACCGCGTCGCCGCGATGGCCGCGATGGTCGAGGAGAACGAGGTCCGCCAGGCCCTGTCCCCGTGGGAGCGCGCGGCCGTCGCCGTCGCCAGCGTCGATGCCGGGACCTTCGACACCGTCGACGCGGCCCTGCGCCGCCTCTACCCCTTCCTCAACCGCCAGAAACGCGCCCGCCTGCGCGCCGTGGCGGAGGTGGTGGAGGAGCTCGACGGCCTGCTCACCGACCCCGAGGATCTGTCCGAGCAGCGCCTGCAGCGCATCGCCGCCGCCATCCGCCTCGGCTGGTCCGAGCTGATCACGGCCGCCCTCGCCGAGGTCCGCCGCCGCTCGCCCTGCGTGCAATGGGAGACCCTCGCACCCGTCCTCGCCGAGGCCGAGTCCGTGGTCGCCACCGGCGGCCCGACATCACCCAACCGCCCCAAACGCCTGTCCACCCCCCGCCCGGGCGTCCACATCCGCCGCGAGCGCACCCGGCGCGGCTTCGTGCTGCACGTGACCGGACAGGGGGCGACGGATGCCCTGGTCACCGAGATCCTGGACGAGGTCGAACGGTTGTTCTCGTAGGGTGGTCAATCTGCCCACGCGCGCCTAACCCAGAGAGCAACGGCGGTATTTTCCACGGCGGGCGGTGGGCAGATTGCCCACCCTTGCGACTTCGCCCAAAGATTTTCGCCCGACGTTGATGGCCCTGCAGGTCGCTCCAAAGCCGGCTATGTGTTGCGTAGGCGCCGCCATAGAGACCATGTTCCGAACATTGCGACCAATAGGCTGTGTCACAAGTTTGACAGTGATGCGAATCACAAAATACAGTCACTGCAGAGGACGTACAGAGGTCGCCGTGAGCATTCAGGACATAAAGCGCTCAAATTCTGAAAGAAAGATTGAAAGTTTAGAAAAACTTTTATCTGTAGATGATGCTGTGAACGCCTTCTCGCATCTATCCATTTTTGTTGCCGGTTCCTATGCTAGAAAGGAAGCCTCCGAGCACTCAGATATCGACCTTTTTTTCATACTGGACGGAAATCTCAACGATACCGAGGAGCCGAATATCAAATCTCTCCGGTTGTTTTCCAGAGTAATAGAGATCGCCGATGAAATGAATTTTCCAAAATTTTCAAATGATGGGAAGTATCTAAGAATTTTGGAAAAACCAATGATGCTATCGGAACTTGGCGGTCCAGAGGACGATCATTCTAACTATTTCACGGCTAGAATGCTTATGATTCTGGAAAGCAAGTGCGTATTCGGCCATTCTGCACATGAGACCATTCTAAAGGATATATTGGGCGCTTACTTCAAGGACTATCCGGATCACCCTAAAGAATTTCTTCCGACGTTTCTCGTAAATGATATACTTAGATTCTGGAAGACACTCTGCCTAAACTACGAAAACAAGCGCAATCAGCCTGCCGCAGATGCAAATCGGAGAATACGGCAAAAAATCAAGAACTTAAAATTGAAATTTAGCCGCATGCTTACCTGTTACGCTTCTATATGTTATGTGGTATCATCTGAGAATCCGATTGGGACAGAAGATCTTATCACTATGTCAGAGCTAACACCTCTAGAAAGACTGCAAAGGGTTATTACTGCGCACCCTGAACTCGAAAATGAATTCAATAAGCTTGAGGAAGAGTACCGATGGTTTCTAGAGCTAACTAACATATCTGAGGACGAACTCAACCGAAGATTTAGAGCGTTTGCCCACCGACATGAATCGATTGGGGATTCCCATTCGGCCGAGGGACTGATTCACTGACCCTGGGGCAGATACTGGGGGCAG
>NZ_JARGYC010000136.1 GCF_029168335.1 Psychromarinibacter sediminicola
AAGAAAGTTGAAGGCCAGCACCGCGACCACCACGAAGCCGCCGGGAATGAACAGCCACGGCGCCTGGCTGATCGACCGGATGTTCTGCGCCTCCTTCAGCAGCACGCCCCAGGAAATCGCCGGCGGCTGCAGGCCCAGGCCCAGGAACGACAGCCCGGTCTCTGCCAGGATCATCAACGGGATCGCCAGGGTCAGCGACGCGATGATGTGGCTGGTCAGCGACGGCAGCATGTGCCGGAAGATGATCCGCTTCTCCGACGCCCCGTCGAGCCGCGCCGCGACCACGAAATCCTCGTTCTTCATCGCCAGGAAGCGTCCCCGGACGACGCGGCCCAGCTCGGTCCAGCCAACGAGCGACACGATCAGGGTGATGACGAAATACTGCAGGTAGATCGGCCATGACGGCGGCAGCGCGGCCGCCAGCGCCAGCCAGATCGGGATCGTCGGCAGCGAAAGCGTGAACTCGATCAGCCGCTGGATCAGCGCGTCGACGCGGCCGCCGTAATACCCCGAGGCCCCGCCCAGCGCGATGCCCAGCACCATCGAGATCGCCACGCCGACCAGGCCGATCGACATCGACACCCGCGTGCCGTACATCACCCGGCTGAACATGTCGCGGCCCAGCCGGTCGGCGCCGAACAGGAAGAACTGGTCGCGAGGGTTCTCGGTGGCCAAGAGGTGGACGTCCCAGTCCCACAGCCCCCAGAGCTTGTATTCCGCGCCGCGGCCGAAGAACTCCAGGTAGATCTTTTCGCCCGACGGCACGTAGCTGATCGCGAAGGTGTCGGGGTCGCGCTGGCGGTCCATCTCGTAGACATACGGCTTGATCCGCCAGCCATCCCCGGTGTCGTCGATGAAATGGATCGCCTGCGGCGGGTGGAACACCGCGCGCCGGTTCTGGTCGGTCGGGTCGTCGGGCGCCACGATCTCGCAGAATGCCGTGATCAGGTAGAGGATCGCGATCACCACCAGCCCGACCATGGCCAGGCGGTGCCGGCGGAACGACCACCAGATCAGCTGCCACTGGCTGGCGATCGCCACGTCATGCGCGGCATGGCCGGTCTGGCTGACGATGGCGGTGTCGGTGCCGTCGTCGGGCGCGGCGTTCAGGCTGTTGGCCGGAGACGTCTCGGTCGTGTCAGTCATATTTCACTCGCGGGTCCAGCAGGACGAGGAGAATGTCGGAGATCAGCATGCCCACCACGGTCAGCGAGGACAGCAGCAGCACGAAGGCCCCCGCCAGATACATGTCCTGCGCCAGCAGCGACTGCAGCATCAGCGGCCCGGCGGTGGGCAGCGACAGCACGATGGCGGTGACGACGGCGCCCGAGACCAGCTGCGGCAGCACCCAGCCGATGGTCGAGATGAACGGGTTCAGCGCCACGCGGACCGGGTACTTCATGATCAGCCAGAACTCCGACAGGCCCTTGGCGCGGGCGGTGTCGACATAGGGCTTGTTCAGCTCGTCCAGGAGGTTGGCGCGCATGATCCGGATCAGCGACGCGGTGGCCGAGGTGCCCAGCACGATGATCGGCAGCCACAGGTGCTGCATCAGGTCCATCACCTTCGCAAAAGACCAAGGGGCATTCTTGTACTCGTTCGAGAACAGCCCGCCCACGTCGGCGCCGAAATGCACCACGCCGATATACATCAGGATCAGCGCGAGCAGGAAGTTCGGGGTGGCCAGGCCGATGAAGCCCAGCGTCGTGGCGATGTAGTCGCCGATGGAATACTTGTGCACGGCGGAATAGACGCCGATCGGGAACGCCACGGCCCAGGTGAACAGCAGGGTCGCGAAGGACAGGGTGATCGTCAGGCCCATCCGCTCCCAGACCAGGTCGCTCACCGGCTGGCGCCACTCGAAGCTCATCCCGAAGTCGCCCTGGAGCAGGTTCCAGACCCACTTGAAGTACTGCACGTAGAGCGGTCGATCCAGGCCGAAGCGTTCGCGCAGGTTCTCGATCGACGCCTGGTCCAGCACCTCGTTCGATTCGCCCAGCTTGGCGATGTAGGTGGTCAGGTAGTCGCCCGGCGGCGCCTGGATCAGCAGGAACGCGACGACGGAGACCGCGAACAGGAAGGGGACCATCCAGAGGAGCCGCTTCAGGATATAGCGCAAAAGCATATCGGAACTCTCGGGGTGCGGTGCGCGCGGGCACGCGCCCTTCGGTGTTTCGGGGGATGGCGGAGGGGCGCGTCAGGGCGCCCCTCCGGCGGTCCGTCCCGGAGCGCGCGACAGGTGCCGCGCGCGCCGGGTTGTCAGACTTATTCCTCGGCCCAGTAGTAGGTGACGGGCAGCGTCGGGAACGGGTCGGGATACATCCACGACGACGGGATCTGGTCCGGCACGTTCATCAGGTTGCGCTTGACCACGCCCACCAGGTTCGGGGCCAGCGACACGCCGATGATCTCGAACTCGTCGGCGGCCATCTGGTGGATCCTGCGGAAGATCGCCATCGCGGCCTCCTGATCGGGCTCCTGCTTGAACTCGTCGTACAGCGCCAGCCGCGTCTTCATCGACTCGGTCGGCTCCTCGCCCTGCTCGCCGCCGGACAGGTACCAGCGGGCCCACGGGATCGCGAACCAGCTTGCCTGCGGATGCACGGCCAGCACGTCGCGCGGGCTGAGCGTCGGGTCCAGACCGCCGGGTGCGCCCCAGACCATGAAGTCATGCTCGTTGGCTTCGCCGCGGCTGTAGTAGATCGACCGCTCGACCGACGAGATGTTCAGCTCGATGCCGAGCTCTTCCCACTGCTCCGCGATGATCTCCAGCGCGTCGCCCCAGTCGGGCTGCTCGATGCCGGTGTACTGCACGTCGAACACGAAGCGCTCGCCGTTCGGCAGAAGCCGGTAGCCTTCGCTGTCGCGCTCGGCGAACCCGGCCTCGTCCAGCAGCTCGTTGGCGCGGTCGGGGTCGTACTCGGTGTACTGCCGGCCCAACTGCTCGTTGTACAGCTTGTGCGACGGGCGCGGCCCGATCTGCCACGGCTCGCCCTGGCCCTGGTAGACGATGTCGATGATCTCCTCGCGGTCGATCCCCAGGCTCAGCGCGATGCGGACGTCCTTGTTGCGCAGCACGTCGCGCATCATGGGATCCTTGTGCGTGTGATTGAAGTGGATCGCCATGGTGTTCGAGTTCGAGTTCACCATGTCCAGGATATCGATGTTCGCCTTGTCCGCGTTCTCGGCGAAGACCGGCTTGTTGCCCAGCCCCGAGATCCGGCGCCGCTGCATGTCGATATTGCCGGCAATCGCTTCGAGAACAAGGGTTTCGTTGTCCTGGGCGACGTTCATCTCCAGCGTGTCGATATACGGAAGCTGGTTGCCCTCGGTATCGACCTGCCAGAAATACGGGTTCCGCGTCATCACCACCTGCGTGGCCCCGGCAGAGTAGCCGTCACCGGTCACGACCCACGGGTCCAGGACCGGGCGCTCGGCATTCGCCCAGCGGTTCGGCGCCTCGACCTCGCCGCATTTCAGACGAAACAGCGCCGGCCAGTCCTCGACCGCCTCGGTCTCCTCGACCATCTCCTGCACGTTCTCGTTGTAGGCGGGGTGATACTGCTGGCAGTAGTGCTTGGCCCACAGCACCGGCTCCTGCGCCAGCGGCGTCGCCAACTCGGTCAGGAAGGTGCCATAGGGGGCGGCGAATTTCAGCGTGACGGTGTAGTCGTCGACCTTCTCCGCCGTCATCGCCTCGCCGTCGACGACGAACCGCGCCGGCGGGTTCGGATAGAACTCCTCGTTGTGCAGAAGATCGTTGACGAAGAACATGATGTCGTCGGCGGTGAACGGCTCGCCGTCGGACCACTTCATGCCTTCGCGCAGGTGAAAGGTGAACTCGTTGCCTTCCTCGTTCGTCTCCCAACTCTCGGCGACGTTCGGCACGACCTCGGAGAAGTCCGGCGCCCAGCGCGTCAGGCCCTGCGGGCCCACGAAGCGCAGGATCGAGTTGTGGTCGTTCGACCCGCCCAGCACGCGGCGTAGCTTGCCGCCATAGGTGCCGATCGATTCGAGCGGCTCGATCACTTCGGGGCTGTCAGGCAGCCGCTCCTCGACGGGCGGCAGTTCGCCGGCATCGACCAGCGCGTCGAGCACCGGCGCCTGGTGATATTCCTGCGCGGCCAATGGGCCGGCCATCACACCGACAGCCGCGCCGACATAGGTAAGCGGGCGCAAAGTGCGCCAGAATAGTGACATCGATTATCCTCCCTTCGATGGGGACTCACGGTGGTCCCACCTCGGAAAGCGTGCCAAATGATCTCCGAAGTTGTCAAACTAATTTGTGCATGATGTAATGGGTTGTAAATCTGGTTGGCAAATGGCCCGGATTCATAGAGGGTGCGCCCCGTGTCGGATGCGAAAGCGACAGAACTGCATGACGGCGGCATCACACCCGCCCTGCGCCTGGATGAGCGGATCTACCAGGATCTGCTCGGCCGCATTCAGGCCGGCATCTATGCCCAGGGCGAACGCCTTCCGACCGAGAACGACCTGGCGTCCGAATTCAGTGTCTCCCGCCCGGTGATCCGCGCCGCCCTGGCCCGCCTTCGCGAGGCCGGGCTGATCGTGTCTCGCCGCGGCGCCGGCAGCTTCGTCAGCGTCGGGCGCGCCACGCAGGAAGCGGGCTACGCGCCGCTCGGCAGCATCGACGACATCACGGAGTTCTTTCGCTTCCGCCGCTTCCTCGAAGGCGAATCGGCGGCCCGCGCGGCCGAGCGCGCCACGCCCCAGGCCATTGAAGACCTCCAAGAGGTGCTCCGGGGCATCGACGCCGACATCGAGGCCGGCCAGGCCACGATCGAGCTCGACATCCGGTTCCACGCCGCGATCGCCCGACTGTCGGGCAGCCGGTTCCTCGGGGAAAGCCTCGCGATGCTGCGCCCGCAGATGCGCTTCATGGGCCAGTTCGTGCGCGCGCTCTCGCCCTCCGGCTACGTCAGCGCCAAGCAGAACATGCAGACAGAGCATCGCAAGCTGCTCGACGCCATTGCGTCGGGCGACCCGGCCCGGGCGCGGGCGGCAATGGAACGACATCTCAGCGCCTCGGAAGGGCGCATTTTCAAGGGGACGGCGAAAGGTTAGATGCGTGGGCCCTAGAGGCACTGTCACGTTAACCGGGTGGTGATCGCGGTGGCCTGACAGTAAACATCGTCATGCGTCCGCTCACATACGCTCGCCACCGGTTTCCACCAGCGATCACCCAGCACGCCGTCTGGCTCCATTTACGGTTTGCGCTGAGCTATCGCGACGTTGCGGACATGCTCGCCGAACGCGGCATCGACATGGTGTGATTGCGGCGGTCGCTCTCCGGTGGCGAACGAGGTCCGGTATGGTGGCCTCATGGATATTAGCCGTGAGGAGAACGACCTTGGA
>NZ_JARGYC010000137.1 GCF_029168335.1 Psychromarinibacter sediminicola
TTTCGTCTCGAAATGCCCTGCCGACAGGCGATTGCAAAGCAATCGCCGAGAGGCGGCGCTGCACGCCGTTCCGCCGCGCGATGCAGGTGGAAATGCCCCACGGCTGAGTCGGTGTCGTGTAGTGTGACGCCGCCGCGTCCGTTACCGCTATCGGTAACGATTTCAGAGGCTTGACATAGCGTCCAACCTTGGACACCCTCGGACATCACCCCCTGAGCGCCTCGAGCAGGCCCTCCATATCGGCCGGCAGTGCCGCCTCGAACCGCATCTCGCGGCCCCCTTCGGGATGCCGGAACCCCAGCACCGCCGCATGCAGCGCCTGCCTCGGAAACGCCGCCGCCGCGGCCGCGCCGGCCGCGCCCACCGCCTTCGCCGACAGCGTCCGCCGCCCGCCATAGACCGGATCGCCGATCAGCCCGTGCCCGGCATGGGCCAGATGCACCCGGATCTGATGCGTCCGCCCCGTCTCCAGCCAGCAGGTGAGAAGCGCCGCCGCCGGCGGGGCGCCGAACCGCTCCGCCACCCGCGCCCGGGTGACGGCATGCCGGCCGCCCTGGAACACCACCGCCTGCTTCTGCCGGTCGGTCCGGTGCCGCGCCAGCTGGGTCGTCAGCTTCAGCACGCCCCCCTCCTCGAAGGACGCGCCGCGCACGCCCCGGAGCCGCGGATCGCCCGCATCCGGCACCCCATGCACCACCGCCCGGTACTCCCGCGCCACGTCATGCGCCTCGAACTGCGCCGCCAGCGCCTGGTGCGCCCGGTCCGTCTTGGCCGCCACCAGAAGCCCGCTCGTATCCTTGTCGATCCGATGCACGATCCCCGGCCGCGCCACGCCCCCCACGCCCGACAGGCTGTCGCCGCAATGGGCCAGCAGCGCGTTCACCAGCGTCCCCCCGGGGCTGCCCGGCGCCGGATGCACCACCATCCCGGCGGGCTTGTTCACCACGATCAGCGCGTCGTCCTCGAACACCACCTCCAGCGCGATGTCCTCGGCGGCCATGTCGGTCTCCTCGGCCGCCTCGATCGCCAGATCAAAGACCTCGCCCGCCGCCACCTTCGCCTTGCCGTCCGTCACCGCCACGCCGTTTCGCGTCACGGCCCCCTCGGCGATCAGCCGCGCCAGCCGCGACCGGCTCAGCGCCGCATCCTCTGGCACGTCGCGCGCCAGTGCCTTATCAAGGCGCGGCGGCGGGTCGGCGCCGATAGTCACGCTCAGGCGGGAGACGGGCATGGACGAGGCTCCGGAACAGGCA
The DNA here is from genome assembly GCF_029168335.1 of Psychromarinibacter sediminicola. Taxonomy (GTDB): domain Bacteria; phylum Pseudomonadota; class Alphaproteobacteria; order Rhodobacterales; family Rhodobacteraceae; genus Psychromarinibacter; species Psychromarinibacter sediminicola. The sequence continues at coordinate 1,254 of NZ_JARGYC010000137.1, forward strand.
GGCGACATCCGGTCGCTGAGGCTTCTTCAGCGCCTCGTGACCGTGCTGATGCTGGTGATGATCGCCGGGTTCATAGTGCTGATCGCCTTCCTTGTCACCCGCTTCCCGGACGGCCGCGCCCTGCCCGCCCTGCCCGAGGCCATCGACCTGCCGGACGGCGCCACCGCCACCGCCTTCACCCAGGGCCCGGACTGGTACGCGGTGGTCACCGAGGACGACCGCATCCTGGTCTACGACCGCACCAGCGCCGCCCTGGTCCAGACGGTCGAGATCACCGCCGGGCGCTGACCGCGCCGGCCCGCCCCGCTCAGGCCCCCACGGCCCGGCGCACCATGTTCCAGTAGATGCGCTCCACCCGCTCGCGGCTCAGCCGGCCGCCCTCGCGGTACCAGCCCGTCACCCCGTTCAGCATCGCCAGCACCGCCTTGGTGGCCAGCCGCACGTCCGGCACGCGCATCGCCCCCGAAGCGGCACCGTCGCGCAGGATGGCGGCCAGTTCCGCCTCGTAGCCGTCGCGCAGCCGGGCCACCGCCCGGTAGTTCTCGGGCTCGAGGTTGCGCATCTCCATCGCGCCCAGGAACGCCGCGTCCGGCCGCGCGAGGTTGTAGCAGATGTGAAACCGCACGAACGCCTCCAGCCGCGCGACGGGTGCGCCCGCCGCCGGCAGTTCGTCCCAGGCGGCCAGCAGCTCCTCCATCTGGCTGCGCATCATGTCGAACAGCAGGGTCTGCTTGTCGGGAATGTAGAGATAGAGCGCGCCGGCCTGCACGCCGACCTCGGTCGCGATCTGGCGCATCGAGACGGCCGCATAGCCGTGCCGGGCAAACAGCCGCAGCGCCGCCTCCCGGATGCGTTCGCCCCTGTCGTTGCCCTCCATCCGACCCACCATCCTTCTCTTTTACTTCATTTTGCTGCATTTCCAGAGCATTACCGGCCTTCAAACCCTCGCTTGCCACGAGGGCGAGCCACGGCGTAGACTCGCGCAGGTTTCACTGCCGGAAGGGCACCGATGCGGTTCCACCTCGTGACTCTGGGCCTTGTTTTGGGTCTGGCGGCCGTCCTGTCGGGATGCACCCGCTTTCCCGAGCTGGATGCCGCGATCACCCCCGAGGCCCGGCGCGCCGGCTATCCCGATCTGGTGCCGATCACCGAGGTGCTCGACCGCCGCGACCTGGCCCGCACCACCGCCCGCGAGGGCGAGATCGTCGAGGCCCGCGCCGCCGCCCTGCGCGCCCGGGCGCGCCTGCTGCGCGGAATCGCGATCAACGACGACACCCGGCTGCGCCTGACGCCGCGCCTGCGGCGGCTGGGCGGCTAGCAGCGGCGCCGATTTTTCGACGAAAAATCGCGGCCACGGCCCCGTTGCGCCGGGCCGGCCAACCGGCTAACCAATGCCGCACGGCAGCAACCACAGACGGAGACCGGCCCATGACCACCCCCCTGCGCCTCGGAATCGCGGGTCTCGGCACCGTGGGCACCGGTGTCGTCAAGATCGTCCAGCGCCGCGCCGGTCTGTTGACGGCGCGCACCGGGCGGCCGGTGGAGATTTCCGCGGTCTCCGCGCGCACCCGCGACAAGGACCGCGGCGTGCGGCTGCAGCACTACGCCTGGGAGGACGACCCCGTCGCGCTGGCGCAGCGTGACGACGTGGATGTCCTGGTGGAGCTGATGGGCGGCTCGGACGGGCCGGCCAAGGCCGCGACCGAGGCCGCCATCGCCGCCGGCAAGGACGTGGTGACGGCCAACAAGGCGATGCTGGCGCTGCACGGCCAGGATCTGGCCGAGGCGGCGGAGGCCGCCGGCGCCGCGCTGCGGTTCGAGGCGGCGGTCGCCGGCGGCATCCCGGTCGTCAAGGCGCTGACCGAGGGGCTGGCCGGCAACGAGGTCGAGCGCGTCATGGGCGTGATGAACGGCACCTGCAACTACATCCTCACCCGGATGGAGCATGGCGGGCTGGCCTACGAGGACGTGTTCGAGGAGGCCAACGCCCTGGGCTACCTGGAGGCCGACCCGACGCTCGACGTGGGCGGCATCGACGCGGCGCACAAGCTGGCGCTGCTGGCCGCCATCGCCTTCGGCACGCGGGTGGACTTTCATGCCGTCGAGCTGGAGGGGATCGAGCGCATCGAGATCGCCGATATCGAGCAGGCCCGCGACATGGGGTTCCGCATCAAGCTTCTGGGCGTGGCGCAGATGACCGGCCGCGGGCTGGAGCAGCGCATGGCGCCCTGCCTGGTCCCCGCCGACAGCGCGCTGGGGCAGCTGGAGGGCGGCACCAACATGGTGGTGCTGGAGGGCGATGCGGCCGGGCAGATCGTGCTGCGCGGCGCGGGCGCCGGCGAGGGCCCGACCGCCAGCGCGGTGATGTCGGACGTGCTGGACATCGCCCGCGGCATCCGGGTGTCGACCTTCGGCCAGCCCGCCTCGTCGCTGGCCGCCCCCACCCCGGCGAAGACGGCGGCGCCGGCGCAGTTCTATCTGCGCATGGAGCTACAGGACAAGCCGGGCGCGCTGGCCCGCGTCGCCGCCGCGCTGGGCGAGGCCGGCGTGTCGATCGACCGGATGCGGCAGTACCGGCACACCCGCGCCACCGCGCCGGTGCTGATCGTGACCCACAAATGCCCGCGCGAGGCGCTGGACAAGGCGCTGACCGGCATGGCCGCCACCGGCGTGGTCGAGGGTCAGCCCGTCGCGATCCGGATCGAGGAGGTCTGAGCGGGCGGCCCGCCCGGACGCGCCCTGTGACCGATCCGCGCTGCGCGGCGATGTTAGCGCCCGAACCGGGCGACGCGCATCTTGCCAGCCGGCCACAGGCTGGTAGGTAGGACGCACCGTACCACGCAAGCCGCAGGACCGTCCGATGACCAAAGCCGCCGACGACACCGTCTTTCTCGACCGCATGCTCAGCCTCGGCCTGGCCCGGGTGTCGGAGGCGGCGGCGATGGCCTCGGCCAAGCTCGTGGGCCGCGGCGACGAGAAGGCCGCCGACCAGGCCGCCGTCAACGCGATGCGCGACCAGCTGAACCTTCTGGACATCAAGGGCGTCGTGGTCATCGGCGAGGGCGAACGCGACGAGGCGCCGATGCTGTTCATTGGCGAGGAGGTCGGCACCGGCCAGGGCCCCGAGGTGGACATCGCGCTGGACCCGCTGGAAGGCACGACGCTGACCGCCAAGGACATGCCCAACGCGCTGACCGTGATCGCCATGGCGCCGCGCGGCACGCTGCTGCACGCGCCCGACGTCTACATGGACAAGCTGGCGATCGGGCCGGGCTATCCCAAGGATCTCGTCGGCCTCGAGATGCCGCCGGCCGAGCGGGTGCGCGAACTGGCCAAGGCCAAGGGCTGCAAGCCCGAGGACATCACCGTCTGCGTGCTGGAACGGCCGCGCCACGAGGAGATGATCGCCGAGCTGCGCTCCACCGGCGCGGCGATCCGGCTGATCACCGACGGCGACGTGGCCGGCGTGATCCATTGCGCCGAGCACGAGAAGACCGGCATCGACATGTATATGGGCTCGGGCGGGGCGCCGGAGGGCGTGCTGGCGGCCTCGGCGCTGAAATGCATGGGCGGGCAGATGTGGGGCCGGCTGCTGTTCCGCAACGACGACGAGCGCGGCCGCGCGGCCAAGGCGGGGATCTCGGATCTCGACCGGGTCTATGCCCGCGACGACATGGTGACGCGCGACGTGATCTTTGCCGCGACCGGCGTGACCACCGGCTCGATCCTGCAGGGGATGAAGCGCGAGCCGCAGTTCCTGGAGACCGAGACGCTGCTGATGCGCTCGAAGACCGGCTCGATCCGGCACATGACCTATCGCAACCCGATCGACCGGCCGGCGATCGGACGGTAGGTTTCGGACCGCTTGCGCGGTCCG
>NZ_JARGYC010000138.1 GCF_029168335.1 Psychromarinibacter sediminicola
GCGCGTCGCGTTTTGTGGGCGATCCCGTTTTTGTTTGCGGTTTCGCTGATTGCGTTTGCGCTGATCAGCGCGCCGCCGGGGGACTATCTGACGACGTTCGCGGCGACGCTGTCGCAGTCGGGCGACGTTGTGGACGAGGCGCGGCTGGATGCGCTGCGCGAGCGTTATGGTTTCGATCAGCCGTTCATCGTGCAGTATCTGCGCTGGATCGGGGGGGTTCTTCAGGGCGATTTCGGGATCTCGTTCGAGTGGCAGCAGCCGGTGGGGCAGCTGATCTGGGAGCGGATGGCGCTGTCGGTGACGCTGGCGCTGGCGACGCTGATGTTCACCTGGGCGGTGGCGCTTCCGATCGGGATCTACTCGGCGGTTCGGAAATACTCGCTGGGCGACTATTTCTTCACGACCATCGGCTTCATCGGGCTGGCCACGCCGAACTTCCTGTTCGCGCTGGTGCTGATGTATATCGCGGTGGTGCATTTCGGCTCGGACGTGTCGGGGCTGTTCTCGGAGGAATACCAGGACGCGCCGTGGTCGCTGGCCAAGTTCGGCGACCTGATGGCGCATATCTGGATCCCGGTGATCATCCTGGGGACCAGCGCGACGGCCAGCCTGGTGCGGATCATGCGGGCCAACCTGCTGGACGAGCTGCACCGGCCCTATGTGACGACGGCCCGCGCCAAGGGGCTGTCGGAGTTCCGGCTGATCATGAAATACCCGGTGCGGATCGCGATCAACCCGTTCATCTCGACGATCGGCTGGGCGTTTCCGCAGCTGATCTCGGGCGCCGTCATCACCGCCTTCGTGCTGTCGCTGCCGACCTCGGGGCCGCTGATGCTGCAGGCGCTCCTGGCGCAGGACATGTATCTGGCCGGCGCCTTCATCCTTCTGCTCTGCTGCCTGTCGATCGTGGGCATGCTGGTATCCGACATCCTGCTTGCGCTGATCGATCCGCGCATTCGCTTCCGGTGACCCCCAATGACCGCTGAAACCGAAATCGACCCCCGCGCCCTGGAAGAATCGCCCGAAGCGTTCGCTTCGCAGTGGCGCCTGATCTGGATCGCCTTCCGCCGGCATCGCCTGGCCATGACCGGCGCGATCCTCATCCTGTTCTTCTTCGTGATCGGGCTGTTCGCCGAGTTCCTGGCGCCGTTCGACCCGAATTCGACCTCGTCGGCCGACATCTATCACCCGCCGCAGATGGTCCGGTTCATCGACCGGGACGCCGAGGGCGGCTGGTCGTTCAGCCCGCATGTGCTCAGCATGACGCTGGAGCGGGATCCGTTCACGCTCGAGACGACCTACACGGTGAACCCGGACGAGAAGATCTATCTGGAGTTCTTCGGCAAGGGCGATGCCTACGAGCTCTGGGGCCTCATTCCGATGGAGCGTCACCTGCTGACGACCGAGGATCCCGAGGAGCGGTTCTATCTGTTCGGGGCGGACCGTCTGGGGCGCGACATGGTCAGCCGGACGTTCTTCGGCACCCGGGTGTCGATGTCGATCGGCCTGATCGGCGTGGCGCTCAGCCTGCTCCTGGGGCTGATCCTGGGCGGCATCTCCGGCTATTACGGCGGCCGGGTCGACATGTTCATCCAGCGGGTCGTGGAGCTGGTGATCTCGCTGCCGACGATCCCGATCTGGCTGGGGCTCAGCGCCGCGCTGCCGCAGGACTGGTCGCCGCTGACGCGCTACTTCGCGATCACGGTGATCCTGTCGCTGGTGGCCTGGACCGAGCTTGCGCGCGTGGTCCGGGGGCGGTTCCTGGCGCTCCGGACCGAGGACTTCGTCACCGCGGCGCGGCTCGACGGCTGCAAGCGCGGCCGGGTGATCTTCCGCCACATGATGCCGTCGATGGTGAGCCATATCATCGCCTCGGTGACGCTGGCGATCCCGGTGATGATCATCGCCGAGACGTCGCTGTCGTTCCTGGGGCTCGGCCTGACGCCGCCGATCATCTCCTGGGGGGTGCTGCTGAAGGAGGCGCAGAACATCCGGTCGATCGCCCAGGCGCCGTGGCTCTTCGCGCCGGGCGGCGCGGTGGTGCTGGCGGTGCTGGCGCTGAACTTCCTCGGCGACGGTCTGCGCGACGCGGCCGACCCCTATGCGCAGGACAGCCACTGATGAGCGAGACAGCGATGACAGCCGAAACCGCGGTTCTGGAACTGAAGAACCTGACCACCGAGTTCGTGACCAAGCGCGGCAACTTCCGCGCGGTCGACGACGTCTCGCTCGAATTGCATGCCGGCAAGACGCTCTGCGTCGTCGGCGAGAGCGGGTCGGGCAAGAGCGTGATGTCGCGCTCGATCCTGCAGATCGTCGACCCGCCCGGCCGGGTGACCGGCGGTCAGGCGCTGCTGCACCGGCACCGCACGGCGCGGGCCGGCGATGTCGACGAGACCGTCGACCTGCTGCGGCTGAATCCGAAGTCCAAGGCGATCCGCAACCTGCGCGGCCGCGACATCGCGATGATCTTCCAGGAGCCGATGAGCTCGCTGTCGCCGGTGCACCGGATCGGCGACCAGGTGGGCGAGGCGATCCGGCTGCACGAGCCGGTCTCCAGGAAGGACGCGCGCGAGCGGGCGCTGGAGCTTCTGCGCAAGGTGGAGATCCCGAACCCGGGCAAGGCCATCGACCAGTATCCCTTCGAGTTCTCCGGCGGCATGCGGCAGCGGGCGATGATCGCCATGGCGCTGGCCTGCAACCCGACGGTGCTGATCGCGGACGAGCCGACCACGGCGCTGGACGTGACGATCCAGGCCGAGATCCTCGACCTGATCCGGTCGATCCAGGACGACAGCGACATGGCGGTGCTGTTCATCACCCACGACATGGGCGTGGTGGCCGAGATCGCCGACGAGATCGCGGTGATGCGGTTCGGCAAGGTGGTGGAGACCGGCGATGTCTACGAGATCTTCGAAGACCCCCAGCACCACTACACCCAGCGGCTGCTGAACTCGGTCCGGGAGCTGGATCACCCCTCGGAGCGGCGGCTGGCGATGCGCGAGAGCCGCCCCGTCGGCAAGCCGATCCTGGTGTCGGACAGCGTCAGCAAGGTCTTCGGCGCCAGCAAGAGCTGGCTCGGCGGCGAAAAGAAGGGGCTCGTCGCGGTCGACGGGGCCGGCCTGGACCTGCGCAGCGGCGAGAACCTCGGCATCGTCGGCGAAAGCGGCTCGGGCAAGACGACGCTCGGCCGGTGCCTGCAGCGCGTGCACGAGGTCACCGAGGGGCGGATTCTCTACACCAACGCCGCCGGGCAGGAGCGCGACCTCGCGCCGCTGACCGAGGACCAGCTGGCGCAGCCCTGGCGCGACATCCGGACCGTGTTCCAGGACCCGTTCTCCTCGCTCAACCCGCGGATGACCATCGGCCAGATCATCGCCGAGCCGCTGGTCGTCGAAGGCAAGCTGACGGGGCCGCAGATCCGCGAGCGGGTGCACGAGCTGCTCGACCTGGTCGGGCTGCCGGTCTCGGCCTATATGCGCTATCCGCACGCCTTCTCGGGCGGTCAGCGGCAGCGCGTGTCGATCGCCCGCGCGATCGCGCCGAACCCGCGGATCATCATCGCCGACGAGGCGACCTCGGCGCTGGACGTGAGCCTTCGCACGCAGATCCTCGACCTGCTGCTCGATCTCCAGGAGCGGCTGGATCTGAGCTTCATCCTGATCAGCCACGACATCGCGGTGATCCGGTACTTCTGCGACCGCATCGCCGTCATGTTCCAGGGCCGGATCGTCGAGACGGGCGAGACCGAGGCGGTCTGCACCGCCCCGCAGCACGAATACACCAAGTCGCTGCTGTCCGCCGTTCCGGTGGCGGACCCGCGCTACCGCGGCCACAAACAGCGCGTCCGTTACCGCGAAACCACCTGAAAAGGCAGACAATGAAGATCACGGGAATCAAGACCTTTCTGATGCAGGTCGGGTCGCGCCCGGGCATGCCCGCCGGCGCCGGATCGTTCCGCGGCTCGCGCAACTGGCTCTTCGTCAAGGTCGAGACCGACGAGGGCGTCTACGGCATCGGCGAATGCTCGGGCTGGCCGCGGGTGATCGAGCGCGCGGTGCAGGATCTCGCCGCCGTCCTGACCGGCGAGGACCCGCGCGACATCGACCGGCTGTGGCATCGCCTCTACGTGGCGACGATGGGCCACGGCATGACCGGCACGGTGGGCGGCGGCGCCCTCACGGGCATCGAGATGGCGCTGTGGGACATCAAGGGCAAGGTGCTGGGCCAGCCGGTCTGGAACCTGCTGGGCGGCAGGTTCCGCGATACGATTCCGGTCTACGGCCATGCCAAGACGCCCGAGCGGGCGCGCGAACTGATGGAGCGGGGCTACAGCGCGGTGAAGGTCGGCTTCACCGGGGCCGTGGATCTCGACCTGGTGGCCTCGATCCGCGACACGGTCGGCGCCGAGGCCGACGTGATGGTCGATGCGCACGGGCCGTCCTGGATGACCGCGGCGGATGCGATCGCGGTGGGGCGCGAGCTGGAGAAGCTGGATCTGCTGTTCTACGAGGATCCGGTCGCGCCGGAGAACCTGGACGCGCTGCAGCGGGTCCGCGACGCGGTCGACATCCCGCTGGCGGCGGGCGAGCGGGTCAGCACGATCTGGGGCATCCGGCCGTATGTCGAGCGCGACCTGGTGGACGTGATCCAGCCCGATACCGGCCGCGCCGGCGGCATCACCCAGATGCGCAAGATGGCGGCGATGGCCGAATCCCACTACATCACCATGGCGCCGCATTCCGGCTCGCTCGGCCCGGTGGCGGAGTTCGCGGCGCTGCACGTGCTGGCGACGATCCCCAACGTCCTGATGCTGGAACGGGTCGAGTTCGACTGGAGCGGCCGCTACGACGTCGTGACCCCGGTCCTGAAGGCCGAGGCCGGCGCGCTGCCGGTACCCGACGCGCCGGGCCTGGGCGTGGAGCTCGTCGAGGAGGAGATCGCGAAATACCCCAGCGAGCGCAACGTCGCCGACATGCCGACGAACGACGGCGCCTACGAACCCGGCACCTTCGACGAATGCCTCTACGTCCAGCCCCGCCTGCGCAGAAGCGCCCGCCTGAGACTCAGGCGGAGCGACAAGGCGTAGGGG
>NZ_JARGYC010000139.1 GCF_029168335.1 Psychromarinibacter sediminicola
CGAGGGTGTCACATTCACCGACGGCGTCGCCCAGGGCGACACCAAAACCCGCGCCGCGTGATCAGGCAGCGTCACCCAAATTCGGGCATAGCTCCCTCTCCGATCGGCCAACACGCACGAAAAAATACCCAAACGCAGAATCATTCCTTGATTCGCAGATTTCAACCTCAACATCCTCATTTCGCGGAGACAAATAGTCCTTTGAATACTCTATTACATCTGCGTATATCTTCCGAATATTGGCTATTGGAGCGAGGTACTTTGCCCTATCCAAACCCTCCGGACCTTTCTCAGTTCCAACGCCCCAGATGAGCACGCCGCCGATTGAATTACTAAATGCGGAAAGCTCTTTACCGATATTTCTTCTGTCGATCCTACTTAATTTCCTTGATTTAACGTCTTCGCTAGTCTTAAACTCCAAGGTTAGAGATTCTTCTTGGCCGCGCAGACATAGCTCTTCGAGGTAGGCCTCACCCTCTGCGACAAGACGATCAAAATGGTCCATGTCAGATTTCTTTCAGAAGAACTGTTTCCGTTCAAGGTAGCCGCGCAGGGCGTAGGATGGGTGCTCGCACCCATCACACCAACGAGGTGCCCCCGCAATCCGCCCACGACGCCCCCTCTCTCACATTCCTCTTGCCAAACGCCTCCGTCTGCCCCATATCCCTCCCTGCGAACGTTATCTCTATCGACCACTGTCTACCTTCCACGGCTGTCAGTCCCTCGATCCAAGACTTGACCTAGCCGGGCTGCCGCATAGTGCGGGCAGCAGACAAAAGAAGGAGACACTCACATGGCCAACGGCACCGTGAAGTGGTTCAACAGCACCAAAGGCTTCGGCTTCATCGAGCCCGAGACGGGCGGCAAGGACGTCTTCGTCCACATCTCCGCCGTCGAGCGCAGCGGCCTGACCGGCCTCGCCGACAACCAGAAGGTCACCTACGAGCTCGAGACCGGCCGCGACGGCCGTCAGAGCGCGACCAACCTGGCGCTCGCCTGATCCCGGCGGCGGGCCGCAGCGCGCGGCCTGCCACCACCGACGCGGCGGGGGCCTTCCCGCCCCGTCCTCCGGGCCGGTCCCGGCCCCGCCTGCCGGACGCGCAGGCCCCCTTCCCCAAAATCGCTTCGACCTTGCCGCATCGAACAGGTGCGACTCGCCCGCGCTTCTGCTAGGGTGACGCAAGGGAAGCGAGTCTACAGCGCCTCATCCTCGGAAACATCCTGTCGAACGCGCGCTTTGAGACGCTTCCGGAAGCCGCCACGTCCACTCGCGTGGCGGTTTTCGTCTGGGCGGGCCTCATGCGCGCCTCAGCCGCCATCCGCCGCCTCCGCCAGCCCCGCCGCCGGGACCACCCTGACCTGCGTCATCGGGCTGTCGCGCCACAGCGCCGGGTCCGCCCGCACGTGCAGCGGCAGCCGGTCGCGGCAAAACACCCGGCGCGTCTTGTTCACGATCCGCACCTCGTGCGCATTGCTCCGCAAGGGTGCGCGCCCGTCGAGGAATTCCTCGCGCAGCGCCTTCTCCCGCGCCTTCAGGGTCGCGATCTCCTGCCGTATCCGGGCGAGTTCGTCGGCTGGATGCATGGTCCGTCTCCCGTCGGTTTGCCCGACTGTCGGACATCGGGGTTACGACGGCGTTAAGCACGGATCAGCGCCGGGCCAGCAGCCCCACGATCACCAGGAGCACCAGCGCCCCTGCCCCGGCCACCAGCAGAATCACCATCAGCCCCGAAGCCGCCAGGATGCCGAGGCCCAGCGCCGCCACCAGGAACGGCGTCACGAAGGCCCCGACCACGCCCAGAACGAGATACAGCGCCTTGTCGCGCCCGGCCACGGCGCCGGCGATCCATCCCGCCAGCAGCCCGATGGCCAGCACCAGCAGGAACGCCACCGTCCCCATCGCGTTCAGCAGCTCTTCCATGATGCGCTCTCCGTTCTGCCTGTCCGGGCCCAGCTTACATGATGCCGCAGCGCCTGGCGTGGACGAATGTCCGCCGCGCGGGCGCTGCGAGATCCGGCCGCCGCCCCGCTGGAGCCGCGCGTCCGACCGGATCAGTTAGCGCTATCTACAACGAAAACAGCATCTTGCACCCCCGTCCAACCTCGGACACTCGGGCTATTCTCCGCCCGCGACGGTCAGGCCCAGCATCCGCCAGCCCTGCATCCCCCAGCGATAATAGCTGATCTTCTCGGCCGGATACCCCGCCTCGATGATCCGCCGGATCGCCGCCGGCGACTGCCCGCACCAGGGGCCGTTGCAGAACAGGACGATCTCGCCCACCTCCTCGCAGATGAACCCCTCGAAGTCCGGCTCGCAGCCCAGCTCGTGCAGCCGGTCGGCCATCTCGGTATAGGGCATCGAGATCGCCCCCGGGATCGTCCCCGTCTGCCAGTCGGGCCGGACCCGGCTGTCGATCACGGTCACCTCCGGGTCCTGCAGCGCCTCCAGCATCTCCAGCTCGCCGATCGTCGCGACCCCCTCGGCCGGGCTGACCGGCTGGATGCAGAAGTTCGGGCAGGGCCGCGAGGTGCGGGCGAAGTCGCCCTCGATCACGTGATCGGTGTCCTGGATGCGCGAGATTTCCTTGGGCCCCGACGGCGTCTCTACCGTCACCGAGGCCATGTCGGGCGTGATGTTGACCTCGTCCGCCACGGCCGCGGGGGCGGCGAGGGCAAGGGTCAGGCAAAGGGCAAGTCGCATCGGTCTCCTCCGAACCATGGGCGCGCGTCGGGCCCATGATCCGTCGCCGAGGCCCGCCCCGCAAGCCGGGCGGGGTGCGGGAGATTGCCTCAGTCGAAGTCGAAGATCTCCGACAGGATCGATTTGCGCTTTTTCTTCCTGTAGGACTTTTCGTCCCGCTCATACCGGTCCCGCCGGTCGTCGTAGCGCTCCTCGTAGCGCTCGCGCGGCGGCTGGCGGTAGGGTTCCTGCCACATCCGCGGCTCGGGCGCGGCGCGGGGGGCCGGCTCCGGCTCGGGCGGGGCCAGTTCGGTCGGCTCGGTCGCCTTCTCGATGATCTTGTCCAGCTCGCCCCGGTCCAGCCAGACCCCCCGGCATTTCGGGCAATAGTCGATCTCGACCCCGTGGCGCTCGCTCATCACCAGATCGACCTGACATAGCGGACATTTCATCGGCGCTCTCCTTTCGCTTTTCCGGCCCCATATGGGGCCGGGGCGGCGGCGGGCAACCGAGGCGGGGGACGCATTCGCGTGAGGTCAGGGCCTGAGAAACTTGGCGCCGCCGGTCATCCGGGACGGCGCCTCGGGGTCGGCCGGCCGGGCCGGCGCGGAGGCGGCCGCATGGGCCGTGCCGCAGGCGACGCCGTCGCCGTCGGGATCGTTGCGGCGGTGATAGCCGAGCCCGCCCTCGCGGGCCGGGGCAAGCCCGACGGCCGCGGCCTGCTCGCAGCCGGCCAGGGCCGCCAGGTGGCGGATGGCGTCCATCGGCGGATAGTCCGACGTCCGCAGGTACAGGGGCACGGCGACGGCCGCGGCCACGAGCGGAATGGCGGCGATCTGCAGGAGGATGCGGACAGGCGACAGGGCGCGGCGCCGCGTCTCTTCGGCGCGGGCCAGGCGGGCGGCGCGGCGGCGGTCCTTGCGGGTCGTCTCCATGCGGCCGGGGATAGCGGAGGATTGTGGCGCGGGTGGGGCGGCCGCGTTAGGGTCGGCGGACGAGGCAGGAGAGGAGGCCCCCCGCATGACGATCCATATCGGCGCCGAGCCGGGCGATATCGCCGAAACCGTGCTTCTGCCCGGCGACCCGCGGCGGGCGGAATGGGCGGCGCGGACCTTTCTGGAGGCCCCCCGCAAGGTCAACGCGGTGCGGGGGATGCTGGGCTATACCGGCACCTGGAACGGGCATCCGGTGACGGTGCATGGTTCGGGGATGGGGATGCCGTCGCTGTCGATCTACGTGAACGAGCTGATCCGGGACTACGGGGCGAAGACGATCATCCGGATCGGCTCGGCCGGGGCGATGCAGGAGCGGGTGGCGATCCGGGACCTTGTCATCGCGATGACGGCGAGTTCGCTGGCGACGCCGTCCTCGGGGATGTTCCGGGAGCTGAACTTCGCCCCCTGCGCCGATTTCGGGCTGCTCGGGGCGGCCGTGGGGGCGGCGGAGGCGCAGGGGCACCGGGTCCATGTGGGGGGTATCTATTCCTCGGACACCTTCTATGACGAGCGGGCGGATCTGAACGAGGCGATGGTCCGGCACGGGGTGCTGGCCGTGGAGATGGAGACGGCGGAGCTGTATATCCTGGCGGCCCGATACGGGGTGCGGGCGTTGTCGGTGCTGACGATCTCGGACCATCTGATCACGGGAGAGGACCTGCCGTCGGCGGACCGGGAGCGGTCGTTCGGCGAGATGGTGGAGGTGGCGCTGGCGGCGGCGTTTGCGTGAGCGTCCGAGGTTGGACGGGGGTGTAAGGGGTTGGTTTCGTTGATGCTAGCGGTAACGGGATTGGGGTCGGACAGGGATGTCCGGGGCGGTGGGTGAACCCGGGCCTTTGGCCCGGAACCACGCCACCCTACGAACGGTGCCCCGCGCGGGACAAGGCCGTAGGCCGCCGCGCGAGCGCCGCCTCTCGGCGATTGCGCTACAATGGGGGATGGCACTGCCCTGCCCATTCAACCGTCCGAACGCTGCCCGGCGCGGGACAAGGCCGTAGGCCGCCGCGCAAGCGCCGACGCGCGCCCACGCGGCGGCGCTGTGGTGGACGTTATCGCAGAGTTCCGAGGTCGTCCGCGTTTGGCAGCCATAAAGTGCGCCGTTCGAAGGGCGGAGCGCCGCCGCGCGCGTCGGCCCTTGCGCGGCTCCTCACATTGCTTGGACGTGCCGGGTTGTGGCTTGCTGCGCGTCCGGGGCTCCGCTACGACCCCGCGCGCGTCTGTGGGTGGCTGAAGTGTGGGCCAAATACGACAACCCCTTCGAACGGTGCTCAGCGCGGAACAAGGCGAAGCCGCCGCGCAAGCGCCGCCTCTCGGCGATTGCTCTGCAATCGCCTGTCGGCAGGGCATTGCATAGCAATGCCCGAGA
>NZ_JARGYC010000013.1 GCF_029168335.1 Psychromarinibacter sediminicola
ATCGCCGCCCACGTCCCCTTCTTAGGCAAAACCGAAGCTCGCAGAACGCAAGGCCGTCCCGCACATGGCAAGACCTTCCATCCTGGTTTCCGATGACCTGCCCTTCGACGGGGCGCAATGGGCGAAGCTGATCGACGCCCTGGGCCGCGAAAATTTCGTCCGCGTCGACACGACCGACGAACAGGCCCTGGCCTCGGCGCTCGAAACCGCAGAGATCGCGATCCTCAAGAGCGACCTGGACGAGCGGTTCCTGAACGCGCCGAACCTGCGATGGGTCCACTGCAACCATGCGGGCCTTACGAAATCCGCCCGGCCCGAAGTGTTCCGGCGCGGCCTGGTCGTGACCGGCTCGGCGGGGCGCTCGGGGCCGGCGCTGGCGGAACACGTGATGATGTTCTCGCTGATGCTGTGTCACGGATACCGCGACTTCTACGAGGCGCAGAAGCGTCACGAATGGCGCAGGGTGCCCGAAATGGCCGATCTGCGCGCTGTCTACGGCCGGACCATGGGCATCCTGGGCATGGGCCATACCGGCCAGGCGCTCGCCGTGCGTGCCAAGGCGTTCAACATGACCGTGCTCGGCTACCGTCGCCGCGACCTTCCGGCGCCGGAGGGCGTGGACCGGATGTACAGCAGCGACCGCGGCGAGGGCATCGACGAGATCCTGGAGCAGGCCGACATCCTGGCGCTGGTCCTGAACCTGTCGGACGCCACCCACCACATGATCGGGGCCGACCAGTTCGCGCGGATGAAACCGGGCGCCTTCCTCGTCAACCTGGCGCGCGGCGGCATCGTCGACCACGACGCGATGCTGGCCGCGCTGAAGGCGGGGCGCCTCGCCGGTGCCGGCCTGGACGTCACCGATCCCGAGCCGCTGCCCGAGGGGCACCCGCTCTGGGACATGCCGAACGTGCTGATCACGCCCCATTACACGGCGGCCCTGCCGGACAAGAACGACCGGTCCCTGGACATGATCATCGAGAACCTGTGCCGCTACCGCGCGGGCGAGGACATGCTCAACCGGATCAGCGAAGAGGATCTCTGGACCAAGAGCTGACGCGCGGCGTCGGCTGCCTGGCCGCAAGGAGAAGAGCGCAATGCTTGCCTACATCGTCAAACGTGTACTCTACATGATCCCGACGCTCATCGCGATCTCCATCGTGGCGTTCCTGCTGATCCAGCTGCCGCCCGGCGACTTCGTGACGACGCTGGCGGCGGAGATGTCCCAGCAGGGCGACACGGTCGACCCGACGACGCTGCGGATGCTGCGGGAACAGTACGGCCTGGACGAGCCGATCTGGACGCAATACTGGCTGTGGATCTCCAACATCGTGCTGGAAGGCGATTTCGGCCGCTCCTTCGACTGGGACGTTCCGGTCTCCGACCTGATCTGGAACCGGCTCGGGCTGACGCTCGTCCTGTCGCTGTGCGCGCTGATCTTCACCTGGGTCATCTCGCTGCCGATCGGGATCTATTCGGCGGTGCGCAAGTACTCGGTCGGCGACTACGTGGCCAGCTTCCTGGCCTTCGTCGGGCTGGCCGTGCCGAACTTCCTGCTGGCGCTGATCCTGATGTACCTGGCCTACAAGTTCTTCGGGATCTCCGTCGACGGCCTGTTCTCGGCCGAGTACGAGGACGCGCCCTGGAGCGGCGGCAAGGTGCTCGACCTCGCGCAGCACCTGATCGTGCCGGTGATTGTCCTCGGCACGTCCGGTACCGCCGCGCTCGTCCGGATCATGCGGGCCAACCTGCTGGACGAGCTCTACAAGCCCTACGTGACGACGGCGCGCGCCAAGGGCCTGTCGGAATGGCGGCTGATCCTGCGCTATCCGGTACGCGCCGCGCTCAACCCGTTCGTCTCGACCATCGGCTGGGCGCTGCCCGAGCTCGTGTCGGGCGCAACGGTGACGGCCATCGTGCTGAACCTTCCCACCACCGGCCCGCTCCTGCTGCGGGCGCTGATCGCGCAGGATGTCTTCCTGGCGGGGGCGATGATCCTGATGCTGTCGGTGCTGACCGTCATCGGCACGCTGATCTCGGACCTGCTTCTCGCCTGGCTCGATCCCCGCATCCGGTACAAATAGGAGCCCGCCATGGGACAGTATTCGACTGACGACGTGGCGCCCCGGGAGCTGGGCCACGACCCGGACGATCCCGCGCTCGCGGAGATGGAAGACGACGGCACGGAGGCCGACGGCCGCCTGATGGGGCTGGAACGGGCCGGGGCCTGGCGCCTGGCCTGGTGGAAGTTCAAGCGCCACAAGCTTGCGGTCGCAAGCGGCATCCTGGTGCTTCTGATCTATTTCGTCGCGGCCTTCGCCGAGTTTCTGGCGCCCGCCGCGCCCGGCGACTATGCCGCCCGCTACACCTATGCCCCGCCGCAGACGCTGCGGATCTGGGACGGCGAGGAATTCGGGCTCCACGTCACCGGCTACAAGGTCGAGGTGAACCCCGAAAGCCTGGCGCGCGAGTTCGTGAACGACCCCGAACAGAAGATCCCGGTGGGCTTTTTTGTGCGCGGCTCCAGCTACGAGTTCTGGGGGCTGTTCGAATGGGACCGGCACCTGTTCGGCCCGCTCGATCCAGATCAGCCGATGTACCTTCTGGGCGCCGACCGGCTGGGGCGCGACATGCTGAGCCGGATCATCTACGGCACGCGCATCTCGATGACCGTCGGGCTCGTGGGCGTCGCGCTCAGCCTGTTCTTCGGCATCCTCCTGGGCGGCCTGTCCGGCTATTACGGCGGCCATGTGGACAACGTGATCCAGCGGATCATCGAGTTCCTGCTGGCGATCCCGACGATCCCGCTCTGGATGGGGCTTGCCGCGGCGATCCCGCCGACCCTGCCGCCGGTCCAGGTCTATTTCATGATCACCATCATCCTGTCGCTGGTGGGCTGGACCGGGCTGGCGCGGGTGGTGCGCGGACGCTTCCTGGCGATGCGGAACGAGGATTTCGTGACCGCCGCGCGGCTCGACGGCGCCAGCGAGGTCGGCCTGATCCTGCGCCACATGCTGCCGTCCTTCGCCAGCCACATCATCGCGGCCGTCACGCTCGCCATTCCGGTGATGATCCTCAGCGAGACGGCGCTGTCCTTCCTGGGGATCGGCCTGCGGCCGCCGGTGGTCAGTTGGGGCGTGCTTCTGCAGGAGGCGCAGAACATCCGCACCGTCGCCACTGCGCCGTGGCTGCTTCTGCCGGGGATGGCGGTGGTGATCACCGTGCTGGCCCTGAATTTCCTGGGC
This sequence comes from Psychromarinibacter sediminicola, assembly GCF_029168335.1. Lineage (GTDB taxonomy): Bacteria > Pseudomonadota > Alphaproteobacteria > Rhodobacterales > Rhodobacteraceae > Psychromarinibacter > Psychromarinibacter sediminicola. The sequence goes on from NZ_JARGYC010000013.1 coordinate 3,246, forward strand.
GACGGTCTGCGCGACGCGGCCGATCCGTATTCGAAGTAGGGAACGCAAGCGATGACCCAGACATCCGAGAACGGCACGGTGCTGTCGGTGCGCGACCTGTCGGTGGACTTTCCGCTGCAGAAGGGCGTCCTGCACGCGGTGCGCGACGTGAACCTCGACATCAAGCGCGGCAAGACGCTCGCGCTCGTCGGCGAAAGCGGCTCCGGCAAGTCGGTCAGCGCGCGCTCGCTGATCCAGCTGGTCGACAGCCCCGGACGGATCGTCTCCGGCAAGGTGAATCTCTTTGTCGACGGGACCGCGGCGGATATCACCGCGATGGGCGCCAAGAGCCCGCATATCCGGGCGATCCGCGGCGGCAGGATCGGGCTGATCTTCCAGGAGCCGATGTCGGCGCTGTCGCCAATGCACAAGATCGGCGACCAGATCGACGAGGCGATCGAGATCCATCTGGGCCTGGACAAGAAGGCGGCGCGCAAGCGCACCGTCGAGCTGCTGCGGCAGGTCGAGATCCCGAACCCCGAGCGCATGGCCGACCAGTATTCCTTCGAGTATTCGGGCGGCATGCGGCAGCGCGTCTGCATCGCGATGGCGCTGGCCTGCGACCCCGACATCCTGATCGCCGACGAGCCGACGACGGCGCTCGACGTGACGACGCAGGCGGAAATCCTCGACCTGATCAAGCGGCTGCAGGAGCAAAGGGGCCTCGCCGTGCTGCTGATCACCCACGACATGGGCGTGGTGGCCGAGGTGGCCGACGAGGTCGCGGTGATGCAGAAGGGCCGGATCGTCGAGCACGGCACGGCGGACGAGATCTTCTATACGCCGAAGCACCCCTACACGAAGCGTCTTCTGGGCGCGACCCTGAAGCTGGAACATGCGTCGGATCACAAGGCCGGCACCTACGATCCCGCCTCCGAGCCGATCCTGAAGATCCGCAACCTGAGCAAGCATTTCGGCCATGTCGGGGGCTGGTTTTCCCGGGCCGGCCCGTCGATCCGGGCCGTCGACGACGTGAGCTTCGACCTGCACCGCGGCGAGAATCTCGGGATCGTGGGCGAGAGCGGCTCGGGCAAGACCACGCTGGGCCGGATGATCATGCGCATCATCGAGCCGACCTCGGGCGAGGTGATCTATACCGGCAGCGACGACAAGGACCAGGACGTCCTGGCGCTGCAGCGCAAGGGGCTGAAGAAATACCATGCCGCGGTGCGGATGATCTTCCAGGATCCGTTCGCGTCGCTCAATCCGCGGATGACGGTGAAGCAGATCGTGGGCGATCCGCTGAAGATCAACAACATCGCAAGCGGACGCGCGCGCGACGACCGCGTCGCAGAGCTTCTGGAGATGGTCGGGCTGTCGGCGGAAATGATGGACCGCTATCCGCACGCCTTCTCGGGCGGACAACGGCAGCGCATCGGGATCGCGCGGGCGCTGGCGCTGGACCCGCGCATCATCATCGCGGACGAGGCGACCTCGGCGCTGGACGTCTCGATCCGGTCGCAGATCCTCGATCTGCTGCTGGATCTGCAGAAGCGGCTGGATCTCAGCTTCATCTTCATCGCGCACGACATTTCCGTCGTCCGCTATTTCTGCGACCGCGTGCTGGTCATGCACAAGGGCAAGCTGGTGGAGATCGGCGAGGCGGAACAGGTCTGCACGACCCCGAGCAAGGCCTACACCCAGGCCCTGATCTCGGCGATCCCGAACCCGGACCCGCGCAACAAGCGCATGCTGCACCGGACCCGGTTCCAGTCGGAGCCGCAAGCGGGCGCCGAGGCCTGAGCGAACGCGGCCCGCGGGGCGACCCCGGGCCGAAAGGACAATCGAACGGAGGACAGGAACATGAAAATCGGCTTTATCGGGCTCGGCGTCATGGGGCTGCCCATGGCGGGCCATCTGATCGCGGCGGGCCACGAGCTGCACCTGTATCGCGTCAAGGAGAAGTCCCGCTCGCTGGTCGAGCAGGGCGGGCAGGCCGCGGACTCCGCCAGGGCCGTCGCCGAAGCCTCCGACATCGTCATCCTCATGGTGCCCGACACGCCGGATGTCGACGCCGTGCTGTTCGGCGAGGACGGCGTCGCCGAGGGCCTCAGCGCCGGCAAGACGGTGATCGACATGAGCTCGATCTCGCCCGTGGCGACCCAGGACTTCGCCGGCCGGATCGCGGAACTGGGCTGCGCCTACCTGGACGCGCCGGTCTCGGGCGGCGAGGCCGGGGCCAAGGCGGCGTCGCTGTCGATCATGGTGGGCGGTACGCAGGAGGACTTCGACAGGGTGCTGCCGGTTCTGGAAACCATGGGCAAGAACATCACCCTGGTGGGCGATGTCGGGGCCGGCCAGACCGCCAAGGTCGCCAACCAGATCATCGTCGCGCTGACCATCGGCGCGGTGTCCGAGGGGCTGCTCTTTGCCTCGAAGGCGGGGGCCGATCCGGCGAAGGTGCGCTCGGCCCTGATGGGCGGGCTGGCCTCGTCGAAGATCCTCGAGATGCACGGCCAGCGGATGATCGACCGGACCTTCGAGCCGGGGTTCCGGATCTCGCTGCACCAGAAGGACATCAACAACGCCCTGTCGGCCGCGCGCAGCCTGAAGCTGTCCTTGCCCTCGACGGCGCTGTGCCAGGAGCTGTTCAATGCCTGCGCCGCGCAGGGCGACGGCGAACTCGATCATTCCGGGCTGGTGAAGGCCCTGGAAACCATGGCGGCGCATAAGGTCGCAGAGGACTCCTGACGGGGCCGCGAAACGGCGGGGCGTGCGGGGGGCCCGGGCGCTGACGCCCCCGCCGCCGCCTTGCGCGTGACAGCGGCGCCGCGAAACACTACGCTTTGCCGAACGCGCGCCGCCGGCGCGTGATACATCTGCGGAGCGCCTGCCGATGCCCGACACTGCGCCGTCCGATCCGGCCGACGCCATCGCCCGCCGCCTCAGGCGGACGCCGCCGCGCGCCTCCGCCTTCATCGTGACGATCTACGGCGACGTGGTGGAGCCGCGGGGCGGGGCGCTCTGGATCGGGACGCTGATCGAATGCTGCGCCGATCACGGGATCAGCGAGAGCCTGGTGCGGACCGCGGTCTCGCGGCTCGTGGGCGCCGGCCGGCTGGTCGGCGACCGGGTCGGCCGGCGCAGCTATTACCGCCTGACCGCGGCCGCTCAGGCGGAGTTCCGCGCCGCCTCGCGCATCCTGTTCTCGCCGTCGCCGGTGCCCGAGGGCTGGCTGACCGCCTTCGCGACCGCGCCGCGCGCCGAAGGCTGGCCCGACGGCTGGGCGCGGCTCTCGGCCCAGATCGCGCTCGCCCCCGACCGCGCCGACATCCCCCGGCCCGACGCGGTCGTCCTGGCGGGCCGGAGCGTCGCGGGGCGCGCATCGCTTCCGGCGCTCGCGGCGCAGCACTGGCCGATGGACGAGGTCGGCGCCGCCTATCGCGCGGTCGTGGCGGAATATGCGGGCATTGCCGCCGCGGGGACGCCGCCGCTGCCGCCGGCGACGGCGCTGGCGCTGCGTCTGCGCCTGGTCCACGACTATCGCCACGCGGCGCTGGCCGATCCGCGGCTCCCGCGCGAGGCCTGGCCCGACGACTGGCAGGCCGAGGCCGCGCGCCAGCTGTTCCTGCGGCTCTACCTCGACCTCACCGAGGCCGCCGACGCCCATGTCGGCGCGGCCTTCCGCGATGCCGAGGGGCCGTTGCCCGCGCGCCCCGATCCCATCGCGGCGCGCGTGGACCTGCTTCGGGCGGAGCTTGGCGCGGTGTCGGGAAAGCGTCACGGAAATGAGAAATCGGCTCTTCAAACGTGATGCTTTCGCGTCTATATTGACGGACAGGTCGGCGGCGTGCGGGAGGCGCCGGGTCCGACCGCAGGGGAGGAGGCGTCATGCCCGATGCGTTCATCTGCGATGCGGTGCGCACACCGATCGGCCGCTATGGCGGGGCGCTGTCCTCCGTGCGCGCGGACGACCTGGCCGCGATCCCGCTGCGGGCGCTGGCGGAGCGCAACGCGGGCGCCGACTGGGCGCGGCTCGATGACGTGATCCTCGGCTGCGCCAACCAGGCCGGCGAGGACAACCGCAACGTCGCCCGCATGGCCGCGCTGCTGGCGGACCTGCCGGTGGAGGTGCCGGGCAGCACGGTCAACCGCCTCTGCGGCTCGGGCATGGAGGCCATCGGCATGGCGGCCCGCGCGATCCGGGCCGGCGACGCCGATTTCCTGCTGGCCGGCGGGGTGGAGAGCATGTCGCGCGCCCCCTTCGTGATGCCGAAGGCCACCGCGCCGTTTTCCCGCAACGCCGAGATCTACGACACCACCATCGGCTGGCGCTTTACCAACCCGAAGCTGAAGGCGGCGCATGGCAGCCACTCGATGCCCGAGACGGCCGACAACGTGGCCGCCGATTACGGCGTCTCGCGCGAGGACCAGGACGCCTTCGCCGCCCGCAGCCAGGCCCGCTGGGCCGCCGCGCAGGAGGCAGGGCTTTTCGCCGAAGAGATCGTCGCGGTGACGGTGCCGCAGCGCAGGGGCGAGCCGCTGGTCGTCGACACCGACGAACACCCGCGCCCGGGCACCGATGTCGCGAAACTCGCGGGGCTCAAGGGCGTCAACGGCCCCGACCTGAGCGTCACCGCCGGCAACGCCAGCGGCGTCAACGACGGCGCGGCCGGCGCGGTCGTCGCCTCCGAATCCGCCGCGCGGGCCCATGGCCTGACCCCGATGGCCCGCATCGTCGCCATGGCCTCGGCCGGCGTGCCGCCGCGCGTCATGGGCATCGGCCCGGTTCCCGCCACCCGCAAGGTGCTGGAACGCGCCGGCCTCGGACTCGACGCGATGGATCTCATCGAACTGAACGAGGCCTTCGCCGCCCAGGGCCTCGCCGTCCTGCGCGAGCTGGGCCTGCCCGACGACGCGCCCCACGTGAACCCCAACGGCGGCGCCATCGCCATGGGTCATCCCCTGGGCATGTCCGGCGCGCGCCTCGTCCTGACCGCCGCCCACCAGCTTCGCCGCAGCGGCGGCCGCTATGCGCTCTGCACGATGTGCGTGGGCGTGGGGCAGGGCATCGCCATGATCCTCGAACGCAGCTGACGGGAGCTTCGCATGTACGCACAGATGGTCAAATCCGAAGCCGCCGACGGGGAGCAGACCCCCGAGGATCGCGCCTTTCAGGCGCGCATCGACCGGGGCGAGAAGATCGAGCCGAAGGACTGGATGCCCGAGGGCTACCGCAAGACGCTGATCCGCCAGATCGGCCAGCACGCCCATTCCGAGATCGTCGGCCAACTGCCCGAGGGCAACTGGATCACCCGCGCGCCGACGCTGGAGCGCAAGCAGATCCTGCTCGCCAAGGTGCAGGACGAGGCGGGCCACGGCCTCTACCTCTATTCCGCGGCCGAGACGCTGGGCGTCTCGCGCGACGAGCTGTTCGAGAAATTGCATTCCGGCGCAATGAAATACAGCTCGATCTTCAACTACCCCACGCTGACCTGGGCCGACATGGGCGCGATCGGCTGGCTGGTCGACGGCGCCGCGATCATGAACCAGGTGCCGCTGCAGCGCACCTCCTACGGGCCCTATTCCCGCGCCATGATCCGCATCTGCAAGGAAGAAAGCTTCCACCAGCGGCAGGGCTACTCGATCATGATGAAGATGGCCGGCGGCACTCCGGAGCAGAAGGAAATGGCGCAGGATGCGCTGAACCGCTTCTGGTATCCCTCGCTGATGATGTTCGGCCCGTCCGACAAGGACTCGGTCCATTCCGCGCAGTCGATGGCGTGGAAGATCAAGATCAACACCAACGACGAGCTGCGCCAGAAGTTCGTGGACGAGACGGTGCCGCAGGCCGAATATCTCGGCCTGACCGTCCCCGACCCGGACCTCGCGTGGAACGCGGGTCGCGGCCACTACGACTTCACCGAACCCGACTGGACCGAGTTCTTCGACGTGCTCAAGGGCAACGGCCCCTGCAACGAGGAACGCCTCGGCGCCCGCGTGAAGGCGTGGGAGGACGGCGCCTGGTTCCGCGAGGGGCTGTCGGCCCATGCCGAGAAGGCCGCGGCGCGGCGCTTGGCGGCGGAATAGGGAGGACGCCATGAAAAAGGAATGGCCGCTCTGGGAGATCTTCATCCGGGGCCAGCACGGGCTGAACCACCGCCATGTCGGCAGCCTGCACGCGCCGGATGCCGAGATGGCGATCAATCACGCCCGCGACGTCTATACCCGCCGCAAGGAAGGCGTGTCGATCTGGGTCGTGGAATCCGCCGACATCACCGCCTCGGCGCCGTCGGACAAGGGCCCGCTCTTCGACCCGGCCGAGGACAAGGTCTATCGCCACCCGACCTTCTTCGACATCCCCGACGAAGTGGGCCACATGTGATGCCCTCGCTGCCCGACATGGCCACGCCCGAGGCGGAGCGCTTGGCGCAGGAGGCCGCGCAGCCGGCCGATCCGCATATCACCGACGTGGCGCTGAAGCCCGCGCTGTTCGACTGGCTCTGCCGGATGGGCGACGGCGCGCTGATCCTCGGCCACCGCACCTCGGAATGGTGCGGCCACGGCCCGGCGCTGGAGGAGGACATCGCGCTGGCCAACACCGCGCTGGACCTGATCGGTCACGCCGCGCTGTGGCTGGAGCTCGCTGCCGAAGTCGAGGCACAGGGGCGCACGGCCGACGACCTGGCCTATCTCCGCGACGCCATGCGCTTTCGCAACCCGCAGATCGTGGAGCTGCCCAACGGCGATATCGGCCGGACATTGATGCGGGAATTCCTTTACGACGCATGGCATTACGAGATGCTGTTGAAGCTGCGCGACTCCAGCAGCCCCCGCGTTGCCGAGATCGCCGCCAAGGCCGGCAAGGAGGTCGCCTACCAGCTCGACCGCGCCTCCGACCTGGTGATCCGCCTGGGCGACGGCACCGAGGAAAGCCACGCCCGGATGCAGGCCGCCCTCGACCACCTCTGGCCCTACACGGGCGAGCTGTTCACCGACGACGCCGTGGACGAGGCCGTCGCCGAGGCCGGTATCGCCCCCCGCGCCTCCGAGTTGCAGGGCCCCTGGGACGCCACCCTCCGCGAGGTGATGGGCGAGGCCACCCTGACCGTCCCCGACCGCCGCGCCGACGTGCATCTGGGCGGCAAGCAGGGCCGGCATACCGAGCATCTGGGCTATATCCTGGCCGAGATGCAGTTCTTGCAGCGCGCCTATCCGGGGGCGGAATGGTGACCGACACGCTGCCCTCCACCGACACCATCCGCAACTGGCTGGGCGAGGTGCCGGACCCGGAGATCCCGGTGATCTCCGTCACCGACCTCGGCATCGTGCGCGACATCAGCTGGCAGGGCGACACCCTCGTCGTCGCCGTCACGCCGACCTATTCCGGCTGCCCGGCCACCGCCTTCATCAACATGGAGATCGAGGCCAAGCTGCGCGACAAGGGCATCGAGGATTTTCGCATCGAGCGCCGCCTGTCGCCGCCCTGGACGAGCGACTGGCTGACCCCAGAGGCGCGCGAGAAGCTCCGCGCCTACGGCATCGCGCCGCCCATCGACGGCACCGCGCCCGACGGCCGCACCGCCGCCCGCGCCGCGCGGCTCGCCGGGCGGTCGAACCTCGCCGTCGACTGCCCCCGCTGCGGGTCGACCGACACCGAGAAGGTCAGCCAGCACGGCTCCACCCCCTGCAAGGCCGCCTATCGCTGCCGCGACTGCCTGGAACCCTTCGACTACTTCAAGTGCATCTGACAAGGCCCTGACACCGTGCCCAGATTCCTGCCCGTCACCGTCACCGAGGTCCGCAAGGACACCCGCGACGCCGTGGTCGTCACGCTTGCGCCCGACGACCCCGACGCCTTCGCCTTCACGCAAGGCCAGTACCTGACCTTCCGCGGCACCTTCGACGGCGAGGAACTGCGCCGCTCCTATTCCATCTGCGCCGGCCTCGACGATGGCGCCCTGCGCGTCGGCATCAAGCGGGTCGAGGGCGGCGCCTTCTCCACCTGGGCGAACGAAAGCCTCAAGCCCGGCGACGTGCTGGAGGTCATGCCGCCGCAGGGCCGCTTCCACACCCCGCTCGATGCCTCCGCCGCGCGCCACTACCTAGCCTTCGCCGGCGGCTCGGGCATCACGCCGGTCCTGTCGATCGTCAAGACGGTGCTGGCGCGCGAGCCGCAATCCCGCGTCACGCTGGTCTACGCCAATCGCGCCGTCTCCTCGATCATGTTCCGCGAGGAGCTGGAGGATCTGAAGAACCTCCATCTCGGCCGCCTCTCGGTGCTGCACGTGCTGGAAGAGGGCCACGACATCGACCTCTTCGCCGGCCGCATCGACGCCGAGAAGATGGAGACGCTGTTCCGCCTTTGGATCGACCCCGGGGACGTGGACATGGCCTTCATCTGCGGCCCCGAGCCGATGATGCTGACCATCGCCGACAGCCTGCGCGCCCACGGCCTGACCGACGACCGGATCAAGTTCGAGCTCTTCGCCTCGTCCCAGCCCGGCCGCGCCAAACGCCCCGCCGTGGCGGCCGATACCGGCCACGAGGCGAACACCTGCGAGGTCGCCGTCACGCTGGACGGCGCCACCCGGCAGTTCCGGATGCCCAAGGACGGCACCCGGGTTCTGGACGCCGCGCTGACGGCCGACATGGACGCGCCCTTCGCCTGCAAGGCCGGCGTCTGCTCCACCTGCCGGGCCAAGGTGCTGGAAGGCGATGTCGAGATGGTCACCAACCACGCGCTGGAGGATTACGAGATCCGCGCAGGCTATGTCCTGTCCTGCCAATGCGTGCCGCTGTCTGACAAGCTGGTGCTGACCTATGACGAATGAGACGATGGAGATCGGCGACTACCTGGCCAAGGGCGGCAAGCTCACCTCGCCGGACAACGTCCCGCCCCGCTACCGCGCCGAACTCCTGCGGCTGATGTCGTCCTTCGTCGACAGCGAACTGGCGGGATCGGCCGGTTTCGCCGACGCCATCAACCACGCGCCCGGCATCCGCGAGCGCATCGCCGCCAGCCGCATCACGCTGGAAAAGGCCGATCATGCCGAACGGGTGCTGGACCTGATGGAGGGTTTCGGCACCGACAAGGCGCGCTACAACAGCGCCCACGACTGGGCCGCCCGCGTCCCGCGCGAGGCCACGGTCGACCCCAAGCGGCAGGGCGGCGACATGCGCCTGTCGGTCTTTCACTACCCGCTGGCGGGCTGGACCGACGCGGTGGTGATGAACGTGCTGATGGGGCTGGCCACCTGTCATGCGCTGGGCGAGATGAGCCGCAGCTCCTATCAGCCCTTCGCCGAGGTCCTGCGCGACATCCTCCCGCGCGAACGCCGGCACATGGAACTGGGGCTGGAGGGGCTGGAGAGGATCGGCGCCACCGAGGCCGCCCGCGCCTCCGTCGCCTACTGGACCCCGCGCGTGGCCGAGACTTTTGGCGCCGCGCGCTCCGACCGCTTCGACCGCCTGCGCGCCATGGGCCTGCGCCACACCGACAACGAAACCTTGCGGCAGGCCTGGCGGGCCGATCTCTCCGCCCGCCTCGCGCCGCTCGGCCTCGCCTGAGGAGCCTTCATGCTCGACACCGGACCGCCGCGCCGCCTTGAAAGCTACCTGGACGGCGCCTGGCGCGCGGGACAGGGCGAAGGCCGCCCGCTCGCCAACGCCGCCACCGGCGCCCCGCACGCGCGGGTCGGCGCCGAGGGGCTGGACCTTGCCGCCGCGCTGGCCTGGGGCCGCGCGGCCGGGGGCACGGCGCTCCGCCGCCACACCATCCACGAACGCGCGCTGATGCTGAAGGCCATCGGCCTGAAGCTGATGGAGCAGAAGGAAGACTTCTACGTCGAGAGCTTCGCCACCGGCGCCACCCGCGCCGACGGCTGGATCGACATCGAGGGCGGCATCGGCACGATGCTCACCTACGCCTCCCGCGCCCGGCGCGAGCTGCCCAATGCCCGCATCATCCCCGAGGGCGCGGTCGAGCCGCTGTCGACCGACGCCACCTTCTCCGCCCAGCACATCCTGACGCCGCTGACCGGCGTTGCGGTCCATATCAACGCCTTCAACTTCCCCGTCTGGGGGATGCTGGAAAAGATCGCGCCCGCGCTGATCGCCGGGATGCCTTGCCTGGTGAAACCGGCCTCGCAGACCGCCTACCTGACCGAGCTGGTCGTGCGCCGGATCCTGGAGATGGACATCCTGCCCGACGGCGCCCTGCAGCTTCTCTGCGGTGCGGCCGGCGACCTTCTGGACCACGTGGACGGGCAAGACGTGGTGACCTTCACCGGCTCCGCCGCCACCGGCCGGAGCCTGCGCGCCCGCCCCGCGATCCTCGACAACTCGGTCCGGTTCACGATGGAGGCCGACAGCCTGAACGCCGCCATCCTCGGCCCCGATGCCGGGCCGGACACGCCCGAATTCGATCTCTTCGTGAAGGAATGCGCGCGCGAGATGACGGCCAAGGCGGGCCAGAAATGCACCGCCATCCGCCGCATCCTCGTGCCTGCGGCCCACGAGGACGCGCTGGTCGCCGCGCTCTCGGCGCGTCTGGCGAAAACCCCCGTGGGCCTGCCCGACGACGAGGCCGTGCGCATGGGCGCGCTCGTCTCGCTCAATGACCGCGACGGCGTCCGCGCCCGGATCGCCGAGATCGCCGCCGAGGCCGAAGTGGTCGGCGGCGCCCCCTCCGACGTGGCGCTCGTCTCCGGCGATGCCGAGGCCGGCGCCTTCCTCAACCCCGTGCTGCTGCGCTGCGCCGATCCGCTGTCGGCCGAGGCGCCGCACGCCGTCGAGGCCTTCGGCCCCGTCGCCACCGTCATGCCCTATGCCGACACGGGCGAGGCCGTGGCGCTGGCGCGCAAGGGCCGGGGCTCGCTCGTCTCCTCGCTCTTCACCGACGACCCGGGCGTTGCCGAAGACATCGTCCTGGGCCTCGCCCCGTTCCACGGCCGGGTGATGATCGGCAATCGCGACTCGGCGAAATCCTCCACCGGCCACGGCGCGCCGCTGGCGCCGCTGGTCCACGGTGGCCCCGGCCGCGCGGGCGGCGGCGAGGAGTTGGGCGGCATGCGCGGCGTCAAGCACTTCATGCAGCGCACCGCGGTCCAGGGCACCCCGCGTCTCTTGACCCCCGTGACCCGGCAATGGTCCGAGGGCGCCGCCACCCGCACCGACGACCACCCGTTCCGCAAGTCGCTGGCCGAGCTGCGCCTGGGCGACCAGCTGACCGCCGGCCCCCGCGAGATCACCCGCGCCGACGTGGAGCACTTCGCCGCGTTCACCGGCGACACCTTCTACGCCCACATGGACAGCGCGGCGGCCGCGGCGAACCCGTTCTTCGACGACCGCGTGGCGCATGGCTACCTGATCGTCTCCTTCGCCGCGGGGATGTTCGTGCAGCCCGACCCGGGCCCGGTGCTGGCCAATTACGGTGTCGACGACCTGCGCTTCCTCGCCCCGGTCTATTTCGGCGACAGCCTGACCGTGCGGCTGACCTGCAAGCAGATCGACCCGCGCGAGGGCGCCGTCTATGGCGAGGTCCGCTGGGACGCCCGCATCACCAACCAGACGGACGAGGTCGTGGCGCAATACGACGTGCTGACCATGGTGGCGAAGGAATGGCCGCTGGCGGCGGAGTAGCCGCGGCCAACGACCGGATCAGTAATCGCGCTCGAAGAACACCCCTATCCCGGTCTCGCCGTCGGACGAGGCGGAGCCGCGGGCGGTGATCGACGGCGTCACCTGGAGGTTCAGGTTGATCTCGCTGCGCCCCTGGCTGTCCACGGTCACGCCGGTATAGACATTGTCGCTGATATACTTGCCGGCCTCGACCGCGACGTCGCCTTCCTCGTTGGTCGTCACGTCCAGGTCGTCCAGCCCGAAGCTCGACCGCAGCCGACCCACGATCCCGTCGCCGCCGCCGCCGGCCAGCGTCCGCACCGCGTTGGCCAGCTGCACCGCCTGCAGCGCCGAGATGTCCGACAGCGGGCGTTCGAACAGAAGCTGCGCCAGCACTTCCTCTTCCGGCAGGTCGGGCTCCGAGGTCACCGTCAGCTCCGGCGCCGAGGCGAAGCCGGAGATCTCGATCCGCACGGTGATGTCGCCGGAGACGGTGGTGGCCACCAGCCGGATGAACGGATCGAAATCGCCCTGCAGCCGCGCCGAGCCCTCGGTCAGGGTCAGCCGTTCGCCCAGAAGGTCGAGCCGCCCGCGGATCAGGTCGAAGCCGCCGGCGGTGACGACATTGGCCGTGCTGCCCGACAGGCGCAGCTGCCCGCCGAGCTCCGCGTCCAGCCCGCGGCCGCGCACGAAGATCTGGTTGGGGGCGTCCACGACGATGTCCAGCCCGTAGACCGGCCCGCCGCTGCCGCCTCCGCCGCCGCCGGCCGTGCCCAGCTTGCCCGCGTAGACGCGGGTCTGCCGCACGGCGGCGGGCTCGGCGATGTGCTTCAGCTCCGGCAGATCGCCCGAGACCAGCCCGCCCGAGCTGGGGATGCGGATCTCCACCGTCCCGAGCTGCAGGCGCCCGCCGATCGTCGCGCCGCCCGACAGCGGGCCGGAGACGGTCACGCGGCCGTCCACGCTGGTCTCGTAGAGGCCCGGCTCCTCGACATTCACGCCGATCAGCTGGGCGGTGATGTCGCCGGAGAAGGGCGCGCTCAGCCCGACGGTGCCCGACGCCTCGACCCGCCCGCCGGTCGCGACCGCCGCGCCGGCGTTCAGGCTCGCCCGGCCGCCGGAGAGCGACAGCGTGGCGCCAAGGTCGGTCAGCCGCAGCCGCAGCGCCGGCAGGGTGAAGCCGGCGCCGGAGGTGCTGACCGTGCCCGACAGCGAGGACAGCGCCAGCGGGCCGTTCAGCGACAGGCGGAAATCGGCGCGGCCGGCGATCAGGTTGGGCCGGATGAAGCGGTTGGCCAGTTCCAGCGGCGCATTGCCGCCGATCGACAGGTCGGCGCGGGCGAAGTCCTGGCTGAGGCGGCCCGAGACATCCGCCGCGATCCCGCCGGGGCCGGTCAGCGCGCTGTTCACCTGCCAGCCGCCGCCGTCCGAGCGCAGGCTGCCGCGCGCCGTGGCCGCGCCGCTCAGGCCGGTGCCGAATGGGCCGATATCGGCGATGCGGATGTCGTATTCGGCGGTGCCGCCGTCGGGGCCGACGCGGCCGGTCAGGTCGGCCGTCATCAGGCCGGAGCGGAAATCGGCGCGGTCGAAGACCACGTCGCCCGCCTCGGTGCGCCGGAGCTCCAGCTCCAGCGCGCTGTCGCCGCGCAGCAGCGGGTCCACCATCGCCAGGCCGACGCCCAGCCCGTCGCCCTCGGCCGAGATGTCGGCGCGGCCGGTCAGGTCCGACAGGTCGCCCTCGGCCTCGGCGGTCACCGACAGCGCGCCGTCCAGCGCAACGCCCGCGAGGGCGGAGTAGGGGGCGAGGTCGTCGAACCGCGCCTCCAGCGTCAGCGTGGCGGCGCCGGGCGTGCCGCCGGGCACGGCGAGCGTGGCATTCACCGAGCCGGCCGCGCCGCCGGGGCCGGAGAACCCGGCCTGCGCGCGCCAGTCGTCGCCGTCGCGCGTCACGCTGCCCTGCAGGGTCGCGGCGCCGGAGACCCGCGCATCCAGCGTGCCGAGGCTGGTCAGCGCGGCCTCGAGCGTCAGGTCGGCGCTGTCGGCGCCGACGGTGCCGGCGGCAGTCACGGTGAGCTGGTCGTTGGCGATTTTCGCCGACGACAGGGTGAGCAGCCCGTCCGCGGCGCGCGAGAGCGAGGCTGACAGGGCGGTCTCGCCGGCGAGCAGCCGGTCGACCGGCGCGATGCCGAGCGCCAGGTCGGTGGCGGTGCCGTCGAGCGTCGCCTCCGCGCTCCGGTCGGTCAGGTCGACGCCGCCGGTCACGGTGAGATCCACGCCCCCCGCAAGGCTCCGCCCGGCGAGGTCGGAATAGGGCGCGAGGTCGGGCACCGCCGCCTCCGCCGTGCCGGAGACCCGGCGCGGACCGTCCGGCCCCATGGCCAGCGTCGCATCCACCGTGCCGCCCGCGCCGCCCGGCGCCGAGAAGCCCGATTGCAGCCGCCAGTCGCCGCCCGACCGGGTCGCCACGCCGCGCAGCGTCGCCGGGCCGCTCAATTCGTCCACGAACAGGCCCACATCCGCCAGCCGCGCGTCGAAGCCGACGCGGCCCTGCGCCGGCCCGACGCTGCCTGCCAGGGTCGCCGTGAGCTGCGGCGTCTCGAACCGGGCGCCGTCGAAGGTGATCTCGCCCGCGCCCGTGCTTGCCACGTCCGCGGTCAGCGTGGTTTCGCCCTGCAGCAGCCTGTCCACCGGCGCGACGCCCAGGGCCAGGTCCTGCGCCGTGCCGGTCACGCTGACCTCAAAGCTCCGCTCCGCCAGGTCGCCGCGGCCCGCCACGGTCACGTCCAGCGCGCCGCCCAGGTCGCGGCCGGCGAGGGCGGCATAGGGCGACAGGCTGTCGATCCCGACCTCGGCGATGCCGGTGACCGCGCCGGGCGCGCCGTCGGGCAGGGCGACGGTCCCGTCGACCTGCGCCGCGGCGCCGCCGGGGCCCTCCAGGCGGGCCGAGATCGTCCAGTCGTCGCCGGTCTGGCTGGCGGTGCCGGTGGCGCTGACCGGGCCGTCCAGCCCCTCGGCCACGACCCCGCCGTCGCGCAGCGACAGGTCGAACCGCGCGGTGCCGGCGCCCGAGGCCAGGTCGGCCGAGGCGGTCAGCCGGGTCTCCGGCGTGGTGATCGCGAAGCGGTCGACCGTAAAGCCGTCCTCGTCGCGCGCCAGGGCGGCGTCGAGCTGTCCCTGGCCGCCGATCAGCGGATCGAGCGCGGCGATCCCGAGCCCGAGGTCGGTGGTCTCCCCGTCGAGCGTCAGGTCGAAGGCGCCGGCCAGCGGTGCCACGCTCCCGGCGATCTGCAACTCGGCCGCGCCCGCCAGGTCGAGCCCGGCCAGCCCGGCGAAGCGCGACAGGTCCTCGGCCGCCAGCCCCACGGTGGCATCGATCCCGAGGTCCAGGTCGTCGCGCAGCCCCGCGACGGTGGCCGAGCCGGTCAGGCGATAGTCGCTGCCGCCCAGCGACAGGTCCGACAGGTCCAGCGGCGCGTCCTCGGTATAGGCGAAGGCCATCGCGCCGGTGATCCGGTCGCCCAGGGCGCGCGCCAGTTCCGCGTCCGCCGGCGCGATGCCGGAGATGTCCAGCTCCAGCCGGCCGTCCGCCCGGCCCACGCTGGCGCCTTCGCCGGGCACGATCCGCCCCTCACCGGTCAGCGCCGTGCGCTCGACGGCCAGGTCCCACCGCCTGAGGCCCGCGACCTCGATCGCGGCGGTCCAGGCGTCGTCGTCGGCGGCGTCGTACTGCACCGACAGGTCCAGCCCGCGCACATAGGTGCGGGGCCCGGCAAGCGGCAGCAGCACCTCGCGCCCGGTGGGCGAGGCGATCTGCCCGGCCAGGTCGATGCGCACCGGCCACTGGTCGCCGTCCAGCGCCAGCGCGCCACTCAGCGACATCGCGCGGGTCTCCAGCGCCAGCTCTTCCAGCGTCAGGCGGCCGTCGGCATGGGCCACACCGGAGACGTCCAGCGCCACGCGGTCGCCCAGGAAGTCGCGGTAATCCGGCAAGAGCAGCGGCGCGATGTCGCCGGTGATGTCGGCGGCAAAGCGGCGGTCGGTGGCGCCGTCCTCGCCGGCCGTCTCCGCGCCCAGCGTCACCGTGCCCTCGGCGCGCGTCGTGCCGTCGGTGACCAGGAGGATCTGCGCGGTGAAGTCGTCGATCGTGCCGTCGCCCTCGACGGTGAACTCGACCGCCGGCTCGCCCGGCAGGCCCAGAAGCGACGCCGCGATCCCGCCCGGCGCCTCGCGGAAGTCGAGCGACAGGTCCAGATCGCCGCTTCCGGCGTCATAGGCGCCGGCCACGGAGATCCGGCCCTCCGGCCCGTCCAGCCGCTCGATGGACAGCTGTGTCTGCCCCGAGCCGCCCGACAGCGCCGCCGAGCCTTCCAGCCGCAGCACCACGTCCTCGCCCAGCACCGGCGCGCCGATCTCCGCCCGCGCGATCCGCAGCGTTGCGATGTCGATGGACACCGGCAGGTCGGGCAGCGAGAAGCCCGGCGCCTCGGGCGACGGGGCGTCCGCCTCGGTCGCGGGCAGGCGCGTCAGCACCAGCCGCTCCGCCGACAGCTCGTTGACCTGCACCTCGCCGCGCAGGATGGCCGAGCGGTTCCAGTCCAGCACCGCGCCCTCCAGGATCAGCCAGGTGCCCTGGTCGTCGGCGATGCTCAGCCGGTCGAGCGTGGCGCGCGAGGACAGCGCGCCCTCGAACCCGTCGATGCGCACCGTCCGGCCGGCATCGGACAGGTTGTCCTCAAGGAAGGCCTGCAGGATGCCGCGGTCGCGCTCCTCCTCCTCGGTCGTCTGCGCCAGCGCGAGGCCGGGGAGGAGGACGAGAAGAACAGCCAGTAGTCGCATCAGAAGGCCTGCCCGATACCCAGGTAGAATTGCACGCCGTCGCCGGTGTTGCCGCCGACCGGCGCGGCCACGTCGAAGCGGATCGGGCCGATCCCGGTGAGATAGCGCAGCCCGGCGCCGGCGCCGGAATGCCACGCGCCCGAGCCGTCATAGAAGCTCTCGGCCCCGACATAGCCCGCATCGGCGAAGACGACCGCACCGAACCGCTCGCTGATCCGGGCGCGGAACTCGGCCGACAGGCCGATGAAGCTGCGCCCGCCGCTTTCGGTGCCGCCGCCGTGGTCGACATCGAGCGACTGGTAGGGCTGGCCCCGGACCGTGCCGGCGCCGCCGGAATAGAACAGCAGGTCGGGATGCACCGCGCCGATCGCGGCGCCGGCGACCGAGCCGACCTGCACCCGCCCCGCCAGCACGAAGCGCCGCTCCGGGCCCAGCCCGTAATAGGCGCGCGCGTCGCCATAGGTCCGCACGCCCGAGCCGGTGCCGTCGTTCAGCCCCAGAAACGGCGTCACCTCGGCCTCCAGATAGAAGCCCTCGGTCGGGTCGAGGGTGTCGTCGCGGGTGTCGTAGATGCCGGAGGCGGGCAGTTTCAGGAGCGAGAAGGTCCGGTTTCCGAAATCGTCCTCGGTCTGCGAGTAGAGATAGCTGAGGCCGAGCTCGGTCTCGATCGAGTCGCCGAAGCGCCGGCCCACGCCGAAGCCCAACTCGACCTGGTCCGAGAGAAAATCCGGCTCGTCCAGCCGTTCCAGCCCGACGAAGGCGAAGGCGCGGGTGTCCGGGCCGAACGGGGCCGGGGTCTCCAGCCGGGCGCCGAGGCGGAAGTCGGTGCCGTATTCGCCGCCGATATTCGCCACCTCGGCGTCGAAGCGCAGCCGCTCGGCGCCGCCGAAGATGTTGCGGTGCATCCAGAAGCCGGAGACGGTCAGCCCCTCCAGCGACGACAGTTCCGCGCCGAAGCCGAAGCGGCGCGGCTTCTGGTCGGCGACCGACAGCAGGATGTCCATCTCGCCCCCGGGCCCCAGCGTCTCGGCCTCTTTCAGCGAGACCGAGGCGAAGGCGCCGGTGCGGCGCAAGCGGTCGGCCACCCGCTCCATCGCGGCGGGAGAGAAGCGCTCGCCCTCGGGCAGGCCGGCGATGCGGCGGATGGCGGCGGCGCGCACGGCGCTCGGCGTCTCGATGACGAGGCTGCCGAAACGCGCGACGGGGCCGGGGTTCAGCGCCACCACCGAATCCAGCGTGGCGGTGCGGTGGTCGGCCGAGACCCGTTCGCCCGCGGTGCGGGCCTTGGCGTAGCCCGCGGCGCGCCAGCCGTCGATCCCGGCCTCGACCGCGTTGCGCACCACCGGCGCCCGGGCGCGCGCGCCGCTGCGGAAGCGCTCGGGCAGTTCGGTGCCGGGCGGCAGCGGGGCGATCCGCGCCTCGCCGAAGCGGAAGGGCGGGCCGGGCGCGACGTTGATCGCCACTTCGCGGATCGTGTCGGGCGCGCGCAGCAGCGGGATCTCCGCCGCCTCGCGCCCGTCGACGTAGACATGCACGACGCCGCCATAATAGCCCTCGGCATAGAGCGCATCGAGCAGCCGCGCATAATCCGACAGCGCCGCGGCAAAGACGGTCTCGGGCTGGGTGCGCCCCTCGCGCTTCGCCGCCACGACGAGCGACGCCTCGATCAGCGTCTCTTGCAGCGCCTCGTTAGTGCCCGAGACGTGGATCCGAATCCGGTCCAGCGCCGCCGCCGGGCCGGAGATGACCGCGATGGCCAGAATGGCCGCCGATAACCGCCTGAAAACAACGGTGAGCTTCATGCCCACTCTCTGCCCCCTGTTATCCCCGCGTCTGGCGGAGTTGTTGATAACCTACGTCCGCAAGAGGTGACTCGGCTACAACAAATAGCACGATCCCGCGGATTTGTTACCAGATAGGCGAGCGCGCGCCGAAGTCACGGCCCCTTTTCGGCTTCCGCCGCGTCCTCCAGTTCGTCCTGCATCTCTTCCTCGGTCGCGGCCAGCATCGCCGTCTCCGGCGTGGTGGTCCGCCCCATCGGCGTCGCGGTGAAATGGCCCTTCTGCGCCTCCGTCAGGCCGGCCCGGACGCTGATCCGCCAGATCACGAACAGGATCAGCAGGACATGCGCCGCCACCGAGGTCCAGAACAGCCCCGCCGCCCCGATCCGGGTCATCCCGAGACCGGCGATCAGCGGCCCGGCGATGCCGCCCACGCCGAAGATCATGAGCAGCCCGCCGGAGGTCTGGATCGCCGCGCCCTCGGCGGCGTGGTCGTTGGCATGCGCCAGGATCACCGGGTACATTGAGAAGACCGCCGCCCCGAACGCCGCCGCCAGCGCCAGATTCGCCCACAGGCTCGTCGGCGCCAGCAGGATGAAGGCCGCGTCGGTCGCCGCCGCCAGCGCCGCCAGCCCGACCAGCACCCAGCGCCGGTCGGTCCGGTCCGACAGCGCCCCCACCGGCACCTGGGCCAGCGCCCCGGCGAGGATCGGCAGCGAGGCGAAGAGCGCCATGCTGGACAGCGCAAGCCCCACCCGCTCGGCATAGACCGCGCCCAGCGTGCCGAAGGCGCTGTTGGAGATGCCCACCAGGAACACGCCGAAGACGGCCACGGGCGAGTTGCGCCAGAGCCCGCGCAGATCGAGCCGCACATTGACCAGCGGGTTGGGCGAGGCCGAGGAGGACACCGCCGTCGGCACCAGCGCGAGGCTGTAGAAGATCGCGCCCAGCACGAAGAACAGAAAGCCGCGCGTGTCGCCCAGGGTCAGCACCAGCTGCCCCGCCGTCGAGGCCACCAGGTTCACCATCGTGTAGATGCCGAAGACCTTGCCGCGGTCCTTCGGGGCCGCCCGCTCGCTCAGCCAGCTTTCCACGATCATCGCCGCGCCGGCGAAGCAGACCCCCGAGATCGCCCGGAGCGGCACCCAGGCCCAGGGCGTCAGGATCAGCAGCGAGGCGAGAATCGCGATCGCCGCCAGCGCGCACATCACCCCGAAGGACCGGATATGCCCCACCCGCGCCACCAGCCGCGGCGTGAACAGGCAGCCGGTGACGTAGCCCAGGGCCCAGCCGGTGCCCAGCAGGCCCAGCGCCAGCGACGAGAAACCCTCCGCCGTGCCCCGGACCGGCAGGATCAGCGCGTTGATGCCGCCGGCGAAAAGCAGGAAGGCCGAGCCCAGAAGCAGCGCGGAAATCGGCAGGAACTGTCGCATCTCGGGTCCCGGGATGGTGGCGTCGGGCGGCAGAATAGCGCAGCCACGCGCCGAGGCCAGCGCGGTCTTTCCCTGCCTTTCCGGGCGCTTGCCGGGCGGGGCGGGCACCGGTTAAATTTCGCGCGCGGCGCAGATCGCTGTTCCCAAAGCCGCGGCGCCGTGCTTAGCTCGCCGCAAATCCGATCTAGGGAGGTATGACGATGTCCAAGATTTCCATGACCGTGAACGGCAAGCCTGCGTCGGGAGAGGCGGAGGGCCGCACGCTTCTGGTCGAGTTCCTGCGCGGCGAGCTGGGGCTGACCGGCACGCATGTCGGCTGCGACACCTCGCAATGCGGCGCCTGCGTCGTGCATGTGAACGGCGAGGCGGTGAAGGCCTGCACCATGTTCGCCGGCGAGGCGGACGGCGCCGAGGTCACCACCATCGAGGGGATGGCCAACCCCGACGGCTCGCTCAACGCGATTCAGCAGGCGTTCCAGGACCACCACGGCCTGCAATGCGGCTTCTGCACCCCCGGCATGGTGATGTCGGCGGCCGCGCTTCTGAAGGACAACCCCAAGCCGTCGGAGGCGGAGGTGCGCGACTACCTCGAAGGCAATATCTGCCGCTGCACCGGCTACCACAACATCGTGAAGGCGATCATGGCCGCGAGCGGGCAGGATGTGACCGCGATCGCGGCCGAATAGGCGCGGCGGCCCGAATTTTCGACGAAAATTCGTTTTCTCAGGGAGGAGAGGACATGCCGAAGGATCATGGGATAGGCGCCAGCAGCAAGCGGCGCGAGGACGTGCGGTTCCTGACCGGAAAGGGCCGCTATACCGACGACATCAACATCCGCGGCCAGGCCTACGTGCATTTCCTGCGCTCGGACGTGGCGCATGGGAAGATCAACGGGCTCGACACCTCGGCCGCCGAAAGCGCGCCGGGCGTGCTGCGCGTCTTCACCGGCGCCGATTTCGAGGGCGTGGGCGGTCTGCCCTGCGGCTGGCAGGTCACCGACCGCGAGGGCAACCCGATGCAGGAGCCGGCCCACCCGGTCCTGGCCCAGGGCAAGGTGCGCCATGTGGGCGACCCGATCGCCGCCGTGGTCGCCGAGACCTACGAACAGGCGCGCGACGCCGCCGAGCAGATCACCGTCGATATCGAGGAGCTGCCGGCCGTCATGGACATGAAGGCCGCGCTGAAGCCGGATGCGCCCAAGGTGCACGAGGACCTGACCTCGAACCTCTGCTACGACTGGGGTTTCGTCGAGGAGAACCGCGAAGCCACCAACGCGGCCTTCGAGAAAGCGCATCACGTCACCACGCTGGAGCTCGTGAACCAGCGGCTCGTCGCCAACCCGATGGAGCCGCGCGTGGCGATCGGGGACTATGCGGCGCATTCCGACGAATCGACGCTCTACACCACCTCGCAGAACCCGCATGTCATCCGGCTCCTGATGGGCGCCTTCGTGCTCGGCATCCCCGAGCACAAGCTGCGCGTGGTGGCGCCGGATGTGGGCGGCGGCTTCGGCTCCAAGATCTTCCACTACGCCGAGGAAGCCTTCTGCACCTTCGCCGCCAAGGCGCTGAAACGGCCGGTGAAATGGGTGTCCAGCCGCTCCGAGGCGTTCCTGTCCGACGCCCAGGGCCGCGACCACGTCACCAGGATCGAACTGGCGCTGGACGCCGAGGGCCATTTCCAGGCGCTGCGCACCGAGACCTACGCCAATATGGGCGCTTATCTGTCGACCTTCTCGACCTCAGTGCCCACCTGGCTGCACGGCACGCTGATGGCGGGCAACTACCGCACGCCGCTGATCTACGTGAACGTGAAGGCCGTCTTCACCAACACCGTGCCGGTCGACGCCTATCGCGGCGCCGGGCGGCCCGAGGCGACCTTCCAGCTGGAGCGCGTGATCGACAAGGCGGCGCGCGAGATGGGGATCGACCCGGTGGAGCTGCGCCGCCGCAACTTCGTGACCGAGTTCCCCTATGCCACGCCGGTCGCGGTGGAATACGACACCGGCGACTACAATGCCACGCTCGACCGGGCGCTGGAGATGGCCGACTGGGACGGGTTCGAGGCGCGCGCCGCCGAGAGCGCCAAGAAGGGCCTGTGGCGCGGCCGCGGCATCAACAGCTATATCGAGGCCTGCGGCATCGCGCCGTCGCAGCTGGTCGGTCAGCTGGGCGCGCGCGCGGGCCTCTACGAGTCGGCGACGGTGCGGGTCAACGCCACCGGCGGGCTGGTGGTCATGACCGGCAGCCACAGCCACGGGCAGGGGCACGAGACCGCCTTCCCGCAGGTGATCGCCGACATGATCGGCATCGACGAAAGCCAGGTGGAGATCGTCCACGGCGACACCGCCAACACGCCGATGGGCATGGGCACCTACGGCTCGCGCTCCATCGCGGTCGGCGGCTCGGCCATGGTGCGCGCCGCCGAGAAGGTGATCGCCAAGGCCAAGAAGATCGCCGCCCACCTGATGGAGGCCGCGCCCGAGGACGTCGAGCTGAAGGACGGCCAGTTCAGCGTGGCCGGCACCGACAAGTCGATCGCCTGGGGCGATGTGACGCTCGCCGCCTATGTGCCGCACAACTACCCGCTGGACGAGATCGAGCCGGGGCTGGAGGAGACGGCGTTCTACGACCCGTCGAACTTCACCTACCCGGCCGGCGCCTATGTCTGCGAGGTCGAGGTCGACCCCGAGACCGGCAAGGTCCGCGTCGACCGGTTCGCCGCGGCGGACGATTTCGGCAATGTCGTCAACCCGATGATCGTCGAGGGCCAGGTCCATGGCGGGCTGGCCCAGGGCATCGGCCAGGCGCTGCTGGAGGGCTGCACCTATGACGAGACCGGCCAGCTCCTGTCGGCCAGCTACATGGACTATGCCATGCCGCGCGCCGACGACCTGCCGAGCTTCCAGGTGGATCACTCCTGCCAGACGCCCTGCACCCACAACCCGCTGGGCGTGAAGGGCTGCGGCGAGGCGGGGGCCATCGGCTCGCCGCCGGCGCTGGTCAATGCCGTGGTGGACGCGCTGCAGCGGGGCGGCAAGGACGTGACCCATATCGACATGCCGCTGTCGCCGGCGCGGGTCTGGGCGGCGATGCAGTGACGGATCTCCCGGCGGCGGCGCTGGCGTCGGCCGCCGGGATTTGCGTATTTGTGAACGAGAAGAAGATGCAGAGTCTTCGCAGGGAGATGAACCGATGTACGACTTCGAACTGGTGAAACCGAAAAGCGTGGACGAGGCGGTCAGCGCGCTGGCGGCCGAGGATGCCCAGCCCCTGGGCGGCGGGCAGACGCTGATCCCGACGATGAAGCAGCGGCTGGCGGCGCCGGCGGTGCTGGTCTCGACCCATGACATCGACGGGATGAAGGGGGTGAGCACCGACGGCGGCGTGATGACCGTCGGCGGCGCGACGACCCACGGGACCGTGGCGAAGGAGGCGGCGTCCGCCTTTCCGGGGCTCGCCGGGCTTGCGGCGAAGATCGGCGATCCGGCGGTGCGCAACCGCGGCACGATCGGCGGGTCGCTGGCCAACAACGACCCGGCGGCCTGCTATCCGGCGGCGCTGCTGGCTGCAGGCGGGACGGTGGTGACCAACGCCCGCGAGATCGCGGCCGACGACTTCTTCGAGGGCATGTTCACCACCGCGCTGGAAGAGGGCGAGCTGATCACGGTCGTGAAGTTCAACATTCCGGAAAAGTCCAACTACCAGAAGTTCGAGCAGCCCGCCTCGCGGTTTCCGCTGGTGGGGGTGTTCGTCGCCAAGCATTCCGACGAGGTGCGCGTGGGCGTGACCGGCGCGTCCGAGGACGGCGTGTTCCGCTGGACCGAGGCCGAGCAGGCGCTGTCGTCGAATTTCTCGGCGGAGGCGATCTCGGGCCTGACGGTGTCGGCCGACGGCATGATCGGCGATCTGCACGGGACGCCGGACTACCGGGCGCATCTGGTCAAGGTGATGACCGGCCGGGCGGTCTCGGCCGCCGAATGAGACGGGCATGAATCGCGCGCCGCCCCGGTCCGGCCGGGGCGGCGCCGGCGGTCAGCAGCTCAGGTGGCCGCCGACATCCACCGCGTCCAGGATCGGCGTGACCTGGCCGGTGTAGTCCGAGGGCGTCCACGCGCCGCGCTTGCCCTCGCCGTGCCAGCCCCATTGGCCGCCGCGCACGGTGCCGGTCTTCGACAGCACGTCGAAATCGAACCAGCCGACCCGGCCGTCATTGGTGAACTGCCCGACGAAGCCGTTGCCGTCCCATTGCCCGGCGATGATCCCCTTGTCGGCATAGGCGCCCCAGAGGAACAGGTCGCGCGAGGCGAGGTCCAGCGTGCCGTGCCGGCTGTCGTAAAGCCCGGACATGATGGCCCGCGGCTGGTCGATGACCTGCAGCGTGCCGCCGCCGCGGGTGAAGCCGCTCAGCTGCCGGGGCGCGTCGCCGACGCGGGTGCCGGTCCATTCGCCGGCCGGCGGCTCGCCGTGCCAGGCCCAGAGGCCGCTGAACTCGCCCCCCTGGTCCAGCACGAACTGGAAACCGCCGCTTTCGGCGCCGTTGGTGAAGACGCCGTGGGCGCATTGCCCGTCGGGCGAGACGAGGCCGACGATGATGCCGCGGTTCGCATAATCGCCGATGATGTAGCTGGCCGGATCGCGGCGGACCTGGTGCAGGCGCAACTCGCCGTGATTGGTGTTCCACCGGCCCTCGAAGGGCTCGATCGGAACCGGCGGCGTGACCTGCATGCTGTTGGATTGAGCGATGGCGGACGGAGCCGCAACCAGCGCCGCGAAGAGCGCTGTCAGAAGCGGCCGCGCCCGGAAGACATGGTGCAAATGCATGACGACCTCCGTGTTTGGCCATATGCCCCAGACGTGACGGTCCGCGCCGGGCCATGCAAGGGCGCGCGGGCGGATCGTGATCGGCAGGGCTCATACAGGGCTCCGCCATCTCCGGCGCGGTCCGGCGGCGGGCCGTCGCGGATCCCTTGCAGAGCCGGCATATGGCGTTTCGGCAACGCGGGCCGCCTGCGGCCCTGCGCTCGACGCCGCCGGCGGCGCGCGCGCCTTCAGGTGAAAAAGAACTTCACCGGCGTGTGCGCCGTCACCGCGGCCTGCATCGCCGGGTCGGGGACCCAGCGGGCGAGGTCGTGGAGGGTGCTTTCGTAGCTCACCCGGTCCTCGAAGCCGGCGAAGGGCCAGTCGCTGCCCCAGACCATCCGCTCCCAGCCGGCGGCGGCCACCAGGTCGCGCGCGGCGGCGTCGGCGAGGCCCGGCTGCAGGAAGCGGAAGCCGCCCGAGAGCTTCACCCAGGTGCGGCCGCGCTCCACCGCCGCCAGCGCCGCGCGGAAGCCGGGGTCGTTCACGCCGGCCTCGGTGTCGATCAGCGCCAGGTGGTCGAGCACCACGTCGCAGCCCGCGTTCTCGATGGCGCGGATCGTGCCGTCGATCCGGTGCGGCCTGTCCGTGAGGTGGACGTGCCAGCCCAGATCGGCGCAGCGGCGCAGCAGGCGGCGGTAGGGTTCGCTGTCGATGTCGGGGCGCGTCTCGCGCGGGCGCCACAGGAAGCGGACGCCGCGAAACCCGGCGGCGTGATAGGCGGAAAGCTGGGTGATGTCCCAGCCCAGATCCGGCATCAGCGTGGCCCGGAGCCGCGGATGCTGTTGCAGGGCATAGAGGACATAGTCGTTGTAGGTGCCGTAGAGGCTGGCGGCCGAGACGACGCCCAGCGTCACGCCGAACCGGTCGAGCATGTCCAGGCAGCGCGCCACCGAGGCGTCCTCGCCCGGGTGGTGCCAGGCGCCGTCGGCCAGCGGCATGTCCTGAGTGTAGACATGGAAATGCGCGTCGACGAGCGGGCGGGGCAGGGTCATGCGGGCGTGTCCTCGATCCGGTGGGCCTGCCCGGAGAAGACGGCCGCGGGGCGTCCGACTCCAACGCGGGGGGCGGCCATTTTCAGTATGTGAAATGGCTCTCTGTCGCCCGTTCCGGTCGTGGCCGATCGGACTAGCCTGACCTCCGCAACGCCGATTCAGATACGAAAGCCCGACACGACGCCATGCGCCATGCGACTGCCATAGCCCCTTCGCCCGGACAGGCGGAGATCGAAACCCGGCTCGAAGCGTGCGACATCTCGGTCCTGCTGATGGTGCTGGTGCAGCTGACCGGCGACATGGAGCTTCTGGGCCGCGTGACCCCGAACCTCGCGAAGCCCGGCGTGTTCGAGCATCCGGTGCCGGAGGCGCAGGCCGGCGAAATCCGCGGCCGGCTGGCCCGGCTTGTGGCCGAGACGCCGCGGCCGGCGCCGGCGGTGACGGGCGAGGCGGGGCTGCATCGGATGCTGAACGCCTTCTGCCGCGAGACGGTGTCGGACCGCTACGTGCCGATGCTGCTGGACGATCTGGGGTTCCGCAAGGCGCCGGCGCCGCTGGCCGCCGCCGACACGGCGACCCGGGCGCGGGCGGAAGGGTTCCGGGTGCTGATCGTGGGCGCCGGCGCCTCGGGCATCTGCGCGGGGATCAAGCTGGGCGCGGCGGGCATCCCCTATGACGTGATCGAGCGGAACGACGACGTGGGCGGGGTCTGGCACGAGAACACCTATCCCGATTGCGGGGTGGATTCGGCCAATCACCTCTACTGCTACTCGTTCGCGCTGAACCACGACTGGTCGCGGTACTACGTCAAGCAGGGCGAGCTGAAGGGCTACCTGCGGGACTGCGCCGAGCGCTACGGCGTGCTGGGCCGGATCCGGTTCGGCGAAGAGGTGGAGCGGCTGCGCTACGACGCCGAAACCTGCCTGTGGCATGCGACGATCCACACGCCCGAGGGGCGGCGCGAGGCGACGGCGAACGCGGTGATCAGCTCGGTCGGCCAGCTGAACCAGCCCGCGATCCCGCCGCTGCCGGGGCTCGACGGGTTCGCGGGCGCGGTGATGCACACGGCGCGCTGGGACCACGGCTACGACTTCGCCGGCAAGCGCGTCGCGATGATCGGGACCGGGGCGAGCGGGCTGCAGGCCGGGCCGAAGCTGGCCGAGACGGCGGCGCATTTCACCGTCTTCCAGCGCTCCGCCCCCTGGGTGCTGCCGCGCCACAACTACGAGACGCCGGTGCCGGAGGCGGTGAAATGGGCGCTGCGCGAGGTGCCCTATTACGCCGAGTGGTTCCGGTTCCTGCTGTTCTGGGCCTATGGCGACGGGGTTCACGACGCGCTGATGATGGATCCGGACTGGACCTCCGAGGAACGCTCCGTCTCGGCGCTGAACGAGGAGATCCGGCAGATCTGGACCGCCTATCTCGACAGCGAGATCGCCGACCGGCCGGACCTGCGGGACAAGGTGCTGCCCGACTACCCGCCCTTCGGCAAGCGGTCGCTGCGCGACGGCGGTTGGTACCGGATGCTGAAGCAGGACAACGTGGCCCTGGTGACCGACGGGATCGAGCGGATCGAGCCGGGTGCCATCGTCGACCGGACCGGCGCGCGCCATCCGGTGGACGCCATCGTCTTCGCCACCGGGTTCCATGCCAGCCGGATGATCTATCCGATGGCGGTGGAGGGCCGGGACGGCCGCACGATCCGCGGCGAATGGGGCGACGACGATCCGCGCGCCTATCTGGGCATCTGCGTGCCGGGGTTCCCGAACTTCTTCGTCACCTACGGGCCGAACACGAACCTCGCCCATGGCGGCAGCATCATCTTCCAGGCGGAATGCCAGGTGCACTACATCCTGCGCTGCCTGGAGTTGCTGCTCGACCGGGGCGGCGCGGCGATGGAGGTGCGGCAGGACGCGCATGATGCCTACAACGCCGAGATGGACGCGCGGCTGGAGCGGATGGTGTGGTCCGACCCGGGGCTGACCAACTGGTACAAGAACCGCGACGGGCGGATCACCACGAACTCGCCCTGGAAGCTGGTGGAATACTGGGAACTGACGCGCGCGCCCGACCCGCAGGCGTTCGATTTCGCACCCGCGAGGGAGGAGGCGTGATGGCCGAGGACCGCTCCGACCTGCTGATCGGCGTGTGGCGGCTGGTGGAGATCACCAACACCGACGCCGACGGCAACCTCCTGCCGTCCTCCTACGGGCCGCGGAAGATGGGGCTGATCACGTTCAACGACGACCACCGGATGATGGTGGTGATCAGCGACGGGCGCGACGAACTGCCGGAAGGGCGGGCGCGGGAGTACAGCTCCTATACCGGGCGCTACACGTTCGACGGAGAGACCCTGCGCACGCGGGTCGACGGCTCGCTCCCGCCGGAGCGGGTGGGCACGCTGCAGACGCGGCCGGCGCGGATCGAGGGGAATCGGGTGACGCTGACCGCGCCGCCGGTGGAGATCGACGGGGTCGTCAACTACCGCGACCTGACATGGGAGCGGATCGCCTGAGCCGGGACGGCGGAGGAGGACTGGGCATGAGCTGTTATTCGCCGGTGAATTCCGCCCTGCGGTCGCTGGACATCCTGGTGGTGCTGAACCGCCAGCGGGTCTGCACGCTCGATCACATCCACAAGCATACGGGCCTGCCGAAATCGACCATCGTGCGGTTCCTGGAGACGCTGGTGAAGGCCGGCTACGTCGCCAAGGAGGAATGGGACAAGGGCTATCGCGTGACCAGCCAGGTCACCGCGCTGAGCTGCGGCTTCCACGGCGGGCCGATGGTGGTGGAGGCCGGGCGCCCCTGGGCGCTGGCGCTGACGCGGGTGCACCGGTGGCCGGCGGCCATCGCGGTGCCGGACGGCGAGGCGGTGATGATCTGCTACACGACCGCGCCCGAGGCGGCGGTGACGCCGTATCACGCGATCATCCACAAACGGCTGGGGCTGGTCAGCAAGGCGCTGGGCCGTGCGTTCCTCAGCTTCTGCCCGCCGGAGGAGCGGGCGATGACGATGCGGCTTCTGGAGACGACCGAGCATCCCGACAGCGCGCTGATGCGGGCGCCGGGCTCGGTCGAGCAGCTGATCGCGACCGACCGGCGCGAGGGCTTTTCCGAACGGGTCGCCACCGCGACGCCGGAGGCGTCCTCCAGCGTGGCGGTGCCGATCTACCAGCCCGGCTCGCAGACCGTGATCGCCACGATCGGGCTGACCTATTACGCGAGCGCCGTGAGCCGGAAGCAGATCGTCGAGACCTACGTGCCGCAGCTTCAGTCGGCCTCGCGCGCCATCGGCGACAGCATCGCGCGCATGACCACCGCGCTCGAGGCGGAACGGGCCGCGGTGGCGTGACCGCCGCCGGACCCCCGTTCCGGGTCATGGCGCCGCTGCGGATCGGCGCGGTCGGCCTCTCGGCGATCATGGAATACCAAAAGCCCGGGCCGGTGGCGGCCGACTTCTTCACCGGCTTCGACGCGGAGCGCCTGGCACGGCACCTGCCGGATCTGCCGGCGGGGCATTTCGACGCCGCCACGGGACGCATCGTCATGGCGTTCCAGACGTTCCTCGTGCGCACGCCGCGCCACCTGATCCTGGTGGACACCTGCTGCGGCGCCGACAAGTTCCGGCCCGAGCCGATGCCCCATCCCACCGCCGCCTGGCTGGAGGGGCTGCACGCGGCGGGCGTGTCCGAGGCGGATATCGACTTTGTGCTGTGCACGCATCTGCATGTCGATCACACCGGCTGGAACACCCGGCTGGAGCGCGGCCGATGGGTGCCGACCTTCCCGAACGCCACCTACGTCTTCAGCCGCGCCGAGTACCGCTACTGGGAGAAGCTGGCCCGCTCCGGGGCCGAGCTGCCGCGGGTCTCGCGCGGTATCTGGGAGATGAACTGCCTGCCGGTGGCCGAGGCCGGGCAGGCGCTGCTGGTCGACGACGGGCACGTTCTGGACGAGTACGTCTCGCTGGTGCCCTCGCCCGGCCATTCCCCGCATCACGTCTGCATCCGCATCTCCAGCGGCGGGCAGGAGGCGCTGGTGCTGGGCGACATGGTGCATTCGGTTCTGCAATGCCACGCGCCGGACTGGTCGACGCGGGTCTGCTGGGATCCGGACCTGGCCGCCCGCTCGCGGCGCGCGGTGCTGCAGGAGGCGGCCGAGCGGCGAAGCGTGCTGCTGCCGGTGCATTTCCCGGCCCCGACGGCCGGCCGGCTGAGCGCGGCCGGCGACGGCTACGATTATCGCTTCGTCGACACGTGCGTGCTCGCACGCACCACGCCGCGTGTGCGCATCCGCCACCTTCGGGTGACAAACGCCTTCCGAAAACGGTGCGTGCAAGCACACACCCGACGGGTCGCCGCGGCCGGTGCGCAGCCGCGGCGGCGGGGCAGGGCCCATCGCACGGCAGGGCGACCTTCGTCGCCCGGGCGCCCGCGCGACCAACCTGGCGGATTTCAGTTCGTGAAAAGGCGGCCCAAAGCCGTGGGGCGCGGTGCGGCGGAGTTCGTAGTCTGGGTCCGTGCCGAAGACGCGGCATCCGCAGGTGACGGGCCGACCGCCCGCACGCGCTGCGGAAAGGACACCAACGGGAGGACGACATGACACGACACCTGACGATGACGGCGGCGCTGTGCTCCGCCGCCATGGGCGCGACCGCGGTCGCGGCGGCCGAATGCCCCGAGGGCTACCCCTCGGAACCGATCGAGTTCGTCGTCGGCTATGCCGCCGGCGGCGGCACCGACGCCATCGCGCGGCGGCTGGCCAGCGAGATCGAGCAGCAGCAGGACTGGACCATCGTCGTCTCGAACCGGCCCGGCGCCGGGGGCGACGTGCTGATGACCGCGCTGACCGACGAAGAGCCCGACGGCTATTTCCTCGGCGTCAGCTCGACCAACGCGGTCACCATCGACCCCGCGGCCAACGAAGGCGTCGACTATACCTGGGAGGATTTCGACTATCCGGCCACGGCGATGGAGGTGATCTTCGGCCTCGTCGCACTGGAAAGCGCGCCCTATGACGACCTGGAAGAGTTCATCGACTACGCGCGCGAGAACGGGCGCGCGACGATCTCGACCTCGGCCATCCACCTGGAGAACGTGGTCAGGCAGATCGGCGAGCATTACGGCGTGACCCTGATCCCGGTGCCGGGCGGCGGCGCGTCGGACGCGCTGCAATCCGCGCTGGGCGGCCATGTCGATGCGACGATCCAGGGCAGCCAGCACATCCAGCAGATCCAGGCCGGCAACATGGTGCAGCTCGCCACGCTGACCAACAAGCGGGTGCCCTATGCGCCGGACGCCAAGACGCTGACGGAATACGGGCTGGACGTCGTCGCCGGCGCGCATGTGCTGTTCGCGCTGCCCAAGGGCGTCGACCCGGCGATCCGCACCTGCCTGCAGCAGGCGATCGACGAGGGGATGCAGTCCGAGGGCTACGCGGCGCTGATGAAGAACTTCAACAACGAGGCGCTGAACCTCGGCCCCGAGGGCGCGGTGGCCTTCATCAAGAAGGGCGCGGAGTATTACGACGCGCTGTATTCCGAGTGATCGGGCGGGCGGGCCAGTCATGACCATTGACCGGTTGCTGGGAGGGATATTCGCGCTTTTCGGAATATTCCTCCTCGCCTACGCGATCCCGGCGAACGTGCAGACGGTGCCGGGGCTGCTGGTCTTTCCCAACCCGGCGCTGTTTCCGCAGATCGCGGCGGGCCTGCTGATCCTGCTGGGCGTGCTGCAGATGGTGCTGGTGAAGACCAGGTCCGAGCTGCCCGGCGGGAAGAAGCTGGGCCTGTTCGCGGCGGCGGCCGCGGCGACGCTGGTCGCGATGCTGCTGATCGACGAGCTCAGCTATCTGCCCGTCTCCATCGGTCTGATGGCCGCCGTCTGCCTGATCACCGGCGAGCGGCGGCCGCTGTGGCTGGGCGTCGTGATCGTCGTTCTGCCGGTGGGGACCTGGCTTCTGTTCGAGCAGGTGCTGCAGCGCCCGCTTCCCTGAAAGGAGAACGCCGAGACATGCCCGAGCTGTCCGTCATCCTCGCCGGGTTCGCCGACGTCTTCACGCTGACCAACCTGATGTACATCGTGCTGGGCGTGGCCGTGGGCCAGCTGGCCGGCGCGATCCCGGGGCTGTCGATCCTGATGGCGCTGGCCATCGCGATCCCCTTGACCTTCACGCTGGACACGCTGACCGCGGTCGCCTTCCTGATCTCGGTCAACAAGGGCGGCACGGTCGGCGGGGCGATCCCCGCGATCCTGCTGAACACGCCCGGCACGCCGGAAAGCGCCGCGACGGCGCTCGACGGCCACCCGATGGCCCGCAAGGGCTATGGCGGCAAGGCGATGAAATATTCGCTCTACTACTCGGTCTTCGGCGACATCTCGTCGGACATCGTGCTGATCACCGTCTCCGCGCCGCTGGCGCTGGTGGCGCTGAAGATGGGGCCGATCGAGGTGACCTTCCTGATGATGCTGGCCTTCACGGTGATCGTCGGGCTGGTGGGCGAGTCGATGATCAAGGGGCTGATCTCGGTCGCGCTGGGCTTCCTGCTGGCCTCGGTCGGGATCGACCCGGCGATGGGCTCGGCCCGCTTCACCTTCGGCTCGGTCGAGATGCTGGACGGCCTGCCGCTGACGGCGCTGACGATCGGGATGCTGGCGGTGTCGGAGATCTTCATCCGGCTGTCCGAGCGCGGCGCGCAGAGCGGGCAGGACGTGGTCGGCGCGGCGCTGACCTTCCGCGACAAGGGCAGCCAGCGGCTGACGCTGCGCGAGCTGCTGGCCAACCGCTACGTGGCCTTCCGCGCCTTCCTGATCGGCACGGTCATCGGCGCGATCCCGGGGCTCGGCTCCACCACGGCCGGGTTCCTGAGCTATTCCATCACCAAGCAGTCCGCGAAGGATCCCGAGAAACTGGGCACCGGCGATCCGCGCGGCATCGCCGCCTCCGAGGCGGCCAATTCCTCGGTCGTGGGCGCCAACATGATCCCGCTTCTGACGCTGGGCATTCCCGGCAACATCGCCGCGGCGCTCTTGGTGTCGGCCTTCATCATCCACGGGGTACAGCCGGGGCCGCTTCTGTTCCAGCAGCAGGGCCAGCTGATCTACGGGCTGTTCGGCGCGATGCTGATCGCCAATTTCTGCAACCTCGCGGTCGGGCAGTTCGGCATGCGGCTCTGGGCGCGGGTGGTGTCGGCGCCGGCCTCGGTGGTCTATCCCGGGGCGCTTCTGATGTGCGCGACGGGGATGTATTTCGCCACCGGCGGCACGCTGGGCATCGTCATCATGATCGTGGCCTCCGTCTTCGGCTACGCGATGCGGGTCTTCGGCTACTCGATCATCGCCTTCATCGTCGCCTTCGTGCTGACGCCGATGCTGGAGCGCTCGATCAACCAGACGATCCTGCTGACCAACGGCGAGTGGTCGGAGCTTCTGAACCACCCGATCGCGCTGGCGTTGTTCGCGCTGTCGATCGTGTCGATCCTCTATCTCGGCCCGCGCCGGCGTGCCAAGGGCGACCGGCGCGACCCGCCGGACCGCGGTGCGGCGCCGGCAAGGGACGAGGCGTAGGGGCCGTGCGCCTGTCGCTCGCCTCCTGGTCGGTCCCCCGCCTGACGCTGCCGGAGGCGGCGGAGGTGGCGCTTGCGCTGGGCATCGGCGCGCTGGACATCAGTACCAAGGGGCGCCCGGGGCTCGACAAGGCCGAGATCCTTGCCGACCCGCGGGCGGCGGCCGACCGGGTGCGGCGGCTGGGCGTGGCCTGCCCGAACTATTTCCACCATTTCGGCGCCGATCACGCCGACCGCAACCTCGCGCTGCCGGGCAGCGTGGAGGCCAATGCGCGCGATCTGGCGCAGGTGCTGACCTTCTGCGACGCGGCCGGGATCGGCACGGTCTTCGTCCTGCCCGGCCGCGTCAATCCGGGCCAGTCGCGGGCCGAGGCGCTGGAGGCGGCGGCCGACAGCCTCTCGGCGCTGCTGGCGGTGGCGCGGGATTTCGCGGCGGAGCTCTGCATCGAGCCCGTCGTCCATTCCGTCGCCGACAGCCCCGCGGCCGTCCGCGCGCTGGTCGACCGGACCGGCGTGCGGCTGGCGCTGGACCCGTCGCACCTGATCTGCCTGGGCCATCCGCAGGAGACGATCGAGCCGCTGGCGGCCCATGCCGCCCATGTCCATCTGCGGCAGGCCCGCCCGGGCGCGCTGCAGGCGCGGATGGCCGAGGGCACGATCGACTTTCCCGCGTTCTTCGCGGCGCTGCGCCAGGCGGGCTACGACGGCGCGCTGGCCATCGAGTACCTGCACCCGGTCGGCCCGCACGGCTATACCGAGGACGTGCTGACCGAAACCGTGGCGATGCGCGACGCTTTCCGCGCCTGGGCGGACGGGGGCGCGTGATGGCGGGCCGCGATGTCGTCTACGCCTCGCTCGGGCCGCTGCTGCGGGTCTTCGGGCTCGACACCGGCACCGGCGCCCTGACCCGGCGGCAGGAGCTGCACTGCGACGAGGTCGTGCAGCACGGCTGGGCCAACCGGGCGCGCAGCCGGCTCTACGTGGTGACGAGCGGCTCCGGCCCGATGACGGCGCCGAAGCGGCCCGACCATTTCGTCCGCGCCTATGCCATCGGCACCGACGGCCGGCTGACCCCGCTGCAAGAGCCGGTGCGCCTGCGCAACCGGCCGCTCTTCGCGACGCTCGACGCCGGGGAGGCGTTCCTGCTGATCGCCTACAACGCGCCGTCGGACGTGACGGTCCACCGGCTCGACGCCGCCGGCGCGGTTGCCGAGGAGGTGCCGCAGGATCCGCTCTATTTCGGCACGACGGTGCATCAGGTGCGCGTGTCGCCGCGCGGCGACGTGGCCTTCGTGCCGGCCTGCGCGCACGACCCCGCGGGCATTCCCGCCGGCTGCCTCGACCTGTTCGGCTATGCCGCCGGGCGGCTGTCGCCGCGCGGGCGGATCGGCGCAGACCCGGCGCGCGCACCCGCCTGGCGGGGGGTGCGCAACGGGGCGCAGGGCTTCGCGGCGCGGCATGTCGCGTTCCACCCGACGCGGCCGTGGATGTACCTGGTACTGGAGGCGCAGAACGAGGTGCAGCTTTACGACATCGCGGGTGGCCTGCCGGGCCCGCGCCCGCGCCACGTCGCCGGCACGCTGGCGGAGGCGCCGACGGGCCGGTCGCGGCAGCTGGCGAGCGCGGTGCATGTGCATCCCGGCGGCCGCTTTCTCTATGTCACCAACCGGGCCTGGGAGACCGAGCCCGACGGCGACCGCGCCGTCTTCGTCGGCGGCGCCAACACCGTCGCGGCCTTCGCGCTGGACCCGGAGACCGGCGAACCGCGCCCGATCCAGCAGGTCGACACGGGCGGAATCTTTCCCCGCACCTTCGGCATGGACGCCGCGGGACGGGCGCTGGTCGTCGGCAATCAGGAGCCGTTCTGGATCCGCTCGGACGGCGCGGTGCGGCGCGTGCCGCCCGGCCTCGCGGTCTTCGGGATCGGCGGGGACGGGCGGCTGAGCCTCCTGAACCGGCATGCCTTCGAGGCGGATGGCGGGGTCTGTTTCTGGACCACGACGCTGACGCTCGACGCCGCACCGGCCCCGGATTTCAGTCCCTGAAATACCGCGCCGCGTGCCGCGGGGCGCGCGGCAGCGGCTGCTAGGCTCGCCCGGCAATCTTGGGGAGAACCGCGAATGACGGCGATAACGCGCAAGGATTTCCACGTCGACTGCGTGGACGGGGTGAAGGTGGCGATCCGCGAGGTCCGGCCGGACGGCCCCGCCGACCGGGTGCCGATGATCCTGCTGCACGGCACCCGCATTCCGGGGCTCAGCGAGTTCGACCTTAACGTCCCGAACGGCTCGCTCGCCGCCGATCTCGCCGCGAAGGGGCACGTGGTCTACATCCTCGACGCCCGCGGCTTCGGCCGGTCCGAACGCCCGGCCGAGATGGACGAACCGCCGGCACCTTACGCGAAGTCGCTGGCGCGCTCCATCGAGATCACCCGCGACGTGGACGCCGCCGCCGATCACCTGATCGCGGCCACCGGGCAGGCGAAGGTGGGGCTTCTGGGCTGGGGCGTGGGCGGCACCATCGTGGCGATGTATGCCGCGCTCTGGCCCGAGAAGGTCAGCCATATCGTGCCCTACATGATGATCTACGGCGGCGCGTCGGGGCATCCGGAATTCCACATCGGCTCGAAATGGGACGACCCCGAGCATCCCGGACGGTTCAACAAGAAGGATTTCGGCAACTACGCCTGGAACGGGCTGGAGCTTCTGGACCGGCACTGGAACGAGCAGATCCCCATCGCGGACAAGGACGCCTGGCGCGACCCGGCGATGTTCCAGGCGTTCCGCCAGGCGCTGATCGACGGCGACCCGAAGGGCGCCGAGATGGACCCGCCGATGTATCGCAGCCCCAACGGCATGCTGGAGGATCTCTACACCATGGCCGCGCGGGTGGAGACGCTGTTCAGCGCGACGCAGGTCTATTGCAAGGTGATGATCGTGCGCGGCGAGTACGACAAGCTCTCGCGCCCCGCCGACATGGAGGCGTTCATCGACGACCTGGTGAATGCCGAGGCGGTGGTCTACTGGAACCCGCCCGACACGACCCACTACATCCTGCTGGACCGGCCCGAGCGGGGGCGCGACGCGCTGCTGGAGCGGATGGATGAATTCCTCCGCTGAGGCGCTGCGGGTCCGGCGGCACCTGTCCGAGACCTCCTTCGGTCACCTCCACTGGCGCGAGGCCGGGGCCGGGCCGCCCGTCGTGCTGCTGCACGCGAACCAGCAGAGCTCGGCCCTGTGGCTGGAGATGATGGCGGCGCTGGCGCCGGGGATGCGGGCGGTCGCGCCGGACTATCCGAGCCACGGCGCCTCGGATCACATCGACTGGCAGCCGACGATCGCCGACTACGCGCGGGCCGTCGTCGAGGTGATGGACGCCGCCGGGGTGGCCCGCGCGGCGGTGCTGGGCGAGGCGACGGGGGCGGCGGTGGCCTTGGAGATATCGAAGGGCTGGCCGGAGCGCGTCGACTGGATCGCGCTGGTGAACTGCCCGGTGAACCGGGGCACGCCGGAAGAAATCCTGGCGCCGTTCAAGGCCGGATACCGGCCCGCGGACCCCTCGGGCTTCGGCGCGCTCCGGACGGTGGAGTGGATGCTGGAGAACGATCCCAAGCACGCGCCGCTGCACCCGACGGTGGACTGGATGGACCGGGTGAACCGGGCCCAGATCGAGTGCGGGCGCAACCGGTGGCAGGCGCTGACGGCGCTGGCGCAGTATCCGATGCTGGAGGGGCTGCGGGCCGCGCGGCACCCGGTGCAGCTGTTCACCACGGAGCGGTTCTATTTCCGCGAGCGGCTGCCGGAGATCGTCGCGGCGCTGGGCGAAAGGCTGGCGGAGGCGCACGACCTGGCCGGCGGCCGGGTCTGCGCCGGCTGGGAATGCGCCGGCGAGATCGGGGCGAAAGTGCTGGACTTCGGCCGGCGGCGGCAGGTGTCCGAGGTTGGACAGGGTGTCAAGTAGCTGAAATCGCTGCAGATAGCGCTAACTGGCCGTGCCCTGTCCGTGGGTGTCCGCGCGGCGGCCGGGGGGCGTGAAGAGGGCGCGTCGCGCCCGGGGCGCGGCGACGGCCCGATGAACGCGGGTCACTCGACCTCCGCTTCCGAGCCGGCGCGCGGGGCGCCCTTCCGCTTCGGGCCGAGATAGAGGACCGACACCGCCGACAGCACCAGCAGCACCACGGCGATGGGGTGCTGGAACACCACCCAGAGGTTCGAGTCGGTGATCAGCATGGTCTGCAGAAGCGACCGCTCCAGCTGTGCCATCAGCACGAAGCCGATGATGAAGGCGACCACCGAGTAGCCGAAGGTCTTCATCAGGTAGCCGAAGACGGCGGAGACCAGCATGACGATCACGCCGAACAGCCCGCCCTCGGTGAAGTAGATGCCGGTCACGCAAAGCAGTAGCGCGCCGGGATAGATCACCGTGTTCGGCGCGCCGACCACGAAGGCCCAGAGCCGCATGCCGATCTGGCCGACCCCGAGGTTGCAGAGATTCGCCATCAGCATCGCGCCGAACAGCCCGTAGATCAGCTGGCCCTGCTGCTCGAACAGCAGCGGGCCGGGCTGGATGCCGTGGATGATGAAGGCCGAGACCAGCAGCGCCGCGGCGATGTTGCCGGGGATGCCCAGCGTCAGAAGCGGGATCAGGTTGGCGCCCACCACGGCGGAATTCGCCGATTCCGAGGCGGCGATGCCGCGCGGGTCGCCGGTGCCGAAGCTCTCGGGATCCTTGGCGGCCTGCTTGGTGATGGAATAGCTCAGAAACCCCGCCGTGGCCGAGCCCAGGCCGGGGATCGCGCCGATCACGGTGCCGATCAGGAAGGCGCGCAGCGCGACGTACTTGTTCGCCAGAACCTCGCGCAGCGTCACGCGCCGGTCCGCGGGGTCGGTCGAGCGCATCGAGACCGTGGCCGCGCCGGACTGCGCGCGCGTCGAGCGGGCGATCTGGTGGAAGATCTCGGACACCGCCAGAAAGCCCACCGCCATCGCCGACAGCGGCAGCCCGTCGTAGAGCTCCAGCATCCCGAAGGTGAAGCGCGGCGTGCCCTGCGCCGGCTCCAGCCCGATGGCGGCCAGCAGAAAGCCCAGCGTCGCCGCGATCAGCCCCTTGACCATCGAGTTGCCCACCAGCCCGGTGATGATGGTGAAGGCGAAGATCATCAGGCAGAGGATCTCGACCGGCCCCATCTTCAGCGCGACCATCGCCAGCGGGACCGAGACGGTGATCAGCACGATGTCCGACGAGATATCGCCGAAGACCGAGTAATACAGCCCGTATTTCATCGCCTTCAGCGGCCGGCCCTTTTTCGCCATCGGGTGGCCGTCGAGCGCCGTCGCGGCGCTTTCCGGCGTGCCGGGCGTGTTCAGCAGGATCGCCGGAATCGCGCCGCCCACCGTGCCGCCCTTGTTCACGCCGATCAGGAAGGCCACCGCGGTCAGCGTGTCGAGCGTCAGCGTCAGCGGGATCGCGATGGCCAGCGCCATCAGGATGTTCAGCCCCGGGATCGCGCCGACGATCTGGCCGATGGTGACGCCGGCCAGCACGAACAGCAGGTTGTGCAGCGTGAAGGCGTCGGTCAGGCCGGCGAGGACGGTGGCGAGTTCGGGCACTTGGGTCGGTCTTTCTTAGGGCAGGGGGCGTTGCAGGACGATCTCGAACAGCAGCCAGATCGCGACGGGCAGCCCCGCGACGATCACCGCCAGCCAGTGGATGCGGCGCTCGTGGACGAGGACCGCCAGCGCCGCCATCAGCACGACCGAGGTCAGGATGTACCCCGTCTCGGGCATCAGCAGGACCGCGGCGAGCGTGAGGGCCGCGACCCCGGCGAGGCGCAGGACCTCCCACAGGGGCGGCACCTGCGGCGCTTCGGACGGCACGATCAGCTGCAGCGTGCCCAGCCCGATCAACAGCCAGGCGGCCAGGCGCGGGAACAGCGCCGGGTCCATCACGGACCCCGGCGCCGCCGACACGTTGGCCGGGATGAGCCAGAGCAGGAGCGTCGCGCCGAAGGCGACCACGATGGCTCCCAGAAGGCGATTGACCGTCATCTCCGGCTCCGTCCGTCCCGCGCCTAGTCCGACAGGGCCTCTTCGTAGAAGGCCGCCATCCGCGCGACGACCTCCTCGACGCCCTCGGGGCCGAGGTTCAGCGCCCGATTCTGGAACTTCTCCATCAGCTCGGCATAGCCCTCGGACTGGGTCGCCTCGTCGATGGCTTCGGCGAGGCAGGTCTTGATCTCCGCGTCCATCCCCTTGGGCACCAGGAAGGTCGTATGCGCCTCCAGGCTGACATCCATGCCGCTTTCGATCAGCGTCTTGGAGTCGGGCGCGTAGGGCACCCGCTTGCCGATCAGCGAGGCGAGCTGGACCATGTTGCCGGCCTTGATCTGCTGGACATGCTGCGAGCCCTGCGTGGTGGCGTCGACATGGCCGCCGAGCGCCTGCTGCAGCGCGTCGGCCGCGCCCTTGCCGGGGACGGGGACGAGGTTGACGTCGAAATGCTCGGCCATCTGGCGCACCGCGACGGTCTGGCTGACGCCGGCGACCGAGACGGTGGCGCGGCCCTGCTCGCGGGCGTATTCGATGAACTCCTCCAGCGTGTCGTAGGGCTTCTCCTCGAGCGCGACGAGGCCGAAGTTGATCTGCATCGCCGAGCCGAGATAGTCGAAGTCCGCGTGGGTATAGGGGCTATCGGCCGTCTCGTAGGGGTTGACCGTCACCGTGTCGGTGCCGGCCATGCCGATGGTATAGCCGTCGGGCGGCATCTCCATCAG
The DNA here is from genome assembly GCF_029168335.1 of Psychromarinibacter sediminicola. GTDB lineage: Bacteria > Pseudomonadota > Alphaproteobacteria > Rhodobacterales > Rhodobacteraceae > Psychromarinibacter > Psychromarinibacter sediminicola. Next base: position 43,089 of record NZ_JARGYC010000013.1, read on the forward strand.
CGCGGCGGCCATCACGCCGCCGGAGGCGCCGGGGCGGTTCTCGACGACGATGTCCCAGCCCTGCTGCTCCTCGATGGCGGCGGCGATCGAGCGGCCGATCGCGTCGGTGCCGCCGCCGGCGCCGAAGCCGACCATGAAGGTGATCGGTTTCTCGGGGAAGCCTTCGGGGCAGTCGGCGGCCTGGGCGGCGCCGGTCAGCGCGGCCAGCGCGGCCAGCGCGGCGGCCCCCCAGAGCGCGGCGCGGCGGCTCGGGCGAAAGTCGGTCATGGTATCCTCCCTTGGGTCTTGCGGCCCGTGTTCGGGGCCGAACATGTGCCACCGTAACGGCGGCGGCGCGGCCGCCGGCGGCGGCGCTCGGTCTATTTCGGCGGGCGAAAATGCGGCGGGGCGGACCCGCGCGCGGGCCGCGCGCGCGTGGTAGACTGCCCACGATGCGGCGCGCTAAGCAGGTGCGCATGCAGCAAAAACCGTGCCGGGAGGGACCATGCGCGACGACGAGGCGCCGATCATCGACAGCCATCTGCACCTGTGGCGGCGGGACGATCCGCTGACCGACAGGGCGTGGCACGCGCCGCCCGCCGATGCCTCGGTCGGGGCCTGCCTGGCCGAGCTGGACCGCCACGGGGTGATCTTCGCGGTGGTGGCCGCGGCGAGTATCCACGGCGAGTATGCCGATTACGTCCGCGCCGCGCTGCAGGCGCATCGGCGGCTGCGCGCCACCGCCGTTCTGGCCCCCACGACCGACATCTACCGGATGGAGCGGATGGCGGCCGAGGGCTTTGTCGGCGTCCGCCTGATGCGCGCCTTCGACGCGGCCCCGGCGCCGATGGGCGGCGACGAGCGGATGTTCCTGCGCCGGGTGGCCGAGCTCGGCTGGCACGTCCACCTGATCGACCGGCACGACCGCATCGCCGACGGCATCGCCGCGGTCGAGGCCGCCGGTGCGCCGCTGGTCATCGACCACATGGGGGTGGGCGACCTGGCCATGCCCGGCGGCGTGGACAACGACGGCTTCCGCGCGATCCTGGCGGCGGTGGAGCGCGGCAACACCTGGGTGAAGATCTCCGGCGCGTTCCGCATCGACGCGCATGACGCCGCGCGCGCCTATGCCGAGGAGATCCTGCGCGTCGCGGGGACCGAGCGCGTGCTCTGGGGCTCCGACTGGCCGTTCGCGGCCTTCGAGGGGTCGGTGGACTATGCCCGCGCGCTCGCCGATTACCGCGCGCTGGTGCCGGATGCGGCGGTGCGGCGGCGGATCGACGAGACCGCGCTGCGGTTCTACTTCGGCTAGCGCCCCGGTGCGCCGGCTCCTCGCCCCGCTCGCCAATGCCGTCTTCCTGCGGCTCTGGGCGGCCTATCTGACGGCGACGCTGGGCGGCATGATGCAGGCGGTGGCGGCGGCCTGGCTGATGATGGAGATGACGGGCTCGCCCGCCATGGTGGCCTTCGTGCAGTCCTGCATCACCCTGCCGCTCGTCGCCTTCTCGCTGATCGCGGGGGTGCTGGCGGATGTCTACGACCGGCGCCGGATCATGCTGGCGGCGCAGGGCGTCATGGGGCTCGTCTCGGCAGTCCTGGCAGGGCTGGCCTTCGCGGACGCGCTGACGCCGGGGCGGGTGCTGCTCTTCACCTTCCTGATCGGCTGCGGCGGCGCGGTGCATATCCCGGCCTGGCACGCCTCGGTGCGCGACATCGTCGGCCGGCGCGAGCTGGCGCAGGCGGTGGCGCTGAACAGCATGGGGTTCAACGTGATGCGCAGCGTCGGCCCGGCGGTGGGCGGCGCGCTCCTGGCCGCGACCGGCGCGGCGGCGGTCTTCGCGGCCAACGCGCTCACCTACCTCGCCCCGGTCGCCGCGCTCCTGGCCTGGCGCCCCGGACCCCGCGCCGGCCCGCCCCCTGCCGGCCCGCTGCACCGCGCGCTGACCGACGGTCTGCGGCAGGCGGCCGGCACGCCGGCGCTTCTCAGGATCATGCTGCGCGGCGCCGTCTTCTGCGCCAGCGGCGTCGCGGTCCTCGCCCTGCTGCCGGTGGTCGCGGCGCGGCTCCTGGCGGGCGATGCGGCGCTCTTCGGCACGCTCCTGGCCAGTTTCGGCGCCGGCGCCGTGCTGGGCGCCATACTGAACCCGCCGCTCCGCGCGCGGATGTCGAACGAGGCGATCGTCCGCCTCGCCTTTGCCGCCATGGCCGCCGCCTGCCTGCTCCTGGTCTCCGGCGCCGCCTGGGCCGCCTTCGCGGGCGCGCTGCTGGCGGGGACCTGCTGGGTGACGGCCAATGCGCTGTTCAACGTGACGATCCAGCTGATGGCGCCCGAGGCCATCGTCGGCCGTGCGCTCTCGGTCCACTATACCGGCATCTTCGGCGGCATGGCGCTGGGCGCCTGGGCCTGGGGGCTGGTGGCCGAGGCGCAGGGCACCGCCACCGCCCTGGTCGCCGCCGCCGTGCTGATGTGCGCCGGCGCTGCCCTCGGCCTGCGCCTGCCGCTGCCGGACCCGGCCAGCGAGCCCTCCTGACCCCCGAGGCACGCCCCCCTGCTTCTTCTCGTTCCAAATACGCAATTCCGGCAATCGCCATCCCGCACACCGCCCGGGCCCGGAGACCCGATCGCGCGGCGGGCGCAGCCCGCCGCGCGGGTCGGACCGCGCAGCGGTCCGAAACCGCCCGCCCGCAATTTCGCAGCATGAAAACGCCCTTGTTGCGCGTGGTTCGCCGCCCCGCCCGATTTCACACTCGGCGTGGACAACGGGCGGTCTCCCGCCGCCCGGCAGCACGACGCGGAGTGACCCCATGAGCGATCTATCCCTGAGACTGGCCTCGAAATCGGTTTTCCCGGAACAGCCGCCGCAGGAGACCGGCGCCGACGGCCTGTCGCGCACCTGGATCACCCGGGGCGGCAACTTCGCCGTGTGCTACTCCGAGGTCGAGCCGGGCGCGGTGCTGGAGCTGGACAGCCCCGAGGAATACATGGCGATCCTGCCGCCTGACGGCACCGAGGCGACCTTCGAGGCCGGCGGCGAGACCGTCGAGGCCGGCGCCGACTCCCTGACCATCGTGCCGCCCGGCCCCTCGAAGATCACCGCCAGGACCAAGGGGGTGATCGCCCGCATCGTGTCGAAGGCCAACGCCGACGTGATGGCGAAGGCGATCAATGCCGACGTCTACGCCGACGGCGGCCCGGAACTGGCGCCCGTCGATCTCTGGCCCGAACCCGTCGGCGGCTACAGGCTGCGCCATTATCCGCTCGCGCAACATATCGACCCGGACGGCCCGCGCATCCAGCCGCGCTGTTTCCGGTCGACCAACATGCTGGTGAACCTGTTCGGCTATTACACGACCCGGCGCGAGACGACGGGGCTCAGCCCGCACTGGCACGACGACTTCGAGCAGGCGTCGCTGACGCTCAAGGGCCGCTGGATCCACCACATGCGCTACAACTGGGGCGCCGACCTGTCGCAATGGGTGCCGGACGACCATGGCGAGATGGGCACGCCCTCGGTCATCATCATCCCGGCCCGCGCCATCCACACCAGCCGCGACATCGGCCCGGACGGACCGGAGAGTTCGCTCTACGACATCTTCTGCCCGCCGCGGCTCGACTTTGCGCTGAAGCCCGGTTTCTGCCTGAACGAGGACGAGTACCCGCTGCCCGAAGGCGCCGAGCCGGGCGAGGCGAAGACCGGCGGCACGCTTCTGAGCTGGCAGAAGCCGGGCTGAGGGCGGGGCGATGCCGACTGTCGGCGTGATAGGCCTCGGCTCGATGGGGATGGGCATTGCGCTCTCCGCCCTGCGGGCCGGGCTGCCCGTGCGGGGGTTCGACGTGGCGCCCGACCGGGTCGAGGCCTTTGTCGCCGCGGGCGGGCAGGGCGGGTCGCTAGACGCGGCCGGCGACCTCGACATCGCCGTGCTGGTGACCGTGACGGCCGCGCAGGCGCGCGACGTGCTGTTCGGCGCGGGCGGGCTGGCGGCGGCGCTGCCCGCCGGCGCGCTGGTGATCGCCTGTCCCACGATGAGCCCCGACGACGCCCGCGACCTCGCGGTGCGCGCCGGCGAGGCGGGGCTTCTCTACCTCGACGCGCCGATCTCCGGCGGGGCGGCGAAGGCGACCGAGGGCGCGCTGACCGTGATGGCGAGCGGCGCGGGCGCGGCGTTCGCGGCGGCCGAACCGGTGCTGGACGCGGTGGCCGAGACGGTGTTCCGGCTGGGCGACGCCCCCGGCGCGGCGGCGGCGATGAAGGTGGTCAACCAGCATCTCGCCGGCATCCACATCGCCAGCGCCGCCGAGGCGGTCGTCTTCGGGATCACCCAGGGGATCGACCCCGCGAAGACCCTCGAAGTGATCTCGCGCTGCGCCGGCACCAGCTGGATGTTCGAGAACCGGGTGCCGCATATCGTGGCCGGGGACTACGCGCCGCTGTCGGCGGTGGACATCTTCGTGAAGGATCTGGGCATCGTGCTGGAGGCGGCGGGGGCGGCGGGGTTCTCTCCGGCGCTGGCGGAAACCGCGGCCGCGGCGTTCCGTGCGGCGCAGGCCGAGGGGCTCGGGCGCGAGGACGACGCGGCCGTCGCCAAGGTCTTCGCGCGGCAAGCGGGCGTGGCCCTGCCGGGAGCGGGCTGATCCTTCTGGGCTGCATAGGGGACGACTTCACCGGCTCGTCCGACCTGGCCAACACCCTGGCCCGCGGCGGCATGGCCTGCGTGCAGTTCTGCGGCGTGCCGGACGGCCCGGCGCCCGAGGGCTGCGAGGCGGGGATCGTGGCGCTGAAGACCCGCTCGGTGCCGGCGGCCGAGGCGGTGGCGGCGTCGCTCCGCGCGCTGGCCTGGCTCCGGGCGCAGGGCTGCCGGCAATACCTCTTCAAGTATTGCTCGACCTTCGATTCCACGCCCGAGGGCAATATCGCCCCCGTCGCGCGGGCGCTGGCCAGGGCGCTGGACGCCCGCGCGGTGCCGGTGGCGCCGGCCTTTCCGGCGCTGGGGCGCAGCGTCTACCAGGGGCACCTGTTCGTCGGCGACCGGCTGCTCTCGGAATCGGGGATGGAGGCGCATCCGCTGAATCCCATGACCGACCCCGACATCCGCCGCTGGCTGGACCGCCAGGGCGGCGCGCCGGTGGCGCATCTGCCGCAGGCGGTGGTGGCCGCGGGGCGCGAGGCGATCCGCGCGCGGCTGGCGGAGCTGGCGGCGGACCCGGCGCCGCTGGTGGTCTGCGACACGGTGGCGGACGCGGATCTGGTGGAACTGGGCGCGGCGGCGGCGGACCGCGTGTTGCTGACCGGCGGCTCGGGCATCGCGCTGGGCCTGCCGGAGAATTTCCGGGCGGCGGGCGCGATCCGGGGCGGCGCGGCGCCGTGGCGGCCGGTGGCGGGGCCTTGCGTGGCGCTGTCGGGGTCGTGCTCGACGGCGACGCGGGCGCAGGTGGCGCGGCACGAGCGCGACCATCCGGTGCTGCAGGTGTCACTGGACGATCTCTTGCAGGGGCGGATGACGCCGGCGGCGGCGATGGACTGGATCGCGGCGCATCGCGAGGGCCTGCCGCTCGTGTCCACCTCGGCGGCGCCAGACGCGGTGGCCGCCGCCCGCGAAGGCCGCGACCAGGCGGCGCTCTCGGCGGCGTTCGAGGGGTTCTTCGCCGAGCTCGCCCGGCTGGCCGTGGCGGACGGGACGCGGCGGCTGGTGGTCGCCGGGGGCGAGACCTCGGGCGCGGTGGTGACGGCGCTGGGGCTGGAGGCGCTGGAGATCGGGCCGGAGATCGACCCGGGCGTGCCGGCGATGCGGACCGAGGCACGGGGCCAGCCGCTTGGGCTGGCGCTGAAATCGGGGAATTTCGGGGCGGAGGATTTCTTCGCGAAGGCGGCGGAAAGGCTGGGGCGATGAGCGACGCGGCGCTGCGCGAGGCGATCTGCCGCTTCGCCGCCTCGATCCACGCGCGGGGGCTGACGCATGGTGCGTCGGGCAACATCTCGGTGCGCACGGAGGACGGCGGGCTGCTGGTCACGCCCACGGGGTCGTCCTTTGCCACGCTCGACCCGGGCCGGCTGGCGCGGTTCGACGCGGACGGCCGGCAGACGGGCGGCGACGGGCCGACCAAGGAGATGCCGCTGCACAGCGCCTTCTACGACACGCGCGGCGCCAGGGCCGGCGCCGTGGTGCATCTGCATTCGACCCATTCCGTGGCGCTGTCGGTGCTGCCCGAGACCGACCCGGACAGCGTGCTGCCGCCGCTCACCGCCTATTCGGTGATGCAGCTCGGCAAGGTGAAGCTCCTGCCGTACTTCCGCCCCGGCGACCCGGCCATGGGCGCGGCGGTGCGCGGGCTGGCGGGGCGGCATTCGGCGGTGCTGCTGGCCAATCACGGGCCGGTCGTCGCGGCCAAGACGTTGCAGGCGGCGGTCTACGCGACGGAAGAGCTGGAGGAGACGGCGAAGCTGACGCTGCTGACCCGCGGCCTGCGCCCGCAGCTTCTGAGCGAGGCGCAGGTGCAGGACATCGTGCGCAGCTTCGACGTGGAGTGGGAGTGAGGCCGGGCGCTCCGGGCGCCCCGGGCGCCTTGCCCCGGCGCGCGGGCCGATTTCGTTGCGCGAAACTGGCTGTGGCGACGTAGTCGAAGCGGCGCCGCCTGCTCTAGAAACGGCGGCGCGGGGCGACCGTTCGGCCCCCACCGGCCGAGGCTCCGGCTTTGCCGCAACGCAGCACAGGAGGACGACCAAGTGAAGATCAACCCCAAGGACCTGGCGGCCGGGGCGGTGTTCGTCGCCATCGGCGGCTTCTTCGCCGGCAACGCGGCGCTGACGCTGCGGATGGGGTCCACGCTGAACATGGGGCCGGGCTTCTTCCCGGTCGTGCTGGGCGCGATCCTGGTCCTTCTGGGCATCGCCATCGCGGCCGAGGGAATCGGCAAGCCGGCCGAGGGGTTCGGCGAGGTCTCGTGGCGCGGCATCGCGCTGGTGATCGGGGCCATCGTGGTCTTCGGCGCCACGGTGCGCGGGCTGGGCTTCGGCCCGTCGCTGTTTCTGTGCGTCTTCATGGCCGGCCTGTCCTCGGGGCGGATGGGCTGGCGTATGGCCGCAGCGGTCGCGGCGGTGCTGACGGCGTTCTCCATCGGCGTCTTCGTCGAGGCGCTGGGGCTGCCCTATCCGATCATCGGCCGCTGGCTGGGCGGGTGAGGTGACACCATGGACCTGATCGCCAATCTCGCCATCGGCTTCGACACCGCGCTGACGCCGGCCAACCTGTTCTATTGCTTCGCCGGCGCGCTGCTGGGCACCTTCATCGGTGTGCTGCCCGGGCTGGGGCCGACGGCGACCGTCGCGATGCTGCTGCCGGTCACCTACTACCTGTCGCCCGAGGCGTCGCTGATCATGCTGGCGGGCATCTATTACGGCTCGCAATACGGCGGCTCGACCACGGCGATCCTGGTGAACCTGCCGGGCGAGGTGTCGTCCTCGGTCACCGCCATCGACGGCTACCAGATGGCGCGGCAGGGCGAGGCCGGCAAGGCGCTGGCCATCGCCGCCATCGGCTCGTTCTGCGCCGGCACCTTCGCCACCTTCCTGATCGCCGTCGTCGCCATCCCGCTCTCGGCCATTGCGCTGAAATTCGGCTCGGCGGAGTATTTCGCGCTGATCCTGCTGGGGCTGGTGACGTCGACGGCGCTGGCCCACGGCTCGGTCCTGCGGGCCATCGCGATGATCATCGCGGGGATGCTGTTCGGCATCGTGGGCACGGACGTGGACACCGGCGCCTACCGCTTCACGCTGGGCATCGTCGAGCTGATCGACGGGCTGTCGGTGGTGGCCGTGGCGCTGGGCATCTTCGGCATCGTCGAGGTGCTGAAGAACCTGGAGAACAAGACCGGCGAGATCGTCGAGACGGCGAAGATCACCAGCCTGATGCCGACGCGCAAGGACCTGCGCGCCGCCGCCGGGCCGGTGGCGCGGGGCTCTGTCGTCGGTTCGCTGCTGGGCACGCTGCCGGGCGGCGGGTCGATCCTGTCGGCCTTTACCTCCTACATGATCGAAAAGCGCATCTCGAAGCATCCCGAGCGCTTCGGCAAGGGCGCCATCGAGGGCGTCGCGGGGCCGGAATCGGCCAACAATGCCGGCGCGCAGACCTCCTTCGTGCCGCTTCTGACGCTGGGCATCCCGTCGCATCCGCTGATGGCGCTGATGATGGGGGCGCTGCTGATCCAGGGGATCACGCCGGGGCCGAACGTGGTGCACACGCAGCCGGGGCTGTTCTGGGGCATCATCGCCTCGATGTGGATCGGCAACGCGATGCTGGTGGTGTTGAACCTGCCGCTGGTCGGGCTCTGGGTGGCGATGCTGCGGGTGCCCTACAAGCTGATGATCCCGGCCATCGTGACCTTCTCGACCATCGGCGTGTTCACGGTGAAGAACTCGGGCTTCGACGTGCAGATCCTCGCGGCCTTCGGGCTGATCGGCTACCTGCTGCACAAGGTCGGCTGCGAACCGGCGCCGTTCCTGATGGGCTTCGTCCTGGGCAGCCTGCTGGAGGAGCATCTGCGCCGGGCGATGGTGTTCTCGCGCGGCGACCCGATGGTGTTCCTGACGCATCCGATCAGCGCGACGCTCCTGGGCGTGGCGGTGGTGGTGCTGGCGCTGATCGCGCTGCCGGCGATTTCGCGGCGGCGCGAGGAGATATTCATCGAGGAGGAGTAGGGCGGCGCGTTCCTCGGTCCCGCCGCGCCGGTGGCGCGGCACGCCCTCTTCACGCGAGGCTCCGGTTATGCCTTCCATGGCCGAAGGTGACCGCCGGGCGATGGGTTAACACACTGTCAATAAATGGAAAATGTTTCGCGCGCGAAACATCTGGCGCAAAGAAAAGGGCCGGCGGATCGCTCCGCCGGTCCCTCGGTTCCCGCCCGTAGTGCGGGCGTTATTCCATCAGCCCGAGCTTCAGGAAATCCTCCACCAGCTTCTTCTCGTCCATCAGCACCTGTGTCAGCGCCTCGGGCTCGCCGGGCGCGGGCGTGGCGCCGGACTTGGCCATCAGGTCGGCATAGTCCTCGTCCTGCAGCGCCTCGTTGATCGCGTCGTTCATCGCGCCCACGATCTCGTCGGGCGTGCCGGCGGGGGCGAAGACGGCCCAGAAGATCTGGGCGATGTCCATGCCCTCGACCCCTTCCTCGGCCAGGGTCGGCGCGTCGGGGGCGCTGTCGGGATAGTTGTCGTCGGAATAGGCCAGAAGCTTCAGCTGCCCCGATTCGATCTGCCCCAGCGTCGAGGCGACGGTGACGAACATCACGTCGAGGCGCCCGGCGATCAGGTCGGTCTGCGCGTCCGAGGAGCTTTTGTAGTTCACCGGCAACAGGCTCAGCCCGGTGTTCTGGTTGAAGAGTTCGGCGTGCTGCTGCTGCGTCGTGCCGATGCCGGCGGCGCCGTAGAAGGTCGAGTCGGGGTTGGCCTTGGCATGCTCGATGAACTCGGCCACCGTGTCCACGCCCAGGCTCGCCGGCACCACCATCGCGGTGGGCGCGCGTGCCAGAAGGCCGACGGGCTTGAGATCCTCCAGCGGGTCGAGATCGACCTTCATCAGCGGCTTGAAGCCGACGACGCTGTTGGGGATCTCGAGGAAGGTGTAGCCGTCGGGCTCGGCATCGACCACCGACTTGGCGCCGGTGAAGCCGCCCGCGCCGGCGCGGTTCTCGACCACGAAGGGCTGGTCCTTGGTCTGGGTCAGGATATCGGCCAGCGCCCGGGTGAAGGTGTCGTTGCTGGCGCCGGGGCCGTAGGGCACGACCAGCGTCACGGGCCGCTCGGGCCAGTCCTGCGCGGCGGCCGGGGCGGCCAGCGCGGCAAGCCCGGCGGCAAGCGCGATGGCGGCGCGGCGGGTTAGGTTTATCGTGTGAGACATGGAGCTCCTCCCTGGGTTTCGGGGGCCGAGCCCGCCGGGTGCGGTGACCGGCCTGCCGCGACCCTAAGGCCCGGATGACGCGGCGGCAGCGGCGGCGGCGGCGTGTTTCGCGAGACGAAAATCGTCAGGGAGCGGGCCGCGGCGGGCCGGGCGCCCGTGGCACGCGGGCCGGGGCGAAAGCGCGGGGCCGAGGCGCGGGCGGGGGCCGCGGGCGGCGCCCGGATTTCGGAAGCCGAAATTGCCGGCCCGGAGATGCGGCTTCGGGGCGGGGCGCGCTATAACCGGGCGGTCCGGCAGCAACGAGCGAGTGACATGGCGAATTCCTTTCTTCCCCCCGCCCGGATCGAGGGCATCGCGCACGGCATCGTGCATCGCGACGAACAGGCGTTCTGCGGCTGGCCCTTCGTCAACGGGTTCTGGGAGACGGCGGCGGGCGACTACCTGGTGGCGTTCCAGAAAAAGCCGGCCGACTACACCGACCCGGCGGCGATCAACCACGACGAGGTGGCGCTGCACGGGCCGCGGATCCTGACCATCCGCTCGCGCGACCGCGGGCGCACATGGGACGCGGAGAGCCTGCAGCTGCTCTACGACCTCTCGGCGGATCAGGCGGCGCTGCTGGGCGACGGGCCGGGGGACTATGCGGGGTACGGGGCGGTGGACTGGACCGACCGCGACGTGCTGGTCGCGACCGGCGGGACGCCCGATTACTTCCGGCCGGACAGCCGGGCCTGGATCCGCGTGTCGACCGATGGCGGCGAAAGCTGGCGGCCGCCGATCCTGGCCGAGCAGCACGGGCTGCCGTCGGTCACGGGGGGCGGCTCGCCGCTGGTGCGGCCGGACGGGGTGCATCTGCTGTTCATGACGGTGGTGACGGATGACGGCTGGACGCGGCGGCCGGCGGTGTTCCGCGCCAAGGAGGACGGGTCGAACTGGGCCTTCATGTCCTACATCACCTCGCCCTTTGACGACGGGGCGGCGGATCACGACCGCTCGCTGCCGATCCGGTTCTCGGGGCATCGCTACTTCTATCCCCGGCCGATCTGGCTGCCCTCGGGGCGGATCCTGTGTTCGCTGCGGGCCCAGCGCGATCCGACCTCCGTCTTCTGGACCGAGCTCTATGCCAGCGACGACGGCGGGCGGACATGGGGCTTTCTCAGCCGGGTGAACGACTGGGGCGCGCCGGGGGATTTGTGCCGCATGGCGGACGGGCGGATCGCCTGCGTCTACGGCTGCCGGATGCCGCCCTACGGGGTGCGGATGCGGCTGTCGGAGGACGACGGCGCGACCTGGGGGCGCGAATGGATCCTGCGCGACGACGGCGGCAGCTGGGATCTGGGCTATCCCCGGGTGACGGAGCCCGCGCCGGGGGAGCTGTTGGCGGTCTATTACTTCAACCGGGCGGACGACCCGGTGCAGCTGAATGGCGGGGTCCGGCACATCGCCTGGTCGCGGTTCCGGGTGTGACCGGGCGCTCGTCAGGCCCTGCGGCCCTTCCTCGCGAAGAGCGCGGTCAGCGCGATGAGCGTCAGGCGAACCTGTCCAGCCAGCCGAGGCCCGGGGCGGTTCCCCCCGCGCGCGGCCGGTACTCCGCGCCGAACCAGCCGGCATAGCCGGCGTCGCAGAGCGCGGGCAGGAGCCACGGGTAGTTCACCTCGCCGGCATCCGGCTCGCCGCGATCCGGGACCGCGGCGATCTGGATGTGGCCGATCCGGTCGAGCATCGACGTCGCGCGGGTGAAAAGGTCGCCCTCTATGATCTGCTGGTGGTAGCAGTCGAACATGATCTTCAGGTTGTCGGCGCCGACCCGGTCCTGCAGCGCCATCGCGTCCCGCGTCGAGGCCAGGTGATAGCCGGGCACGTCGCGCGTGTTGATCGGCTCGATCAGGATCGTCAGGTCGCGGGCCTGGGCGGCATAGGCGAGGTTGTCGGCGAAGACCCGCGCGTCGCCGCCGAGGCCGGCCATGACATGCACCGCCGTGCCGCCCGCGGCGCGCGCGTACCGGATCGCCAGGTCGATCTCGGTCTGCGCCGCCGGCTCGCGGCCGGGCAGGGCGGCGAGGCCGAATTCGCCCTCGCCTCCCTTGCGGGTGTTCAGGCCGAGCAGGGCGACGCCGGCCTCGGTGCAGGCGGCCCTCAGCGCCTCGCGCGGCGTGTCGTAGGGCCAGTGGCACTCGACCGCGCCGAAGCCCGCGCCGGCCGCCGCCGCCACCGCCTGCGTCAGCGGCAGGTCGGTGAACAGAAAGCCCAGATTGGCCGACAGCCGCATCGTCAGAACCCGACCTGGCCCGCGCCCTTCAGCGCCAGCATCTCGCGCGCCTCGTCCGGGGTGGCGATCTCGTGGCCCAGCTCTTCCACGATGCGGCGGATCTTGGCGACCTGCTGGGCATTCGACGCCGCCAGCTCGCCCCGGCCGATCCAGAGCGAATCCTCCAGCCCGACCCGCACGTTGCCGCCCATCATCGCGGCCTGGGTGCAGAAATTCATCTGGTGGCGCCCGCCGGCCAGCACCGACCAGCGATAGGCGTCGCCGAACAGCCGGTCGGCGGTTTCCTTCATGTGGATCAGGTGGCGCATGTCGACGCCGATGCCGCCCAGGATGCCGAAGATCATCTGCACGAAGAACGGCGGCTCGATCGCGCCGCGGTCGACGAAATGCGCCAGGTTGTAGAGGTGGCCGACATCGTAGCATTCGTGCTCGAACCGGGTGCCGCAGCCCTCGCCCAGCTCGCGCAGGATATGGTCGATGTCGCGGAAGGTGTTGCGGAAGATGTGGTCGTCGGTGCGCCGGAGGTAGGGCAGCTCCCAGTCGTGCTTCCAGCCCTGGTAGCGCTCGGCCATCGGGAAGATCGCGAAGTTCATCGAACCCATGTTGAGCGAGCACATCTCGGGCTTCAGCTCCAGCGGGCCCGCCAGCCGCTCCTCGACCGTCATGGTCAGCCCGCCGCCGGTGGTGATGTTGACGACCGCGTCGGTGCCCTGCCGGATGCGCGGCAGGAACTGCCTGAAGACCTCCGGGTCGGGCGTCGGCTCGCCGGTGGCCGGGTCGCGGGCGTGCAGGTGCAGGATCGCCGCGCCGGCCTCGGCGGCGGCGATCGCCTGGGTGGCGATGTCGTCGGGCGTCACCGGCAGGGCGTCCGACATCGTCGGCGTGTGGATCGCGCCGGTGACGGCGCAGGTGATGATGATCTTGTCGTTTCTGGCGGCCATGCGCTCCTCCGGCTTTGCCTACGCGACTCTGCGGAAACGCGCGTCGTGCCCAACCCGACGATGCCGGAATTTCACTTGGAGAAACAAGGTCGTCCGGTTCGCGCGGCGCCGGCCGCATCGGGTAACGCTCGGACCGGAAACGAGGAGGCGGCATCTTGTCCGAAACAGCGGGATACAGGGCGTTCGCGGCGCGGCTGCGACGGGGCGAGCACCTGGTGGGCACCTTCGTCAAGACCCCGACGGCCCACGCGACCGAGCAACTGGGGCTTCTGGGCTTCGATTTCGTGGTCTTCGACATGGAGCATGCCGCCATCGACCTGGGCGCGGTAGACACGATGATCCTGGCCGCGCGGGCGGCGAACGTGGCCGGCGTGGTGCGCGTGGCCGAGGGCAGCGCGGCGGCGATCCAGTCGGTCTTGGACGCGGGCGCGGCGGGGGTTCTGGTGCCGCATGTGGCCGACCGGCAGACGGCCGAGGCCATCGTGGCGCATTGCCGCTATCGCCCCGGCAGCCGGGGCTTCGCCAACACGACGCGGGCCGGCGACTACGGCAGCGTGGGGTTCACCGACCACATGGACGCGCAGGCGCGCGAGGTGGCCTGTATCGCGATGATCGAGGATCTCGACGCGGTCGAGGCGATGGACGAGATCCTCTCGGTCGAGGGGCTCGACGCGATCTTCGTGGGCCGCGGCGACCTGACGGCGGCGCTGGGCGAGAATTCGATGACCGGCGCCAAGACCTACGCGGTGGTCGAGCGGATCATGGCCGTGGCGAAGGCGCGGGGGATGCCGGCGATCCTGCTCTGCGGCGACCGCGCGGATGCCGAGGCGATGTCGGCGCTGGGGGCCACGGCCTACATGATGGGCTCGGACCACGGTTTCATGATGAAGGCGGCGCGCGAGGCGCTGAGCGCGCTGGCGCCGCCGATCGGTTCCAGGTGAAACGGACAGGAGGAAGGCCGTGAGGATTGACGAGGACCGGCTGGAGCTTACGCGGCAGTTGCATGCGCTGGTGGTCGACTACTGGCACGACGTGGACACCAATTGGGGCCGCAACGCCACCGACTGGTACACCGACGACGCCGAATTCGTGGGCGACGCGAACACCTACAAGGGCAAGGACAAGATCCGCGCCTTCTACAAGTGGCGCGAGGATCGCGGCGACCGTACGGTGATCCATTCGGTCCACAACTTCCGCGCGGAGTACGACGGCGGGCCGGATCGGGCGATCTGCAACTGGTTCATGTTCCTGACCGCCGCCGACGGCAAGCCGGTGCTGGAGACGCAGCTGCCGATCCAGATCGCCCACATGACCGACCGGATGGTGAAGTCCGGCGACGACTGGCTGGTGGCCTACCGCAAGTTCGATCCGTGGTTCATGGGCGGGATACCGACGACCAATCCCAATCTCGACGACGATTGAGGGCTGCCGCGCGGCGCCCGCCCTCGGCGGCGCCCGCGCGGGACGTCCGATCTCCGAAACGGCGGCGGCGCGCATCCGCCGCCGTCTCTGTCTCAGAAGCTCACCTCGTAGCTCCGGCGCGAGTTCTCGTCGAGCGCGGGCTGGTTGCTCATGAAGTTCAGCGCGTTCTCGATGCTCGCCCGGGTCTCGATCAGCGGGCCGAGGATCTTCCGCTTCAGCTCCGAATGCGGGATCGCCGAGGTGTAGAAGCTCACCGACATCACCGCCTCGACGCGGCCGTCCTCCATCAGCGGCACGCCGAAGGTGGTCATGCGCTTCGGCTCCACCCGCGGGTCGCGGCTGGCATAGCCGCGGCGGCGCACGCGGCGCAGGAGGGCGCGGAACACCTCTTCCTCGACCTCGTCGAAGGCGCGGTCGGGATCGGCGCGGAACCGGGCGAGGTAGTGCTCCAGTTCCGCCGTGTCGCAATAGGCCAGCCAGGCGCGGCCCATCGCGGTGGTCAAAAGGTCCGGCCGGATGCCCAGCACGGTATTGGTGTGCGCCCAGGGACTGATCGTGCCGGTCCAGTACTGGATCTCGATGGCGTCGCCGTCCAGCACGCCCAGCCCGATCGGCCACTTGATCTCTTGCGTCAGGCGGATCGCCAGCGGGCGGGCGACCTCGATCACGCGGTTGATGCCGCTGTAGCCCGCGCTGAGATCGGCGACCCGTTTGGTGACCCGGTAGCCGCCGCACATGTTGTCGCGCACGACATAGCCCTCGTAGATCAGCGTCTCCAGCATCCGCACGATGGTGGGGCGCGGGATGCCGGTTTCGCCGAAAAGCGAGTTGATCGTGGCGATCCCCTGCCGGTTGACCGCGCGCAGGATGCCGAGCGCCCGGCACACCGCGCTGACCGGCGGATAGGAGCGGTCGGCGGGGTCGGTCAGCCCGCGCCGCGAGTTGGTGCGGCAATGCTTGCGCTTTTCCGGCGGGCCGGCCGGCTCGCCGGTCGTCCCGGGGGCTCCGTCGTGGAGCGATGTACCGCTTCCGTCCATTGGTCTTCCTCCCATGCTGGCGGTTTGCGTGCTCGCTCCGCCGTCGTTTCGTTATCCGTCCAGTCTAGCACGATCCGCGCGGGACCGAGCCAAGTAATTGTCATCGCCCGAAAATCAGCCCGGGCAGCCAGGTGCTGATCGCGGGCACGAAGCTGATCAGCAAAAGCCCGGCCAGCAGCGGCACGAAGAAGGGCAGGGTGGCGCGCAGCACGGCTTCGGGCGGGATGCCGGCGACCTTGCCGCCGACGAACAGGCCGATGCCCATCGGCGGCGTGATCATGCCCAGAAGCAGGTTGAACGACAGCATCACGCCGAACTGCACCGGCCCCATGCCGAACTCGGCCACCACCTCCAGCAGGATCGGCGCCATGACGAGGATCGCGACGGGGCCTTCCAGGAACATGCCGACGACGATCAGGAACAGGTTGACCGTCAGGATGCCGAGCACCGGCGAGGTGATCGCCGAGGCCAGCGCCTCGGCCGCCTTGTGGGCCACGCGCTCGCGGGTGACGATGAAGTTCAGCGCCGTGGCGATGGCGAAGAGATACATGATCGTCGAGGTCATGGTGACCGTCTGGATCAGCGCGACCTTGAGCTTTCTCCAGCTGAGCTGGCGATAGGCGAGCCCCACCAGCAGCGCGTAGCCGGTGGCGATGGCGCCCAGCTCCGAGGGCGTCGAGATGCCGAGGACCAGCGAGCCCAGGATCACCACGGGCGCGAAGATCGCCGGCGCCCCGGCGATGCCGGTGCGCAGCACCTCGCGGGGCGAGAACGGCTCCGGCCGCGCCCACGCCGCGCCCGACAGGCGCACCCGCAGGAAGATGAAGATCATCAGCGCCGCCGCCACTACGAGGCCGGCGAGCACGCCGCCCAGGAACAGCTCTCCGATCGAGGTGTTGGTGGCCAGCCCGTAGATCACCAGGATGATCGAGGGCGGGATCAGCGGCCCGATGGTGCAGCTGGCCAGGGTGATCGCGGTCGAGAACGGCACCGGGTAGCCGTTGCGCCGCATCGCCCGGATCTCCACCGCGCCCAGCCCGGCGAGGTCGGCCAGCGCCGAGCCCGACATGCCCGCGAAGATGATCGAGGCCATCACGTTGACCTGCGCCAGCCCGCCCGAGACCCAGCCGACGAGCGCGCGGGCGAAGGCGAAGATGCGCTCGGTGATGCCGCCCGCGTTCATGATGTTGCCGGCGAGGATGAAGAACGGCACCGCGAGCAGCGCGAAGCTGTCGATGCCGTCGATCATCCGCGACGGGATCACCACCGCCGGCACGCCCAGCATGGAAAACCCCACCAGCGTCGCGATCCCCAGCGCGATGGCGACGGGCACCCGCAGGATCATCAGGCCGATGGCGATGACGAAGGCGGTGGCGCTGACCATGGGCTAGAGGTCCGCCTCGGCGTCGGTGACCGGCGGGGACACGAGGCCGAGCGCCTCGACGTCGTGGAGCGAATGCCCCACCCGGCCGCGCGCCAGCGCCCAGAGGGCGAGCGCGAGGTAGTAGAGGCTGGTCAGCACCATCATCGCCGAGCCGATGCCGATGGGCAGGGTCGTCAGGATCCCCGGCAGGCGCAGGATCGGCGTGGTCATGTTCATCGCCGTGGGCGCGAAGCGCACCACCAGCACCACGGTCCAGAGCGTGAAGACGATGGTGGCGATCTGCACGAGGATGTAGACGGCCACCTGCAGCCGGATCGGGAAGGCGCCGGTCACGAATTCCACGAGAATGTCCTGCCGTGTCTTGTAGACATAGGAAATGCCCAGGAAATAGCTGAAGATGATCGTGGTCGCCGCGATCTCCTGCGCCCACCACAGCGAGGTGCCGAAGGCATAGCGCAAGAGCGCCTGCGCCCCCGAGACCAGCACCACCACCACCAGCGCCGCGACGGCGAGGGCCAGCTCGGCCTGGCCGATGACGTGCAGCGCGCGGCGCGGGATTTCGAGAAAGCCGGGCAGCCCCTGCGCGGGGCCGCCCGTGGGTGTCGTGTCGTGCGGCGCGGCCAAGACCTACTCGATCGCCTGGATACGCTCGACGATGCCGGCCGGCACCAGCCCGCGTTCCTCGAACTCGGTATGGGTCGGCCCCATCTTCTCGATCCACGGGCCGATCGGCGGCAGGATGATCGACACGCCGGCCTCTTCCTGCGCCTCGCGGGCGGCGTTGTCGTTGGCCACCTGCATCAGGCGCGCGAACTCGAAGCTCGCCTCGCGCGCGGCCTGGTCGATGGCGTCCTGCTCGGCGGGCGTCAGGCTGTCCCAGGTGATCTTGGACATCCAGGGGTGCATCATCTGGAAATACTCGTGGACGTTGGTCCAGTACTTCGCGTGGTCGAAGTGCTTCCATTCGTAGTTGTCGGTGATCGTCCCGGTCAAGCCGTCGACGACGCCGGTGGCGAGCGAGGTGTAGACGTCGGGCCAGGGCACGATCTGCACGCTGGCGCCGAGCGCTTCCCAGGATTTCACCGGGATCTCGGATTCGTACATCCGCAGCTTGAAGCCGTCGAGGTCGTCGGGCGTGAAGATCGGCCTGGTCGAGACCAGCCCGCGGTCGTAGGGGCGGACCCAGTTGGCGGCAAGCTCGGGATCCTGCAGCCCCGCGCGGTCGGGGAAGACGATTCCCTTGGCCTCCAGCCCGTCGAGCATCTCGGCGAAGACGTCCGATCCCAGGAACTTGGCGAAGTGTTGGCGGTCGCGGAACACCAGCGGCAGGCTGAGCACGCCGATCTTCGGCTCGAAGGTGACGAGCAGCTCGATCACGTCCATCTGCATGTCGATGGAACCCACGGCGACGCCCTGCACCATCTCGCGCGCGCCGCCGAGCTGGGTGGACCAGAAGATCTCCACCTCCAGCGCGCCGTCGGTCAGCTCCTCGACGCGCTGGGCGAAGAAGCGGAAGCCGTCGGCGATGAAATCGTCGGGGTTGTTGTTGAGCCCCAGGCTCAGGGTCCGGGCGTCGGCGGCGGCGGGCAGCGCGAGCCCGGCCACGGCCGCCAGGCCAAGGCCGAAGGCGGCGCGCCGGGTCCAGGCGCCGATGGTCGTTGCGAACATGGTGGAAGTCCTCCCTGTTTTGGTCTCGGTCCGTTTTCCGGCCCTTGTTCGGTGCCCGATATCCTGGCGGCGCGACCCGCGCGGCGACTATGCCAGACCGGTCCGGTTTCGCCATGCGAAATTGAGACCGTCGGCTTTTCAGGCCTTTACCGAATACGCCCCGTCGATCACCAGCGCGGCGCCGTTCACGAAATCGGCGGCGGAACTGGCCAGGAACACCGCGGCGCCGGCGAAATCGCCGGGCGTGCCCCAGCGGCCGGCGGGCGTGCGGGCGATGACGGCGTCCTCCAGCCCGGGTATCTCGGCGCGGGCGCCCTGCGACAGCGGCGTGTCGATCCAGCCGGGCTGGATCGTGTTCACCTGGATGTTCTCGGGCGCCCAGGCCACGGCGAGCGCCTTGCTCATCTGGGTGATCCCGCCCTTGGAGGGGGCATAGGCCACGCCCACGGGGCTGCCCATGAAGGCGGCGATGGAGCCGATGTTGATGATCTTGCCGCCGCCCTGCTCCTGGAAATGCGGATAGACCGCCTGGCACAGCAGGAACGGCGCGGTGAGGTTGGTGTCGATGACCGCGTGCCAGTCGTCGAGCGTGAAGTCCTGCGGCGGCTTGCGGAAGTTGATGCCGGAATTGTTGACGAGGATGTCGATCCGCCCCTGCGCGGCGACGACGCGGTCAACCAGGTTCCTGCACGCCGCGGGGTCGCGCAGGTCCGCCTCCAGCGCCGAGGCCGTGCCGCCGGTCTCGCGCAGCGTCGCCAGCGCGGCGGCGTTCTTCTCGCGGTTCCTGCCGTTGATCACGACCGTGGCGCCGGCCTCTGCCAGCCCCGCGGCAATCCCCAGCCCGATTCCCCCGTTGCCGCCGGTGACCAGCGCGACTTTTCCCGTCAGATCGAATATTTGCACAGCGTCCATCCTGCCCGTTCCCGGAAGAGCGTAGGCCAGGGGCCGGCGAAAGAGAAACGGAGGCCGGGGCGATTTTCGGCAGGGGAAACTCGGTCTGCCGGAGGTCCGGGCGCGACGCGCTGCCGGAGGACGTCGTCTACGAGGTGACCAAGGCGATCCGGGAGACTATCGACGACCTCCACGAGACCGCGAAGTGGATGCCGTCGATCCTCAACAGGGAGTCGGCGCTGGACCTGATCCCCAGCCGGCTCCATCCCGGGGCCGAGCGTCGCACGGACCGGGGTGACGACGCCCGCCGGCCCCTTCGACCGAAGGGCGCGCTGCTGTTTCGACTACTCCGCGTCGCGGTCCATGATCCACGCCACGGCGGGGTCGGGGACGAAGCGCCATTTGCGCAGCGGGCCGGCCATGACGTTGAGATAGTACATCTCGAAGCCGTAGGGCGCGCCGCAGGGATGGTGGCCGCGGGGGACGCAGACGACGTCGCCGTCGGAGACCGCCATCGTCTCATTCAGCGTTCGGTCCTCGGTATAGACCCGCTGGATGCCGAAGCCGTCGGCGGGGTTCAGGCGGTGGTAATAGGTCTCTTCCAGATAGGTGATCCGCGGGAAGTCGTCCTCGTCGTGGCGGTGGCTGGGATAGGACGACCAGTGGCCGGCCGGGGTGAACACCTCGGTGACCAGGAGCGAGTCGGCGTAGTCCTCGTTTTCCATCGCGATGTTGTTGATGTGGCGCGTGTTGGTGCCCTTGCCGCGCGTCGCAAGTTCGATGCCCTCGGGGCCGATCCGGCGCGCGTCGTGGCCGCCATGGCCGGGGGCGGAACAGACCGCGATCACGCAGTCGGTCGTCGCCTCGGCGCGCCAGTCGGCCCCGTTCGGGACGTAGAGGCAGTGCGGCGGCGATTTCTCGAACACGTCCATCCGGTCGCCCAACTCGCCCCAGTCCCGGCCGGCCGCGGCTATGCGCGCCTTGCCCTCGACCATCACCAGGATGACCTCGCGGTCCCCGGTGGCCTCGGCCGCCGCCTCGCCGGGGCGCAGCCGGTAGAGGCCGAAGCCCACATAGCGCCAGCCCGCCGTCTGCGGGGTGATGTCGTGGACCTTGCCGTGGGCGCCGAACGGGTGGTGCAGCAGGTGGCTCATGTCTCAGTCCTCCGGGTCGCGGGGGGTGAAGGTGACGAAGAAGCGCCAGGCGGAATAGGCGCCGAGCGCGCCGAACAGGATCGCCCAGCCGGGGGCGCCGGCCGACAGCTCGACGCCGGCCCAGCCGAGGCAGGCCGCGACCACCGCGACGCGGATCCAGAGCGGCCGGAAGAACGGGTGGTCGAGGTCGAAGAACGGGCGGCGCTCAGGCATCGGCGGCGGCCACCAGCCCGGCCTCGGCGCTCATGCGTCTCAGCGAGTCGAGCCCGAGTTTCTGGTAGTGCTTCGGGTCGCGCAGGGCGCTGTCCTGTTCCGCCTCGATCACGATCCAGCCGTCATAGCCGGCCCGCGCCGCCGCCGCCAGCACCGGCGCGAAGTCGACCGCGCCCTCGTCGTCGCCCGGCACCGTGAAGGCCCCGCGGCGCACGCCTTCGAGAAAGGACAGCCCCTGCGCGCGCACCTCCTGCGCGATGCCGGGGCGGACGTTCTTGCAGTGGATATGCGAGACGCGGTCCATGTACTTGCGCGCCAGCTCCGCCGGGTCGGCGCCGCCGAACCAGGCATGGCCGGTGTCGAGCAGCAGCCGCGTATGCGGCCCCGCCATCGCCATGAAGCGGTCGATGTCCGCGCCGCTCTCGACGACGGTGCCCATGTGGTGGTGATAGCCCATCGCGACGCCTTCCTCGCGGGCGACGCGCGACAGTTCCTCGTAGCCGGCCGAGAACCGCTCCCACTCGGCATCGCTCATCACCGGCCGGTCGTTCACCGCCACCGCGTCGTTGCCATGCACCGTATTGGAGCATTCGCAGGCGTTGATGTGGTCGCCGCCGGCGGCCTTGGTGAAAGCGATCCAGTCGCGCAGGGCGCGGATCTCGTCCTCCAGTTCGTTGACCAGCAGGTTGGTCGAGAACCAGCCGGCGGCAAAGCGCAGCCCATACGCGGCGAGTTTCGCCTTCAGCGCGGCGCCGTCGTCGGGCATCTTGTGGCCCTTCTCGATGCCGTCGAAGCCGATGTCGCGGGTGTCGGCCAGGCAGTCGTCGAGGCTCAGATGGTCGCCGATCGACCAGTCGTCGTCGTTCGACCAGGCGATGGGGTTGGTGCCGAAGCGGATCATCGGGGGTCTCCCTCAGTCGAAGCTGCGTTGTTTGGCGGCGTTGGCGTTGTAGGTCTCGCGGGCGTGTTCCAGCCGCGCCGGCCCGCCGGCCTGCGGCACCGCGACGTCCCACCAGTGGCCGCCGGCGCCGGTGCCGGGGACCGCATCGGTGTCGATCACGATGACCGAGGGGATGTCGCGCCCCCGCGCCGCCACGATCTTCGCCTCCAGATCGGCGATATCGGCCGCCTTCTCGGCATGCGCGCCCATCGACGCGGCATGGGCGACGAAGTCGATCTCGGGCTGCGCCGCGACATTGGCGTCCTTGTACATGTTGTTGAACTCGGCGCCGCCGCAGGCGATCTGCAGCCGGTTGATGCAGCCGTAGCCGCGGTTGTCGGTCAGCACGACGGTGAACGGCACCCGGCGCATCGCCGCCGTGGCCAGCTCGCTGTTCGCCATCATGTACGAGCCGTCGCCGACGAAGCAGATCACCTCCTTCTCCGGCGCGGCCAGCTTGATACCCATCGCGCCGGCGATCTCGTAGCCCATGCAGGAATAGCCGTATTCCATGTGATAGCCGTCCTGCGCCGCCTGCCACAGCACCTGCAGCGCGCCGGGCATGGAGCCGGCGGCGCACATCGCGACGGTGCGCTCGGTCGCCACCCGCTGCACCGCGCCGATCACCTGCGCGTCGCTCGGCAGCGCGTTGGTCGCCTCGGGCGCCGCCGTCACCGCCCGCACCGTCTCGTGCCACGCCTCCCGCGCCGCCGGGTCGTGCCAGGCGAAGCGGGTCTCGCCCAGCCCGGCCGAGACCGCCTCCAGCGTCGCGCGCGCATCGCCGAGGCAGGGCACCGCGCTGTGCTTGTTGGCGTCGTAGCCGGCGAGGTTGATCGAGACGAGCCTGCGGTCTTCGGCGCCGAAGACGGTCCAGGAGCCGGTGGTGAAGTCCTGGAACCGCGTGCCGACCCCAATCACCAGATCCGCCCGCGCCGCCAGGTCGTTGCCGCAGGCCGAACCGGTCACGCCGGGCGATCCGAAGTTCAGCGGATGCTCCCAGGACAGCGCGCCCTTGCCGGCCTGGGTCTCCAGCACCGGGATGCCGTGGCTCTCGGCGAACCCCGCCAGCGCCGCCTCGGCCCCGGAATAGCGGACGCCGCCGCCCGCCACGATCACCGGCCGCTCCGCCGCGCGGATCGCGTCCACCGTCTGCGCCACCTCCGCCGGGTCGGGCGCGGGCCGGCGGATGCGCCAGACCTTCGGTTCGAAGAACGCTTTCGGATAGTCGTAGGCCTCCGCCTGCACGTCCTGACAGAAGGACAGGCAGACGGGCCCGCAATTCGCCGGGTCGGTCATCACCGACAATGCCCGGGGCAGGCAGGTCAGCAGGTGCTCGGGCCGGGCGATCCGGTCGAAATAGCGCGTCACGGGGCGGAAGCAGTCGTTGGCGCTGACCGTGCCGTCGTCGAAATCCTCGATCTGCTGCAGCACCGGGTCGGGCCGGCGGTTGGCGAAGACGTCGCCGGGGATCATCAGCAGCGGCAGACGGTTCACATGCGCCAGCGCCGCCGCCGTCACCATGTTGGTCGCGCCCGGGCCGATTGAGGACGTTACCGCCTGCGCCCGCCGCCGCTTCTTCGTCTTCGCATAGGCGATGGCCGCGTGGCACATCGTCTGCTCGTTCTGGCCGCGCCAGGTGGGCAGCGCGTCGCCGATGCCGTGCAGCGCCTCGCCGAGCCCGGCCACGTTGCCGTGCCCGAAGATCGCCCAGACGCCCTCGACGAACCGCTCATATCTCGCTTGCCCTACCGCTTCGCCGCTTGAGGACTCGACCTCGGTCATCTGCACGCTCAGCCACTTCACCATGGCCTGCGCCGCCGTCAGCCGGATCGTTTCACCCATGATCCCCGCCTTTCCTTACCCTGCGCCAAAAGAGGCTTCTTCTGGCCGAAAATACTCCGGGGGAGTCCGCGCGCCGCGCGGACGGGGGCAGAGCCCCCAAACCCCCCGCACCTCATGCCGCGGCCTGCGCCCCGGCGCGCGCCGCGTCCCACAGCTCGCACAGACGGGCATAGCGCTCCGCCATCTGCGTCACCGCCGCCGCCGCGTCGATCTCGCCGCGCATCCAGCCCCGCGCCGCGTCGCCGAAGATCGTCCGGCCGACGGCGAAGCCCTTGACCAGCGGCTGCGCCGCCGCCAGCGCGAAGCTTTCCGCAAGCTCCGCCTCGGGCGCGTCGAGCCCCAGGACCACGATGCCGCGGGTCCGCGGGTCGTTGCGCTCGATCGCCGCGACGGCATTGGCCCAGGCGGCTTCCGTCCGGAACGGCTCCAGCTTCCACCAGTCGGGCCGCACGCCCAGGTCGTAGAACCTCTGGATCACCCGCGGCGTGGTGTCCTCGTCCACCGGCCCGACCTTCGAGGGGATCACCTCCAGCAGCATCTCCAGCCCGTTGCGCCGCGCGGCGTGGAACAGGCGCGCGACCGTGTCCTCCTGCGCGGACCACATCGCCGCGTCGTCCTCGGGATGGCAGAAGCACAGGCACTTGACCACCTGGTCGCGCGGCCATTCCTTCAGCCGGCCGCAGTCGGGGCCGAGCTCCGGCTCCAGCGCCAGCGGGCGGGCGCCCGGCCACTCCGCCGGCCGGCCGATCCACAGCCCCGTGCCCTCAGCGCGATAGAGCGCCTCGCGCCCCAGCCGTCCGTCGCACAGGATGCCGTGGCCCGGCCGCCCGTCCTGCACCCGCAGCGCCGCCTGCAGGCACAGCTCCTTGAAAGCGCCGATCTTCTCCGGCGTGGCGCCCGCCATCTCCTCCAGCTGCGCGCGGTGGTCGAAGGCGAAGACGCGCATCTGCGACCGGTCGCCGTCCACCCGGCGGTGGCGGTTCGTCGCCCAGTGCACCTGCTCCAGCTCGGTGTCGTTGCGCAGGTCGGGCCGGACGATGCCGCGCTCGAAGAAGAACTGCAGCTCCTCCCAGCTTGGATAGGCCGGCGTACAGCCGTGGCGCGATACCGCGAAGGCGCCGCAGGCATTGGCGTATTTCAGCGCGACCGGCCAGTCCTCGCCGTCGAGCCAGCCCTTCAGCAGGCCCGACATGAAGCCGTCGCCGGCGCCCAGCACGTTGAACACCTCGATCGGGAAGCCCGGGCCGGTCTCGCCGTCGTCCAGGCTGTCCGGGATCGGCCCGGCGAAGGCCGCGGCGCCCATCGGTCCGCGCTTGCAGACCAGCACCGCGTCGGTCACCGCGCGCACCTCGCGCAGCGCCGCCAGCGTGTCCGTCGTGCCGCCGGCGATGTGGAACTCCTCCTCGGTGCCGACGATCAGGTCGAACATATGCAGCGTCGCCTGCAGCTCGGCCGTCACCTCGGCGCTCTCGGCAAAGCGGCTCTCGCCCTCGCCATGGCCCAGCACGCCCCAGAGGTTCGGCCGGTAGTCGATGTCGAGCGCCGTCTTCGCCCCGTGCTTGCGCGCCAGCTCCAGCGCCTTCAGCACGGCGGCGCGGGTCCGGGGATGGCTCAGATGCGTGCCCGTCGGCGCCACCGCCCGCGCGCTTGCGATGAACGCCGGGTCGATGTCGTCGGCACAGAGCCCCATATCGGCGCAGTTCTCGCGGTAGAAGATCAGCGGGAACTGCTCCTGATCGCGGATCCCGAGGATCACCAGCGCCGTCAGCCGGTCGGGGTCGGTCACCACGCCCCCGGTCTCCACGCCCTCGCGGCGCAGCTGCTCCAGGATGAACCGGCCCATATGCTCGTCGCCGACGCGCGAGATCAGTGCCGATTTCAGCCCCAGCCGGGCGGTGCCGCAGGCGATGTTGGTCGGCGACCCGCCGATATATTTCTCGAACGACCCCATATCCTCCAGCCGTCCGCCCACCTGCGCGCCGTAGAGGTCCACGCCGGCCCGGCCGATGGTGATCACGTCGAGGGTCTTGTCGGTCATGTCGTCTGTCCAGTCTGTCCGGTCCGTCCGCCGCGTCGGGCGTCCTGCGGCCCGGACGCCGCGCGGGAGGACACGGCATCCGGGCCAAGGGGCGCGAGGGAGAGCGCCCGGTGGGTCATTGGGCGGGGGCGCGGTTCACCGCCGCCGCGACGAAGGCGATGCTCTCGCGCAGCGCGGCCTCGGGATCGTCCAGGTCGTGGACCTCCTGCGCGAAGGGCTCGAACGAGACCGGGCCGTCATAGCCCGCCTCGCGCAGGGCGCGGAGCTGCGGGATGTTGCCCAGCCGGTCCCGGTCGTCCACCAGCCCGCGATGCGCGTCGAGCATGTCGGCCACCGCCACGGCCGGATCGGCGACGCCCGAGATGTGGACGAGGCCGGTCCGGTCGGGGAAGAGCTCGGTCTCGCCGGCGAGATGATGGTGGAAGCTGTCATGCACCAGCTTGTAGACATCCGCGCCGCCGGCCTCGTCGATCGCCGCGACCGCCTGCTGCTTGGTGCGCATCGAGGAGATCGGAAAGCCCAGGGGCTCCACCAGCCCGGTCAGCCCGCGGTCGCGCAGGATCGGCGCCATGTGCCGCAGCGCCGCGACGAGGTCGTCATGCGCCACCGGCGTGCCGTCGTTCAACGGGCACAGGACCAGCGCCCCGGCGCCGCAGGAAGCGGCGTAGTCGGCCAGCGCCGCCGCCCGCTCCGGCAGGTCGCCGGACCAGACGTTGAACGGATAAAGCGCGTTGATCGACAGGATCCCGACGCCCGCCGCCGCGGCCCCCGCCTTCACGTCCGCCGCCGGGGTGGTATTCACGACGTCGGGAAGGTCGTTGCGGATCTCGACCTGGCGGACGCCGAGGCGCCGGGCCATGGCGAAGAAGTCCTCGACCGAGAGCTTCGGCGCGGAGATGTGGTTGATCGCGAAATGCATGGCGGCCTCTCAGTCGTAGAGTTTCGGGCGGTCGGGCAGCGAGATCGGGACGATGTCGCCGGTCTCCTGCGCCGTGACGCAGGCGTCCGAGGAAATCGCGGCGACATAGCCGTCCCAGGCCGACGGCCCGCCGACCGTGCCGGAGGGGACGGTGTCGATGAAGTCCTGCAGCTCGGTGTCGAAGGCGGCGCCGAACCGCGACTGCCAGTCGGTGAGGATCGGGTTCGACAGCCGCTCGTCCTTGCGCGTCGTCACCGCCATTGGCTCGGGCAGGGTGGCGACGCCGTCCTCGCCCACGACCTGGCACTGGATGTCGTAGCCGTAGCGGCAGTTGACGAAGATCTCGCAGTCGATGCGCACCCCCTTCGATGTCTCCAGCAGGACGATCTGCGGGTCGGCGACCCTGGCATGGGCGTGCCGGGTCTTGCGCGGAAACACGACCTGGGCCGAGACGAAATCGTCGTCGAGCAGCCAGCGGAAGGTGTCGATCTCGTGGATGAAGGTGTCGTGGATCGCCATCGGCGTCACGTATTGCTCGGGCACCGTCGGGTTGCGGTGGGCCGCGTGGATCATCAGCGGCGCGCCGAGCTCCGCCTCCATCGTCGCCTTCAGCAAGTTGTAGCTCCGGTCGAAGCGCCGCATGAAGCCGACCTGGACGCGCCGCGTGCCGGTCGCGGTCTCGGCCTCGACGATGCGCCTGGCGCCTTCGGCGGTGGTGGCCAGCGGCTTTTCGCAGAAGACCGGCTTGCGGGCGGCGATGGCCGCGAGAACATAGGCCTCGTGGGTCGAGCCGGTGGAGCAGACCAGCACCGCATCGACGCTGTCCGAGGCGATCAGCTCCTCGCCGGTGGCGAAGATCTCCGCGTCCGGCGCGTGCGCCGCCTGCAGCGCCTCCGCGTTCTTCGGCAGGTAGTCGCTGAGCGCGACCACCTCGGCCCCGGTCAGGACCTCCTGTATGCGACGGGTGTGGTCCCGGCCGATCATCCCCGTGCCGACGACTCCGATTTTGACGGTCATTTGCTTTGCCTCACTTGAAGTAGGTGTCGACGAGACGCTGCATCTCGCCGCGCATGAAGGTGCCGCTTTCGTCGGCCTTTTCCTCCCATGCGAAGACGCAGGCGGTCATGATGCCGTCGAAGCCGATCTCGGCCAGGGTGCGGTAGACGTCGTCCCACGGCACCTCGCCCTGGCCGATGTTCAGATGCTGGTGGACGCGGGCGGCCGAGCCCGGCGGGTTGACGATATAGCGCAGGCCCGAGCTGCCCTTGTGGTTGAAGGTGTCGGCGATGTGGACATGCGCCAGCACGTCGGCGCACTCGCGCAGCATCGCCACGCTGTCGTCGCCGAAATAGAAGGTGTGCGGCGTGCAGTAGAGGAACTTCACGCGCGGGCTGTTCACGGTGCGGATCAGGTCGACCGAGGGCTGCAGCGTCTCGACCCAGTCCTCGGGGTGCGGCTCGATATGCAGGTTGATGCCTTCGCGCTCGAAGACCGGCACCAGTTCCTCCATCGAGCGCCACCAGGCGTCCTCGCAGGCCTCGATCATGCTGCCGGTGTGGCAGCAATAGCAGCTGCCCTTGTCGGGATGCGGGCCGCGGCCGAACTCCGAGTTCATCGTGTCGACGCCCATCTCGACGGCGATCTCGATGGCGCGTTTCCAGTGGCGGACGGCGGCCTGCCGCTCGTCCTCGTCGTTCGAGGCCCAGCGATACATCGGCAGCAGGCTGGCGATGCCGACATGCGCGTCGCCGAGCGCCTTTCTGAACGCCTTCACGCGATCGGGAAAGACGCGCGGCGCCTTGAACCATTCGAGAAAATCGGCGCGCGGGCTCAGTTCGAGCCACTCGTAGCCCAGCTCGGCCGCCTTCGAGGGCAGCTGTTCCAGCGGCAGGTGGCGGTGCATGAACGGGTCGAGGGCGATCCTCATGTGCTCTCCTTCCTCGCCGCGCGGGCGGCTTCGGGTGTCTGGCGCGGGCCGCAATCCGCCGGTCGTCACCCGAAAGCGACGGGGCGCGGGGCGGCCCGGTTCGGGCGTCGTCTTCGCGCCGGCGGCCTCAGGCCGCGCCGGCGTAGTCGTCCTGTGTCTTGGCACCGGTGATATAGGCGACCACGTCTTCGCCGTGGGTGTCCTCCTTGCGGAGGTTGGCGACGATCCGGCCGCGCCGGAAGACGACGATCCGGTCCATAAGGTCCATCACCTGGCGCATGTTGTGGCTGATCAGGATCAGGCTTTCGTTCTGCTCCTTCAGCGTGCGGATGATGTTTTCCACCTGCGCCGTCTCCTGCACGCCGAGCGCCGCGGTGGGCTCGTCCATGATCGTCAGCTTGGAGTGGAAGGTCGCCGTCCGCGCGATGGCCACACATTGCCGCTGGCCGCCCGACATGTTGCGGATGGCATTGCCGATATTGGGGATCTTCACCCCGGTCTTTTCGAGCCCCGACAGCGTCGACTCGCGCATCGCCTTGTAGTCCAGGATCGAGAACGGCCCCAGCTTGAGCTTCACCAGCTCGCGCCCGAGGAACAGGTTGTCGGGCACGTTCAGGTCGTCGGCGAGCGCCAGCGTCTGGAACACCGTCTCGATGCCCGCCTCGCGCGCCTCCAGCGGGCCGTCGAACTCGACATAGTCGCCGTCGAACCAGATCTTGCCCTGGGTGCGCTGCTCCACCGCGGTGATCTGGCGCACGAAGGTGGACTTGCCGGCCCCGTTGTCGCCCATGATCGCCACATGCTCGCCCTGGCGGATTTCGAAATCGGCGTCGTCCAGCGCGTGCACGCCGCCGTAATGCTTGGTCAGACCCTCGGTCTTCAGAACGATATCGGTCATTTTTCCACCTTCGAGGCCTTGCGGCGCTGCCGCCACTGGTCGAGGACCACGGCGCCGACGATGATCGCGCCCTTCACCATCTCCTGATAGTAGGCGTCGAGCTTGAGGAACGTGAAGCCGGAGATGATCACGCCGAAGATCATCGCGCCCAGCACCGTGCCGGTGATCGAGCCGCGCCCGCCGGTCAGCGACACGCCGCCGATCACCGCCATGGCGATGGCGTCGAGCTCGTACATGATCCCCATGCCGGCCTGCGCGGTCAGGTTCTTGGACGACAGCACGATGGCGGCGACGGCGGCCAGAAGACCGGCGATCGTGTAGACCAGCACCTTGTGCCGGGCGACCTTGATGCCGGACATGCGCGCGGCGTCCTCCGACGAGCCGATGGCGTAGGTGTGCTTGCCGTAGACGGTGAATTTCAGCGCCAGACCGAACAGGATCGCGATCAGGCCGAAGATCACCACCGGCATCATCCCCGCGCCGATGGCGGCGTAGCTGTCGGTGGGGAAGGAGACGGGCTGGCCCTTGGTCCACCACTTCGCCACGCCGCGCGCGGTGACCATCATGCCGAGCGTGGCGATGAACGGGGGGATGCGGGTATAGCCGACGAGCAGGCCGTTGATCCCGCCCGCGACAACGCCGCAGGCCAGGCCGACGATCAGCGGCACGATGATCGGCAAGTCGACCAGCCCCTGTTCGAAGAACACGGCGCGGTCGTTGGGGTTGCCGTAGATCTCGCCCGCCTGGGCGAAGCTCATCGCGATCATCGCCGTGGCGCCGACGACCGAGCCGGAGCTGAGGTCGATGCCGCCGGTGATGATGACCTGGGTCACGCCGATGGCGATGATGCCGATGATCGACACCTGCAGGATGATGATCTTGAGGCGCGCGACGTTGAACAGCCCGTCGACATTGTCGCGGGTGTTGAACAGGAAGCTGTCGTTCATCAGCAGCCAGCCGAGCGCCTCGAACACCGCGACGATCAGCACCAGCGCGAGCGCGACGCCGATCTCCGCCGGCATCTCGCGTTTTCTCGGGTCGAACGTCAGACCCCCGATTCCGTGTGTGGTCTCTGCCATTGGTCTCCCCCCCGGCGGCCGCGCATCGGGCGCCGGACCGCCCCGGTCGGGGCGGCGCGCGGGATGCGCGCCACCCGGTCTCGGTCCGATCCGCGCGGGATCAGTTCTTGGTCGCGTACTCTTCCATGTTCTCGGGCGTCACCAGCTGGAAGGGGATATAGACCTTCTGGTCCACCTCCTCGCCGTTCGCCAGCTTCAGCGCCGCGTCGAGCGCGCCCGCGCCCTGGCCCGCGGCATCCTGGAACACGGTGACGTCCAGGTCGCCCGCGGCCATCGCCTGCAGCGCGTCCTGCGTGGCGTCGATGCCGCCGACCACGACCTCGTCCATCGACATGCCCGCGGCCTTCATCGCCTGGATCGCGCCGATCGCCATCTCGTCGTTGTTGGAGATGACGGCGTCGAACGGCTCGCCGGTGGACAGCCAGTTGGTCATCAGGTCCTGCGCCTCGTCGCGCGACCAGTTGGCGGTCTGCCGGTCGATGACGTTGATCTCGACGTCGCACTTGCCCGCCTCGATCACGTCGAAGATGTCCTGGGTGCGCTGCACCGCCGCCTGGTTCGACAGCTCGCCCATCAGGATGTAGACATCCGCCGGGTCCGTGCCCTGCTCGGCGAGGATGTCGCAGATCTCGATGGTCTCCAGCGTGCCGGATTCGCGCTCGTCCGAGGCGACGAAGGCCTGGCTGTCGGGCAGCTGGTCGACATTGATCGGCTCGCGGTTCACGTAGACCAGCGGCACGCCGGCGCTGGCGGCGGCCCGCGTCATCGCCTCGGTGGCCGAGGTGTCGACCGGGTTCACGATGATCGCGTCGACGCCGGAGGCGATGAAGTTGTTGATCTGGTCGAGCTGCTTGGCCACGTCGTTCTGGGCGTCCTCGACCTGGATGTCAACGCCGTCCATGTCCTCGGCCATGTCGATCATGCCGTTGCGCAGGACGGTCAGGAAATTGTCGTCGAACAGCGCCATCGAGACGCCGATGGTCTCTGCCATCGCGGTGGTCGACATCAGCCCGGCAATGCCGGCAGCAACAAGTGTTCGTTTCATCGTAAGGTGTCCTCCCAAGTCGAGTGTCCGGCACACCCGGTTCGTTTCCATCCGCCGGAAACCCCGAAGCCGGGGCGCAATATCTCCCCTCCGTCACCGCCCCGGGAGGGGCGCTGCAACGGTGCGGGGTCAGGTTATGGGAACCGGCATCGCCGGTATCCTCCCAGTGCCGGCGGACCCTTCAATCGCGACCCGTCCGGCCCGCGCAAGATGACGCCGAGGGGCGCCGCAGGTCAATCACGACCAGTGTATTTCACATCACCAGTGATGTCATTTCGGGAGTCCAGGATGATGCGAAAGCATCACCGAAATCGGTCACAGGGATTCCGGCAGATACAGGTCCGGCTGCAGGAAATGCTGACCCGGCGTATCGCCGAAGCCCGACCGGACGGAGGAGATCATCATGTCGACCATGTCGTGGCAAAGCTGCTCCAGCGGCGTCGAGATCACCATGGTCACGTAGCCGTCGGCGAGGGCGGCGCGGCTGTCCTCGGTCAGTTCGTTGACGACGAGGGCGACGTTTTCCGGCGCCCGCGACTCGCGCAACGCCGCGATCGCCCCCTCCATGCCGCCGCCGGCGACGTATATCCCCTGCAGGTCGGGATGCCGCGCCAGGAGTTCGAGCGTCGCCTCGTAGGTCAGTTTGCGGGTCTCCAGGTTGACCAGCGTGTCGAGCACGGTGAACTCCGCGGCGCTTTCGCGGACGAAGCTGCGAAACCCGGTCTCGCGCAGCTCGTGCCCGTGCCAGCGGTTGCCGCCCACGAAGACGGCCAGCTTGCCCGGCCGCCGTGCGGTCTTGGTCAGCATCCAGGCGGCCAGCCGGCCGACCTGCATGTTGTTCAGGCCGAGGTAGTTCTCGCGGACGCCCTGGGCGAAGTCGTTCAGCAGGGCGAAGGTCGGGATGCCGGCGCTCTTCAGCCGCTGCACCTCGCGCGAGACGCTCTGGTGGTTGATCGCGGAGCTGGCGAGCGCGTCGATCCGGCCCGAGATCGCCTCGATCTCGGTCAGGAAACCCGATGCGCTCTGTTCCGTCGAGAACCGGATGATCGCCTTGCCGTTGACGTCGCGCCGGGCGGCGACGGCCTGTTCGATGGCGCGGGCGAAGTTCCGGTAGAACTCCTGCCGCCCCTTGTGCAGCACGAAGCCGAAGGTCATGGCCGGGACCGACGGCGACAGCTTCTGGTCGATCAGCCCGCGCCCGTGATAGCCGATCCTGTGCGCGGCGTCGGCCACCTTGCGGACCGTTTCCTCGCGCACCGTCACCCGCCCGTTGAGCACCCGGTCGACCGTGGCGGTGCTTACGCCGGCCTCCCGGGCGATGTCCTTGATTGTCGGTCGGCGCGCCATGTGATGCTCCGCATGCGGTTTTTCCATCATTTACACAGATGCCTTTCTGCGGCAAGTGATGGACCTGTTGCAGGACGTGGCCGTATCCGCGGCCCGTCCGCCGAAGGCCGCAGCTGACCGGAAGGAGACCCGATGACGCACAGGACACTCAATATCGGTCTGATCGGATCGGGCTTCATGGGGCAGGCCCATGCCGACGCCTTCCACCGCGCGGGGCTGCTCTATCGCGATCTGCCGGCGGCGCCGCATCTCTACATGCTGGCCGACGCCACGGAAGAGGCCGCCGCCGACGCCGCCGGGCGCTTCGGGTTCGAAAAGAGCACGGGCGACTGGCGGGCGCTGGTGACCGACCCGCAGGTGGACGTGGTCGACATCACCTCGCCCAACATGCTGCACCACGAGATGGCCCTGGCCGCCATCGCGGCCGGCAAGCACGTCTATTGCGAAAAGCCGCTGTCGGTCACCGTGGCCGAGGCCGAGGAGATGACGCGGGCGGCGGAGGCGCGGGGCGTGAAGACGATGGTCGCCTTCAACAACGTCAAGACGCCGGCCGCGATGCTGGCCCGGCAGATCATCGAGCGCGGCGAGATCGGGACGCCGATGCGGTTCCGCGGCTGGTTCGACCAGGGGTTCTTCAACGACCCCGACCTGCCGTTCTCGTGGCGCTGCACGCGGGCGGAGGCGGGGTCGGGCGCGCTCGGCGATCTCGGCAGCCACGTGATCTCGGTGGCGCAGTATCTGATGGGCCGGGTCGACAGCACCATCGCCCAGGCGCAGACCTACTTTCCGACCCGGCCGGAGCCGCAGGGCGCCGCCGGCTACGGGGCCAAGGCTGGCGCCGGTGCCCCGCGCCGCGAAGTCGAGAACGAGGACCAGCTGCAGGCGATGGTCCGCTTCGCCAGCGGGGCGGGGGGCACGATCGAGGCCAGCCGCGTGTCGGCCGGCAAGGTGTTCGGGATCTACTGGGAGATCTCGGGGACCGAGGGCACGATCCTGATGGACGGCGAGCGGTTCAACGAGCTGAAGGTCGCGCGCTTCGGCGACCCGAAACCCGACCGCGGCTTCAAGACCCTGCTGGCCGGCAGCCAGATCCCGCACTTCGCGGCCTTCTTCCCGTTCGACTTCGCCGGCGGCGGGCTGGGCTATTTCGACGTGAAGGTGATCGAGGTGCGCGACCTGATCGCCGGCATCTGCGGCGCCGGGGGCTGCGACCCGGACTTCGCGTTCGGTCTGGAGAACATTCGCATCATCGACGCCATGGAACGGTCGATCGACAGTGGCGTCTGGGAAGCCGTGTGAGGCGTGCGGGCGCCGGCCGGGGAGGCCGGTTCAGGCCATACTACACGACACGATTTTCTCGGGATTGCCGGGCAGCGGCCCCGGTCGAGCGGAACGCCGTGCAGCGCCGACCCGCCGGGTCGCGGTCGAACTTTGCGCTGTCGGAGACATAAGCATGAATGTCGGACACTTGGCACGATCCTCGCCAGA